>DAMCZI010000004.1:0-188716 GCA_032095175.1 Clostridiaceae bacterium
AATATGTAGAATTCTTGCAGCATATGAGTTTCGAATGTTCTTAGGTTGTCGCCATACATGCAATCTTAGAATTTCAACACGCAGTGAGTGTTTTCCAAGGGGTTAAATGCCCCGACACCTCGGTTGGAACGGTCTTTAAAGGTACAAACTAACTACTACGTTACGTCGCATAATCCCTACATTGTAACCTTAACTAATAAAAACCAATTCTAATATTTAAGGAGCCTTTGTATAGGACTTGTTGGACCTAAAATGTTTAAAATATTGGTATAGGGTATCTTTATTTCAAATAAGCCGTAAACATAGGGGGTGTATTCATAAACCTGATAGTAAATTACAAGTGAGTCTGGAGTTAGATAAAACCCTTGATCATCTTTTATACCTTTATATTCTGTTAACAAAGGTACCTGATTTTCTTCTATATATTTTCTAGCAAGAGGTTCGAGAAATGCTTTATAGTTTACCTTAGGATTAAAGAGTTCATAAAGCTTATAAATCTTTCCTGTTTCTAAATCAATCGTAATGGAAGAATACGCAGTAAATCCGTGGGCTGCCCTTTCAACATAGGTATAGAGTCCATATAGTATGCTTAAAATCCCCTTTTCATTTAAAGGTACTTTATAAAAGCCAATAACATCTTCGAAGTCTATTTTTTCCGGCAGCAATACCCTTTCTCTTAATAGATTCGAAACCATGTCTATTATTGTGTTATTAATCTGAGCTTGCAGCTTATCATCCTTCATTCCTGTTATATATGGATATGATATTTTAAATGTTCCAGGTGATAACACCTGTTCTGCTAACATAGTATTTGTAACTTCTTCTGTATCCTTTCTATACATATTATATATGTTCAGATGTTCAAAGGGTGATTCATCCAATTCAGCTCTTTGAAGATTATATATCCAGCAAGGGTGCGACACTTCAACATTTATCGGATAGTTATAATATGCCATCATAACCCTTCCCTCAAATAACTGCTGTAATATAATATGAGTTTCACATCTAAAAGGTGCATGTTTATCTTATATATAACCCAATAAAATTTATATATTCTGTTTTAAACAGATTGATTCGACTCCATAACATCTGAAAAGGTTAATCAACAGAAGTTTCATATTATATGGATAAATTTATTAGTATTTGAGAGCTATCTGTATATATTCAATAATATATCGACTTTATGATGTTAAAGCACCAATATGAAAAATTTGCTGAAATTTGTAATGTTGATATAATTTTATAAGTGATAGTTATAAATATATAGACATGTCAAACTAAAAAAGGGGATGGTTATGTGAAATTGCCACAGGGGTTATGGCCCTACAGGGGATTGCCAAAATCCATATATGTATTGTTTATTGGAAGAATAATAAATTGTATGGGAAACTTTGTTTTTCCATTCCTAGTGTTTTTTCTTACAGCAAACATCGGCTTTACTGAAAGTATGGTAGGCGTTTTTAGAACAGCCTCTGCTGTAGTTTCAATAATAGGTTCACTTATTGGAGGATACCTTGCTGACCGTATTGGAAGGAAAAAAATAATATTAATATTTCAAGGATTATCAGCTCTATTTATTGCCTTTTGCCCTTTTCTAGGAAATTCAATTGCTGTTCCATACATATTAATGTTTTCTGTGCTTTTAAATAGTGCAGTTCAACCAGCCAATAGTGCAATGATGATAGATATGACAAATACTAAAAACAGAAAGGAAGCTCTATCTTTATTGTACCTCGGAACGAATCTCGGTTTTTCAGTGGGTCCACTTATAGCAGGTTATCTCTTTAAAAATCATACAAAAATACTTTTCTTCGGAGATGCAGTAACAACACTTATATCCCTTTTACTTATTTTATATTTTGTGCCTGATTTAAAACCATCAAAGGATGAGATACATGAAAGCCAGAGCATAAATAATGATGAGAGAGCTGAGGAGGGCAATGTCTTTTTAATTCTTTTAAGAAGGCCATACTTATTTGCCTTTGTCTTGATTTCAATTATTGTTTCCTTTGTCTATTCCCAAGCAGGCTTTGGTCTTCCGTTCCAAACTAAAGAACTGTTTGGAAGAGATGGAGCAAAATATTATGGAATGTTAATGACGGTAAATGGATTATCCGTAATAGGATTAACAACTATACTTACAGCTGTTACAAGAAAAGTAAAACCGCTTTTAAATATAGTAATTTCTTCGCTGCTTTATGCCATAGGCTTTGGTATGTTATTCTATGTCAACAGCTTTAAGCTACTTGTTCTATCCACTGTTATATGGACTGCAGGAGAAATACTTGCAAGCACCAATAAAGGTGTTTACATAGCCGACCATACTCCTATATCACATAGAGGAAGGTTTAACTCTATCATCCCAATAATCATAGGCTCTGGTAACATGTTAAGCCCATTGATACTTGGTGGAGTTATTGAGCGAAACGGAGTAAATATAATCTGGCCTATCACTTTTTACCTGGCATTAATCTCTGCTATAATGATTTTTATATTATATATAACTGAAAATAAAAAGGCTAAATATAGAGAAGTTTAGAAAAAAGAAGGTGCTTACTACCCAAGCACCTTCTTTTCTAAAATTACACATTTAGTTCTTTATTATTTGTTATATATGTATTTTTAACCCTATCTGAATTAATTAAGTAGCAATACCATATCCCACTGTACGCTAATATACGTACAACATTTTTGGCTGCAACTTGATTTAATACCGGAATAGCTTTCACATAAAACGCAGAGATTATAATATTATATACAATACCTACTATAAAGAAAATCTTTACCATTTTAACAGCATTACCTTTTACTCTCCACAAGCAAATTCCTGCATACACTCCAAATAATATAACTACACTTCCAATAATACTATCCATAATTATAATATTTCTCAAATTATAAAGTTCTACAGGAACATCGGCTATATTTGTGAACACCTTTACAACAGAAACAATTTGAACAATAGGATTTAATATAGTTAATGTTATTATAAAGAATAATAGCCATCCTCCAACTCCCTTTAATTTCTTTTCTTTAACTTCAGTTTCCATAAAACCACCCCATCATTTAATTAAGAATATTTATATTTTTTAATACTAAACTAATTTTTTCTATACATTTTTCCCTAAAATCTCTTGTATGTAAAATATAGATTAGCTTACTATAGGAGTCCAATTTGTGCTTATTGATATTAATAAAAAAACATCTCATATAGTCCTTTTAAAAACGAAATGAACAGTACTATAACACCTGGTATTATAAATACAAGTAATATTATCCAGGCTTTAGTTCTTCTTTTCCTACCTTCTTCATCATCTAATTTAAAATTTTCATCATAGTCTTCATCCTCGTTTTGAATACAAAAATGTGCATCTATGATTTCTTGTGCTTTCATCTTGAGATTGTTTGGAACATATATATCAATACCAAAGTTTGAAGTACCCATATACAATTTAACATAGTCTCCTGCTTCCCTATACTTTCTTAATACAGGTATATCATTAGAACTCAAGAGAGATTCTAAAATACCCGCTTCTCCTTCATCGGAAACTGTAGTTAAATATTCCTCGTGTATCTCATCTTGAGTATCTGTTTCCAAGCTTTCAACTAATGCAACATTACATTCACTACAATAATCAAATTCCTTTCTATATTCGCTCCCACACTTTGGACACCACGGCATAATCCCACAACCTCCCATATTTCAACATTAATCTTTCAATATATCATTTAAACAAACCTGCTACAAGAACTAATATAAATCCAATAACTCCTACATAAACAAGAAATTTTTCACTTTTTTCCCTCGAAAAAAAGTCTTGCTTAATAGAATTGGAAAAATTATCAGTTGATGAAGCTCTCACAAAGTTATATCTGGCATTTGAAGTCATTTTCATATTCCCCATTACAGATCCTATACCTAAAAACATATACACTACTCCAAAAATCATGCAAAGATTTTTTATTTCATACCCCCAAATCTTTGATATTAAAACAATTACCAAAAGTGTAACCAACGATACAATTAATATTTTAGTCATTGCTTTTAGAAGACCCCTAAAAAAATTTTTCATAATATTCCTCCTATATCATATGTAGCTTCCTTATAGCTTGTCCTTTTCAGCCAAACATTATTTTCTAATATTTTTCCTCCTTCCATCTTTCATATAGTTTATTTAACCTCCCATATTCCTTCTCTTTTAATGTAATCCTTTTCTTTTAATATGGTTCTTCCTTTTGCAATTACATAATCATAGCCCCCATGAAAAACACTATTAATATCTATAATATTTTCCGAACGTTGAGCAGTATATATTATCATAGCACTATATTTATCTTGAGGATTTGGAAACGCTGTTATAAAACGTAAATCATTCCCTTTATATTCAGTATCAGCAATTATTTTGTCATTCTCCAATTTAAATGGAAATTCTTCCTTGTATTTTGCTAGATAAAGATTTCCATTAATCGTTCCATAAACAATAAGGGTTTTATCAGATAAATTCCTGTTTAAAGCTTCAACATCAGTAATTATTTCAGCATTTTTAAAACATCCATCCCTGACTTTTTCTACATATTCTTCTATTCTACTTTGTATCTCACTGTCCTTTTCATTTGTTGGAGTAATATACACTACTGATTTGTTTAGTTGGAATGCATTATTTATCGGGCCTTCAAAAGTAACTCTATAAAATTCAGGTCCTAGTTTTTTTTCTGACAACTCTTTAAACACAGTTATTATTTCAGGATAAAAATCCTCAAAGTTTTTGTATCTGTCACGATTCTCTTCATATTCAACAAGTTTATTGCAAATTGGCTCAATATAAAAAAATCCATCTGCTTTTTCCATTTTAATTAATCTATCTGCTTTTTCTTTACCTTCATATCTTTCAGTTAGTCTTATTGTTACTGCTCTTACAACATGCTCATTAACACATGTTTCCCAATTTGCATACGCTTGTTTCTGCATTTTTTCCGTAATAGGGGAAAACAAATTAGAATATTTACTTATTTCATTATAATTTTCTTTAGTTATAGGATTAACAAAGGAATGACCAAATTCATGCCATACTAAATACTTTATTGTTTCAGTATCAAATTTGGGAATATTATTATCAACCTCTGTAGGCCCTATAATCGCAAATATATCCCATGAACCATCAGGTCTTTTAACCTTAGGTCCATATCCACCAGAATGAATCAAAGGTGCAATAATTAAATTGTAGCTATTATGCTTTATTCCATAATAACTTTCCAGTTTATTAGAAAGGTCAAGTCCTTTTATGCTACTATATGTATTATTCACAATTGTTTTATAAAACTCAGAATTATTTACATAAAAATCATTAAACTTTGATTTATTTGCATAATCTTTTAGAGCTGAAGTAAATTCTTTCAGGTTTTCCTCTCCGCCTGCTCTTATTATTGTATCTTCCTCAAATGGAACTACTTTCTCAAGTGAAGGTAGTGGCGATAAATGCAGCATTACTTTAGGAGGCGCATCATAGCTGAACCCATACCCCTGCATTTCAATAAACTTTTTAACTGCTTTATGTTTTTTATATTGCTGAAAATATTTTTTCATATCATTCCTATATTTATAATCTAATTCCCCTAGTATCTTGTAATCACCGTTTAGCTGAACAGATGTTAACAATTCTATCCTAGGATCGACATAAATTTTTAATGATCCCTCCTCCATAACTAAAGGTTTTAAATCTCCACCTTTTGTTTCTTTCAAGTTATTCCCTGCTAAATATATAACCCAAATACATACAGCCAAAATGATAAGACCTATAACCATCTTCCATTTTTTCAAAACCCTCTCCCCCTTTATCTTCCTTGGCAACTCAAGAAATTAAGCCATTAGTTTTTCATTTTATATGTATCTTAATTATTTTATTCATCTTTTTCTCCACTTCGTAAATCAATTGCCGAAAACAAAGCAACTAATCCAATACTTTATTATCACAATTATACCATATTAACCCATATATGTATTTATAGTTTTAATTTTATTAAATCTATCTGTTTTATAAACTTTAACTTATAGACATTTTATAATTCCTTCGAATATACTATAATGGATACAACAATAAAACAGTATTATTTATAATTACATTGTTCATGGATAATTTAAAAATTATCTATTGCATAAATTTCGTATTTTATATAATATTCGACATATATAGAGTGGTTTTTATTTATATGATTTTTAGATGGGGGTCAATATATCATGAAAAAAACAGAAAAGGAGATTGGTTCAAGGCAGCGAACCAGTCGTAAGGACCGGCGAGAAGCAAAGAAAAAAAAGCTGCGTAAAAAAATAAACAGAACAATTACAATATCTCTTTCAATGTTCATACTTCTTGGATTGATGGGTATTGGCTTAATACGAGTAGGAATATTACCTGGAATTCAGGAATTTTTAGTTACTTCAGCTATGACAACCATGTCCCATAAATACATTGCCAATATAGTTGCAAGTGACGACAAAATACAAGATATAATGAAAAATAACAAGGTAGTAGAGGATTATGAAGAATTTGATGAATCAAAAATTTCAACTGAAACTAATGGGGCAGAATGGGACAAGGTAGAACTAAAGGATATTAGCAGAGATGGATATACAGGTTATATGCTTATTGTAAACAACCCAAAAAGGGTATTCCTTGGTACATCAAATAAGCTTGGTGAGCGCGGTTCTAAGATATCCCAAATAGTAAAGGATTATGATGCATTAGGAGGAGTAAATGCAGGTGGATTTTCAGATGCTAATGGAAAGGGTGGAGGTGGAACCCCTACAGGCTTAATAATTGAAAATGAAGAGATAAAGTATATTGATGAAAAACTGAGTAAGTTTAATATTATTGGTTTTAACAATGATAACATCCTTGTAGTCGGACGTTATACATTAAAAGAAATTAAAAATCTAAATCTAAAGGATGCAGTTGATTTTAGACCATTTCTTATTGTAAATGGTAAGCCTACAAAAATGTATGGAAATGGTGGCTGGGGAGTGAGCCCTAGGACAGCAATTGGCCAAAGGGCTGATGGTACTGTTCTATTTGTAGTTATAGATGGAAGGCAAATCCATTCTATGGGAGCTTCTATGAGACAGCTTCAAGAAATAATGGTTGAGAATGGTGCAGTTAATGCAGCAAATCTCGATGGTGGCTCATCGTCCGTTTTGTACTTTGAGGATAAGATAATAAACAGACCAAGCTCTTCAGGGGGAGATAGGTATTTACCCTCAGCATTTTTGATTAATAAGGATGGTTTATCGGAGAGCAATATAATAAGCAATCTTAATAAATAGTCTATACAAAAGATATCAAGTGTCAGTCACTTGGTATCTTTTGTATAACCTTCTTTAGTTTTGCCTAAAGAATACGATATATTTTATAACAAGGTTTTGAAACGAGCCTAATGCTATCGTTAATGGATTGGCTGCAATTCTTGATAGTGAAAGTCTTGGGGAACATAATTAGTCTTTATGTCATTCGTGATATATTGGGAATTATTTAGTACCTAAGAACCCCATACCTTTAGTCTTGGGAGTTTCAATGATTATTAGGAGTTGATATTATGGACATAGCTGCTCTATCTATTTCAATGAAACAATCTCAGCTTTCACAGCAGGTGAGCTTGGCACTTGTTAAGAAAACCATGGAAGTTTCTACAGAAAACACCCAGGCTCTAATTAAAATGATGGAGCTAAATGTTAATCCAAATCTCGGAAGCAAAATAGATTTTATGGTCTAATAATATACTGCCCGGAAATTTTCGGGCAGTATATTATTTTTAATCACATCATTTCCATCTTCTTAACCATTCCAATAAAGCAACTTCTGCAAAAGCTAAAATGTTCTTTCTTTCCCAAAGCCACTAGTTTTTAAAGATATTTATATATATATTTCCTATTTCACTTAAAATTCTTATAGATTCATTTATGTTTTTATCAACTTCTAATGAGTGATTAGCATCCTTAAAGGAAAACAGCTTTATATTACTACATCCTTTTATCTTATTAATATCTTCCGCTGTTAAAAGAAAATCCTCTGTTCCAACAACTACTACCCCTTTTGAATTCACAATATGTTTTACAGCATCTTTTGTAGGTGTTAAATATATACCTGTAACCTTATCATATCCCATTCTTTCTGAGATATTTCCTGCAATTTCTGTGCCTATACTTTTACTCACAAAATAAATATTTTTGTAATTTTTATTCATACATTTTTGTATTGCATCAAATCCTGCATCGCCCTGAAGCTCAATTGTGTATTCTCCTGAATCCTTCCACTCCATCTTTCGCCTATATGACATGCATAAAACATCATGTCCTTCATCAAGTGCTGCCTTTCTAGCATAATGGAGCAAAGGCCTGTCACAATTATAATTGCCACCTGGGAATATAACAACTAAAGAATTTTTCTTATTCTGATGAAAGTAAAGCTTGCTATAAATGTCATCTCTTTCACTAATCTTAACAACAACCAATGAAGTTTTAACCATGTTATCAATCCCCCTCTTTTAAATAATAATTCTAACTACTACTTTCTCTACCAGCTTCCACGGCAAAATATGCGCTCAACTGCTGCTGCAAGGACCGTAGTAACTATATTTGAAAGCAATATTGAAATTAATAGCCACCTCTTGTTCTGGGTTTTTTCTACTAAAAAGAAGTAGACTATTGGCAGTTCAATTAATATGGTTAATAGAAGATATGCAGTACATATTATGTAATATGGTCCATCAACAGCCTTGAAAGGTGCTCCCATAACAGACCAGAAATTAAGTATTCTAAAAACATAGGGTAGTAAAAATGAAGCCATATTTGCAATACACACCACTATGAAAGCTCTCTTTCTTTCCTTAATCTTCCCAATTATAACAACCGCTGCCGTTTCTATTAAAAGTGTGACTATGACCACAATAGGTAATAGCTCCCAAGGACTTTTAGTTAACCAGTGCCATGATGAATTAGCAAATACCTTTGTTGGAATAAGAATTAATGCAAATAACAGGCTAATAAAAAGCACTGCCAATTTATCCATCATATCAAACCCTCCTTATAATATTCCCTTTGGATCACTATTATAAAAACCGAAATCATATATATTTGTTCTCCAGCCTATTTTTGATGGTGTAGAAATGAATGTCATAGATAAAAATATTAGTATAAAGATTAATAGAAACATTTTAATCCTATTCAAAAAATTCACCCCAAACTTATTACTTGTTAGGGCTATCACTGATATGTCTATTCTGAATTTGTATACTATTTTAATTATAATCCACAGTATTATTAATTACCATATACTTGTATCATTTATTAAATATTCCACAAAAATCGTACGCTCTAATTAATCAAAAATCTAATAAAGGCATACACAAAAAGGGAGTAGCTTTTGAGATATCTACTCCCTTACAACATCATTATTATGTAAGATTAACCTGCTATATGTTTCGCATAAATGATTCTACATTGCTCGACCCTAAACATTTATGCGAAATCATATTCCTTGATTCATTAATCGCACAAAACCCAATGTAAAATCTTTAGTGCGATTAATATAGTTACTTTTCTATCCTTCCGAAGTTGTCTAAAATAATCACTGCTTTGAGTGTAAGTACTCCTATCCATTCATTCCAAGCAGCCTTCAATTCTCCTTTATAAAAATCCTCTCCCCAGGATGGAAAAATCAATCCATCCTCATTTATACACTCTATTATATAATCCAAATTTTTTTCTATTACCTCTTCGCTTATTCCAAATGTACATCGTGAAGAATTAACAAAATCCAGAGGCTTTGATACATATGAATTCTTCCATTCCTCACTATTACTATTTACAAGCATTCCTATAGCTTCTTCTATCTTGTCCTCAAGCTTTACTGATAAATTCTTTGGAAGAAGCTTGTACAATCTTATATAGCAGTATATCTCATGGAAAGATTCAAAATCCTTTTTTTCATTAATATATTTAATTGTATAATCTACTAGTTTACTAACATCAAGCTTTGATACGAAATGCTTATATCTATACAAGTATCCAATTATCTCAGCAGAAGGATTTCCCCAATGTTCATCAATAACCGTCATTCCCTTATCTTTGTTATAATTCCACCAGGGAGTATGAGGATAGTCATTTACCCTATCATCAACTGCAAACCATCCATTTCTTTCTGGAATAAATGCATTTTCAAAGTATTCAATCCCCTTCTTAATAACACATAGAACATCCTCATTTTCATCTAAATCTATCAAATGTTGAAATGCAACCGACGAAGCCATAGGAGATGAATTTGGTAGTCTAAAATCCGATTCCATGCCATGTCCAAAACCACCATCAGTATTCTGATATTTCTTTAATTCGTTTAATATTTCCTTATTACATCCCTTTTTAAAATGATCTTCAAAGATATATCTTTCCAAAGGTCTTGCACTATTCATAATAAACCTTTGAATTCCATCAAACCTACTTTTACTTAGCTTTATCATATATATCACTCCCTAAATTTATCTCATAAAGCTTATGTTGTAACCTACTTAAAGTCATTTTTAAGTTATTCAATACCATCCATCTCCAAGCTTAGTCTTTCAAAAAATTCCTTCATATAATTTAATCTATTTCTGCCAATTTCCTTTGCTTTTTTTGTATATAATTTATCTGGAATTTTTTTAAACTTAACTTCATACTCAATAAAAGGTGAATGCTTTGAAATGTCTTTTATTCTTCCATTATCAACGGTATTTATAGTCATATAGCTATTTAATGATTCAGGTTTCGCTATTCTTTGTCCAAATTGACCTGCTAACATAAAAGTACGAGCAAGTCCTATTGCTCCAATTGCATCAAGCTTGTCTGCATCAAAAAGTATTTTGGCTTCTATTGTTTTTGGTTCATTCCCAGTTCTAAACCTATGAGCAACAATACAGTGTTTTATTTTTTCTATTTTCTCCTCATCATAATCTAAATTCTTCAATATACCCTCTGCAATATCGCTGCCTAAAACAGCATGATCAACTTTTCCTGTCATATCCTTGCTCTCCTTTACTCTTGCAATATCATGAAGTAGCACTGCTGGAATCAGGACCTCCAAATCAACATTCTCCTCATGTTTTGCTATCATCAAACACAAATTATAAACTCGCATGACATGGTCTAAATTATGAGCAGAACAGGTTAATTCCTTTTCAACAATTTCTTTTATCCTTTGATGTTTTATATTAGCATCCACCCAATCCCCTCCATCTATTTTCATAAATTATTTCTTTAAAACATCATACCAAACATCTGTTCTTATATCAATAAGTAATTATAGAAATTAAACCAATAAAACAATTTGTTGTATGCAATAGCAAACTATGGTATAATCTATAAAACTATATTTATAAAGTAAGCCAATACAGGAGGAAATTACAATGAACAAGTATTTACCTAATGTATCGGCAGGAGGCTGCACTCTTAGCTCCGTACAGAGACCATAAGTGTATATAAATATCGGTGATGCTGTGTCCGGAGCGAAATGTTGTAGTAGCCGATGCCGGGATTTTAATAACTACAAACAATAATCTGCTTGATTTAAATGCCTTATAAATAACAGGCTTTGTTTTGTTGTATTATTTTCTGGCATCGAATACAATGTTGTATTTGATTTATTTGTTGTACAAATAATTTCTAGCTATACTTATGTAAAAGTAACATTGCTGTGGGCGAGTATACCGTACCGCAGCCTTTATTTTGCTTTATTTCACCAAATGCAGGTTGATATTTCAAAATCAATATGTCAATCTGTAGAGTATGACCTTTCATTCACCTTTGTATAATAGGACTGCGGTAATGCCGTGGTCTTTTTATTTTGGAATGATAATGGCAGCAAATGTTTTATATTTTATTAATACAAAGGGAGGATGTAAAAATGAGTCTATTAATTTTTGAAGACATCTCAAAGGAATACAGAAACAAGGTCGTTTTAGATGGAGTTAGCTTAAGGGTTGAAAGAGGAGAAGTACTCGCACTTGTAGGACCTAATGGTTCAGGTAAGTCAACATTGCTCAAAATTGCACTTGGGCTTGAAAGCTGTGATAGTGGAAATGTAATTATTGCTAGAAATATAAAAGTAGGCTATATTTCTCAGGATGTTATAAATGTAGATAATCGAGGTGAACCTGAGGAAAAAAACGCACTTCATTATGAAAATATAGTTAAAATAGAGCAAAAACTTAGAGAGATTGAGAAACAGCTTGAAAGCTGTCCAGTTGGAAGTAAAGAATATAGTAAGCTTATGAGTAGTTATTCTAGAATGATTGATAACTATGAGGCAGCTGATGGTTATGTAATAGAGTCAAAGATTAAAAGAATACTGCTTGGCTTGGGATTAAGGGAAGAAGCTTTAAGCATTCCATTAAGCAAGCTTAGCGGAGGAGAGAAAATGAGGGTAGCAATAGCAAGAGTTCTATTAGAAAACCCTGATTTATTAATACTGGATGAGCCCACAAATCATCTTGATATTCAAGCAACAGAGTGGCTTGAAGGTTTTTTAAAGAAATATGAAGGTGGAGTTTTGGTTGTATCCCATGATAGATATTTTCTTGATGAAGTATCAACAAGAGTTGCTGAGCTAGAAAACGGAGGAATAACAATAAAAACAGGAAACTACTCCACATTTATTAAGCAGAAGCAGATAATGAGAGACTACATCATAAAGGAGCAAAGGCACCTTAATTGGAATCTGAAAAAAAATAACAAGCTTGTACAGGAATTAAAAGCAATGGGTAAGCATAAGGCTTGGAAGAGCAGGGAAAATGCTGCAAAGCGTATGTGCGAAAAGGTAAATGGAAGCATGAGTACAATTACTCAAAAGGAACATCTTCATAAAGCTTTAGCCCCTAAAATAGCATTTAAAAAAATAAAACACACAAGCAAAGATATTGCCTGGGCTGATAATCTATATAAAAATTTTGGAAATGTACCAATATTCAATGGAGCAAGTATGCATATAGGTGGCGGAGAACGTGTAGGAATAATTGGCCCTAATGGATGCGGAAAGACAACTCTTATAAATATCCTTCTTGGAAATGACACAAATTATAGTGGTATTGCAAAACTTGGGGAATGGGTAAAGTATTCATACATGGGACAGGAAATATTGTTTGTAAATGAAGATAGAAGCATTCTAGAAGAAATTCTATTTAAAAAAGAGCTTAATGAATCTGAAGCAATGGATATACTTTCACGTTTTCAGTTTTATGGAGATGAAGTTAACAAACAAATAAATGTTCTAAGTGGTGGAGAGAAGGTTAGACTATTTCTTGCATGTATTATTCTTGAAGCCTCAGACTGCTTGATAATGGATGAGCCAACAAATCACCTTGATGTTCCTGCAAGGGATGCAATTGAAAGTGCCCTTAATGAATTTAGAGGAACAATTATTGCAGTTACCCATGATAGATATTTTCTAAACAACAGTGTAAATAGAATACTAGAAATATCCAATGGAAAAATAAAGTCCTACAATGGAAACTATGAATTCTATAAAAATGAGAAGGCCAAGGTTCTAAATGAACTGGAGAGTAAGGTTGCCAATGAAAAAGCTAGAAATTATAAAAATGAAAGAAATGAAGTAAATGCTAAAATCGAAAAAGAAGAGACACAAAAAATGAATGAGCTAAAGAAAATTGAGGATAACATCAGCATCATGGAAAAAACATTAAATGATATGGTAGAATCCTTTGATGAATCCACTACTGTAGAAGGCTATCATGAATATGACACTCTACAAAAGGAGCTTGATCATCTCTATAGCACCTGGGAAAAATTAATGGAATGATTGTCTGAAAATGTGCAGTACTTAGAGATCTACATTTTATTGGAAACAAACAGAAATTAAATCAGCTATATGTTTCACATAAATGCTTCTACATTGCTCAACCCTAAACATTTAGGCTTATTAAAGAAAATAAATATCATAACCCAACTCTCACTTGTAAACATAATATCAAATAAATTAGCTGTATCAAAGGCACCTTAAACTAATCGCATTAATTGGTGCCCTTAATACAGCTTTATAATTATGTCAAAATATCCTTCCTGTTAAATGCTATGACACTTAAAATATAAAATACAATTCCAACAGCCGAGATAATCAAAAATCCAAATACAATTCTTTTTATCTCTACCCCTGAGGTAAGTAGATTAAAGGTATTAAAATAACTGCTTACTAAATATAGTGATATATCAGGAAATATTTGACTAACAAGCAGCAACACAATAAGAATTCCCATACCAATGCCTACAACAGAACCTGAGTTATCAATCAGTACCGCAAACAATAGAATAATCATTCCAAAAGAAATATAGGAAATTATAGAAAGTCCATATACTAGAAGGGTGAAAATAATCCCCTTACCCGATGATAATACATCACCTTTTATAATAAATTGATCTCCCCACCCAAAGAAAGCTATTCCAAGTATGTAGCCTAGTATAAACGAAAACACTAAAAGTAATGTTATCACAACTACCACTGCACCTATTTTCCCTAGTAACAACTTATTTCGGCTTATCTTACGAAGGAGGGGTAATTTAATGGTACCATCGGCATATTCATCGGTAACAAGGTTCGTTATTAAAAGAATCACTAATATGGGCATTACAATACTTGCTTCCCCATCAAATATCTGTAACGGAAAGGTCTGACCAGAGGTTTTTCCTAGAAACAGGTTATTAGTTAACACTGCTCCTATTAGTATAAAAATAGCAACAATTGATATAATCCCCATAAATATATATATTCTTTTATGAGCAAATAGTTTATAAACTTCATTGCTTAAAACTTTAAACATTTTTATCTCCTCCATTTGTAAGTTCAATAAAAAATGTCTCTAGAGATTGATTATGGGGAATTAAATATTCAACCTCTATATTGTTTGAGTTTAAAGTATAGTTTAGTTGCGCGCTATGGCCCTTTTCAACTTTAACCACAACACCCTTTGCATACTTTTCACACGCCTTAACATAATCGATTTCATTAATTATGTTCATCGCTTTATCTGAAATAGGCATACAAACTTCTAATGTTTCAAAATCTACATTAAGTAAATCCTTTACCTTTCCCTGAGTTATTATCCTACCCTTATGAAGAATTGCAACTTTATTGCAGATTTGCTCAACCTCATGAAGCAAATGAGTAGATATAAAAAATGTTATACCCTTTTTTGAAGCTAATTCTAATACTAAATCTCTAATTTCCTTCATACCCTGTGGATCCAGACCATTTGTTGGTTCATCTAGTATAACAAGCTCTGGATTGTTTAGTAGAGCATTTGCAATTCCTAATCGCTGCTTCATACCCAAAGAATAAGTCTTTACTTTATCATCTGCTCGATTTGTTAAACCAACTGCCTTTAAAGCTTCCTCTACACTATCCTTTGATGTCGAATCAATTATATTAGCCATTAGTTCAAGATTCTTACGTCCAGAAAGGTATGGATAGAATTTGGGAGTTTCAACAATAGCCCCTACCTTTTCTATTGCTCTATTGAAATCACTTTCTATATCAAATCCATTTATTTCAACAGTTCCTTTATCAGAATGTATGAGTTTTAATATCAAACGAATAGTTGTTGTTTTTCCAGAACCATTTGGTCCTAAAAAACCAAAAACATCACCCTTTTCAACCATAAGGTTAATATTATCAATAATAATTTCACCTTTAAAGGATTTACACAAATTTTCTACTTTTATCATATAGTTGTTTTTCATTGGTTAACCTCCATTAAAGAATTAAAGATAAACCTTTTTATTCTGAATCTCTCAATTTTGTCCCGCAAAATGGGCAATGCGTGATTTTATCCATTGAACTATGCCTTAATTCAAAACCCTTTCCACAAATAGGACATCTCCAATAAATTAGTGATAATGCTAAAAATGTTATAATTAAACCGATGGGTATGATTATTAGAAACTTCCATGCATAAATTAAAAACGCTGCTGGAAATACAAGATATAGGCATGTTAATGCAATTCCTCTATATTTAAATACCTTCGCAAACTCCCTTTCTCTATCCATCAGCCTAAAAGCTCCTTTCATATAATGATAATTATATATAACTTATATGATGTTTATTCTGGATATATCTTCCGTATCCTTTATTTTAATTTATTTGCCTCAATAAAATAACCGCTTTTGTACCAATTCAAATATTCAATTTTAACATCCCAATTTCTTTTTAACAGTTCATCTGCTATCTGCTCAGGAAGAAGATTGTTTTTCATTCTTTTATTACTGGACATATACCATCCCATCTGCCTTATACCCTTTTGTACAATTCTTGTAATATCATCAAAGTACTTATCTGTATCCTCAACAAACATAAAAACGTCTCTGCTGACTATGTAGTCTATATTCTTATCCTTAAAATGTTTATCCAAATTAATAACATCCATTTTTGAAAATGTTATTTTATTTTCTCTATCAGATATTTTTTCTATATCTTCCCCACAGTCTTCATCACAGTCAACTGCATATATTCTCTTAACATTTTCAATATCTACCAAAAAGCTGCTGAGGAATCCTCCACCACAACCTAAATCAATAACATCTCCATCAACATTACTAAAGTATGAGAGTATCTTTTGATTGTAAAATTTTGAAGCCTTATCTTTATCAATATCAATACCTTTACCGCAAGCTGGGCACTTAATCTGTATTTTAAAATCCACATCATCCCATGGATGAAATTTATTCTGAAGTATAAAGCATTCATTACCACAAGTACAAAAATCTCCCCATATTACATAGTTATGTTCCTTAAACAAAATGCAATCCCTCCAAACTCACATCTAAAATATATCAATATTTTACCATATTAAGCTTAACTTAGTTTGGTTTTTAAAATATAAATTTTTAAAATCGTGGGAAAATAGTATAAAGGATGTGATTAGTGTGAAAAATTTTATTTCTATTATAATAGGTTTACTTATACTTTTTAACACATTCTCTGTATCTGCTAATGCACCATTTAACGTATTTGTAGAAGGCAAAGATTTGCAAAATACTGATGGGTATATTGTAAAGGATAACAAGTTATATATATCAGAAGATGCTTTAAAGCGTGATTTTGGATTTTCAGTTTTCTATGATAAAACTGAAAACAAATATTTGCTGCATGATCAAAAAAAACTAGCATATCAGGCAAGATTTGAGATGTTTGATAAATATGCAGATATATATGATCCAAAGAGTCCAGATGAAGTAGCTAATCTTTGGGCACAGGGGGTTAAGGGAAGAAATGGACTGTTTCAATATTTAGCATTAAGTAGACCACTTAGAGAGGAATTTAAAAGAATAATGAAAGCCTCAGAAAGAGACTCCTGGGTCACTGGTTTTTCAAGTCCATGGATTGTTGATTATAAAATAGAAAAAGAGAATATAGGTGAATCACTCTTTAGATATAAAATATTGTTTAAAGCCATAACTTCATTACCAGAAACCTTTACATGGCATGCCACTATAACTGTTGCTTCAGAGAATGGCAAATGGAGAATCATAAAAATTGATAAGGATTTTGATATTATCTAAAAAACTAGTGCTATTGATGTCTATAAAAAAGTCCCTTAAAATTCGACTATACCATATTCATCAGATAGCACTAGTTAAATTACTATAATATCTGCATGTTTCGCATAAATGATTCCACATTGCTCGACCCTAAGCATTTATGCGAAATCATATTCCTTGATTTGTTAATCGCACAGCACCCAATGTAAAATCTTTAATGCGATTAATCTAGGAACACGCCCTTAATAGTATTGCCAAACTTAGTGGAATAGCAATAACAATTAAGGATGCCCTCCCATAGTTTTTTATATTTCTATTACCCGTTGAGAATGCCATTATGATTAATCCAATAATATTTACAAAGGGAATTGCGGTAAGAATCAATATACCTATCCAACCACTAACTGAAACCACATCATCACTGTCCCCACCTTCATTGAAGAAGCCTAAATTCCCTCCATCTCCAGAAAAATTCGCATTATTCTTATCAAAATAACTCATATGTTCCATCCCCTAATAATTATTTAAATAAAAATGTGTTTATGTATATTATCTTATATGCTACTTATTCCTCATATATTTTCCATTTCCTTTTTAAATACCATAATTAACAATTTTAACCTTTACTTATGTAACTGGGTTCTTTAACTTGATTAATAGATATAAAAAAAATATACTTGTAATAGAAACAATTAATTATTTTTCTAAATTACATACATTAATAAAACTAAAAATATGATAATAAATCATTTTAGGAGGTAATACTAGTTAACATAAAAAAATAACATTTTAGCACATCTATGTACAAAAGGAAGGGAGGGTTGACTGGTTTCTGTGGTAAACGGATGCATATAAACCAAATTTCAGGAAACAATATTAATATAAAGTGCTGTATATTGCTAAGACACGCAGTGAAAGTCGGATATACGTTAAAACACTTTATATTGAGGGGAAGCTAACAGCTTTAATCTTGCAGGACTTTGTAATGTTATATTTACAAAGGCTTACCTTAAATGGTATACAAGATTTTAATACAAAAGTATTAACCCTAGTGGTTGAATCCTGTGATACCACCATACTATGCATATAGTATGAAAAGTCATAATGTTATGATTTTAGAAACCAGGGCAAAATGTTTAAAAGTAACTACAAACCTACAGATGAATCAGTTTGGTGTGGACGAGTTGATAGTGAGACTAATTATGATGCATTTAGATGGCATCAATGGATTAAAAGCATAGATTTAAGATATGATAGCCTCCCTGTCTATACTGGAAAGCTTGGATTTGCTTTTATCGGCTTTTGCTGTGATGAGGGAGTAAAGCAGAACAAAGGAAGAACTGGAGCTGCCAATGGTCCTGAAAGTATTAGAAAATCATTATCCAGCCTTCCATGCACTTTTACAAAGGATGTAGAACTTTTTGATGCAGGAAACATATTATGTGAAAATGCGTCCTTGCAGGAAAGTCAAAGCTTACTCTCAGCTGCAGTGGATAAAATATTAAGTTTAAATTTATTTCCTATCGTTTTAGGTGGAGGCCACGAAACTACCTTTGGAAACTATAGTGGTATTTTAAACTATTTATCAAAGGATAACCCAAAGCCTAATATAGGCATTATAAACTTTGATGCACATTTTGATCTTAGACCATACCCAAATGGAGGCAGCTCTGGAACAATGTTCAGGCAAATATCCGACATTTGCAGGGATAGTGATATGAAATATTCTTACTTCTGCCTTGGTATTCAGAAGCACAGTAATACCATTGACTTGTTTAAAACTGCAGACAGGCTGGGGGTAGAATATATACTGGCAAAGGATATTATAAACAGCGATGACTGGCATGTTTTTGAGAAATTAGACGATTTTATAAGGCTTCAGGATCACATTTACATAACAATCTGCTCCGATGTATTTTCATCGGCCTTTGCGCCAGGTGTAAGTGCTGCACAGCCTCTAGGCTTAGATCCTGAAAGGGTATTAAAATTCCTTAAATACATTTTAAGATCCAACAAGGTTGTAAGCTTTGACATAGCAGAGGTAGCACCAAGATTTGACCATGATAACGTTACATCAAACCTTGCATCAGTATTGATTTTCTCAATAGTCAATACATTGGCACAGCTTCAAAATTTGGCAATTTAATCAAAAAGCTTAAAATGGGGCTGCACAACAGCTCCATTTATTATCACTCGATTAGCAATTTTTTACTTTTCAAGAAATTATATAGCTTTTTATTGTATCTAGCATCTTTTGTAGAATCATTTTGGGAATGACAAAAATCAATTCTAATACCATTTTCAATATCCCTTATAATCGGTCCCCTTGGAAGAGCTGATGAATGTACAGGAAGCTGAAAACGACCGTCATATATTTTTTTACCCTTTAAAAAAATAACAAATCCGTCAGTATACTTTGCTTCTAATAACTTAGATCCCCCTGAACGAAATATATCTATGGAATCTGGATTATATTTATAATTTCTTTTTTTCAAAAACTCTGATTTAAAAATAATCTCATGTTTTTGCCAATGATACTCCTTTATATCATCTCCAGTGAACAAAAGCATGTCACAACTTTTAGGGTTATTTGGTATAGGCTTTAGCACATCAATAGAATAAACCTTTAAATCACTAGCCTTAAAACTATTTAAGTAGTACTGTAAGCATATAAATATAATACATCCTAATATAAAAACAATAATCCATTTTAAAACAGACGGCCTTAAACGCATATATACCACCTCCATTTTAAATAGAATAATTTATATTTAATTATAAATTATATTATACTTGCAATACGTGATATTAGAATAGCTGCCGGAACAAGCAATAATTGAGCAGCTATAGTTCCAAGGATTCTGCTGCTAACCATAAACATTATACATCTGCTAAAATCTGCTTCAGTTCTTTTGCCTAACATTACATCATCTGTCATCATTGATAAATTGGGATCAATGAATATACTTAATAATATCGTTGCTACACCATTAACAACAGGATTTAAGTAACTACATGTGGTACGGAATTTAGGAATTAATGCTCCAGCAAATAAGCTTGAAATTGAAGAAGTTGTTAAAAACGCAGTAGCAATAATGTTAAATACTATAATCTTTTTAGGCATTCTTTCAAATCTTCTAAGCTGCTTGATATTCTGCTTTGAAGGTATTTTAATACACCTTCTAAATTGAACTATACCTGATTTTGAAAAGCCATGAAGCATGAGTTTAGGAATCGATCTGTGAATATTAAAGGATTCTATAGCTTTACATAAGATTCTCTGAAATGATGGAATAAAAATAGCACCACATATAGTCCCCAAAGTGGCAGATATTAAAATATATCTAAATATTATTAACAAATTACCCGTTGTTCCTTCTTTAATACTAATATCCACCGTTTTTGCAAGAAGTGTACCCTGCAGCGTATTAGCAACACTTGAACCAAGAGAAAAAACACTATAAATAGAACCAGAAATAGCTAATTTTCCAGTTTTAACTCCTGCTGTTCTTGAACAATAGGCTAATGTTCCAATAAAGTTTATAATAAAAGTCATAACTAAAACGATTATTATCTTCGTATTCAAAAATAATTGCCTCCTTTGTATATGAGATTAATTTATTCTACAAATGTAAACATATATACTAATTCTCTAATATTACCAAAAACCCTTCCCAGTAATTCAAATATTATATCTATTTTAATTCCACTAAAGATAATACAATTGGGAATATGCAGCAAATAAATCAGGGAATATAATTCTCCATAAATGCTTAGAGTTGAGCAATGTAGAAGTATACAGATAAGTTTACAAAACATTTATTTATGTAACGTTAACAGCCATTGCTTTAAGTTCCTGTGTAAAAAGCTTAACCATATATAAAAAAATCAACCTCATCCTGCTATTTCAAACATCCTAACAAATCAGTTTATCAAGGCTATTTGAAATAGTGGAATATAGTCGATTCTTATACTTTCTATACAATTAACAATTCATCAACATGCTATGAAACACATCTTTACAATGTACTTATTTACTTAGCTGTCTTATAAAACGCTATAGTACATGATGAATCATGATGCTGCAGATTATCATTCTCTAATTTTGAATCATAAGGTCCACTTGCATTATGTTCAACTACTGTCTTCGATGAACCATAAGGCTTGTCAAAACTAACCATACACATTCCATCTTGATTTTTATAAGTAAATTTACCAGTTGTTCCAATAAGAGCACCATCTCTATTACCAGCTTTAATTACACATGAGGCTCCAGTACCTATATTTTGGACAGGTTCATTAATCCATTTTCCATGCTCTAAGTTCTCATTTTCCAGGTATAATATATTTCCAGTATCATTTTGGATAGTTATAGTTATTGTTCTCGTGCTCATATTTTCCCCCCTATATCTTAGAAAAAATAACTGTCACACTTGAATGGTGTCCACTTACATCTCCTTGCAATTCATGCTTGTACCCCATTGGGCAGCTTGCATCTACGTTAGTATGGCCTGAACCATAGGGTTTATCAAAGGATATTGTAAATGACCCTAAAGTTTTTTCACTTTCCCATCTAGTTACGCCTGTTACGCCAATTAATGCTCCATCTCTGCTTTCAGCTTTCCAAAAACAGTTTCCTGCTGATTGAATGTCAGTAGGTGCAGTGTCCCATTTTCCATGGTTAAGTTCATAGTTTTTTATTACAAGTTTTTCACCAGTTCTATTTTCTACAGTAACAGCAATTGATCTATACCCCATACAAACCTCCTTAAAGTATAATTTAAGTATCTAATCCTATAAACGATACTACATCGTTTATACTTTTTATATATATTCTATAGGTCTTAGATTATTACTAAAATTAATGGCTATGATGCTTTAAGCAGCATTGAGTTTATATCTATATAATGTAGTGAAAACAATATTAATAAGGATGCCTTTTGGGCATCCCTATTCCATAAATACACCTATACTTCTTATTCTTTTATATCTATTTTCTATTAATTCATCCCTATCCTGCCTTTTAAGATTAACAAGATTCTTATAGATTACATTTTTAACATTTTCAACTGTTGCCTTTGTGTCGTTGTGTGCTCCTCCAAGGGGTTCCTTTATAATTCCATCAATTACATGAAGTTCAAGAAGATCCTGTGCTGTTAGCCTAAGATATTGCGCTGCTTCCTCTGCCCTTGATGCATCCTTTAGAAGGATTGAGGCACAGCCTTCTGGGGATATAACTGAGTATATGGAGTTTTCAAGCATTAAAACCCTGTCAGCAACTCCAAGGGCAAGTGCTCCTCCACTCCCTCCTTCCCCTATTACAATAGATATAACAGGTGTCTTCAAATCAGACATCTCTAGGAGGTTCTTTGCTATTGCTTCTCCCTGACCTCTTTCTTCTGCACCTATTCCACAGTAGGCACCTGGAGTATCTATAAGACAAATTACAGGACGGTTAAATTTTTCTGCCTGCTTCATAAGTCTTAATGCTTTTCTGTAGCCTTCTGGGTGAGGCATTCCAAAGTTTCTATATATGTTTTCTTCAGTTGTCCTTCCCTTTGCATGGCTTATAAAGGTTACTGCTATACCATTTAAATACCCTACTCCAGAAACTATTGCGCCATCATCCCTAAAGCCTCTATCCCCATGAAGTTCTAAAAAGCCCTCAAGCATTCCATCTATATAATCCTGATAGTTAGGTCTGTTTTTATGTCTCGCTATTTGAACTCTCTGCCATGGTGAAAGATTTGAGTAAAGCTTACCCATTATCTCTTTTTTTTCTTGGATTAATTCCGCATATTCACCTGAAAGATCGATCCCTGTCGATTCTATAAATTCCTTAACTGCTTGTATCTTTTTATCTATCTCTAATAGCCTTGCTTCTAAGTCACTCAAAATATCACCTCCTGTGAAGTTCAAGGAGCGAACCTAGTGTATTTTTCATATCTAATCTATTTACAATCATATCTACAAAACCATGCTCCAATGAAAATTCTGCACTCTGAAAGGTTTCAGGAAGCTTCTGTCTTATAGTCTGCTCTATAACTCTTTTACCTGCAAAGCCTATGGTTGCTTCTGGTTCTGCGATTATTATATCTCCTAAGGATGCATAGCTTGCAGTAACCCCTCCTGTTGTTGGGTCTGTTAAAACACTTATATACAGAAGTCCTGCATTTGAATGTCTTTTTACAGAAGCAGATACCTTAGCCATCTGGGAAAGTGAAAGCATTCCTTCCTGCATTCTTGCTCCACCTGAAACGGAAAATATTACAGCTGGAAGCCTTAACTCTACTGCTCTTTCAAGCATTCTGGAGAGCTTTTCTCCTACAACGCTTCCCATGGACCCCATAATAAATTTCCAGTCCATAACTCCAAAACACACTGGATTTCCATTTATCAATGCCTTTCCTGTAAGAACCCCCTCTTTTAAATCCAAGCTCTTTCCAAGTTCATTTATCTTTTTAGCATAGCCTGGATATTCAAGAGGATTTAAGCTTCTCATATCTTCATCAAAATATTCAACTGAATTATCATCAAAGGTTACATCTATCCTCTGTTTACTGTCAAGTCTAAAATGATGACCACATTTAGGACATACATTCATGTTTTCTAAGAGATCCTCATTTATTAAAATTTCTCCACAAGCTGTACATTTAGTAAACATATCGGTATCGTAGCTTTCTGAATCTATATTATGAACAGTAGTTTCCTCAGGTTTTCCTGTAAGCTTTATTGTGGCATATTTTCTTTTAACGAATATATCCTTCCACATAATCATTCACCCTGCTTCTTAAGCCATTTTTCAATATAGGATGTGTCATAGTTATTGTTTCTAACATCATCCAAAGATATAAGCTTTATTAAAAATTCTATATTTGTTTCAACGCCATCAACTACAAATTCTGTAAGAGCCCTTTTCATCTTAGCTATTGCTTCATCCCTGTTTTTTCCATGAACTATAAGCTTTGCAATCATTGAGTCATAGTATGGCGGTATGGAATAATCCTGGTATATCGCACTATCAACCCTTACTCCAAAGCCTCCAGGGGTATGAAAGGTTGTAACCTTCCCGGGGCTTGGTCTAAAATTAAAACTTGGGTTTTCAGCATTTATTCTGCATTCAATTGAATGTCCATTGATTCTTACATCCTCCTGACTGCATGAGAGCTTTTCTCCCGCTGCAACCCTTATCTGTTCCTTTATTATATCTATTCCAGTTATAAGCTCCGTTACAGGATGCTCAACCTGAACTCTTGTATTCATCTCCATGAAGTAGAAATTTCTATTTCTATCAAATAAAAACTCTACTGTTCCTGCACCTTCATAATTACATGCTCTTGCTGCATTTACTGCTGCATTTCCCATTTTCTCTCTCAAGTCATCATTAAGTATTATAGATGGTGCCTCCTCTAAAACCTTCTGGTTTCTTCTCTGAAGAGAACAGTCCCTTTCTCCTAAGTGAATTATATTTCCATGGCTGTCTGCAAGTATCTGAAACTCTATATGTCTAGGGGTTTCTATGAATTTTTCAATGTATAGCGCATCATCATTAAAGGAAGTTTTTGATTCCTGCTGGCATATTCCAAAGAGAGATTCAAATTCATCATCCTTTCTTACAATCCTCATCCCTCTTCCGCCTCCACCACTTGAGGCCTTTATCATAACAGGATATCCTATTTCCCTTGCTATTCCAATTCCATCTTCTGCTTTGTATATCTTACCCTCGGAACCTGGAACTATTGGAACTCCGGCCTTTTTCATTGTTTCTCTGGCTGTTGCCTTATCTCCCATTAAATCCATTGCATATGGACTTGGTCCTATAAATTTTATTCCTGCTGATTCACATAGAGATGCAAACTTTGAGTTCTCAGACAGAAATCCAAATCCCGGATGAATTGCTTCTGCACCTGTAATCTGGGCTGCTGTAATTACTGCTGGTATATTCAAGTAGCTTTTTCTGGACTCAGCAGGTCCAAGACATACAGCCTTATCAGCCATATAAACATGCATGCTTTCCTTATCTGCCTCTGAATACACTGCAACGGTTTCAATCCCCATTTCCATACAGGCTCTTATTATCCTTACTGCAATCTCGCCTCTATTGGCAATAAGTATCCTTTTAAACATAATTACACCTTCCTCACTTTAAAAAGAGGTTGGTTGTATTCAACTGGAGACATATTTTCAACAAGTACATCAACAATTTCTCCATCAACATCTGAGGTGATCTCATTCATCATCTTCATTGCCTCAACAATACATAATACATCTCCCTTTTTTATCTTGCTTCCAACCTTGGCATAAGCCTCAGCCTCAGGAGAAGATGAGGAATAGAATGTTCCTAATATGGGGGATTGAATAAAATAAAAATCCTCATCCTCCCCCTTTGCTTCAGCCTGTTCTTTATCTACAACTATTTCAGGTATTTCCACTTTTCTATTTTCTTCTCTTTTTATTTCTTCAACAATTGTCGTACTCTTTTTCATCGATATTGAAAAATTATCGATATCAAGCTTAAATTCAGTTATTCCGCTGGAATCTATAAGCTTTACGAGCTCCTTTATTTCATTAAATTCCATCCTAAACCTCCACATAACCAAATATTATTACCTGGTATTAATCCCTATTAATTATATCATATTATAGCAACTCATATCAATAACTTCCATATCCCAAAAGAAGGCAAGTAAGAGCAAATTAAATCATATACATACAAAAAATGAACCCCGAGGGTTCATTTTTTGTTACTTTAACCCATTATTTCTAAATCCCATATCAACATCAGTTGCCTTTCCATCATTTATATCCCTTTTGTCCATCATATTGTTAATGTCTTCTGTCCTTCTTCTCTGTTCTTCAGGAGTCATCCATGAATAGAGTGGCGGAAGCATTTCACCATAAAGGTTAAGGTTATAATTTCTATCCTTTTCCTTTATCCCCTCATACCTAGACCTTTCTTCCTTATCCTTTCTAGTCTTCATTTCTATTCCTTCCTTCTGGCTATTATATTATAGCTCCCACTGTCATGTCCTCCCTTTGTTGTAACATTAAATTCATTCTTATCTAAAACATTGTATATTGTATCCAATTGATCTGATCCCCTTCCATCAACAGATATAACCAGTTCATCATCCTGACTTAATATGCTTAGGAGATTGTATAGTTTATCTGTATCAACGGGACGCATCCCACCTTCCATGTTTATCCTGTAATCTGACATAGCAAAACCTCCTCAATTTTGTATTATCCACTCATTAAAAGTTCAGTAAATATTTAAAAAGGTAATTATAGATAACCTCTTAAAGCACAGCTATCCATATATATATTTTCTGTTTAATAAGGATTTTTTATATCAGTAAATGATAGGTCAATTTTGATTCATTTTCCAAATAAAAAAATCTAAAGGGAATGAATGTGCATGTTCATTCCCTTTAGATTTAGTTATCATTAATATCCTTATATAAGAATGCTAAAGTATTTTTATTCTTCTTCCTCATCCTTATGAGCATTATCTATTATCTTTTGAGCTATTTGTCCTGGAACCTCTTCGTATCTTACCAGCTTTGATGTAAAGCTTCCTCTGGCTTGGGTCATTGATCTTATATCTGTTGCATATTTAAATACCTCTGCCATTGGAACTTCTACAGTAACAACTTGCATTCCATCTTGTGGTTCCATTCCAAGAACTCTTCCTCTTCTTCTGTTTATATCACCGATTACATCTCCCATGTTTTCATCTGGAACTGTAATCTCCATATGCATGATTGGTTCAAGCAATATAGGATTTGCATCCTTCAGTCCCTTCTTAAACGCAAGGGATGCAGCGGTTTTAAATGCCATTTCTGATGAATCAACAGGATGATATGAACCATAGTGCAGTGTTGCCTTAAGGTTAATAACAGGACATCCTGCTAAAATACCCTTCTTTATACAATCTCTAAGACCTTTTTCTACAGCAGGTATGTATTGTCTTGGAACAACACCTCCTACTATTTGGTCAACAAATACAAGGTCTTCTGTTTCATACTGTGGTTCAAATTTAATTGAAACATCACCATACTGTCCATGTCCACCTGACTGCTTCTTGTATTTACCTTGAACATCTGCTACCTTCTTTATAGTTTCTCTGTAAGGTACATTTGGAGTATCAAGTGTAACCTCTGTACCAAATTTGTTTTTTAATTTGTTTGCAATAATTTCAAGATGAAGTTCTCCAAGCCCTGAAATAATCATTTCAGCAGTTTCAACATCCCTTGAAATCCTAAATGTAGGATCCTCCTCCAACAATTTGTTTAATCCGCTAGATATCTTATCCTCATCGCCCTTTGATTTTGGAGCAACCGTCATAGATATACATGCTTCAGGGAATTCAATTCTGCCAAAGGAAACTGGCTTTCCCTGTTCAGATAGAGTATCTCCTGTTACTGTATACTGAAGTTTTGCAACTGCTCCTATTTCTCCTGGCATAAGTTTTTGCACTGGTGTCTGATTTTTTCCTTTTAACAGATAAATTGTGCCAAACTTTTCAGTTTTGTCTTGTGTAGAATTATAAACTGCTGAGTCTGAAGATATGCTGCCTGATAAAACTCTAAATAGTGAAAGTCTTCCAATAAAGGGGTCCGCGATTGTTTTAAACACAAAGGCTGAGAAGGGTTCATTTGGGTCAGCCTTTCTTTGAACCTTATCCTGTGTCTTTGGATTTACGCCCTCGTAAATCTCTTTATCGGCGGGTGATGGGAAGTAGCTTACAATGTTGTCCAGCAAGGTATGAATTCCAACGTTACTTAAAGCAGAACCACAAAATACAGGTGCGATTTCACAGGATTGTATTCCCTTCCTCAAACCTGCAATTATTTCTTCGTTTGAGAGTTCTCCCTCACCTAAATACTTGTCAAGAAGCTCCTCATCGGTTTCTGCAACTGCCTCCATTAAGGCATTTCTGTACTCGTCAACTAATGACTGTAAATCTCCTGGTATCTCAGTATCAATCATGGTCTTTGCTTTAGAATCAAAAATTTTAGCCTTTTGCTCAGTTATGTTGATAACACCCTTAAAGCTGGATTCTTTTCCAATAGGTATCTGCAGCGGAACAACAGCCATACCATACTTATCCTTTAACTGCTGCAGTGCCCTTTCGAAGTTAGAATTTTCTCTGTCAACCTTGTTTATGAAAAAGGCTCTTGGAACTTTCAACTTATTTGCAAAATTCCATGCCTTTTCAGTTCCAACCTGAAGACCGGAAACTGAACAAACTGTTATTAAGGCTGTATCAACAGCCCTTAGGCTCTCGATTACCTCACCTACAAAATCAAAATATCCTGGGGTGTCAACAAAGTATAACCTGTGATTGTTCCATTCACAGGGAGCAACTGCCATGGAAATTGATATCTGCCTTTTCTTTTCCTCGGGATCATAGTCACATATTGTGGTACCATCCTCTATCCTGCCTATTCTATCAGTTTCTTTGCAGTCGTATAGTATGGATTCTGCCAGACTTGTTTTGCCCGTACCACCGTGGCCCATAATCCCGATGCTTCGGACATTTTCAATCTTATACTCCTTCATAATTACTCCCCCTTCGGTATTATTGGAATTGAAAGGATACCTTATTAAGATAATTCTATAAAATTTTTGTTTTTCCTTTTAAAAGTTCAAAATTTTTGAAACAATCTGAAAAAAGAAATATTGCTTATGCATTTTCGTCATAATCGTAAAAAATATGACATTAATCTCAAACCAAATATCATGATACAAAGTCTGTATTCATATAACATTTAGTATTATATGCAATTATTTACATTATATACACATGCCATTAATAATAGGCATTTTTTTATAATACATATAACGCAATAAATACCTTAATGTGAAATCTTTATTGTGTTATATATAGTAAAAAAAATTTCATGCTTTTTTCATAATTAGGATATATAATATATATATGTGATTTTAGGAGGTGCAAAATGAAGGACAGTACATTAAAGGAAATTAAAGAGTGGATTGTTTCCATTGTTATCGCTGCGTTAATTGCCTTTTTAATAAAGGGATTCGTAATAGATACAATGCTTGTAGATGGGACATCAATGCTTCCCAATCTTCATAACAGGGATAGAATTATTTTTGAAAAGGTAAGTCTTTACAGCCATAATATAAAAAGAGGACAGATTATAATACTGAATCCACCTGAAAAACCCAAAAGCATATATTATGTTAAAAGAATAATAGGACTTCCAGGTGAAAAGGTCAAAATAAAGGGAGGTTTTGTGTACATAGATGGTAAAAAGCTAACTGAACCTTACCTTGCTTCTGGAACCTATACAGGTGATGATATGACTCTGACAGTCCCAGAAAACTCTGTATTCGTACTAGGGGATAACAGGGAGGTAAGTGAGGACAGCAGAGTGATTGGGCCAATACCTATAGAGAATATAAAGGGGCATGCAGTTTTAAGGATATATCCATTCGATAAGATAACGAAGTTTAACTAAAAAAGGTAACAGGCACTTGAGTTATGAGTTATTTATGAAAGGAACTCGCTAAAAGATACTTTTGCCTAAATAACTCATAACTCAAGAGCCTGTCACCTAACTCCATTCGATAATGTAACAAAAATTCAACTGATACAAAGAGGCAAGGCGCCAAACGCCTTACCTCTTTTTAGTTTATTTCCTTCAATTCACCTGTTACCATATATATTATTCTTTCACATATGTTCGTAGTATGATCAGCAATTCTTTCAAGGAAGCGGCCAACAAAGAGGAGTTTTGTACCCTGTCTTGCAAGATCCTTATCCTTGGCAATGATATCTAGGACCTCCTCAACAATAGCTTCGTATAACTCATCTACCTCTTCATCCATAAGTGCAACTTTTTCGGCAAGCTCTATGTCCTCTTTAACAAAGGCATCAAGGCTCATTCTAATCATATCCTGCGAAATGTTTGCCATTTTAGGTATATCAATAAGGGGCTTTATAAGTGGTTCTTTGCCTATTTCAATTGTTATCTTTGCAATGTTTACCGCATGGTCTCCCATTCTTTCAAGGTCTGTTATTATTTTAAGTGCAGTTGCTATGGTTCTTAAATCCCTTGCTAAAGGCTGTTGAAGTGCAAGCATCATCATACATTGCTGTTCAATCTCAAGCTCAATATCATCTATCTTGTCATCCTCAACATAGACCTTCTTAGCCATTTCTATATCCTGATTTTTCAATGCTGTAACAGCAAGGTTTACTATGTTTTCAACCATTGAACCCATTCTCAAAACCTTGTGTTTAATTTCTAAAATCTGTTGATCGAAATGTTCCCTTGTCATACACAACAACTCCTTTTAACCAAATCTTCCTGTTATATAGTCCTCTGTTCTTTTGTCCCTGGGATTTGAGAATATCCTATCTGTAACATCATACTCTATAACCTCTCCATTTAAAAAGAATGCAGTATAATCGGACATTCTTGCAGCCTGCTGCATGGAGTGGGTTACTATTATTATAGTGTAATCCTTCTTTAAATCAAGTAAAAGTTCTTCAATTTTAAGAGTTGAAATTGGGTCAAGAGCTGAGGTTGGTTCATCCATCAATATTACATCTGGCTGCATTGCAATGGTTCTTGCAATACAAAGTCTCTGCTGCTGTCCACCTGATAAAGCCAATGCAGATTGGTAAATTTTATCCTTTACCTCATCATACAACGCAACATCCTTTAATGTTTTTTCTACAACCTCATCTAGTATCTCTTTTTTTCTAACTCCATTGTTTCTTAACCCATAGACTATATTTTCATATATAGTTTTAGGGAATGGATTTGGTCTTTGAAAAACCATTCCAATCCTTCTCCTTAATTCAACAGGATCAACATTTTTTGAATAGATATCCTGTCCATCAAAGGTAACATTTCCTTCAACCTTTGTGTCCTCTATAAAATCATTCATACGGTTTAGGGTTCTTAAAAATGTTGATTTACCACATCCAGATGGACCTATAAATGCTGTTATATTATTGTTGTATACATCCATGTTAACATTCTTTAATGCTTTAAAATTCCCGTAGTAAAAATCCATATCCCTAATTGTCAATTTAGTTTCCATAGATTAGCCCCCTTCCTAGTCCTTCATTCTTATCTGAAATTTATTTCTAAGTATTATTGCTGTTGCATTTATTAAAAGCAGTATTGCCAGTAAGACTATTATCCCTGCTGCAGCAACATTTTGAAATTCCTTCTTTGGCATTGAGGACCAGTTAAATATCTGTATTGGAAGTGCCGTAAAGGAATCCAATGGAGTTTTAGGAGTAAAGGAAACATAGGATAGTGCTCCTATTACAACCAAGGGTGCTGCCTCTCCTAATGCCCTTGAAATTGAAAGTATCGTTCCTGTTAGTATCCCTGGAATTGCATAGGGTAAAATTACTCCCTTTATCGTCTGCCATTTTGTTGTTCCAAGTGCATATGATGCTTGCTTCAATGAGCCCGGAACGCTTTTTATTGCTTCCTGGGAAGAAATTATTATTATAGGAAGTATCAAAAGTGCCATTGTAAGTGCTCCAGATAATATACTTCTTCCAAGACCAAGTGTCCTTACGAAGGCTGCTAATCCAAGCATTCCATATATAATGGATGGTACCCCTGCAAGGTTTGAAATGTTTAGCTTTATAAATTCAGTAAATCTGTTTTCCTTTGCATATTCCTCAAGATATACAGCTGTTCCAACACCAATTGGAAAAGCTATCAATCCTGTTAAGCCAATCAACCATAGACTTCCTAATAGTGCCGGATAAATTCCTGCTCTTTTAGGGAACCTTGATGGAAAGCTTGTTAAAAACCTTGGAGTAAGCCATGATAAACCTTGACGCAATATATTAAAAAGCAAAACTGCAAGAACTATTACCCCAAATATGGTAGACAGGAAGACAAGCATCTTGAATATTGAATTTTTTAACTTTCTTCTTTTTAAAATTCCCTTATCCAAATTTTCCATTAGAATGCCCTCCTATACTTCCTTACAACACGTCTTGATATAAGATTCAGGAAAAATGTTATCACAAACAGGAGTGCAGCCACTGCAAACAAGGTTTTATATTCAATAGAGCCAAATGGCACATCTCCCATGCTGATTTGCACTATATATCCTGTCATTGTTTGTATGCTTTCCAGAGGATTTAAGGTCATCTTTGGAGTTGAACCCGCTGCCATCGCAACTATCATTGTTTCTCCAATAGCTCTTGATATTGCAAGTATAAATGATGCCATAATGCCTGGAAAAGCTGCTGGAACAACTATCTTTGTTGAAACCTCAAGCCTTGTTGAGCCAAGTCCAAATGCCCCCATTCTCATTGAATCAGGTACAGCAGCCATAGCATCCTCACTTAAAGATGAAACCATAGGTATTGTCATAATTCCAACTGCAATTCCTGCACTAAGTGCATTATATATGCTTGTTTGCGGAAATATCATTCTTATAAATGGAGTTATGGTTGTAAGTGCAAAATATCCATATACTATCGATGGTATTCCTGCAAGTATCTCAAGCATTGGTTTTAAAATATTTCTTAACTTCCTTGGAGCATATTCACTTAGGTAAATTGCACTTCCAAGCCCCAAAGGAATTGATATAATTGATGAAATTAAAACTATTAGAAGAGTTCCCATTACAAGAGGAAGCACTCCAAAATGCGCCGGGCTAAATAATGGTGTCCATATCCTTCCTGTAATAAATTCAACCAAGCTTATAGTTTTAAAAAATGAAACCGTCTCCCCTAAAAGGGATAGTATAATACCTGCTGTAGTTAATATAGATATAGATCCTAGTATAAGTAAAAATATGTGTATAATTTTTTCTCTTTTATTCATCCTTGCTTTATCTTCAAATTGAAGTTTTTTCATATCCATTCTATCCCCCTTCGGCATTTTAAATAGGGTAATAGGCACCCGAGGGGGTGCCATTTACTATTTTAATTTATTTTTACCTGCTTCATATTTCTCATCTTCAAGTGGAATATATCCAACATCTCCCACAAGATTCTTTGCGTTTTCAAGGTAATATTCCATAAATGCCTTTACTTCAGGTCTTTCAAGTGACTTCTTATTAACATATACATATAATGGTCTTGATAATGGCTTGTAGGTTCCATCCTTTACAGTTTCAATTGATGGTTCTACTCCATTTACCTTTACGATATTTAGTTTATCCATGTTTTCTTCATAGTATGAAAGTCCAAAATATCCTATTGCATATTTGTCCCCAGCTACACCAGTTACTAGTACATTATCATCCTCACTTGCGGTTATATCTGTTCTTATCTTTTTAGCTTCCTTGTTTATAGCCTCTGTAAAATATTCAAATGTACCAGAATCTGTTCCTGGACTATAAAACTTGATTGCTTCCTTTGGCCATTCAGGTCTTACATCGCTCCAAAGCTTAACCTTTGAATCAGGCTCCCACATCTTTTTTAACTCCTCGGCTGTCAAATCCTTTGCCCATGTATTTTCCTTGTTAACAACAATTGATATGCCATCATATGCAACCTCTAGTTCAACCATATCAATTCCATTTTCCTTTGCCTTGGCTACCTCTGAATCCTTAACTTTTCTTGAAGCATTGGATAAATCAGTTTCACCTACAACAAACTTCTTAAATCCTCCACCAGTTCCAGATATTCCAACTGTTATATTTACATCCTTGTTTTCCCTATTAAATTCCTCTGCTACTGCCTGTGTTATCGGCCCAACAGTACTTGACCCATCCGCTTTTACTGTCCCAGCAAGGGTATTTTTACCTCCCTTCTGAGAACAAGCTACCGCTGATATACCAAATACAGCAATCAGCACTAAAACAATAAAACCTTTAATTTTTCTCATGAAACTCTTCTCCTTTCATGCTTTCCATAAATTCTTTTTTACTTTACAACTCAATTATAATTTTGTAGGATGTTAACTTCCTACATAATAGAGTTAAATCCATGTTAACCGCAATTTAACATTGTATATTTATTTTTTCTTTTATAAAGAAATAAATACCTTAAATAAAAGAGTGGCAGCCATATAAGTTATAACTTATATGGCTGCCACTTAGCCACTTACTTCTACTTACTATTTTCCTCCAACATTGACTCCAAACATCTCGATTGCTTTGGGACCTACAAAGTTGTTTTCGTATTGAAGTTCCTTTGAAAGGTACATGTTCCCATGGAGTGCCTTTATATTTCCTAAAATTGAACCTCCTGTTACTGGTATTGTATCCTTTCCATCAAAGTATAAACCAAGCCTAACTTCTCCACCAAAGAAGCCTGTCATAGGATCCATCTGGAAATCTGAGAAAGACACAAGTTCCAAGTATGGCTCCTTCTTCATCTCATCTACGGATTTGCTTCCTGGTCTGACTACTATATTTTTCATATTTCCTGTAGGTTCCATGCCTGTATAATATGAATATCTTAAATCTCCCCAGTATCTTTTAAGTACTCCATCCTCTATTATATCAACAGGTTTTAATGGAAAGCCATCATTATCATAGGGTGCTGAATGAATAGAATTTGGTATAAACGGATCAAGCCTTATACTTATTCTATCTCCCTTTATATCCTCACCCTGCATGTTCTCCCCTACCTTTGAGCTGGATACCTTTTCATAAACTGCCTGAGCATTTGCTTGATAACGGTAATATTGAAATATGTTGATTACTGCCTTACCTGTTAATATAACCTTATGATTTCCTAGTTGAGGCATTGGTTTTGCCTCAGCTCTTCCCTTGCTCATCATAAGCATATCCTTTACATTGCTTTGTATAAGAGTTCCATCAAAATTAGCAAAGCTCAAAAGCTTGTACAGTTCTACTTCCTCAGCTACACCTCTCCAGTTTGTTATAAATTCAATTTCCCCACTGTGCTTAGTGTATGAAACATCAACGCCCTCAGAATTTACTATCCTGCAATATATGTTATTTAAGAAGAACTCTGAGGAATTAACCTCACCATCGTCATATATATCAGTTGAATACACTGCATCAGCCAATTTCGGAAGCCAATCATTAAGGGTTTCTTTGGAAAAGTTACTTTCTAAAGCTGGTTGTGATATATTTGACGGCTTTACAAGTGGATAATATGGATTTTTTACAAACTTAGCTGCAAAGGAAGCTTCCATAATAACTTCTCTAACCTCATCAGCATTCATAGTGGGATGTATATTAGCAGTAGATGAGCCTCTGTATTTAATCCCATCTTCCTCAAAATTCCTGTATACAGTCAATTTGAAATAATGAACATCCTTTAATCGATTCATATCCATTTCCTTTTTTATAAAGAACATTTCACCGGATTGAATCTTCTCTTCGACTATTCTCCATGCACTTATATCTTTAAATTTATTCAACACATCTTTAATTAACTCTATCATTATCCCAACCTCACTCTTGCTTTAATATATGGACCTCCATCGGAGACCTTGGCATATTCCTTATATCCCTTTCCGCAAGCACCACTTCCAAAGAGTTCTATCTTATCAGAAACCATGGAAATTGACTTTAGAAGATCCGGAACATATCCTGTCATTAAAACCGGTGAAATTATATTGCCAGTAAACTTACCATCCTTTATTTCCTTACCCATTAAGGCTACACACTGTATACCCCAATTTTTAGGATCCTCCATACCGCTCATCATTCCACTTATAAGATACCCATGCTTAACGGATGCTATCATCTCCTCAAGTTTATCATTTCCTGGAGCAAAGAATGTGTTTGTCATTCTTGCATAGGCTTTTCTCTCAAAGGACTGCCTTTTTCCATTTCCAGTTGGCTTTGTTCCAAGCCTTAAAGCTGATAATGTGTCCGAAATTCCAGTTTTTAATATCCCATTATCTATTACAACAGTATCACTACCCAATACCCCTTCATCATCAAAGAGATACGATGAAACCTGCTTTGCAGCAGCTGCTCCATCATGCATTGTTACAAGATCTGATGCAACATATTTATCTATGTATTCAACTGCCTTTGCCCTATTCTTAACAAACATGTCCATTTCTACTCCATGACCAAAGGCCTCATGAGCAATTACCCCTGATAATTCAGGAGCACATATTACATCATATTCTCCTGGTTTTGCAGGCTTTGCATCAAGAAGCATAACTGCCCCATCAATTGCTTCCTTATATCCATCTTCCATCTGGTCAAGCAGTTCAACACCCTTTAATCCATCACAGGTTTTGTAATTGTACTTTGTTATGTCGTTCCTTCTAACTATTGCAACAACACTTCCAACGCTCCATATATATGACTGTTCAAGTTCCTTATCCTTTGAAATAAAAATCTTTGATACATTAACCTCTTCATAATCAGCCATAAAATTTGCAAGTTTATCACAATATTTAACTGCTTTTTCTTTTATGGCTGTGAGCTTTTTTATCTTGTACTCTGAGGTTAATGTATCTGGAAGCTTTTCTACTTCACCATAAAAACTGCTTGTGATTTTTTCTTCTTGAACTATTGGATATGTGCTCATCTTTTGCTTTGATGCTTTTAGAATTGATATCTGTTCATTTAATCCATTTTTTATCTGCTCAATTATAGATTGTAAATTGTTTTCTTCAACCTGATTGAAGGAAAACTCTGAGTAATTTATTCCATTATGTACTCTTACCACAAAACCCCTCTCACACCACATTGAATCCGATATTTCTACACCAGCCATGCTAACACTGTAGGTTTTCCCTTTTGTATCTGTACCAAGTACAGACACATACTGGAATTCCTTTGAAAGCTCCAAAACCAATTCCTTTACTATTCCTTTACTCTTTGTAAGAAATGGAGACATTGAAACCTTCATTTTGACACCTCCTTCTAATAACTTGTCCATATTTTTCCTTAACTACAAATCTACCAGTTTTTCCATATATGTGCAACATTTTTTTACTATTTGATCATATTTTATGTTTATATTTGTCTATATATATGACTAAGAGCAGTTGGCATAACGCCAACTGCTCCTATTCCTGCTGAACATATATTTTAAGGAATTCAATCCTTTTTTCATTCACTTTTTCTATCTTAAAAACAAGATTTTCATATTCAACAACGTGCTCCGAATCCTCCTCGGGTATGTTTCCTATGAGGTCAACAACGAAGCCTCCTATGGTGTCACAGTTCTCGTCTGAAATCTTTGTATGAAGCTTATCATTAATCTCATCTATTCCAACAAGACCATTAACTACATATGTATCGTCATCTATTTTTTGAATGTATTCATCCTTCTCATAGTCCTCATCATACTCGTCGAATATGTTACCCATAACCTCCTCAACAAGGTCTTCCATGGTAACTATACCAGAAAAACCGCCATACTCATCTATAAGTAAAGCCATATGATTTTTGCTTTTTTGAAGTTCCCGGAAAAGTATGTCCGTGTTCTTTGTTTCTGGGACAAAATATGGAGTTCTTAAAAGTTCTTTTAAGGATATATCATTCCAGTTGGCTTTATAAAGCTTTGCAAACAAATCCTTTATGTAAAGCACACCTGTTATGTTGTCCGTATCTTCTTCGTAAACTGGTATTCTGGAATATCCTTCTTCTAATACCTCGGTTATTATCTTTTCCATTGGTGTTGAAACTTCAATCATAAACACATCTGTTCTTGGTGTCATTACTTCTCTTGCAAGGGTATTGTCAAATTCAAATATACCATCAATCATTTCCTTTTCTGTTTCATTTAAAACCCCGTTTTCCTCACCAACATCTATCATCATCCTTATTTCTTCTTCTGTTACCTTTTCATCGGTTATCTCAGCTTCTGCATCGAATAGCCTTACAAAGAAATTTGTAGTAGCAGTTAGTATTTTAACAAAGGGTTTCATAACAACAGCAACACTCTTTATTGGCTTTGCTGCAAATAATGCCATTTTTTCAGAATGCTTTAGCGCAAGACGCTTTGGAAGCAGTTCCCCAAAAATAAGAGTTATAAAGGATAGAAAAATAGTAACAACAATTACTGCAATTTGATGACTGGCATTGCTTATGAAAGCTATAGGTATCTTCTTAAGCAAAAATGCAAAGGCCTCGGAAATGCTTACAGCTGCAGAGGCACTTGCCAGGAATCCAGCCAGTGTTATTCCTACTTGAATCGTTGCCAGGAATCGGCTCGGCTCCTCAGTTAATTTTAGTAGAAGCGCTGCCTTCTTGTTTCCTTCATCAGCAAGATGTCCAAGCTTTACCTTGTTTGCAGATAAAACAGCTATCTCAGATGCTGCAAAAAAGGCATTAATCAAAATAAGGAAAAGTATAAGCAACAACTCAAGTGCAATACTACCAGGCCCACTGTCCATTTAAAAATTCCCCCTTAAAATTTAGTATATCAGTCATTATTATAACACATTAGTATACAGCATATCAAAAAGCAAGTTGGAATTTTTTATAGGGTTTAGCAGACTTAGGGTGTAGCTTTTGTGTTTAATGCCACATAGCTTATTCACACCTTAAATAAGTCGTTTGTACTTCAAATTACTCGGTATTATCTTATATGTAATTCTTTTAATTCATAAAATACCTATCAGTACTAAAAAGCATATTGTTAATTAATTTCGTAAATCTATATCCTACACCTTCCCATGCACTTAACATGCTTGTAATCTCCATATTGTTATCATTATCTATATCACAAATATATCCTACTTTTGTAAACAAGTCTCCTCCATATGCAACAAAATCCTTCACAGACTCTATCACAAAACATGGTCTATTTTGAATATAATCAATAACCTCATTGTTTTCATTTAACACTACAATAACAGCATAATATTTCTCGAAATCCTCTTTTTTCATATTCATATAATTCTCGCATATTTTATTATCATCTGAAAAAGCATTATTATAGTTTACTATCTTTTCAATTTTGTTATCACCATTTAAGTCACATTCATATACCTGAGAAATAACAATCCCATCTTTCCTACTCAATAATTTTTTTCCAACATCAATTAACTGCTTATCATTATAATCCACATGTGACATAGTAATATATTTTCCCTGATCGTTACGAAGGCTTACTAATGTTTTTATCTTTCTTGGCATGTGATTGTAATCCCCACTAATAAATAATCCATCAGCATTTTTCTCATCGAACTTAATGCTGTATTGAGAAAACCACCCCTGAGTATACTTCCCATAGAATTCTCCAACCTTACCATCTTCATTGTAAATCGAATACATTTTGTTTGTAATCTTCTTTATTTCAGCATAATTATTATCATTTTCAATTAGGTTTAGCAGCTTTGTATTTATATCATCTTTGTAATCACTCTCGCCAAAGGTTAAATTATTATCCTTTATAGCTTTCTTTATCAAACTATCCAGTTCCATATTGTTACTCAACACAGTAGTCCCAATACCAAAAATTATTTCATTCTTTTTAATACTATTTTCTGTTTTCACAGAACTATTATACTTAAAATAGTAGACTCCTCCAAATGTACATAATGCAGCAATTATTATAAGTAAGATTATAAGAGATATTCTTTTACTCACTTTTTATTCCCCCCTTAAACATATTTTGCTAACAGTAGCTTTTGGGCTACTTTCTATATATTTTACCATTTGTGTATTTGTGAGGCAAAATGTTTTACAATAAAAATACCTGACACTTATCATGTGTCAGGCACTCTAAATATATTATACAACTTCCTTAAGCCATTTTTTTGATATAACTCTTGGTATCCCAAAGATCACCTTTACAACCTCTTCAAAGCATACAAGTACATACACCCAATAGACTGGAAGCTTTAATACAAGTGCTCCTAAGAATGCAAGAGGAACTCCCACAAGCCATACACCTGATGCTTCAAGGCACAGGGCATATTTTGTATCTCCTCCGCTTCTTAAAATACCTACAATAAGCACAAGATTGAATACCTTTATGCCCATTACCGCTCCCATTGCAATAATTATTCTATATGCATCCTTATATACCCTAGGTGATACCTTAAAGGACTCCAAAACTCCAGGTGCACAAATTATAAGAACAGCACCTATTATTATTCCAATAACAGGTCCAATTATTGAAAATTTCTTTACATAGTGAAAAGCATCCTCTTTTTTACCTTCCCCTATCTTATTTCCAAGCATAACAGCACAAGCATTTCCTATACCAAAGCATATTACCATGAATATACTTTGTATTGTATTTGCTATCTGAACCGATGCTACAGCCTGTGTATTTATCCTTGCATAGGCTGCTGAATACATTGTAGTTCCAAGAGCCCATAACCCTTCATTTAGTATTACAGGAGTCGTTGTTTTAAAAAACTTTTTAATAAACTCCTTAGATACATCTGTCATTTCTGCTATTGTACCTGCAAGAGGATATTTATATTTATAAACTATTGTTATCATCAAAACTAATTCAACCACTCTTGCTATAACAGTTGCAATTGCAGCACCTTCAACACCCATAGGTTTAAAGCCGAAATGCCCAAATATTAGTATCCAGTTTAAGAGAGTATTACAGCCAAGCGATACTGCGCTTATAACCATGGGAAGGGCAGCATGCCCAACGCTTCTTGAAGCAAATCCAAATGCAAAACTTACAGACGTTAATACATAACTTAATCCAACTATTCTCAAATACTTACTTCCAAGTAAAACTACAGAAGCATCCTTTGAATAGAGCCTAAGTATCTGCGCTGGAAAAGCTATTGCTCCTATAGTAAATACTAAGCTTATAATTCCTCCAAAGGCTATGGCTATTCCAAGTACCCTTCTAATATTTTTAACATCCCTTTTCCCCCAGAATTGAGCTATAAATATCCCAGAACCACTGTTTGTACCAAATAAAAGCAGTGTCATTAAGAAAAACACCTGATTTGCAAGACCTACAGCAGCAATGTTTGTCTCCCCAAGTTGACCTATCATTACAGTATCAACCATGTTAAGTGAAGAGGATATAAGATTCTGAAGGGCTATGGGCAGGGCTATTAAAAATAGTTTTTTGTAAAATTCTCTGTCCTTTACCCCAATTTGTTTCATACTTTTCTCCTTTATTACTTCTTTTAAAAATAAATGCACTATATATTTGGCGAGATAATTTCATTATACTATATAAAATTTGTGAAAAGAATTGTGATTTATCGTTTGAGTATATGTAATTCTTCAGTTTTCTGAAACAAAATAGAGTAGATAATTAGGTAACAGGCACTTGAGTTTTGAGTTATTTATGTAAGATTATCATTAATTGATACTTCTGCTAAAATAACCCAAAACTCAAGAGCCTGTCACCTTGCTAAAAAATATACCAGACATGGGATAAGTAATAACAACTCTTTTTAACCCATATCTGGTACCTTTATAATTATTTAACTACTATATTATATATCTTTCCTGGAACATATATTTCCTTAACTACATTCTTTCCTTCAAGAAGGCTAACAAGCTTTTCATCCTCGTTGAACTTAGCCTTTACAACATCCTGGTTAGCATCGGCAGGAACTGTAACCTTACCTCTAACCTTTCCGTTTATCTGAACTGGGATTTCTATAACATCCTCAACTGTCTTGTTTTCATCCCATTCTGGCCACTTCTGTCCATTTACCATTCCACCAAATCCAAGCTCACTCCACATTTCCTCTGTAATGTGCGGTGCAACTGGGTTTAAAAGAATAAGGAAAGTCTTAAGCTCTGCCTTATTTACCTGTCCCTTATTATTAAAATCGTTTATAAGAGACATCATGCTTGCTATTGCAGTATTGAACTTAAGGGTTTCAAAGTCTTCACTAACCTTCTTTATTGTTCTGTGCATGCTTGTTTCAAGTTCCTTTGAATATTCGTCACCATCAACAAGTATCTCCTGAAGTCTCCATACTCTCTCTAAGAACCTTCTACAGCCCTTAACACCATTTTGTGACCATGGAACACTCTTTTCAAAGTCTCCTATGAACATTTCATAGGTTCTCAGTGTATCTGCTCCAAACTCATCAACTATTTCATCAGGGTTTATAACATTTCCCCTGGACTTTGACATCTTCTCGTTGTTTTCTCCAAGTATCATTCCATGGGAGGTTCTCTTCTGGTATGGCTCTGGAGTTGTAACTATTCCACAGTCATAAAGGAACTTATGCCAGAATCTTGAGTAAAGAAGATGAAGTGTTGTATGCTCCATTCCTCCATTATACCAATCTACAGGCATCCAGTATTCAAGGTTCTCCTTGCTTGCAAGCTCCTTATCATTATGTGGGTCTATATATCTTAGGAAGTACCATGATGAACCTGCCCACTGAGGCATTGTATCAGTTTCTCTCTTTGCATGGCCTCCACACTTTGGACAAGTTGTGTTAACCCAATCAGTAATGTTTGCAATTGGTGATTCTCCATTATCAGTTGGTTCATAGCTTTCAACCTCAGGAAGTAACAGTGGAAGTTCACTTTCAGGCACTGGAACCCATCCACACTTTTCACAGTAAACCAGTGGAATTGGTTCTCCCCAGTATCTCTGTCTTGAGAATACCCAGTCTCTTAGCTTGAAGTTTACCTTTTTTCTTCCTATTCCCTGAGCTTCGACCCACTCAGTCATCTTTGCCTTTGCATCATCTACACTTAATCCATTTAGGAAACCTGAATTTACAAGTGTTCCCTTTGCTATATCAGTAAATGCTGCTTCATCAACATTTCCGCCAGCAACAACCTCTATAATTGGAAGATTGAACTTCTTTGCAAACTCCCAGTCCCTTGTATCATGTCCTGGAACAGCCATTATTGCTCCTGTACCATAGGACATCATTACATAGTCTGAAATAAATATTGGAATTTCCTTGCCTGTTGCAGGGTTAACTCCTGCTACTCCCTCTATTTTAACTCCAGTCTTTTCCTTTGAAAGCTCTGTTCTTTCAAAGTCTGACTTCTTGCTTGCAAAGTCCTTGTATTCCTCTATAGCATCCATGTTTTTAATCTTATCCTTCCATTCCTCTATGAAAGGATGCTCTGGTGCTATAACCATATAGGTTACTCCAAATATAGTATCTGGACGAGTAGTATAAACCATAAGCTTATTTCCTGCTGTTGTGCCAAACTCTACCTCAGCACCCTCTGAACGACCTATCCAGTTTTCCTGTTGTATCTTAACTCTATCGATGTAATCAACAAGTTCTAAATCCTTAATAAGCTTTTCAGCATATTCAGTGATTTTAAGCATCCACTGATTCTTTACCTTTCTAACTACCTCTCCACCGCAGCGCTCACAAACTCCATTAACAACCTCTTCGTTTGCAAGACCTACCTTACAGCTGGTACACCAGTTAATTGATGCTTCCTTCTTATATGCAAGGTCCTTTTCAAAGAGCTTTAGGAATATCCACTGAGTCCATTTGTAGTAGGATGGATCAGTTGTGTTTATCTCTCTTGACCAGTCAAAGGACATGCCAAGGGATTTAAGCTGTTCCTTAAATCTTGCTACATTCTTTTCAGTTACTACCTTTGGATGAATCTTATTCTTTATTGCATAGTTTTCAGTTGGAAGTCCAAAAGCATCCCATCCCATTGGATAAAGCACATTATAGCCCTGAAGTCTTCTCTTTCTAGCAACTATATCTAGTGCTGTATATGGTCTTGGATGACCAACGTGAAGTCCCTGTCCTGATGGATATGGGAACTCTATTAATGCATAGTACTTTGGCTTTGAATAATCATTTGCTGTACAGAAGGTTCCTTCCTTATCCCATGTATTCTGCCACTTTTTTTCAATTTCCTTGTGGTTATATACCTTCATCATCTTCACTCCTCTTTTACTTACTAAAATAAAAAAAGGTCCTTCATCTCTATAGAGACGAAGGACTCGCGGTACCACTCTACTTGATGGCAAATGCCATCCACTTATGAAACTATAACGGGTCTACCCGTCCGAGACTACTAAAGTTCACCCCGGCTGTTCAGAGACGAGTTCGGTTCGGTTGCTGCCACCTTCCACCAAAACGATGGCTCTCTATAAACATCCTTTTCCTACTACTTCTCTTCAAAACATTATTTTGGAATTTGACAACTATTGTATCAGAACATAGGAAAAAAAGCAATAGTCTCTTCAAATATTTGGTGTCTGGCACCGGAGAAAGGAGACTTCAATAAGTTATAAGTTATAACTTATATGAATGCCATTCTTTATTTCTCTCCCCAAATTTTTCTCATCTCTTCACAGTTCTCAAGAAGAGAATCAAGATCACCCTGGGCTTCAAGCTTACCGTTCTTTAATACTATTATATTATCTGCCTGCCTTAGTGCTCCTCTTCTGTTTGAAACTGCTATACAGGTTGATTTTTCCCTGTCAAAGAGCCTCTCCCAAAGCTTCTTCTCGGTTTCAACATCAAGGGCACTGGATATATCATCAAATACATAAAGCTCTGCATTCCTTGCAAACATCCTTGCCGCAGCAACTCTTTGTATTTGCCCACCGGATAGCTTTACTCCCTTTGGACCTATTTGAGTATTCAGCTCATCATCAAAGCCATCTATATCCCTGTCAAGGACCGCTGAGTATATTGCATCACCAACATCAACCCTACCTTCTTCTATTCCAAGAAGCATATTGTTTTTCACACTGTCACTTATAAGGTTTGGAACCTGTGGTGTATATGCACTATAGGGCGGAATAAAGAATTCCCCTGGGTTCTCTACCCTTTTGCTATTCCAGTCTATTTCACCAGAGTCCATAGGTATTAAGCCGAGTATTGTTTTAATAAGTGTTGTCTTTCCAGAACCTATTCTTCCTGTTACAACTGTAAAGGAATTTTTCTTTATTGAAAAGCTTATATCACTAATACCATTATTGGAATCTGGATATTGATAGGCTAGATTTTTTACTTTAATCTCGTTAAGCTCTTCATCAGGTTTGTCTTTTGCTTTCTTTATAGGAATATCACCCTTAAGCTGTATTGGGTTGTGCTTTACAACCTCTTCTAGGGATTCTCCCTGTAAAAGCTTTTTAATTCTTTCAAATGCAATTCCTGTCTGATGAACATATGCAAGAAAAATACCTAAGAATGCAATAAAATCAGCGATAAAGGAAAGATAATATACAAATAATGAAAAATCTCCTACCGTAAAGCTTCCTTCCTTCATTAAACTTGCTGCGAATAGAAGTATTAAGCCTGTACCAAAATCAACTGCACTCATATATGTTGATTGAAGCATTTGAAAAAGCATACTGTCCTTTATAGTTAATTTCTGTCTTTTATTGTTTAATTCCTTTATATATGCTAAAACATTCTTTTCTTCTCCGGAAACCTTTATTGCCTGGGCAGATGCAAAAATTTCACCCATAGCTCCTGTAACCTTTCCAGTTGCCTCTCTACTTGCTCTTCTGTATTCTTCAATCTTATTAACCCAAAGACGTGTAATACCAACAATAAGTGCAAGTGGAGCAAAAACAAATAGGGTTATTTTTGCATTTATCTTAACAAGTACAATAATTGAAGCTATTGCAAATACAAAGTTTCCTATTACATCTAATGTCCAGTCCGCAGAATCTTCCACCATCTCACCATCATCTCTGAAGGAGTTTACTGCTTGCCCTACAGAACATGAAAGTGATTTTGCACCAGGTCTTTTTAGTATTATTTCAAGGAGATTTTTTCTAACTAATGCACTTGAATAATACCTAAAGAGTATGTCAAGCCTTGCACCGGTATATATAAATCCTATGCTTGCAGCAGTTGTTGAAACCATCAATGCAACAAATCCCCATATTCCTATGTTTAAGCTTGAACTACCACTAAGCATGTTGAAAAATTCCCTTATAATAAGGCCAGGCACTAGAGGGAATGTATGTATTACTATCCAAGCAAATGCATTAAATATGTATAGCGGCAGCTTAAAGCTTATTACTTTTCCTAAGAGCTTTGGTGTCTTTATATTTTCTTTTATTTCTGTCATACCAGCACCTCCTCTATACCAGTCTGAAGGAGCCTGTAAAAATTAGAATCCTTATCCTCCACCAATTCACATCTATCACCATACTCAATTATGCTTCCATCATCAAGTATCAATATGTCATCTGCACGATGTATGGTATGAAGTCTATGGGCTATTATTATGCATGTCCTGTTTTCAACAAGCTTTGACATTGCCTTTTCAATTAGCCCCTCTGTTATTGGGTCCAGCCTTGAGGATGCCTCATCAAGTATAACTAGTCCTGGGTTTTTCAAAAACACCCTAACAAAGGCTAATAGCTGTGCCTCTCCTGAGGAAAGATTTCCTCCTCCAGCCTCAATCATTGTATCAAGCCCATCCTTCAAGGATTCATACCATTTACCAAGTCCAACCTCATTTATGGTATTTAGAATTGTTTCATCCTTTATATTTCTATTGAAAAAGGTTATATTATCCCTTACAGTTGCATGGAAAAGCTGAACATCCTGTGTTACATATGCAACCTTTTTTCTTAAACTCTCAAGAGGTATGGATTTTATACCCCTGCCATTTAAGCAAAGCTCTCCATTTTCTATGTCATATAACCTTACTATCAATCTTGCCAGGGTGGTTTTTCCACTTCCTGTACGTCCAAGAACTCCAAGTATTTTTCCCTTATCAAGGCTTAATGAAACATCCTTTAAAACAGGTGTATCTGAATCATAATTAAAGGCTATATCCTTAGCAGAAATAGAAATTGGACCTTCTTCAAGCTTAGAGCCTGTTCCGTCAATAAGCTTTGATTCCAAGCCCAAAAGCTCATTAACTCTCTTTATACTTGCTCCAGCCTTCTGTAAATCCTCAAGCTGAGCCCTTATCTGTCTAATTGGACCCTCTAGACGTCTTGTGTAATCAAAAACAAGATACACAGTACCTATGGTTATTACTCCCGTTTTCCAAAGATATCCCCCAACTCCAAGGGATGCTGCTATTCCAAGGGCAAACATTCCATCAGTTATCATCCACATGGAATATCCTCTCATGTTAGCCTTTAACCTTATGGGATAGATCTTTTGAAGCTGTTTTTGAAATCCATACATAATGTATGAAACTGCCCCATTTGAGCGAATATCCTCAATTGCTGTAAGTCCTTCACCTAAGAAGCCGTACATCTTTGCATCTGCTTCCCTCTCTACATCCCATGCACTTATTGCCTTCATCTGCATCTTACATAATATAAAAATTGTTGCTGCAACAAATATAGTCAATGCAAGTCCAATTCTTATATCTTCAAGGAAAAGCAGTACAAGTATTCCTAATAAAAGTACTCCATTGCTTAAAAGGTTTATGAACAGCTTTGAAAAGTAGTTAAATAGGTTTGTTACATCTCCATCTACCCTTTCGATAAGCTCTCCTGGTTGATGTGATTTATGAAAATCCATATCAAGTCCTAAAACCTTTTCTATTAAATCCTCTCTTAAAGAGTTTGTTGCTCTCCATCCAACCTTCTGGCTTACATAGGTTGAAAGTAATATAATAATCTGTTGAAGTATAGCCGCTCCCATAAATAAAATCGCAGCATATATCAACTTTTTTGGAGCAGCATTTTTCTGTGCTCCATCTATGAAAAATCGTATTATTCTTGGGCTTATCAGCTGAAGTGCTATATTTATACCTAATAATAATGTTAATATAGCTATCTTCCACTTAAGAGGCTTTAAATACTTTGATAAAAACCCAGAATATTTTTTAAATGATCTATTCATTTTGCTCACCTACCTTTTGTAGAAGGTATAACCTTCTAAGTACCCTAAATTATAATTGCGGTTTCGATTATAAATATAATCCCTTTAAAAATAATATAAATACCATTCCGAGCATCTCCCCTTATTCTTTGCTATTCCTTTAGATAACAGAGCCCTCCAAAAAAGAATCACTTTTATAGGAATCCAACTTTCACAAGGCATCGGTGACAGGCTCTTAAGTTATGAGTTATTTAAGAAAAACTATCTTTTAATGTGCATCTTTCATAAATAACTCATAACTCAAGTGCCTGTTACCCAAAAGCAATTACCCTTTTCCCTGCAGCATGTCTGTTTATATTACCCGAACCTTTTCCAAAACTCAATATAAAAAATAACTATACCTATTCTATCCCAATCTCCTTTAAGCGATTATATATAGAATCTGATGCTTCTTTAATAAACTTGTCCATTTCTTTCTCTTTAAGATATATAAAATTCTCCTTAGTTTCCTCATTCTCTCCAAGGTAATAGTCACTTATATATTTAACCTTCTTTGTAAAGGCTCCCTTTGGATAATAATCAAGATAATCAGGTACATCAGTCACATTTTTAAAACATGTAAAGAATATACTTTCAGGATTCTTATCAAGATACAAGAAATCAAGCCCATACCAATCCTTCTTTATAACCCATATAAAATCCTTATCCCTTTCAAAGCCTTCCCTATGCAGACTATCCTCCTTCTTATACTGAAAAAACTCCATCCACTTTACATCTGTTAAAAGATGAACATAATATCCTAAATAGAAGGCATATTTATCTGTGCTAACTTTATTCATTACCTTATCCAAATACTTCTCTCTAAAATTCTCAGGCTTTATTACCTTATCTTCCTTCCAATGTGTAATATTTGGTGAAGGAGTAAATTCACTATAATCCTCATTTGGAACTCCTGCATCCGGTCCAATGTTTCCAACAGTAAATGGTTCAACCTTAAAATTAAATCCCCTGTTAATCAAATTTTCTGCAACTCTTAGATGTGCAATCCATGTAGCCAATTTAAATTCCCCCTTTTGTGTTATCCTTGGTAAATTGGTAAAATAAAAATTATTGATTGATGTATGTGTATATTTTACACTATGATAGATAATTTTGGAACTTGTTGATATAATTTATAATTAGGATGAAAATTTGCAGGTAAATTAAATATAGACGACATAGATGCAGAAATTTTCTAGTTATCTGAAACTAAAATATATATGCCATATATCAATTAAAGGTGGGAAAGTTATGAGAAAATTAATATTTTATAGTGATCAAATTATTGGTAAAACGAATAAACTTGATGCAGAATTGTTAAGTCTAATAGATAAAAAAAATCCTAAATTAGCATATATACCTTCATGTTCAAATCCAACAAGAAAGTATTTCAATGAAAAGGTTGAATACTATAGAAGGTTAGGAATAAATGACTTGATATACTTTGACATAGATAAAGAGTTTGATTCAAGTAAAATTCAAGAACTACTTCAATGTGATGCTATACACTTATCAGGAGGAGACACAGCCTATTTTCTATCTAATATAAAGAAAAGAAATTTTGATAGCATACTAAAAGATTATGTTGCAAATGGTGGAGTTTTAATAGGGATAAGTGCAGGAAGTATAATTATGACCGAAACCATTGATATTATAAAGGTTGGAGAAGTATATGAGGATGTTTATGATTTAAGTAATATGCAAGGATTGGGTTTAGTAAATTTTGAATTTATGCCTCATTGGGATCGTGGAATATATAACATAGATGAATTTAAAACATATACTTTGAACTCAGAAAAGCCATTATATTTATGTACAGATGAGGATGGAATAGCTGTTAGAGATAATAATACTAAATTTATAGGAAATATATTAAAAATTCAAAATGGGATAATCACAAAGATTTAAAGATAACAAGCTTCAGCTAACAAAGTATAGCAGTTCTTGCAGGTAGGGTCAAGCTCTGAGACAGTCCAACAGACATAAACGTTAGCTGAAATCCTATCTAAGTGAGTACTACTTTAAAGTGATTTGTGAAGGATATCTATTTCACATTAGTAAAATAAGTCAAATTAAATGGAGGATATTATGGTAGGAAAGTATAAAGTAATAACTTTGTGTGGGAGTACGAGGTTTAAAGATGAGTTCTTGAAAGTACAAAAGCAATTAACTCTAGAAGGGAATATAGTTATTTCAGTAGGATTGTTTGGACATGCTGATGGTGAGTTTGAAAATGTCATCACTCCTGAAATTAAAGTAATGCTTGACGATATACATAAAAGAAAAATCGATATGTCTGATGAAATTTATGTGATTAACAAAAACGGATATATAGGCGAGAGTACAAAAAGTGAAATAGAATACGCTATAAAGACTGGAAAAAGGGTTGATTATTTAGAGTGCCATAATGCTTAGTCTGTTTGGCAATATTCTAAAATTGTGAAGCGAATATAAAATATAAATATAATAATATAGATGAGTATTGATAATAAATCAAAAATAGTGATAGCGGAACTGCAACTAGCAAAGCATTCAAGTTTGCTTTGGCTAAAATAGGATCAAGTCTATGCGGAAGCCAAAGCACACCTTAACCCCTAAGCCAAGTTTGGCTAAGGGGTTAAGGCATCTTGAATGCGTAGACGTTAGATGAAATCCTTTTGAAGTGTGTGCTACATCTAAGTACTCTTTAAGCTATATTATTTACTATGAATAGAATTAAGGAGATGGATTATGGAAATTTACAAAATTGATTCAGAGAACATCAATATTGTATCTAAATTTATGGCTAATATTAAGCCAGAATGGTGGGATAATGAAGGGGCCCAGCAACAGTTAAGTGAGGGGATAGGCTGGTACTTTGGAACAAGTAAGGATAGTCCTATTGGATGGGTACTATGTAAGTCTTATGACTGTTATAAAACAGGAGAAATTGAATGCCTTGGATATAATAATTATGGAGTTTTTGAGATCGGAAAAGAACTGCAGCCTTTAATTGAAAAATCGGAGGATTGGGCAAGAGAGCAAGGATTTGTTATTATGAGGTTTACAATAGGAACAAGAGGGCTTTCCTGTCATGGTAAAAACTTAAATAAACCTTGGCAGGAATTAAGAGATTTACATGCCATTGATAGAGATGAATATAATTGGTTTCTATCTATGGGATATGAACCTTCAGGTATACTACCTAACATCTACGGGGACAATTATCATGGTATTCTATTAGTAAAAACATTATAAAGAAAACTAATAGATTTAAGGAGAGAAAAAATTTATTTGGAAGGCAAATTTGAAAGAGCTAAGAAACCTGCTTTTTATGATGTATATATTTTACCTTTAATCATTATATTTGTAAGTGGAATGTTATCTATAATAAGTGCATACATAAATACATTTATGTTCAGCATAGGAACTGCAGATAATTAAAGGGTCCCTAATTTCATATGTTTTTTTGAAATTAAAAATATTTAATAGAGAGGAATTGTGGTTATTTTGAGAATAGTTAAGAGAGTATCTATATTATTTATTATAATAACCATTACTTCATTAACCCATGTTATATTTGCCTATACTGAAGAAAAGTTAAATATCAAAGTGTTTATTAATAACAGTTTAGATGGAGATGAAAAAGCACTATATTTATATTTTAAAGATTGCGAAAGAACTTATATACCTTCAACTCTAGATGAATGTTATTCAAAACTTGATGATATTTTAAGCGATATTGAAAAAGCAAAATTAAAAAGCATTTCACAAGATAAGTTATTTAAATATCATTTTACATTAGGATTATGGATCAGAAATCACTAGATTTATCCCGAAGATTCAAATATAAAAAAATACTTTTAGATAAAGGTATAACCCATCCAGATTACATGTCTGGAGAAATTATTTATGGATATTATAATTACTTAAATAACGGTTTAAATGATAGCAAAACAGAAAATACTACTTCACTATACTTAATTATACCTCTTATTATAAGTGTTTTTGCAATTGCATTTTTAACCCTTCTTTTTAAATTTAAAGGAAAAATTCGAAATCATCAAAACCAGAATGATATAACCACACACAAACACAATTCTGGCAGCAAGAGAGACTAGCCACAACATACCCTACAACATCATGAATGGGTTAAAAGTGTTACAATACAAAAATGCAATATAAACTATCTAGCCTGTTTATACATGCTTTTACTGTAGAAACTAAAATAGAGGGTGAATGATATGAAATCCTTTCCAGACAGCACCAGATTTAAAAAGCCCTAGCGCACCTATCAGGAAGGTGTTTTATCGGATCTTGAAGATAAAATGCAGGACAAGCATCTCCACATAATTGGCCCACCTGGCTCCTGAAAGACAGTTCTGGGGTTAGAAGTTATGAGGAGAATTAACCGACCTTCTCTTGTACTCGCCCCTACCCTGGCTATTCGTGACCAGTGGGCGGAGCGCTTTTGCGATTTGTTTCTTGAAAAAGATGAGGATACCTCATGGATTTCCAGGGATATAAACAATCCTGGGTTTTTAACTGTTTCCACCTATCAAGCACTCCATAGTGCAATGTCTGGGAATTCTGAGGAGGATGTGATTACAGAGGAAGTCATTGATTCAGATGATGAATTACCGAACACTCCAGAGGATAATCGTGCTGACAAGCTTATTGAAAGTCTTCTGGTTCTTGGAGTTCAGACTCTGGTTGTAGATGAGGCTCACCATCTTAGAAATGAGTGGTGGAAGTAGTTTGTCAATAAGCACTTGAAGGTCAATAGTAAACAAATTATTTAAAGGAGTTGTAGAACATGAAAAATAGTTTAATACAAGGTATACCAACTTTAGAAGATGCAGAATCAATATTAAAAGAGGCTGAAAAATTTAATCCAGGTCCATGGGTTGAACATTCTAAATGTGTTGCCGAAGGTGCAAAGTTAATAGCAGCTAATTGCGAGGAACTTGATTCTGAAGCTGCATATATATTAGGTCTACTTCATGACATTGGGAAAAAAACTGGGAAAACCACAATTAGTCATGCTATAGATGGATATAATTATTGTAAAGAACATGGTTACTCCTATTTAGCTAAGATTTGTGTAACACATTCTTGTCCAACTAAAAGTATTGGTGATATTGTTGAAGTTAAAGAAGTCCCTACTGGTGAAGGATACAATTGGATTGAAGACTTTTTAAATACCATTGAATATGATGATTACGATAAATTAATACAACTATGTGATGCAATAGCATTACCAAATGGATTTACGCTTATAGAAAAGAGACTAGTTGATGTAGCGCTGCGCCATGATGTAAATGAGTATACTGTTCCAAAATGGAAAGCTTTCTTTGAATCAAAGCAGCATTTTGAAAAAAAGATGGGCCAAAAACTCTATAATGTTTTGCCAGGAGTTATAGAGAATACTTTCGAATTATAAATGAAAGCATTGATAAAATGAGGAATGCAGTTAAAACAATAGGCAATTTGATTGGTAAAGGTAAGGGATTCAAAGTGCGGTTTTAAATCTCTAGACGAATTCCATAGCATATAAAAGGTATCAGCCTCTTGCCATCTGACATTTTTTAATAAAATGTCAAATAGCAAGAGGCTGATACCTTTTATATACCCCAATTTTATACCATGATAGATAATTCTGGTAGTTATTGTTATAATTTATATTATGATGAGATTATGGAGGTTATAAAAATGAGTTATCCCTTTGATTGTATAAGTGAACTAGTTTTTGCTGAAACAGAAATAAAAAATGCAGATATAATTTTAATACCAGGAGGAAGCCACCCTCAATTGATGGAGAAGGCAGTAGATTTGTACAAGCAGGGGTTGGCACCATATATATTACCAAGTGGACATTTTAACCCTAAAATACCAGAGTATAGCTCAGAATGGGAATTTTTAAAATCAATAGGAGTAAAATTGGGTGTACCAGAAAAAAGAATACTAAAAGAAGATCAAGCAAGACATACCTTTGAAAATGCTGAATTTTCATGGAAAGTAATAAAAGAAAATAAATTGCCAATAAAAAAGGCTATCTTAGTCTGTAAAGCATATCATTCGAGACGTGCCTTATTAACATACCAATCAGTATTTCCAAAGGATATAGAATTTTTTGTTGCATATGTTCCTGATAAAAGAGGAATCAGAAAAGATAATTGGTTTTTGGATGAAGAAAAAATAAAAATAGTCATGGGCGAAGTCGTAAAAATAGGCAAATACTTTGAACCTCATATTAGAAAGTTTCAAGAGGAGAATATAAATATATGAAATCACAATTATTTAACTTGAAATCATTTGACGGATACACCTTGAACATTAAATTGAATATGCCTGATGAAAAATACATAGAAAGGCTAGTTATTTTTGTACATGGTACAGGGGCAAACACCTATGATAATCATAGAAAAGTAGGAGAAATAGAATTTAGTTATTTTGATTTATTTGTAAAAGAATTTTGTAAAAGAAATATTGCCTTTTGTCGTTGGGATACAAGAGGATGTTCTATATCTAAAAATCCTCCTGAATATGTTGATATTGATGATGAAAAATATAAAACTTATCTTCCCTCTACCTCCATTGCTGATATTGAGTGTGTAGTAAGCTATTTTAAAAATCAAGAGCAGTTTAAAAACTCAAAAGTGATTTTGTTTGGATTTAGTGAGGGCTCAGAAATTGCACCCCTAGTAGCTTTAAATAAAAAAGTAAGCATTGATGGCTTGTTATTAGCAGGCTATGCAAATGAAAATTTGAGAACAACACTAGAATGGCAATTATCAGGCAGAAGTTCTATGGTAAATATGTGTAAATGGTTTGATTACGATAATAAGGGCTATATTACAAAAGCTGATTATAAGGAGGATCGATATAAGGCTCGAAAAGCATGTTTAAAAAATGCCTGGTTTTGGCAATTAGATTTAAACCATGATGGAATTATAGACCAAAAGGATTTTGAAATAAGGCTAAAAAAATATAAATTTAAAGTATTTAAAGCCATAGATTCTGATGATGATAAATGGTTGAAAAAAAATTTTGATATTAGAATTACTTCTGCATGGTGCAAAGAGCATTTTAAGTTACCACCATCAAAAGAAGTTTTGCCACAGTTAAATATTCCAATCCATATTTTTCACGGTAAAGATGATGCAAATATACCAGTACAGGATGTTATTGATATCGACAACAAATTTAAAGAGTTAAAAAAGAGTAATTTGCATATTCATATATTTGAAAACCATGACCACAATTTAAACTATTTATTATATCCATTGAAAGGCATTGTTTCAGAAGGATTGCAATCTATATTTGATACTTCTTCTGCTATTTAGTATCAACAACTTATAAGTACAATTTAGAAATAGAATTTATAAACCCTCAAGAGGAGAATATAAATTTATGAAAGGACAAGATTTATGAGAATTAGAGTTAAACAACAAGAACTAGAGAAAGCCATTAACATTGTACAGAAAGCTATTCCTATAAGGACGGTTATACCAATAGGAAGGGGTATCTATCTAAATGCCCAAAATAACATATTAAATTTGATAGGCAATGATTTACAAATCGGAATAGAAACATACATTGATGCTGAGGTAATAAATCCAGGGGGAGTCGTGATAGACGCTAAGATATTTGGAGACATTGTTAGGAAAATAAAAGATGAATATGTCAATATAAGTGTAGATAATAATTATCATGTTGAAATACAGTGTGAAAATTTACAAATGGCAATCATGGGATTAGATCCAACTGAATTTCCATGCTTGCCTAAAATTATTGAGGGCAGCTCTGTTGTTATATCTGAAAACATTATAAGCAATATGATAAAACAAACCGTTTTTGCTGCATCCAAAACCCAGTCAAATTTTATTACTACAGGTATATTACTTGAAATCACAAGCAATTGTATAATAATGGTGTCAACTGATATGTATCGCCTTGCGATGCGCAAGGAACCTCTAGGCCACAAAATAGATAAAGATATAAAAGCTCTTATTCCGAGTAGTTCATTATTGGAAATAAGTAAAATTCTCTCAGAGAATGAACATAGAAAAGTTGAGATTGTCCTAGGTGATAGGCAAGCACTATTCATAATAGAAAATACAAAAATAATGATAAGATTAATTAGTGGTGACTATATTAAATATGATGTTGCATTTCCTAAAGAATTTACTACTTCTGTAAGAGTAAAAACAAATGAATTTCTAGATACACTTGAGATAACAAATATATTCACACAGAATGGAAATAACTTAGTTAGGTTTAGCATAAAAGACCAGGTTCTTAAAGTTTCTACCGAAACAGAGTTGGGAAATATGGCAAAAGAGATAAACGTTGAAGCAAATGGCAAAGATATAGAGATTGGCTTTAATGTGAGGTACATAATTGAAATGCTAAGAGTAATCAATGATGAAGAAATAGAACTTAACTTATCAAGCAGCATACTGCCTATGGTTATCAAGACAGTAGGTACTAATGATTATAGCTATTTAGTATTTCCTGTGAGGTTACATGAAAAAGTCATGATTTAGAATTATAGCGATTTATAGTTTAGCTTAGTAAAATACTATGTATTAACTATTGTTTGAATAAGGAGTTGAGATAATTGTGATAAAAAGAACTAATGTACAAGCATTTGTTTTCTCTAGAAATCCATCTTTTAAGGTTCTTATTTTAAAGCGAACACCAGAAAGAAGTGGTTATTGGCAGCCTGTTTGCGGTGGTGTTGAAAATGGAGAAGAACTAAACGAAACAGTAATACGAGAAGTATTTGAGGAGACTGGCATAACTAAACTAAAATCTGTTATTGATTTAGACTATACATTTAAATATAGAGAAACTAAAAATGGTGGGCTAATGGATATGCAGGATTTTTGTTTTGCTGTTGAAGTTAATAACATATCGAATATAGAAATATCTGATGAACACCAAGAATATAAATGGTGTTCATATGCTGAAGCAAAAGAATATCTAAAATGGGAACATAACTTGATTGCACTTGAAAAACTAATGAATATTATTGAAATGAACCTGACACTTAAGGAGGAATGTCAATGCTAGTAAATACAATAAAGCAAGTATTAGCATTTGAAAGTATTGAAGAAACGGAAAAATATAAAAGTATCATTGATAATCTTTTAATTAAGTTAGAAGATTATATTAAACTATTGGAACAGGAATACAGATTAATTGATTATCCTAAGGCAATAGTATGGACTACATCTGAATTGGCAACAACAGTTTTTTCAACTGTTCCCATACCAGCATATACAAATGAAAGATTTATGTGTATTACACCTGATATTGATACATGGAAAAAAATATTTGTAGCCCTTAGTAAGGATATACCAAACAAAAGTATTAGTAGTTATTATCAGAACATATCAGCAAATTTTCTATTGACAATGCTTGGACATGAGTTCACCCATCATTCAGACCTTTTTTTAGATGATTTTGATGATGATAGATACAGTGGGATATGGTTTGAAGAAGGCATGTGCGACTATCTAAGTAGAAAAAATTTATTAACCAATGAAGAATTTGAAAAAATATCACAGGTTGAATGGGATTATATTATGTACTATAAAAACATATTTAAGCCTAGTTCCATAGAGGAATTTGGCTCAGAAAGTTATTCTAACAGTATGGAAAGAATCATGTATGACTATTATAGGAGCTTTCATACTGTTAAAAAGTTAGTTGAAGGAAAAGGAAAAGGAGATCCCAAAAAAATATTTGAGTTGTACCAAAATTGGTCTAATGAAGGAAGCAAAATATCTCTTAGTGAATATTTCAATATTGATATTTTTAAATAAACCTACTTTTACTTCTCTTTTTCATAATAAATAAAATATTTGTTATATAAGGGGGACCAAGTATGTGGAAAAAAATTAGTGAACCATGGAAGGCATGTTTTGAGGAAGTATGGGAAGCTTATTGTAATGGTTCAATACCAATTGGTGCTGTAATAGTTTCAAATGAAGGTGAAATTATATCTCGCGGAAGAAACATGATAAATGAAGAAATAAAGGAGCCTAACAGATTAAGTAATAGTAAAATTGCCCATGCAGAAATGAATGCAATATATAGCAGCAAACAAGGGCTAAAAAATGCGATACTATACTCATCAATGGAACCATGTGCCATGTGTTTTGGAGCAATCGTTATGAGTGGAATAAAAGAAATATATTATGCTGCAAGAGACGGAATAGGTGGTGGAACAAATTTAAAAAATGACTATATCAGCAAACGAAATGTAAAAATAAATGAACATAATCCAGAATTAGAAATTGTACAGCTAGTAATTAAGACTGATTTTATATGTCGAAATTTTGGAGAAAAATCAGAAGAATTACTAAATGTATGGGAAAATACATGTCCACTGGGTATCCAGCTAGGAAGAAAGTGGTACAAAGAAGATAGGTTAATAAATTACAAGGCAGCTAACTACACCATTGAACAAGTAATTGAGGAGATTAATAAAGTGTTGGCTATGTAGATGTATTACCAGTTCTCACCTATTTATTTAACAGAGAGGTCTATATGAGGACAAGTATAAGCGCAATATTTCGGCTGATGATGTATAAAATTAAAACATTATATATCATCAGCCCAGCACACTTTACTAGGCAATTCCTTTACCGTTTAATGAAAAAGATAAGCAGATTATGAATTAGCTAAACTTCATAATGAACATTCCATAGTCAACATTTTTTCCAATAATCCATGACGTTTATAAAAACGTATTCCACTATTGTTAGTGGGAAAAACAGATAACCGTAAATATTCCATATTACGTTCTTTAGCCCATTGCTTTGAGGCTTCAAGTAATTGTGTCCCTATACCATGATTTCTATATTTCTCTTTTACTATAAAATCTTGTAGATATGCATATTTACAAGGAATTAATAAGCTCAACCCTTTTACTTCATTTTCATACAATAAAGAAAAACCTATTATTTCATTATCCAAAACAGCTACTAAAAAGTCAGATTTCTGACTTTTTATAATTTCCATTAGATAATCTTCTGTTCTTTCACTCCTTTGAAAATGTTCAGGTTGATATTTGATTGCATCTGTATCAAGTTCCCAGAACAACTTATTTATTTCTGGAATATCATTAGATATCGCTTTCCTAATATCCATAATTTTCACCTCAAATAATAATTTTAGTTGTCGAGATATTTTACAATTGCACATGAACTAAGCCACCATATATATGTTAGTTTTGTTAAATTAGACAAACTGGGATATATCCAATTATACCAATTAAATACAATTTAATCTATAACTTATATGGCTGCCACTTTTCACTTGAGATACATTTATCATTTTACTCAAGATACTCACCTCTCTAGGTATGTATCTCCATATTCCAATAATATATCCGTTCCTTTTGTATCTGAATTCGACATATTGTTATTTTTATTTGCAGCTGCTTAAACCTCCCTTTATAAAATATCTGATTTAAAATGATTAGCACAACATAAGAAAGTTGCGAATTATATTTCTAACATATTTCAACTGCATTTTGCCCTACTGCTTCAATAATTTTCTTCCCGAAGTAATCTAATGTACCTTTTCCACTTGATACAACTACAGAACTACCCTGTTTTTCATATTGCTTATAGTAAAGATTTTGATGGATTTGAGATTGTCCATAACTAAACCACTGCCATCTTATCTTTGTGGCTCTTCTAATATAAAGCTCACTTGAGTTAGAACTAATATTCACTGGATTCCAGACTGTAAGAGTTTCACCCTCATTAAATATAAGAATTAGGGTATTCTCCTGAGCATTAAATTGTACATCAACAATTATGTGGTAATTATCCATAGGTCTACCAAACCACTCTCCCCAAAATCTTAAAGTTCCTTTTTTTAGACCACTAATATTCTTTTTCATAAACTCTATAGTTGTTTTATCATCATTCATTTTAAGCATAATACCCCCAATTTTGATTAATGCACAATATTACTAATACGATTTTATCCATATATTTTAATATTCTTTATACACAAAATGCTCTACTTTACTTAATCCTTCAGAAAGATATTTTTTTGCTTCAATAGGATATAATTCTATATTCTATATTTTGCATCTCCTGTTTCTGTATATTATTAAGTTTATACATACTTCGTGATATAATACTGTTGTTCAGCAATAGAAGATATCACATCAGATAATTGCATATCCTACTTCATTCTTCTATTCCTTGTAGACATTCCAATTGTTCCATAAGATTTAATCGCATATCGATTAAATTTTCAAACAGTTAATTGGATTGATAATGCATCCTACTCATCTTTCATACTAATACAATACTAACATGGAATGAAATTAGTTTATAGTCTGTTAAATAATTACATATTATGATATGATATAGAGGAGTAAATTTGGAAATTTACGTAAAATTGTAGATATTTTATTGCATGGTTAAAGAGGTAGAAACAGTTTTTATGAGATTATGAACTATTCAAACATTAGGTGCATTTGAAAGTATTGATGAAGGGGAAAAATATAAAAGTATCATTGATAATCTTTTAATTAAATTAGATAAAGATATTACTCCAACACCCTAGAACCCTGGGAAACAATTAAATATTGTTTTAATATAAATACTGCCACTGAAATTGATATTTTATCCATAAATAAAATGACTTTTGAGCATGCAGAGAATTTGATAAAGATAAGGTATTCAAAGTGTGGTTTTAAATCACTAGATGAATTCCATAGCATATTAAAGTACCATATGTGATAGAACCTATAAAGAAAGTATTATAAGCTTTATTTATAAAGGAGAAAATATGAAAAAAAATAGTTTAGTTATAATAATAACATGCATAACTATTTTCAATTTTGTTGCTTGCACAAATAAAGGTTCTACAACAGATAATACCAAAATTGAAGAAAGCTTTTTTAAAAGTGGCACAGATGATTCTAATTATATCGAGTTACTAAAGGTGAATGATAATATTTGGATACATACTACATATACAAATTATAAAGAAATGAGAACTCCATCAAATGGGGTTATAGCAGTCACTTCAAAAGGATTAATCTTAATTGACACACCTTGGAATAATACACAGACTAAAGAACTTATAGAACTTACAAAAAAAATCTTTAAAAAAGATATTTCTCTTGCAATCATAACACATGCACATGATGATAGAATTGGTGGAATTAACACATTGCTTGAAAAAAAAATTGATGTTAGGAGCACAAGTAGGACTATGAAAGAGGCTGAAAACAATGGATTTAAAAAGCCTCCAACAGAGCTTAAAAACGATGAGAAAATTACATGGGAAGATATGAATATTGAGATATTTTATCCTGGAGAAGGTCATACATCTGACAACATAACAGTTTGGTTCCCACAGTATAAAATACTTTTTGGAGGATGTTTAATTAAATCGTTAGAATCCGATAATGTTGGTAGTTCAAAAGATTCAAATATAAAACAGTGGCCAGTTTCAGTCAATAAAGTGTTAGAAAAATATTCAGATGCAGAAATAGTTATACCTGGGCATGGAAAATGGGGAAGTTTAAAATTGGTAGAACATACATTAAATCTATTAAAAAATTTGAAATGACTATGAAAAATATTATAATATTTAATTACAAGTCAAGGGATTCAGTGTATATTCATTTTATAACATAAAAAAGGTTATATATATTGAACGGGGTGAAAGAAATGAAAACAATTTTAGCAGAGGAAAGATTTGATATTATATCAGGAGAAAACAAGGCTTTTATCATTGAGTTTGATAATGAAATTTCAAAATTGGGTTACAGCTTTGGCGACAGCATTGGCAGTGGTTATTGCTGGGGAAAATATATGATTATATATTCAAAAGTTGGAGTTAAGAGTAAACAAGTTGCCGCGCGAATATATATCAGAGAAAACAGCATTGTTCTTCGACTTTTCTTGAATAAAATTGATAAACATCGCGAATATATTGAAAATGCAAAACTCTTTATAAAAGGAGTTTTTACAGGAGAACATGGAAAATGCAAGCATTGTCATAATGACAAGGGTGGCATATGCAAATTCAGAAAAACTTATACTCTTGAAAATAATTATATTGAAAAATGTAATGGTATTACTTTTGAATTTTGGGAACCTAATTTAGATAAATTACCAGATTATATAAATTTATTAAAAGAATTTTATCCTACAAGAAAAACCAAAAGTGCCCAATGTTAATTGCATCTCTACTTAACTGCCATCAGAAAATATCCAATTATATAAATAGCTTGACGGTTGCCATAAGCATCAGTTGGTTGGATAAAATCAAAACTAACGATAAGAAGGTGAGGATTGAAAATGCAAGAACTTCAAAAGCAGATAATTAAAGAATTGAATGTAAAGCCAGTTATAAATTGTGAAGTTGAAGTAAAAGAACGTATAGAGTTTCTAAAAAGATATTTGCAGAAAACTGAAAAAAAGGGATATGTGCTGAGCATTTCTGGCGGACAAGACTCTTCGTTAGCCGGTAAATTAGGGCAGATGGCAGTTGAGCAACTTAGAGCTGAAACAAATATGGAATACAATTTTTTAGCAGTAAGATTGCCTTATGGCATACAAATTGATGAACAAGATGCACAATTAGCATTAGAATTTATAAAACCTGATAAGATTGTTACAATCAATATTAAAGAGGCTGTGGATAGTTCTGTTCAGTCATTTAATTATGGAACAAATAAGGAAATAACAGATTATCTTAAGGGAAACATTAAAGCAAGAGAAAGAATGAAAATTCATTATGACCTTGCAGGCTATTATGATCTTATAGTAATTGGCACAGACCACGCTGCCGAAGCATTAACAGGATTTTTTACAAAATACGGTGATGGTGGTTCTGATATAGTACCTCTAGCAGGTTTAAATAAGCGTCAAGGTAGAATGCTGCTAGAATACTTAGGTGCACCAACTCGACTATATTTGAAAACCCCTACAGCTGATTTGATGGATACTGTCCCCGGTCGTTCAGATGAAGAAGAATTAGGTTTAAAGTATGAAGAAATTGATGATTACTTAGAGGGCAAATGCCTACCAGAAGATATCGCACAGAAAATTGAAAGCCGATATTTTCAAACAAAGCACAAACGCTCCTTACCAATTACTCCTACTGATACATGGTAGATGAAAATTGATGATAATAATGATCTTGGAAAAAAGTAAATAACAAAAATCTTTAGTTAGCAATAATGCCGTATTATTCGAATTGAATTTTACGGTATTTTTAAATAGTGCTTTAAATTAAGATGAGAAATGTAGTGCCAGTTCTTAATTGTTTTTATTAAAGTATTCTAAACTTATAAATAAATTATTAAGAATCAAGAACTGTCGTGATTTAATAGTATAATGATATAAAATAAATCAGTTTAATATTATACTTAGATGTGTAATAGTGAAAATATAAATATACATAAACGCATGTATATCGCAATAGCTGGAATCCAGGTTAATCTGGACATTTGTTGGATTCAGGTGTTAATCAATTAATTAGTGCAATAACAAAGTAATAATTTTAAGGAGAAGTTTAGTGAAACTTTTAAGAGAAATGCCAAAATTTTGCGAACAAACAGAAAAAAAGCTTTTAAATTTAGGTTGGAAAAAACTAAAAGAACCAAAAAATTTGTTTAGTGCTATTATTTTATCAATTCCTTTAATGATATTGCTTGGTATAATATCATTAAACATAATGTTATTATTTAACAAAAATATGCTAAACAATATGTTTGAAGCATTTAACAATGGCAAATTTACATTTAAAATAAATTTATTTAGTATATTAGGAATACTATTACTATTAATAGTCCATGAATTAATACATTTAATCTTAATTCCTAACTTTATTTCATCTAAAAAAACATATCTAGGTTTAACCTGGTTTGGTGGCTTTGTTTATAGTTCTGAAAAAATAAAAAAGGAGAGATATTTACTTATTACTATTGCTCCATATGTAGTAATATCAGTATTGCTTCCAATTATCTTTGGATTCACAGGACTGCTTAACAAACATTCAATGTTTTTAATATTTTTAAACGCTATAAGTTCATCAGTAGATATATTAAATCTATTTTTAATACTTACTCAGGTACCAAATGGTTCACTATTGATTCAAAATGGTGATAGAACATATTTTGCACCTAGATAAAAACGAAAAATATAATTATGACGGAGGTCTACATGAGGACAAATGTAAGAGCAATAATTCCATTTAAGGAAGGCTTAATTTTAATACATAGAGTAAGAGAAGAAAATGGTCAAGTACTCGATTATTACGTTTTCCCAGGTGGAGGACTTGAAGAAGATGAAAGCTTTGAAGAATGTTTAGTTAGAGAATTACAAGAGGAAATTGGTATTGATATTAAGGTCACAAAGCAACTTTATAAAGTGGTAAACATGGACCGAATAGAATTATTTTATCTATGCCAATATATCAAAGGAGAAATAGGGAGCGGAACAGGCCCAGAATTCACAAGTAAGGAGTATCTTCAAAGAGGAATCTATGAATGTAAAATAGTAGACATGAATGATTTGACTAATATTAATTTACTTCCAAAGGATATTTGTGATAAATGGTTAAAGGAATATAGAGAATACACCTTACTTGATTAGGCAGGAGGTTAATAGATTGAAAAGATACTACATAGAAAATGAGATTTCATTACTTAAAGATTATAAATATAACATATATAATGAATCAATGGAGCTTATCTACACAGCGGCTGAAAATGGATTGTTGGGGTTTTTTGATAGGTTTTGGGGTTCGATAGCTGGAATCGGTCATAGAATACTCATTAAAGATTCAAGCGGAAATGAATTGTTTTCAATTAAAAAACACTGGACTCTTTTTAAGCGAGATTTTGATATTGCTTTTACAGATAAAGCCTGTGTTACTGAAATGAAAGGCCATGCATTAATGAAACCAGAAATAACTATTACATCACCATCTGGTAAGTACATAATCATTGGAGATGTAATGGCTCGCGATTTTACAATTAGAAAGGATCAGGATACGGTTTCAACTATAAAAGTTATGAGTAATAAATTTCTTAAACAGTATGAAATTATGGTTTTAGAAGATAATCTCGACAAAATTGCTATTGCTGCTGCCTTTATTATTGATAATGCCTATCACTCCTAACAAGTGTAATCATTTCAAAATTTCATCGTCAAAAATTAGTTGGTGGTGATTACTTAAGCCTATAGTATAATAAAACCAATAGGCTTAAATAATCATCACCAACACTTTGGATTTAATAAATTGTTGACCCATTTAATCTACAGTCTGAAGATATATATTTATTGAATTCAAGCTGTAGAAAAAGATGTTTAGCTGATACCAAAATTGCTATCGCAAAGAGACCTCTAGCAGAAATTTTCACACTTTATTTAGCATATTTATTTCACTTATTTTATAGTTATCTTTATTTTTTCTTGTTTTATGTTTTTAGGATCTTCGCTGGGATAGTCTTTTATACAATTTAAAACATTATCTTTTATATTGCTAAGGAAGAACCAATAGTCAGCAGTTCCTTTTTTTAATATGGTAGTTTTCTGGGTATTCATATTGTAGACAGCAACATCATTAGTTTCTCCATCACCTATATTAGCCTTCAACATAATTTTAGATTGCGGAGCAAACACAACCTTACTACTGTCTAATGTCCATAAAGGTAGATTATTATAAGAGCTTAGGATACCTTTTATTTTACAATCCGTGGTAGAAACAATATAATTAGTAGTTACCACACCTGATCCCCCGCCTAAAATAAAGTATTTATCATTAGGCGACCACAAAACCCAAGGGGTAAACCAAAATTCATCATCCTTTGGAGGTTGGATTTGCACAGGTTTCTCATCCTTTTCCCGCCACAGATATACATTTTCACAATTATCACTGTTGTTTGTTACTGCGTATACAATATCATTACTTGAGGGCGACTTAAATATTTTTATTGGTCTTTGTTCATTTAGCAATTTTTTGAGAGAACTTATCTGAAATCTTTTAGTAATGGCTGAAGGGGTGCTTGATGATGAATTACTTTTTTTATAGACGATTCTGTATATATTATTATCTTCAGAAATGTCAAAGTATAGGTCATATTTTCCAATCTTATACTTCAACTCCTTTCTATGCTCCCCATAATCGGCTTCACCATCTAAAAATTCAGTCCATTTGCCTTCTGTAATATCAGTGGGTTTACCAAATACCTTTTTAACATCGTCAGTTGTTGCATTTCCTAAATCAATGCCTTTGTTCTTGAACTCTAAAACTCCATATATGTATCCTGCAATCGTTTTATGATTTGCAGTATTCTCATCATATAAAATATAGCCATCATTTGTAGGAATACAGTAATAATTTTCATACATCATTTCATACTCTAAATAATCAATTTCCTCCAATGCCTTATCAACAGAATCCCCAATTTTCAAATCTCCTAATCCTAATCGCCCGCTATTAATTTCATCAACAATTTTTGAATCTATAGATCCTGTTGATGCTTGCGGTTCAACTGAAGTATTACTAATGTTGTCGGAGGATGGAGCAGGTGTCTGCTGGCTGTTTTTGGCTGATGGAGCACAAGCAGATAATAATACAGTGGTTAAAATAAAAATAATAATATTTTTTAACCTTCTCATATTTTCCCTCCTAACATAAATAATTAACTTTTACAACATTATACACTTCTACCTACAATTTAGCAAAAATCGATAATAAGAATTCTAGTTATCCCATAGCAGCCATTAATCAATATTGTGAAAATAAAAGATATCAGCCTATTGGCATAAGACACATAAAAATGTCCTATGCTAAGAGGCTGGCTCATACTATTAATCGTATTAAAGAAATAACAAGTCAATATTTTGGTCTATTTTGTGTCATACTTCGTCAATGAAAGCTCAAGTTAGCCCAACTAGCTTGAGCTTTCATTTCCTCGTCTGACACAAAATATCCTCAAAATCTTCGACTTGTTATTTCTTTAATACCTTTCTCTATTTCTTTGCAGCCTTTGCATGTGTGAAATAGAAAGCTGCGCCATCCTTAAAGCCGGTGATGATATCGAAATTATTGCCTGTGTTTGCTTCCAGCTCTAAATTCCACTTTAGCTTCATTTCAAAATTAACAGGTCCTGCACTTAGCTCAAGCTTTCCTAATGATAGATCTGGTTCCTTTATTCCCTTCATTACAGCATCAAGGTTTTCGGAAACAGCATTTACAAGTGCCATTGCATTTGCCAAAATATCATTGTAATCATCCAGTGAAAGTGAAAATGCAGATACAGCCCATATGGATGTATCAGCTCCTATAAATGCACCTACCATATAATCACGGCAGTCCTTGATTGATGGCATAAAATTCATTAAATAGCCTGCCATTCCAGAGCGGCCTCCATTGTCTAGTACCGATATAGTATCATAGGTTATAGGGTCAATCTCCAGCCATGCCCAACGTTTTTCACCATCTATTATTGTGGGTTTGTCTGTAATTATAAATATCTTTCCCGATTCCTCTATATGCTTAAGCAATGTTTCTGGATAACCTAATCCCTTCATTTTTGAGAGGGCACTGCTTCTATCCGAATCTCCACTCATGATTATTGAAAAGGTGGTGCCCTTTGGAGCATTACCCCAAATCTCAGCTAATTCCGCTTTAACACCATTAGGTAAAGCTCTTCCCTCCAACTGAGATACAAACAAACCTGCCCCAATGTTGTATGCACTTTGTGCCTTTTTCGTGCCACTTTGGACCTCATTTGTTGCCTGCATCAGATCAACACTTGTCCTGAGCTTTTTATCCTTTTCATTCATGCTTACAGTTACTACAATGGAACGTGCCCTGCTAGTTCTTCCAAGGGTTACATCAAGTGCCTTTGCTGTTCTTTCGTCAAACTCACTTTGTGTTGCAATAAATCTGTTTAATATATTTCTTGTATACCAGCGCAATACTGAATTATTATCTGGGGACTTTGCTGCCTTATACTCCAGATCTCCTGCATTTTGAAGCTTATCTATAGCTTCCTTAGGTAAGTCAGGAAGATTCAGTCCAAGGGTATGAAATAAACCATTTAATGTCTGCCCTTCTAAAAGGGCTGTTTCGTGTGTTATTTCATCCTGATTTGGAAGGCTAACTGTTATCTTTATACCTAACGCCTTATACTCACCAGTGTCTATATAGCCATCCCCCATTATAAAGCCAGTAGTTGTACTAACCCCTGCATTATATACATCTCCCTTTCCTTTGCCTACATTTATATATCCTATATCCATTGCATCGAGGCTTAATGCTGGTAGAGACAGTTCCTTTGAAAGTACATCGATATATTCAAAGGACTGAGCTTTTTCCTCTACACCACCTAAAGCATCTGCTGCATCACCGATTTGAGATGCTGCTGTTTTCTCCAGGGACTCTGCCTTAATAGATAGGGAAACCTTAACTGTTTGCTGAACCAATTCATCTATCTTTTGATTTGCAGTCATATATACCAAATCATCAAGTTTTGTTATGTCCTTCATAAAGGGGATAACAAATAATCTGCTCTTACCTTCTTCATCAACATATGCTATTGCAGGAAGGTTCGTTATATTACACTCGGAAATCTCCCCAATTTTCATTAGTTTTTTACGCCCATCTTCAGTTAGTTTAACAAGCCTTCTGTAGGGGCGATATCCTAATTTTGATAGCGATCCTTCGGTTAGCTTCATTAAATCCCACTCATTTCCCCAACCCTGTGTTAGAACAGCCTCTGGGGAATATCTGTAGTGCCATGCCTCATCTTTAGAAGGAAGCCATCTTAGCTTTTCCATGGCTTTTGTAAAATCCTTAATGTTATTAATATTATTTAATTTTTCTGTACCGCTGACAACAATCCCTGGCACAGGAATGTTATTCTTAACGCCTTCACCTTTTGATAGTCCAAGACTCTCTGTGTAACCTGCTTTTCCACTAATAGCCTTAGTTGTATTGTATTTGTTTACTGCAGCATCAATTGCTTCAGAAAGCTGTTTTTCAAATTCTTCACTTGCTTTATTTTCTACAACAGTTTTAGCAACAAGCAATCCACTGCTTCCATAGGATCCATTTCTTATAGGTTCTTTTAAGCCTTTAAAGAATGGTGAACGCAATGTCCAACCATACCTACTGCTTTCACTTGGCATCTTAAACAGAATCAAACCACGCCTTGAAGAGTTGTCAAAAACCGCCCAATCGCTGTCTATTCCAAACAAAAGAGAATCGGTAGAATTATCTGATGGAACAATATATTCTGATTCTCCATCACCTGCAGCAAAATTACCAAGTCCAGTTTGGCCAGCTGTTGCTCCCGATGGTTTTTTCTCAATGTAGTCATTGCGGACAAGAGTAAAAGCATCTTCAAAGCCTGAGGTTCCTTCTCCGTCTTTTTTATCAAAGATTGTTATATCAAGAATAACATCATCCTCATTGTATCCTTCAATTCCATTTAATCGTACCAGATCGTTTACCCTAATCTCCATTCCATCCCCAGGAAGCTTAGGTTTGTTTACAGGATTTCCATAGGCCTTACCCTTTGTTACTGGTATATGCAGTGTACCATCCTTAAGGTCCCCAATGATTTCAGAATTTGTGTTTGATAGAATGTTTGGAATTTGATATGCAAAGCGCACCATGTTATTTGATGCTGGTGCTAGCATAACTGGCTTCATAAAACCAAAGGGGATTTGGTTAGTTACATCACTCATCTTTGTAAGCAGTGGTCCCTGTGCTGTATCGATACTAAAAAGCAATCTTTGAGAAGGTTCAATATCTAAAAGTGCCTGTACCTTTGCTTTAAAATTGGCTTCTATTACCTTAAAGGAGCTCTTCTCAGAAGCCTCTACATTATCTAGCTTTGGAACAACCTTTGCTGCATTAATTGTCATTGAAAATGCATCTGTAATATTTACTAGCTGGGTGGCTGGCAGTTTATCAACCTTCAATAGTTCCTGCTTCATTGTACCTACTAGCGGAATGCTTACGTGGCCATACTCTGTGTCATAAAAATGCAGAGACTTTTGTAATATAGGTTCATCAGGAACTATAAAAATCATAGCACCCTTTACTGATTCTCCTGGTTCTATTTCAATTTTGTAATCACCTGGTACAGCCACCGGGGTTTGAGCAAGCCATGTTGCTTCAGATGCAGGATACATTCCATTGTTATTTATATTCACATAAAAATGTGAAGTAAAGCTTGGAATTTGATATGGAATCTTCTGCTGAAGCTTATTTTTCATTTCAATTTCAAGTGCTAAAAATTGTTTTCCTTCGGGCTTTTCAACCCCCTTAAAGGTTCCAAAATAGTATGCTTCAGCTACACTTATCTCCATGGCTTTGTTTTCAGCCTTTATGTTAAACGGCATTCTCTTTGTAATTAATGCATCCTTTGATGGTACATCAGTTCCATATATAAGCTCTGCAACCTGTTTATCATAACGCTTAATGGGTATTCCCGTTGAAGTTTCAACCTTATTTGGCTCTACTGCTTTACCACTAACTTTAGGCTTTGAAAAGCCTACCATTGTACTTTTAGAATAATTAATAACATCTCCAGATGGAGTTTTATCATCGATGCTAATGGACAGCGCTATTTTCTCTGAGGTTTTAGGTTGATTAATAAGTGTGAGCACTTCTCCAAGAGTAGCTTCAAGAACCTTTACATCCTCAGAAACTACATATCGTCCTCCAGAAAGCTCCGCTGCACGAATAAATACATCCTCCTTGCCTTCTACTCCCATTCCAACCCATATTACCTGAATATCATCCTTTTTAATATTTTGCAAAAGCTCTACAAATTGCGGCTGCTCCTCTTCAGAAACCTCAAGTGCTGCATCTGTCATATATACTATGACCTTCTTTGTGGTTGGGACAGGCTTAATATTCTCATATGCCGCAACAATTGATTCTAAAATCGGTGTTCCACCATTTGCCTCCATCTCACCTATGGACTGCAATAGCTCTGGTTTTCTTTTAGATGTTAGCTGCTGAATATTGATAATTGTTCCACCTGTTGCAGATGCACTAAAGTTTATCATCTGTGTCAAACATTCCTCAGGTAATTTTTGAACAAAATCATGAAAAAGTGCCTTTACCTTATCAATCCTATAGCCACAGCCCTCTTCTTCTTGAGGATCAATATCCATTGAACCCGAATTGTCAAGAACAACAGATACTACAGGTGTATCTGACTTTGCTAATTCCTTTGGCCTTTCATAGGTTAGTTTAAAGGAATTGCCAAATTTACTGTTAATAGAAGCAAAAACATTGATAAGTGCCTTTTGATCCTTAGCTGGGTAATACTCTCCCCCTGAGAGTCCTGCAACTTGCTTTAATGTGGTACTGTCAGGGGATTTTCCAAAGCCTATTGTATGGAGGGGTATATTTGTCTCATTTACTGCTTCAATTACCTCCTCCTTTGATGCACTGCTGCCTACATCATTTGGATCCGTACTTGAGTCTACTCCATCACTAAACACTACCAGTGCTGGACGTGCCTTTCCATTTAGAATTTCAAGTCCCTTCATTATCGAGTCATATAATACTGTAGATCCACCTGCCTTAACGCTGCTAAGACTTTTTATAACCTCACTCTTTGTTGTTCCTTTAAGCACACGAGCCTCTGAATCAAAATCTATAACCTGTATAAAGGACTTATCAGGAAGTCCCTGTACAAACTTCTTTGCAGCAGCTATTGTATTGTCCATCTGCCCCTTCATAGAACCTGATGAATCTAAAAGCAGAACAATACTAGGCGGCATTATTTGACGTGTAATATCAAGTATCTTTACCTCTTTACCACCCTCTACAACCTTTGTGTTTTCATTTGTTGGAAATATATCACGCTTTTTAGGATCATTTACAGCAAATGAAATTGTGGCTTTATCTGTTAAATCCTTTGTATCTATTAGTTCTATTCCACCTGAATTGCTTTCTTCCGTGGCATATAAGGAGTTTAAATTAGAATAGGTACTCTTTAAGGTATCAGGTAAGGTTAATACCGTCATCTCACCTGAATTTACTGGTACAAGTCTTGAAAGACTGGAGGTTATATTTATCCCCTCTGCTTCTAAAACCACATTCCAATAGCCGGCTGGAAGCCAAAACATTGTGTCGCCCTCGGGCGTAACATCCCCCTCAAGGGAGTATCCATCAGCATGAACTACTTCACCACCCTTAGGCACCTCTACCCTTACCTCTCCAAAGGGAATACCGCATACCTTTAGTGCGCCTAATTCATCCCCCATTTTTATTTGAGGAATCTCATACATCTCCTGCAGCAGAAATGTAAATTCCTCTGGTACTCTGTCCTGCTCCCAGGATATATCCCAAATCAGTGTTCCTTCACCTTGTGGAATGTCATCAAGTACAAACCTGGATGTCTTTACAGAATCAAGCTCTCTTAAATAATTGAATTTCCTTGAAAGCACTCCCTTTTCCATTTGGGAGTATGCAGTTACCTTAACCATACCTGTTGGTAATGTAATTGATGCAGTTTGAAAGCGATTTCCTTTACTTGTGGTTACAAAGGAAACATTGTTTATGTCTTCACCTAAGTCCTTAGGCTTAAATGTCAATGCCTTATCAGGTATTGCCTGAATTTCCTTCGTAACAGATAGGGTATATCCACTATCCTCCTGCTGTGCATCCCCCCACCAAATGGAATCTTTATCCTTTTGATAACTAAACACTAACCGATCCGAATATGGACTGCTGTATATGTTAGCACCCAGCTTTTTTGCATAATCCTTTAGAAATTTCAATGGTATTCCCGAATTATCAGCCACAACAAGAGTCCATTGCTCACCAGATAACAACCGTGAGGATTCCTGATAGTTTTCAACAAATGTAACAGTGTGTTCCTTACCTTCATATTCAGTACTGGAATATAGATTTTGTGAACCTAATGGATTAATTTCCGGTATAGGAATATCCCAATTTCCCACAGGGCCAGTTTTAGGTCCAGACACCTCGTTGAAAATACTCTTTTTTATCTTGCTCAAAAGGCCTTCATCTTTCTTACAGCCTGTAAAAAGGCTAAGCGTAAAAATTACTGCTAATAATATGGCCAGCCTCTTTTTCATACAATAAACCTTATCCTCCTCTACATATTTATTTAAATATTAATGCATTTAGTTTTTACATTTAAGTTTGATATGGAACTCACTTCCGCAAAAGAATATTGCTGCTATCTTTTTATATGATATAAAAAGAAGATTTGTGATTATTTTTATACTGATAAGTGCCTAAAGAATTCTTAGCTAAGGAGACTAGATATTTCATGATTTTTTTAATTATAATAATATATACTTGGTGCCAATGTGTTATTCTATAATTTTTTTGATATGAAAATTTCTACTGCAAAAATTACACTTTTGAAAACAGTTATTTAGTTGATAGTCAAGCATAAAATGTGTAAATTTGTAGATAGATAATATAGGCAATAATTGTTATAATTTACATTAGAGTATATAGCAAGCACTTAAGGAGAAAGAAAATATGTATATATATAAAACCATAATATTCGATTTAGATGGAACCTTATTCAAGACAGATACAGTTTTTATAGATGCACTTAATGAATTATGTGTATCAAGGGGAATGGAACCTATAAATAGGGAAAACATAATTAGTCTTATTGGCGAACCATCAACAACAGTATGCCGTCAGATTTTTGGCGAGAATTTAAGCAATGATGAAATTCAGAAAATAAGGAATGACCTCAGGGACATCGAGAACGAGCTTATTCCCAAGTCGGCTAAGCTTTATGAAGGTGTAAAGGATATGCTGGATAGTCTAAAAAAAGAAGGCTATACTCTATGCATTTGTACTAATGGCAGCAGACAATATGTTGACAATATACTTAACACCTTTGGAATAAGCCAGTATTTTTCAATCATAAAATCAAGGATTGAAGGGCTTAAAAAATTTCAGCTTATAAAACAAATATTAGATGAAAGCACAAGCTGTAGTGCTATTATCATCGGAGATACCTCTAAGGACTTTGACGCTTCTGATGCTGCAGGATGTTTATCTATCGGTGTATCTTATGGTTATGGAGATAATGCTTATAAAAATGCAGATTTCACAGCGGATAATCCTTCAGATATTCATGAGATTATAAAAAAAATTAATGGATTTTATAATGATATAGCCAGTCAAATTCTCAATAGAAAACAAAAGAACGCCCCTCTTATTGTAGGAATAAATGGTGTAGACACTTCAGGTAAAACAACCTTTACTAAAGAACTTGATAGATATCTTTCTAAAGCCGGATTTAAAACACAGATAATACTAATAGACGATTTCCACAATCCTTCACAAATAAGAAACAGGGAAGTAGATCCTATTATTTCATACATAAACAATGCTTTTGATCTTGCAAAAATTGAAAAAGAACTTTTAGAACCAATTGTTTCAGAAGGGATATTAGGCAAAGAACTCACATTATTAGATATTGAAGAGGATAAATTTATTAAACATAAACGATATATCGTAGATAAGGATACCATAGTACTATTTGAAGGTGTACTGCTTTACAGGGAGCCATTAAATCAATACTTTAATCTGAGATTGTTCATAGATATTACCTTCGATGAAGTATTGAACAGGGCTAAAAAAAGAGATACTTTTCTTTTTGGAGATAAAGTTATCGAAAGATACATCAATAAATATATACCCATACAAAAACAATATATTGAAAACTATGATCCAAAAAATAAAAGTGATATTATCATCGATAATAAGGATTATTGCAATCCCAAGATCGTAAAAAGAATAGATTCTAGCAAAGATAAAATAGGTAATATAGAATTTGAAAGGGTAGAAAAGAAATATTTAAGTGAAATATATAAAATGCTAGAAGATAACGAAGCTGCAGAAATGCTAGGTGTTATATCACTTCCAACTGAACAGGATTACGAAGATAAAAATGCAATAAGCTATGCCATACTAGAAGAAAAGCAAGAATTTGTAGGAATCGTAGAGCTTTTCAATATATCATGGAAAAACAGACGTGCTGAGCTTAGTATTGCACTTAAACCTTCCATGAGAGGAAAAGGTTATGGATATAAAGCCATAAAGAAAATATTAGCTATAGGCTTTGATGAACTAGGGTTAAATAGGATTTGGCTAAGAGTACTAGAAAACAATAACAAAGCCATTAGCTTGTATAAGAAGGCTGGTTTTTCACAGGAAGGTATATGTAGAGGCGAAAGTTTAAGGAGGGGACAATTTGTAAATCAAATTCAAATGAGCATTCTTATAACAGAATGGCTGCATGAATGATAATATGTTCCAAAATGGTATAGTAAGAAAGGGTGAAACAGGTGAATAGTATTAACATTAATGAAGAGCAATCATTAATTCATAAACCTAAGAGGTGGAAAAAAATCCTTGCTTCTATCTTCATTACTTTATTTGTACTAATCATAGTAGTTTTATCAGTAATTCCACATTTAATTATGAAAGATATGGTTAATATGCATGTAGATTTTAAGGAAATGTATTCTGCCGAGGATTTTGGAGTTACATCACAAAAATTAAAGCTAAAAACAGAAGATGGATTGAATATAACAGCATATGAAGTAGATGCTGCTAACCCTAAAGCAATTGTTATATTCATTTCTGGTATACATAATCCATCAGTTACAGCCTTTTTTGGTCATGCAGAGATGCTAAAGAAAAATGGTTATGGCTCTATACTTCTTGAAATGAGGGCCCATGGTGAAAGTGAAGGTAATTTAGTATGTGTAGGATACAAAGAATATCTTGATACCAAGGCTGTAGTAGATTATATAACTAATAGATATAAGGATGTCCCAATAGTAGTTTGTGGTGTATCTATGGGTGGAGCTACTGCAATAAATTCAATGGGAGAGATTAAAGAGATAGATGGACTTATCAGTTTGTCAGCATACTCATCATGGGAAGATAACTTCTATGATATTATGCTTAAAATGGGTGCACCAAAAGCATATGCAGTAATTCAAAGGCCCTTCATTAAGCTATATACTATGCTTAGATATGGATTGAAATCGGCTAATATAACTCCAAAGAATGAAATAAAGAAAATTGGTAATAGACCAGCTTTAATTATACATTCTACTCAGGATTCACAAGTCCCATATTCTAACTTTGAAAGGATCATGAAAGAAGCTCCTAAGCATGTTGAAACCTGGGTAAAGGAAGGAGATCATCATTTTATATTAGACAATGACGATTATTTCTTAAGCCCTGAAAAAGATAAGGAATACTCTCAACATATTCTAAAATTTTTAAATGATAACTTTAGGAATTAGTTAAAATTTCTTATCCAAGTACCATAAATTAATATATGTAGTTGAAATAGAAACACTAGGAGGCTTTTAGAATATTATGAAGAACACATTATATATTTCAGATTTAGATGGCACACTTTTGAATAGAGATTCAAAAGTTCAGAAGCTTAGTGAAGATATAATAAACAATCTTATATATCAAGGTATGAATTTTTCAATAGCTACAGCTCGTTCTTGGAGTTCTGCTTGTAAAATAATAAAAAGGTTAAACCTTACATTACCGATTGTAACGTATAATGGAGCTTTTATTATTGATCCACTCACAGGAGATATTATTGAGTCTAGCTGTTTTGAAAAAGCACAGGCTGAATATGTATTAAATACTCTAATAAATTCAGAAATTTATCCACTGGTATATTCTTTTATAAATAATGAAGAAAAGGTTTCATGGTTAGGTAACAAGGAGAATGATGGCACTAAGTATTATTTGAATTTAAGAAAAGGAGATAAAAGATTAAGAAATGTAGATTCAATTCATGATTTATCTATTGGTGATATCTTCTACTTCACTGCAATTGGATCTCGAGAAAAGCTTGAACCACTAATTCCACTATTTGAGGATAATAGATATTTTTCATATACATTTCAACAGGAGCTTTATAGAGACGAATATTGGCTTGAAATCAAGAAATTTGATGCAACAAAAGCAGTTGGGATTGAGAAGCTCAAGAAGATAACAGATTGTTCAAGAGTTATAAGCTTTGGAGATAGTATTAATGATATACCCATGTTTTCAATTTCAGATGAGGCTTATGCAGTTACAAATGCAAATCCTGAATTAAAAGCAATTGCAACAAAAGTAATTGGACATGCTGATGATAATAGTGTTGCAATGTGGCTAAATCAAAATGTAATGAACAAAAAATCGTTTATATAAAAGATATTTTTTATTCTTGACCTGGAGGTAACTCCAGGTTTTATACTTACATCAAGGAGGGATATTGGATTATGAATACTACTACTTTACTTTTATTTTCAATAGGCATAACATATGGAACATTGACTGCTATAGGTGGTATTACTCAATTAAGTCAAAAAAAAATCCATCTTTGGGCAAGTATATTAATGATTATTGGAGGATTATTAACTGCTGCTTCAATTATCTTTAACTCCATTTTGTCGTACTGTACAACTTATTTGCTAATTATTGGTCTAATAATAATTCATATTGTCTCAATAAACAACGGGCTAAAAATGTATGGAAAGATTAACGTAAAACATCATATAGTAAGATTATTTATTTCACTGTTAATCATTACTTTATTTATAGTACAATAATATAGTCTTGTATATTTATATAAAGGAGGGGTCCTATGCAGAAGGTATATGAAACAGAAAGACTTATTTTAAAAGTTATAGACAAGAACTATGCTGAATCTGTTCTAGATTATTACTTAAGAAATAAAGCATTTTTAGAAGAATGGGAGCCTGTAAAGAGTGAAGCATTTTATACAATTGAGTATCATAAGAGGGAATTAGATAGAGAGTTAATTAATATTGAAAATGAAAATTGTCTTAGATTATGGATTTTTAAAAAAGATGATCCTAAAAAAATAATAGGCTCTGTTGCCTTTAACAACATTGTACGGGGTGCTTTTCTATCCTGCTTCCTTGGTTATAAATTGGACGGCTGCGAAATTAATAAGGGATATATAACTGAGGCAATTCAAAAGGCAATCGATGTTATATTTAATGAATTTGGGCTGCATAGAATTGAAGCCAATGTTATGCCTAAAAATAAACGCTCCTTAAGGGTGCTTGAAAAATTAGGATTCTATAATGAAGGATTAGCATACAAATATTTAAGGATAAAGGGAGTTTGGGAAGACCATATCCATATGGTTATGTTAAATGAAAATCTATAGATCTGCTTCTCCCTGTTATTTATGATATGGTTATGAATTTGGATCTGTCATACGGCGCATTATATGCTTAGGATGTAACAGGGAAAGCTCCGAAAAAGTAATCGTTCATAAAAAAATGAAATTGCATGTGTTTTGTGTTTCATAATGGGACTAAAGAGACTTTAAATTTATAATTTTGTAAAAGTAAGTTTTGAAAATTAAAAAGGAATTTGTCTGGGTAACAGGCACTTGAGTTTTGAGTTATTTAATAAAAACATCTAACGATGCTTTTGATTAAATAACTCAAAACTCAAGAGCCTGTCACCTAAGCTGTGCGACAGGCTCTCTGTATTTAGCTTTTTTTATAATCTGTAAACCTCAATTTTTGATTTCATTTCCTTCTTTAAAACCTTAACTAAAGCCTTAACTGTGTCTAGTACTGTAATTATACCAACATTAGCTTCTGCTGCAGCTCTTCTTATTTTAAAGCCATCCCTTGTTGAATCATTTCCCTTTGTTGGTGTATTGATAACAAGACCAACCTCACCTGTTTTAATTAAATCTATTATGTTTGGATTACCCTCTCCTATCCTTTTTACTTCAACTACATCAATTCCATTGTTTCTAAGGAATTCTGCAGTTCCACTGGTTGCAGTGAAGGTAAATCCAAGGTTTGTTAGTTCCTTTGCAATTGGCAGGAATTCTTCTTTGTCACTATCATTAATTGTAGCAAGTATATTCTTTTTACCCCTCAAATTAAAACCTGCCCCTAAAAGTCCCTTGTACAGTGCTTCCTCAAAGGTTTTTCCAAGTCCTAATACTTCACCTGTGGATTTCATCTCTGGCCCAAGGCAAACCTCAACATCCTTAAGCTTTTGGGTTGAGAATACTGGAACCTTTACACTTATAAGCTGTGGTTCCTTATATATTCCTGTTCCATATCCCATATCCTTTATCTTTTGTCCAACCATTGCCTTTGTTGCTAAATCCACAATTGGAACTCCACTTACCTTGCTTATATATGGAACAGTTCTGCTGGCCCTTGGATTAACCTCTATTATATACAATTCCTTTTCATATTCTATGAATTGTATGTTTATCATTCCTGTTACCTTTAACCCAACTGCAATGCGCTTTGTGTAATCTAATATCTTTTGCCTTATTTCATCTGATATATTTAATCCAGGATATATGCTTATACTATCTCCAGAGTGAACGCCTGCCCTTTCAAGATGTTCCATAATGCCTGGAATCAATACATCATCTCCATCACATATTGCATCTACCTCTATTTCCCTGCCTGAAAGGTACTTATCTATTAGAACAGGATTTTTACTGTCTTTTATAAAAGCATCACCAAGATACTTTTTAAGCTCATCCCTATCATAGGTTATCTCCATTCCCTGACCACCAAGGACATAGGATGGCCTTACAAGAACAGGATATCCCAGCTTTTCCCCTTCTATAAGGCCCTCTTCTACATTCCATACAGCTTTTCCTTTAGGTCTTTTTATAGAAAGCTCCTCAAGGAACATATCAAACTTTTCTCTATCCTCAGCTGTGTCTATTTGCTCAGGCTTTGTACCATATATACTTATATTTCTTTCTCCAAGGAAATTGGCAAGCTTAATTGCAGTTTGACCTCCAAACTGGAGTATCACTCCCTGGGGTTTTTCCTTTTCAATTATATTTAAAACCTCCTCCTCTGTAAGAGGCTCAAAATATAGCTTGTCTGATATATTAAAATCTGTACTTACTGTTTCAGGATTATTGTTTATTATTATTGTTTCATATCCAAGCTTTCTTAATGCTAGTACACTATGAACTGAAGCATAGTCAAACTCTATTCCCTGTCCAATCCTTATAGGCCCCGAGCCTATTACTATTACCTTCTTATTATCTGTAACCTCAACCTCATCATATTCATCATAGGTTGAGTAATAATATGGAGAAACTGCTTCAAACTCCCCTCCACAGGTATCAACCATTTTATACACAGGCTTTATATTCCATATATCTCTCAATTCACATATTTTATCAGGCTCAACACCTATAAATTTAGCAATTGCCTTATCTGAAAAGCCTTTTTTCTTTAAGGTATAAAGCCACTCTCTGCTAAGCATACCAATGTCAGCACTTTTTAGTTTTTCTTCTTCATCTACAATATATTTTATTTTACTTATAAAAAACTTCTCTATGCCTGTGATTTCTGCAATCTTTTCTGTACTGTAGCCCCTTCTTACCATTTCTGCAAGACAGAATAACCTTTTATCATCTCCATTTTTTATATTATTCTTGAGTTCATCAAGACTCAATTTCTTAAGCTGAGGCACGTCAAGAGAGTATCTTTTTATTTCAAGAGAACGTATACCCTTTAACAATGCTGCCTCAAAGTTGCTTCCTATGGACATTATCTCCCCTGTTGCCATCATCTTTGTTCCAAGCCTTCTGTCTGCATTTTGAAATTTATCAAAGGGCCATCTTGGTATTTTAACCACAACATAGTCAATTGATGGTTCAAAGCAAGCATAGGTTTTTTGAGTAACTGCATTTACTATTTCATCCAGGGTATACCCTAGTGCAATCTTTGCTGCAACCTTTGCTATAGGGTAGCCAGTAGCCTTTGATGCAAGTGCTGAGGATCGGCTTACTCTTGGATTTATTTCTATTACTGCATATTCAAAGCTTCTTGGATTTAGGGCGAACTGAACGTTACAGCCTCCCTCTATTCCTATTTCATTTATTATATCTATTGCTGCTTTTCTAAGCATTTGATGATCCTTATCAGAAAGGGTCTGACATGGTGCTGTAACTATGCTGTCTCCTGTATGGATTCCAACAGGGTCTATATTTTCCATGTTGCATATGGTAACACAGTTTCCATTTGAATCCCTTACTACTTCATATTCAATCTCCTTCCATCCCCTTACACACTTTTCAAGGAGTACCTGGGAAACACAGCTGAGCCTTAATCCCTGCTCCAATATATCTGCTAATTCTTCTTCGTTCTCTGCTATGCCTCCTCCCGTACCCCCTAAGGTATAAGCAGGTCTAACTACAACTGGATATCCTATTACCTGAGCAAATTTTAACCCTTCCTCTATATTTGTAACAGTTTCACTTTCTATTATTGGTTGATTTATGGTTTTCATAAGCTGTCTGAAGGTTTCTCTGTTTTCTCCCTTCTCAATTGCCTCAATGGATGTTCCTATAACTTTTACATTATATTTATCAAGTATACCCTTTTTATCTAGTTCAAGGGCAAGATTCAAGCCTGTTTGTCCTCCCATTCCTGCAAGCATTCCATCTGGTTTTTCAGCTTCTATTACCTTTTCAATGAATTCAACTGTTAATGGTTCTATATATACCTTATCTGCAATCTCCTTATCTGTCATTATCGTTGCAGGATTGCTGTTAACTAATACTACCTCTACTCCCTCTTCCCTTAATGCCTGACATGCCTGGGTTCCTGAATAATCAAATTCTGCAGCCTGTCCTATAACAATTGCTCCTGAGCCTATAACTAATACTTTCTTTATAGAATTATCTCTCGGCATAGTAAACCTCCTATGAATTTGGCATAAATGATTTTACATTTAAAAAATCATTTATGCGAAATATTTTCCTAAATTTATATAACGCAATAAATACCTTAATGTGAAATCTCTATTGCGTTATATATAGCGATTTATTCAATATGTTTCGTATAAATGCTTCTATACTGCTTAACCCTAAACATTTATACAAATCATATTCCTTGATCTATTAATCCCACAGCACCCCATGTAGAATCTTTAGCGCGATTAATATAGTTCCAGGAATTTATCAAACAATTTCTCAATGTCCTTTGGACCAGGACATGCTTCTGGATGAAATTGCACACTAAATACTGGCATACTTTTATGCCTCATTCCTTCCACTGTTCCATCGTTTATGCTTATATGAGTAACCTCCATGTCATCTGGAAGCTTGCTTACATAGTATCCATGATTCTGTGATGTTATATATATTTTATTCTCCTCTAAATCCTTAACAGGATGATTAGAGCCTCTGTGACCGAACTTTAATTTATCAGTTTTTCCTCCAAGAGCCAATGCTATAAGCTGATGCCCCAAGCATATTCCACAAACAGGTTTCTTACCTATAATCTCCTTGATATTACATACAACCTCTCCTAAATCCTCAGGATCTCCAGGCCCATTTGAAAGGAATACAATATCAGGATTTTCCTTAAGAATACTTTCAGCATTGGTTAATGCAGGGAATACTGTTATTTTACAGTTTCTATTTTTAAAATTCCTTATGATATTTTCCTTTATCCCAAAATCTAAAACCGCAACATGCTTTCCATTTCCCTCAACTCTATACTGTTCCTCTGCTGTAACCTTCATTACTGCATCCTTATTACTAAACTCATTAAATTTCTGTCTTATCTCATCATTGCTTAAATCCTTTAGTGCAATGATTCCCTTCATTGTTCCACTGCTTCTTAATATCTTTGCTAATGCTCTCGTATCAATTCCTTCAAGACCTGTTATTTTGTTTTGCTTAAAATATGCTTCCAGGGTCATTTCACACCTAAAATTACCAGGGTAATCACACTTTTCTCTAACTATAAAGCCCCTTACATTGGGCTTTTTTGATTCCATATCCTCAAGGTTTATGCCATAGTTTCCTATAAGAGGGTATGTCATAGTAACTATTTGACCATAATATGATGGGTCTGTAATTATTTCCTGATAACCAGTCATCCCTGTATTAAAAACAACTTCGCCTATACTTTCATCTAAAAATCCAAATGCTTTTCCTTCAAACACTATTCCATTTTCTAATATCAATTTTGCTTTCATAATATACCTCCTAAAAAGAAAAGGATAACAAAGAATTCAAAAAACGAATCCTGTGTTATCCTTTATTAGCATCGTATTTATTTAAAGCCTTATTTTCTCCATGTGAATATAAAGATACCATAATCATACTCCTTTCTGGTCTCACAGGACCAATTTAAAGTGTGTACCGCTTAATATAATAATTATACATTTCTTTGTATATTATAACTTTTTAGTGAAATAGTCAATGCACAAAAATTGGATTTTTAAAGGATTCTTATAAATATCAACAAAAAATATTTTTTCTCACATTTACAAAAATTTTATAACCTTCTTGCTAAAAACCTATTGCATTTATTAATAAAATAGGTTAAACTTTCGTTGTAGTATGAATTATAAATCTTGAATATAATTTATTGTTCACTTATATAAATCTGGCAATATGGGCTGGATGTCTCTACCGAACTACCTTAAATAGTTGCAGACTATAAGTGTTTTCCCTTATAGGACTGTAACTTTCATGCCTTCTTTTCATTATATGCTTAATTAAGATTTTGTTTTCCAAAAATACTAATATATAATTAGACACTACAAACTCTTGGAAAAATAAAATCAGTTACCTAAACAGCATATATGTATTCCCTATTTTAGTATGAAAGCTATAGTGACATATAATATCCAATGGTTATTTTAAAAATTACCAGAGGATAAATTGTTTTATGTCTATTTTAATGATAAACACCATCCCTCTATGGGAAAGCTATTAATAATTAGAATAGGAGATGATCATTGTGCAGTATGATGTAATAATAGTTGGAGCTGGTCCAGCAGGAATATTTACTGCTCTGGAGCTTGTAAGACAAAATTCTAAAAAGAAAATTCTTATAATAGAAAAAGGAAGAAGTATCGATAAGAGACACTGTCCTAAAGAAGAAACAAGATATTGTGTTTCCTGTAAACCCTACTGCCATATAACAACTGGTTTTTCTGGAGCCGGTGCATTTTCTGATGGTAAGTTGTCCTTAAGCTATGAGGTTGGTGGAGATTTACCAGAGCTCATAGGAAGCAGCTCTGCCCAGGATTATATCGATTACACAGATAAAATCTATCTTGAATTTGGTGCTGATACAAGGATTGAGGGTTTAGAAAATAGTGAGGCTGTTAAAGACATTAGAAGAAAAGCAATAGAGGCAAATCTTAAGCTTGTAGATTGTCCTATAAGGCACCTGGGAACTGAAAAAGCACAGGAGATATACTTAAAAATACAAAATCACCTTCTCGACTCAGGTGTAGAAATAAGGTTTGATACTCTAGTTAAGGATATAGTGATTGAAGAAGGAACTGCAAAGGGAGTCTTGATTGCCGATGCAAGAACCAAGAAAAACGAAGAAACAATATATGGTGAAACAATAGTAGTTGCAACAGGGAGAAAGGGTGCAGACTGGCTAAGTGATATGTGCGACAAACACGGAGTAAACCACAGTGCAGGAACTGTTGATATAGGTGTTCGTGTTGAAATAAGAAATGAGATTATGGAGAAGGTAAACAATGTTCTCTATGAATCAAAGCTTATAGGATACCCCGCTCCCTTTAAAAACAAGGTTAGAACCTTCTGCCAAAATCCCGGGGGATTTGTTAGTCAGGAAAACTATGATAATAACCTTGCAATAGTTAATGGGCATTCCTACAAAGAAAAGAAATCTCAAAATACAAACCTCGCAATACTAAGCTCCCACCATTTTTCCGAGCCATTTAACCAGCCTATACAATATGGAAAGAAGGTTGCAGAGCTCGTTAATATGCTTGGGAACGGTAGAATTCTTGTTCAAAGATATGGAGATATACTTGATGGTAAGAGGACATGGCAGCACGAATTGGATAGAGCAAATGTTAAACCTACTCTTCCAGATGCTGTTGCAGGTGATTTAACATCAGCAATCCCTTACAGACCTATGATGAATATTCTAAACTTTATTCAGGCAATGAATACTGTTGTACCAGGCTTTGCAAGCAGTGAAACTCTTTTATATGGCCCAGAAATTAAGTTTTACAGCAATAAGATCACTGTAGATAAAAATTTTGAAACCAATATAAAGGGTCTTCACTGTCTTGGAGACTCAAGTGGTTGGACACGAGGACTAATGATGGCATCTGTTATGGGTGTTTTAATGGGACAAAATATTTCCAAGAGATAGTCAAAAAGCGCCAGGAATATGGCAAGTTAGATGCATTGGGGTGTCCTAATGTATCTAACTTGCCACGTGCCTGGCGCTAGTATCATTTTTTATTCTTGTATTAATCTATCTCTTAGTTTAACAAGGAAATCCTGAACATTTGTAACTATTGACTTCACCTCAAGGGTTCCTCTGTCCATTAGCTTGTTTACTGCAAATTCGGAAGTGTCAACAGTGTATATAAACACTGGTCTAACCTCTCCATTAATAACCTGATATGAAGGAGTCATATTTCCAGTAGCAATTGTATGAAGCATTGTTGCAAGAGTTATAACTGTAGTTGCCTTTCTGGTATGACTTCTCATAGCATCCTGAGCTTTGTAAACATCGGAGAAAACTCCTGGAAGAGGTCCATCATCTCTTATTGAACCTGCAAGAACAAATGGAATATCATTTTTTACGCAAGCATGAATTATTCCATCCTTAACATTGGCCTTTTCAATAAGTTCAGGAATACTTCCTGCTTCTCTAGCCTTGTTTATTACATCAATATGATTGTAATGTCCATTAGGTCTAGACTCTTGATGATAAATATCCTGTCCTAATGCTGTTCTTAAAATAGCACCTTCAAGATCGTGGGTAGCAACTGCATTCCCACCAAATATTGCATGTGCATATCCATTATCAATAAGCTGTGCTAATGCTTCCCTTGAATAATGATCAAAAACAGCTGCAGGTCCTAATACCCAAACTATATATCCATTATCCTTTTCATACTTTAAAATCTCTGCTAGCTTATCATAATCCTTTGAATAAGCTGTTTCTCTTGATCTTCCTGCTCTAAAGCTAAAAGCTTCCTGGCTAGCATTATTACTTGAAAAACCATTATAGTGAACGTATATACCTTCACTTGCATCCTCTGTTCTTCCAAGTATAACCTTGTCCCCTTTTTTTATATTTCTAAACTCCTTTATATGAAGTTTTAAATCATTATCAACAACAACTACACAGTCCATTCTGCTTTCTGATGCAAGAATCCATTTACCTTCTACCTTATAATATTCAGGATATATACTTGTTGCATGATAGTATTCCGGTACTACCCCATCTTTTTCAACTATTTTAATTGTTACATTTGGAGTATTTAAGAATCTTTCGTCTCCAAAGTTTGGTGGATTGTATTTTTTTAAACTAAAGCTCATATTACCCCTCCCTATGCTGCTTTAAAGAAAATTAAAAAGATTTGTACTATTATTGTCTAATTATATCAAATTTTTGCGAAATTTGATACTTTACTTTAATTCTTATCATTTATTGTCGAATTTGTATTTTACATGCAATAGTTTCAATACATGTATTAATAAAACAAATTATTGCATTGTTTAATCTAATAATATATATTAAGTTTATGAAACAAATGTAATGTTTTACAAATAACTAAGTATTAGGATTTAGCTGTGTAATTACATAATTTGAAGCACTCAAGCTTTTATCTAATATTAAGTTTAGAGAAATTAGGTTGGGGGGATTTTTAGTGTTTAACGAAAAACTCAAAACTTTATCGGGCGGAAGAATTCTCGATGTTGGTACAGGATCAGGACAGCTTGTTAAACAGCTTGTTGATGCTTTTATGAACTTTACAGAAATAATAGGTATAGATAGCAGTGAGAGAGCCATTGAAGCTGCTTTAAAAAATTTCACAGATGATAAAATCAAATTCATTAAAATGGACGCATCCAGCATGTCCTTCGATGATAATTTCTTTGACACCGTGTGCATTTCAAATACACTACACCACCTTACAGAGGAAGAAATGTATAAAACATTAAAGGAAATGAAAAGGGTATTAAAGCCCGGTGGACTTTTTATATTATGCGAAATGTATAAAGATAATCAAACACCAAAGCAGTTAGGACATGTATATATTCACCACTTTGGTGCAGAGCTTGATAGAGTTAAAGGAGTTACTCATAACGAAACCTTTGATAGACAGGATATAATAGATATCACAGCTAATATTGGAATCACCCTAGTAGACGAGCTGGATTATGTTGAAGATGGTGAATGCAGCAATGAAGAAATAAATGAGATTATAAATGCTGTTGGAAACAAGCTTGAAGGATTAAAAAATGAATCTTGCTATGATTGCCTTAAAACAAAATGGGAATCTGTTAAAAATCATCTTTTAAACATAGGTCTTGGAAGCGCAACCGAACTTATTCTTTTCGGAAGAAAATAAGTTTGGAGTTACTTTAATTCAAAAGAGATAATTTAAAAGGAACTGTCACATAGCATCTAACCCTAGGTGTAACTTTTTGTGCGACAGTTCTTTTTTATATTTGAAATGTTATTGCTAAAAATTATTAAAAAAGTAACCACACAAATTAAAACTTATACATAACCTGTAAAATTAGGCATAAGTTATTGGACTATATAATAATTTAAAAGTAGAAAGCCTAAAAGGGGGTTATACAATGAAAAAAATTATTGCCTTGGTCATATGCTTAATGTTTTTGCTTACACTTTCTCCAGTTTATGCTCAGAGTCCTGACAATACAAAGATAAAATTAACAGTGGTTTTTAAAGACAACCAAATCAATCAGGCTGTAAAAGATGAAATTCTAAAATCAGATGGCAGTATTATATCTGAAACACCTGAAATCGGTTCTATGCAAATTGAAGGCAATACAAACATAATTAAAAAGCTGCAGACACTTCCAAGTATACAAGCAGTATCACCTTCAATAATAATGGAGCTTCCAGAAACACAGACATTTGAGCTGTCCGAAACTGATGCAGCTGATGTAACAGGAGCTGACCTTTATGATAAATATCAATGGGATATTAAACAAGTAACAAACAATGCATCGAGCTTTGAAATAGAAAAAGGTAACCATAATGTTGTTGTAGGTATAATAGATTCAGGCATTAATGCAGCTCACCCCTCTTTGATAAAGAATGTTATTGGTGGAAGAAATTTCGTTGAAGCCGGTGGAACAAATAATGATCCTACTGAAACTGGCGACCCTAATGATTATGATGATAGAAATGGACATGGAAGCCATGTAGCAGGTGCAATAGCAGGAAATGGCCGAATCCTTGGAGTAGCACCAGAGGTAGCTGTAAAGGCATATCGTGCCCTAGATGGGAAAGGTAGTGGATATACCTCATGGATAACCGCAGCAATGATTCAGGCTGCTAAAGATGGAGTTGATGTTATATCAATAAGCATAGGCGGCTATAATTCCATTGGTCAGTATTGGTACACAGATCCTGAAACAGGCGAAGTAACCAAAGGTCATGAAGTTGCTGACCATCTTGAATATATGAGAGCTATTAAATATGCTGTTGATCATGGTGTAACCGTTGTAGTTTCAGCCGGAAATGATGGAATAAACTGCGCTAACAAGAGTAATATGACTGATTTAATGAATGCAAAATATGGAAAATATGGATATAAATTTGTTGGTGCAGCCTTTAGATCCTTCAGCAGTATACCAGGCACTGTTACTGTTTCTGCAACTGACCCTAATAAAGAGCTAGCTTCATATTCTAACTATGGAGCTGGTTATATAGATATAGCAGCACCAGGAGGGGACGATAAGAGATATCCTGAACCTGACTATTATTATGATTATTGCCTCAGTTCATATAAAATGCAATATAACCAAGATGGGACACCAAAACATTCCTATGTGTGGATGGCAGGAACTTCAATGGCAACACCAAAGGTTTCCGCTGTTGCAGCTTTAATAATCGCTAAGTACGGAAAGATTGGTCCAGAAAAGGTTGCTCATATGCTTTATCAATCTTCAGAGGATATCGGACAAAAGGGTAAAGACATATATTATGGCAATGGACTTGTTAATGCATATAACGCTGTGAAGTAATCACAAAAACAATATTATAAATAGCTAGATATTTTAGGGTGTATTGATAATTTTATTTCAATACATCCTAATGTTTTTCTATTTGTAAGCATTATATATGTACAGCTTATAACATAATTCTACAGTTTATCTGCACTTATATAGCATAATTTTTTATTCACAAGGTTGGTTTTAGAACCATTGATAAAGATATGATGCATGTAAAACAGTTATTAATCACTTCTGACTTCTCTAGCAAAAATAAGTTTGGAAACACGAATATTTAAATATTGGAAATCATAGATACTGCTTCGCATTATATGTTAAGATTATAATTAGCATATTTTATGGAGGTTGTACTATGGAAAAAAACGTTGGTCTGGTAAAGGGACCTATTTTTAAGAATCTTGTAAAACTTGCCATACCAATTATGGGAACATCCTTTGTTCAAATGGCATACAGTATGACAGATATGATATGGGTTGGAAGACTAGGAAGCAAGGCCGTCGCTGCAGTTGGAACTGCTGGCTTTTTTACCTGGCTTGCTCAAGCTTTTATAATAATACCGAAGATTGGTGCTGAAGTTGGTATAGCACAGTCCGTTGGTAAAGAGGATATGGATGAAGCAAAGAGTTATCTACGCCACTCCATTCAGCTTATTATATTTTTCAGTTTGCTTTATGGATTGGGTTTAATACTATTTAGAAAACCATTGATTGGGTTCTTTAATTTAAATGAACCTATTATAGTGTCAAAAGCTATAAACTATCTAGTAATAATATCCATCGGGATGGCTTTCTTCTGCATAAATCCTATATTCTCTGCCATTTTTAACGGATATGGAGACAGTAAAACTCCCTTTAAAATAAATTCCTTAGGGCTTGTTATAAATATGATACTTGACCCGATTTTTATATTTCTGTTTAATTTGGGTGTTGAGGGAGCTGCCATTGCTACCATTATCGCACAGATTACAGTAACCATGGTATTCATATTTAAAGCAGCAAAAAAGGCTGAAATATTTAAGGGTGTCAAGCTTTTTAAAAGCCCTGATATGCAGCATGTAAAAAGAATTGTAAGGCTTGGAATTCCTGTTGGAATGCAAAGTGGTCTATTTACAGTAATAGCAATGATTTTAGCGAGAATAATAGCAAGATGGGGTGACATACCTATAGCTGTTCAAAATGTTGGATCACAGATTGAAGCTATTTCATGGTTAACCGCTGGTGGATTTCAAACTGCATTAAGCACATTTGTTGGTCAAAACTATGGTGCTAAAAAGTGGGACAGAGTCTATAAAGGATATTTTGCTGGAATAGGACTTGTTTCTATCGTAGGAATATTTGCATCCTGTTTGTTGATATTTGCTGCAAAGCCAATATTCTCAATATTTATACATGAAAAAGAAGCTATAACATACGGAATAGGTTATCTTAGAATTTTAGGTTTATCCCAGCTATTTATGTGCATTGAAATAACAACCTCAGGAGCATTTAATGGTCTTGGAAAAACAGTTCCACCTGCAATTGTTAGTATAGTATTTAATGCATTAAGAATTCCAGGAGCACTGATATTATCCTCTACTCCCCTTGGACTTAATGGAATATGGTGGAGCATAAGTATTTCAAGTATACTAAAGGGAACCATCTCAATATCATGGTTTATTATTAGTCTTAAGAGAAATCCAAACACATCAAAAATGAGTATTTTTAAACTAAATTATTTAAAAACAGATAAAGCTTAAATATTTTAAGACACACAGTGATTATCCATTAACAATGATCACTGTGTGTCCTTTTTAATTATGCTTCTTAAAATTCCATTGAAGAACGTATAAACTATATATAAGCAAAGTTTCTACAAAATATTTGAGAGATTTTACCTGAACTTATCATAGTAATATATGAAAGGTCAAGGATTTATATAGCTTTCTTATTTGATTCCTATCGCGATAAAGGGGGGAAAGCACTGTGTACTTGGATGATGAAATAGTGCAGCTTATAAAAAATAGAAATCCATTTGGTTTAGAAAAATTAATAGAACAATATACTTCCGCTGCCTACTCTTTAGTTTTTAGAATATTAGGTGGTATTAGCAGCAGAGAAGATATTGAGGAATGCACAAGTGATGTATTTACTGAAGTATGGAATAGCATTGAAGAATTTAATTCTGAACGTGGAAGCTTTAAAACCTGGATACTAATTAAGACAAAATATAAGGCACTTGAATATAGAAGAAGGCTTATAAAGCTCAGTACAAAACAATACCAACCTTCTGAAAACGAAATTCTTGAATGTGCAAACTCAAAGCTTGATGAGACTACTGTGGAGGATGAGGTTTTAAAAAGAGAAAAACTAAGACATATTATTGATGCAGTAAACGAATTCAATGAGCTTGATAGAAAAATATTTAACAGAAGGTATTTTCTCTACGAAGATATCGAAAGCATTGCAAATAGATATAACTTAACACGGCAGGCGGTTGATAACAGACTTCTAAGGTGTAGAAAAAAGCTTAAATCCATAATGCTTGAAAAGCAATTGGATATATATTAAAGGAATGGAGGGATAGCCATGAACAAAAACAACAAAAATTCTCAACCAGACCTTAAAGAATCAGAAATATTTAGTGAAGAAGAGATGTTTGAAATAATGGATTCTTTAACAGAAAATAAGAACATAGATGATAGCTTTATCCTTAATATAGAGGATGATTACTTTGAAGATGAAATTAATATTGAAAATATCAAAGAAAATGTTAGCAAAAAAACCTTTGAAAAGCTTGGAATAAAAAGATACTCCTCCAAAAATTCTGATATTCCAACAAAGAAAAGGTTTTATAAAACTACCACCTTTAGAAAAATAACTGTAGCTGCAGCATCCTTAGCTATTATCTTCACTATATTTACCTCTGACTATGTTACAGCAACTATAAAGAAGCTGTTCCAGTACATCCCTGGTATTAATGCCACAATTCAAGATGAAGGTGAAAAATTTATATTAAATAAAACCACTAAAATCTCAAAGGATGGCAGCTATATAAAACTTCTTTCAGTTGTAGTTGATACTAAAAGCCAGATAATATCAGTCAGTCTAAGAGGAAATAACAAGGAATGCAAAAAAGTAAGTGTAAGATTTAAAAATGGAGAGGAGTATAATCTGCCAACAAGTTCAGTTGCAAGTGGTGGAGATGAATGGGCTGGGGACTATTTCTATAACTCTAGGTTTATCCAAGATAAAAGAGCTAACTTTACTTACAATGAAAATGATGAAATAAGCATTATTTTTAATGACAAGGAAAATATGGCCCTCACAGTAAAACTTGTAAAGGCAAGCTCCTACCAAAGCTATGAGGAGCTTGGTCCAACAGTTAGCAAAAACGGCTTAACCATCACAGCAATCCCTGTAATTGAAGGCAATGAATTAAAGGTAAATCTTTTAACTCCCAATATTGATAATCAAGGTGTAGAAGAATACTGCTTAAGGCCTGATTTTAATGGTGATAATGACGAATATAGATATACCGGCTTGCTGGCAGAAAAGATTACATTGAAGGATAAAAAGGGTAACATAATAAATGGAAGAGGTCTAAACTCATATGCACCTCCTTTAAGTGAATTCTATTTCAAGGTTTCAGACAGCAAGGACAAGGTATTCAAGTTAACCATACCCTATATAAGGATGAAATATAATGTAGACAAGGATGTAAAAATAAAGCTTCCTAAAATCGGGGAAAAACTAGAATATAAAAATACTATAGTTGATTTAAGGGGCTATAAGCTAAATATAACTTCTGTTGAAAGACCTGAAAAGAACAGAGTTTTAGTAAATATTGACACAAATTACAATGCACAAAAGGAAGAATCCATGTTTGATATTGAACTAGGAGTTAAATTTCCGCCATTGGGAGATCCAGTATACAATGGATGGGGAGCACTTTGCACACAAACTGATGAGAAAATAATTGGCCCAATGAGTCAGCTTGACATCCAATTAGAAAAAGTAAATATTGATGAATTTGATCTTAATATCAAATCAATAATAACTATTAAAAAAGGTCCATGGGAATTTGATATAAACTTAGATAAGCTAAGTAAATAAAAATGTCAGTTATAAGAACCTTTAGGTGTTTGTAAAATCAAGCTCCTAAAGGTTCCTACACCATACCTAATATTTCCAAATGGTAAACCTTGCAAAAACATGCTGGTAACATTATTTTATCAAATTCTGATAGTATTCTATAGCTTCCTCTTCAAAATTTTTTGATATCAAATCTTCTAGTTTCAATTCGTTCTTATAGGCTCGGATAAAAGCATCATGACCATATTTATGTATAAAATAGCTTACATAAATACCTGCAACGTCATAGCCTCCATTATCCACAAAATTATCTGGAGTATCACCATTTATGGTTATACCACTAATTATGTCAATTGGTATTATTTCATCAACATCCTGTAAATCTATTTGCCCAGCATACAATAGGGCAACCCCCTCTGAAATCCATGCTTCTACCTCTTGAACATTAAGTTTCAAATCAAAGACCCCATGAACAATCTCATGCTTAACAACTTGCATTAATTCATTCCTTGAATATCCCTTAGCAGCACTTGGAGAAAGGATGCAAATTATTCTTTTGTTAAAATCAGAATATCCCACCATCCATAGCTGATAGGTTTCTTTGTTTTTCCCAGATAATTTTATATATTCATCCCCTGAATTTGCAACATATATTTTAAAGCCAAAACGATCTGTTGTTGAAAACTTAAAGTGATTACATAAATCCAAATAAAACCCATCAACATGATTAGCTATATAGCTTCCAAATTCTTCATCTTCAATATGATAGAAGATGCTGAAATGATCAGTTAAATTTTGAATTGTCTCCATTATAGTATCACCCCTTGTATAATTAGATAATACCAAGAACTATATAATATAGCAATTATTCCAATGATAAGGCCATGTAAATAAGAAATACTGGTATAGATAAAGTTATCTCATACCAGTATTTCTTGCTGCAGATATACCTACAGTTTACAGTTCATTAAAAGCCTATTTACCAAAATGTCTCGATTTCCAACTGAACCATGCTTTTTATCCATTACAGAGAATCCATTTAATTTATAACATTTTTGTGCTCTTTCATTGCTTTCATCTGTCCATAACTGTATTTCTCTGTAACCTCTAGATTTTAATATCTGTTTAACCTCTTTAATAACCTTACTTCCATAACCATTACCCCAAAACCTTGGTAATAGGGCAATTATCTTAATCCAAACTGTTTTATTTTCTGAAAGCAATCCATTTATACCTATCCACCCAATATGTATGCCATCAGATTTTCTTGTTATCACGTAATCTTCTTCATCTTCATCCTTATTCCAAATATCAATTATATTATCCCATTCACTTATGGAAGTTGATTCGTCATGGAATATATTCATAAGAATATCATTATTTGCTGTATTATATATAAATTCTAAATGTGATTTATTTATGGGTTCTAAAATAATTTTGCTGTTTTTTTTAAATCCCTTTTCATAACAAGTTCAGGTTTTCTAAACTTATACCCTGTTCTAATAAGTGATTGTTCCATAGGGAAGTTATTTTTATCAATGTCTCCCATAACATCTTCTATACCGCATTCCTTTAGTGTCATAGTTCCATTGATAAGTAAATCATCTACAAAGCCCTGTCCTCTTTTTTGTGGTACAACTCCTATGTAGTTTATTGCTCCATCCTTATCCGAAAACTTTTGAGGAATTATCAATCCTGCAAGTTCGCCATTTACATAAGCAAGCTTCCACCAGTCTTCATTATAATCAATTCCCTTAAGTAAATTAAACTCCTTTTCCGCTGCCAATTCTTCCCCTACTTCCTCTACTATAAGAATGTCATCTCCATCAAGAGTTTGCCTTGTTACAATTTTTATTGCCTCTATAAAGACATCTTTTCCGACTTCTCTTAGGCTTTTATATTCCAACCTTCCTGATTCCTTTGGAAGGGGCTCTCCAGTCCAATAAAAGCTTTTCTTCTCCTGAGTTATTTTAAAGCCAGAGCTTAGCATAATATCCCTGTACTCATTAAAATGCTTGTCTGGATTAAAATATATATGATATTCTGCTATGTTAAATTTATAGTTTTGCATCTTATCAAGACTTTCAGTAATAAGTCTTACTCCAGTTTCCTTTGCAGCTTCTACATTGTCAACATAAAGACCAAAGGCCATCAAATCCTGTGGATTATCTGGAAAAACAGCATAAAACACTCTTGCTATAAACTTGCCATCCTCTTCAGCAATAAAACACCATTCCGGCTTGTTTCTCCCCTCTTTCCACCAGTTGATAAGAAGATCCTTAAGTTCCTTTTGATCTGCATCACCTAGTCCAAGACCAACAAAGCTATCGATTTCCTTTGAAACAATACTTCTTATAATCATTTAATTCCCCCTAAATATAATACTAATACCATACTATACCATTCATCAGGGTAAACAAAGGTAAAGAATCACTATAAAAAATTTAGCTCATCTTTATTAAAATACAACAGGCACATAAGTTATTTTAATAAATAATTAACTAAAATAACTTATGTGCCTGCAACTTATAACCAAACTACTTGCGTAATGCTTTCCATACAAAATACATAACCAGCTGTATCACCGTCATGTAAAACATAAAATACCAAAACTCCATTGAGAACACAGAAAGCATCTGTCTTAGCGTATCAACAGGGAAAATAATTAAGTGTACAGTATGCAGCCTTAAAAATCTCCCAATATAAATAGCATAGCTGGAGAGTAAGGATACAACGATTACAAAAATATCCTTATTCATTTTCTTTACTTTAGCTGATACAGAATTATATACTAATTTTAAAGATACAAATCCCATACTTAATCCTATAAAAATTCCTGTTGAAAGATAACAAAAATGCTTCCACACATATGGATTAGCTGTAAACCTATAACCGGAAACAGGATTAATATAATCTAATACCGATAGATGAAAAAAGTCTGTTATTAAATATGGTGCATTGGGATAGAAAAACAACCATAATAAAAATAAACATATATACAAAACCTTATTTTTCATGTTTTTACTATAATCCAGCTTATCCAGCAAAACAGCAATCTCCATTGGAATATAGGCTAGGGTTAAGTTTAATACCATGAATCTAAATCTATCTATAAAAAAACAGCTTATTATCATATATATTAAAAACGAAAGTCTGAGAAAATATATATCTTTTTTCCCTTTATAATTTAGCGTAAAACCTTTTACAATCTCCATTTCAAGCTCCTTTCATTAAACGCTTATAAAACAATTATATTATCTTTAATCCAAGTATTCCATCTTTTAAACTTACAATATAAAAATCAAACCTTACAAACTTGTAAGTCTATATTCCCATTGAGTAAAGCTATTAGGTGGCAGGCTCTCGAGTTTTGAGTTATTTAATCAAAAGTACAATTAGATGCTTTAATTAAATAACTTAAAACTCAAGTGCCTGTTACCTCCCCCCTTTGGTACTAATCTCTTAAGATAGCGATATCTTCATACTATGTGATAAACTATTTATAAAATAATTCTTTGGAGGGATATCATGAAAAGCTATAGAAAGGAACTCTGGTTTGAAACAACTAAGCGAAGAGAATTTATGAACATAACACCTCAAGTAGAAAATTGCTTAAAAGAAAGTGGCATAAAAGAAGGCCTTCTTCTCTGCAATGCAATGCACATAACCGCAAGTGTATTTATAAACGATGATGAAAGCGGCCTACATATGGATTTTGAAAACTTTCTAGAGAAGGTAGTCCCCGAAAAACCTCACAACCAATACCATCATAATGGCTATGAAGACAATGCAGATGCCCACATAAAACGCCAGATAATGGGCAGAGAGGTTGTTGTAGCTGTTACCCAAGGGAAGCTTGACTTTGGGCCATGGGAGCAGATTTTTTATGGGGAATTTGATGGGATGAGAAGGAAAAGGGTGCTGGTGAAGATAATTGGGGAGTAAAATTGGGTTGAAAATGAAAGGTTTTTTAAGAGTAATTTACTTATGATATGATTGATATTAAAATATTTTTAAGAGTACTATACAGTTTAAAATAAATTCTAAGTTGATTGAGGTGTATATAATTGGATAAAAACTGTTTTGTTTCATGGAGTGGTGGAAAAGATTCGTGCCTTTCTTATTATAAAGCTATTGAGCATGGGTATAATCCTAAGAAACTCTTTACTATGTTCAGTATTGAAAATGGTATAAGTTCGGCCCACAGGCTAAGTGAAAGCGTTATTAGAGCACAGGCCAGGGCAATTGGAATTGAGTCCTTAATTGGAAAAGCATTGTTTGATGAATACGAAAAAGTGTTTGTTAATGAGCTTAAAGCATTTAAGAAACAAGGTATTGATTATGGAATTTTTGGTGACATCGATTTGGAAGAGCATAGAGAATGGGAAGAGAAGGTGTGTCAGAAAGCTTCAATTAATGCAATCTTGCCCCTATGGCAAAGAAAGAGAAGAGATATTGTTGAGGAATTTTTAGATTTGGGGTTTAAAGCAAAAATAATAGTAGTAAACACAACAATGCTTGATGCAAGGTTTCTTGGAAAGGATCTAAGCTATCCACTGATGAGAGAGATTGAGGAGTTTGGTGCAGATGTATGTGGAGAAAACGGAGAATATCACACTGTGGTATATGATGGGCCAATATTTAAGCGCCCTGTGCAATTAGAATTTGGAAATGAAATAGTGCCAATTGAGGATAAATGGGCACAAATTAGAGTAGAGATAGGATAACTTTTAATCTATATTAATGGCACTAAAGATTTTACATTGGGTGTTGTGCGATTAATGAATCAATGAATATGATTTCGCGTAAATGCTTAGGGTTAAGCGATGTAGAATCATTTACGCGAAACATATATATAATCTATAAAAATCCCCCTGTCTTGAGACAGAGGGACTACCCTTTTTAAATCACATGATATTCTTTAAGCAGCTTCTCAACTTCAGTACCTTGTACTTTCTTGATGATCTCCTTTAATTCCATTCTCTCCTTTAAGCTAAGTTTAACATCTGTCACTTTCTTGCCATCCATTAACTGTACAGTTGCATTTAGAAGTGCACGTACATCGTAGACACTGCCCCAAACCTCTGGTACTCCACGATCTACATTGAGGAGTGTGTAAACAGCTTCCATAGCTGTACGAATGGAATATTCTGTTGTAAAGATTGTATCACGCTTAGTCTCTGCAAACTGACCAATGAATGCAAAGTTTACACCGCCTTGTGGTACAACTTCAGGACGATCTCCAGCACAACGAGGCATAAAGAAAGCAGTAATGTAAGGCATCATGCAAGGAATGGTATTAGCGCTGTTTTCAGCAAGATTTTCAATCTCATTTTCAGGAACACCCATATGGTAGAGCCATTCCATACATATTTCCTTACCAGTACATTCACGCATGGTCTTTTTCACATAGTTACCTGGCTTATCAGTGAACAGACCGTAAATCCAGCCTACTAACTGATTTTTAGGTTGTGTGCGGAACTGAGGCTGACGGTTGAAGGTCCAGCTGAGCAACCAGTTAGAATCCTTAGCAGTAACGATACCGCCAGTAACAACCTTGCCGCTGAATGGATCACGTTTGCAAATCCTTTGAACATATTTAGGGATTATATCATCTAGGGTTGTAACAGTAGCAGACATCCAGTTAGTTTGTTCTGGATTACTGCAGAACTTGTCAGGATTTCCAAAGGAAGGATCCTGAGCAGCAATCTTACGCCACATATCCCAACCACTGCCAGGTTTTAATTCTGGTTTAAACTCAGCAAGGTGATTCTGATCACCTAAGGAAGAGTTCTCAACACATCCACCATTTGTTATAAATACTAAATCGTCTTCGATTAAATCAATATATTCTTCCTTGCCATTATCTATGCAAGCGATACGCTTAGCAACTTTTTTATCTTTTTTAATATCAAACTCCACATTGGTAACTTGTACTCCATAATGGAACTGAACATCGTGATCTTCTAGATATTTGATCATAGGCAGAATCATGGATTCATACTGATTGTATTTAGTAAATCTAAGAGCCTTGAAGTCCGGAAGACCACCAATATGGTGAATATATCTTTGAATATATCTTTTCATCTCAAGTGCACTATGCCAATTTTCAAATGCGAACATTGTACGCCAATACATCCAGAAGTTAGAATTTAAAACTTCATCATCAAAATATTCTTCAATGCCTTTGTCATATAGTTCCTCATCTGGAGTAAAGAACAGATGCATGATTTCCATACTACCCTTATCAGATAGACCAAACTTACCATCTGTATGAGCATCTTCACCACGGTTTATTGTGGCACGCATAAGGGAATAGTTGGGGTCTTTTTTATTTAACCAATAGTATTCATCTAGGACGCTAACTCCTTCTGTCTCAATAGAAGGAATAGAACGGAACAAATCCCACATACACTCAAAGTGGTTATCCATCTCACGTCCGCCTCTCATTACATAACCACGATCAGCAAATTCATAGCCGTCACATGCACCACCTGGTAGATTTTCCTTTTCTAGAATATGAATTCGTTTTCCGTTCATCTGACCATCACGAACAAGAAAACATGCTGCTGATAATGCAGCAAGACCAGAACCTACAATGTAGGCTGACTTATTATCAACACCTTCTGGTTTAATAGGACGGGCAAAAGCCTCATAGTTACCACTACTATAATACATAACGATTCCTCCCTTAACTTTGTTAATACTATCTTTAAGCTTTGTTTAAACTTATAATATATCTTTTTTATACCCTTTACATTAGACAATAAAACTGCGGTGTCCGAAATTCGAACACCGCAGTTAATTTGCTTAATTTTTAGGCATTGATAGCAAAATGTCTGATAAAAAAGGAATCTTTAATTTCTTTTTTACCAGACATCATTTAAACTAGCACTTCGCTTAAGGGATAGGGCAATGTTTCCATCGAAGAGCTGCCCGATTCGTCTTATGATAGTATCAGGGTCTTCCTTCATTCCGGAAGCAATCCAGCGCAGTACCATTTCAGTGAGTGCACACTGATAAAAGGAAGCAATTAGTCTTTTATCTCCTGAAGAGGCTGAGATACCATCGCTTACTTTTTCAACATATCGCATCATGACATTTCCTGATACGTTGTATATATAGTTTTCTAATTCTTCTTTCTGCATGGAATTATATACATGGTAAATGGCTGTTTTGTTTTCTAGAGCAAACTTAGCAGCCACAAGAAAGCCCTCCTCCCAGGAAAGTGTATCATTATATTCATCAATGGCTGTCTGAAGCTCTGTCTGGAAGAGTTCTGACAGAATTGCATATACATCTGTATAGTAATAATAAAAAGTATTTCTGTTGATCTCACATTCTGTAACAATATCCTTAACTGTGATTTTGTTAAGTGGACGCTCATTCAGCATCTTTATGAATACATCGCGAATCACTTTTCTTGTATATTGCTGTGCCAAGGTGCCACCTCCATAGTGCTTTATCTGTATTCATAATTATAGCATACTGAAAGTTATTTTTATATAATCCATCATTTTTGTGTTTGTTAAAAAAATATTACTTAATAAGAACTCTCTTGGTAGTAAGTGCATAATTTATACTGCAATAAGGTTACTATAAAGGGGGTAATTACTTTGTACCATAGCCATTATTATTATGGAGTCACATCCTTTAACGATGGACACAGCCATGGATATGAGGGGATAACTTCTTTAGCTCAGAGTGGGGTACCCCATGTTCACTATATTCAAGGAATTACAACCTATGATAACGGTCATGCCCATGAATATACAATAACAACAGGACCAGATATTCCAACTTCTGATGGAGGGCATATTCATTATATTGAGGGTGCAACATTGATTGCAAATCAGCATATTCACTATATGACAAGCTATACAAGCCTTGAAAGTTAGTAGCTTTACAGGATGCTGTTGCCAGCGTATAAAAAACTTATCTATACTCATAGGAATATGAAAATAAGGTGTCCACCTTTAATTGTAGACACCTTATTTTCATATTCCTTGCATACCAACCAGCTAGCTTAACAACTTTCTATTCAAGTTTTTCAACTTAAAGATTTTTCCTGATATAAACCTGGCATTAAAAATTTAGCCCTCTTTTTTTAAGCCAATGAACACTATTATAACTCCTATTAATAATACAATAGTTGCTGCTAATCCTGCCTCTGGGCCAAAGGCCCCTCCTGTAATTAGTTCATTACCTTTAAGATTTAAATTCATCAAGCTTCCAACATTAACAGTATTTCCACTTACCTCAAGTCCAAATATATTTCCCTGGGCCCAATTCCATGCGCAGTGAATGCCACACGCTCCCCATAAATCCTTGGTTTTTATAACGTAAAGTCCAAAGAAAATTCCTACTAAAAATATGTTTATAATAGCAAGTGCACTTACGTTATTATTTAATAGGTGCAGCGAGCTAAATAAGGCAGATGATATGATTAAGCCCAGTAAACCATTGTACCTTGCACCAACTACATTCATAAGCCATCCTCTAGACAATATTTCTTCAGTGGCACTCTGAACAGCCCATCCTGGCAATATAATAAGTATGCTTCCTAAAGCTGATATACCAACTACATATGGAGAATTATTTACAAGTGTAATATTGCCATTAATAAATAGCAGTAGAATTACTAATGAAAACATTAAAAAGCCAATTCCAAAACCAAAAAAATATTTCTTTACTAATCCTTTTCTTTCTAGACCTATGCTTGAAACACTTCGGTTTTCCACAAGTTTAATCCATACAAATACAAATATCATTATAAATATAAAGGAAAAAATTAGATTCAATAGCACTTTTACCGGCAAATAATTTACAAATGCTCCAAACAATACTGATAAAATAGTCCCAAGGGTTTGACCTACAATCATGAAAACCAAAGTTAAAATTATTGCCAAAACTATATTTGGCAGATACCTTGATTTTTTAGCCATTACAAATAAACCTTTTTCGTTTGAAAACATAATTTCACCCTCACCTACCTTCATTTTAAATCTGTTTTTATATAATTATATCCATTTTTTATCCCTCTTTAATATAGATGAAATCTATTATCTCATTTTTATCGGTTTTTGTCTATTAATGGTATATGAAGTCCCATTTTCCCATATCAAGTCATTTATTACTATATTTTTGTAATTTTTTTAAGTCCATGTTATAATCAGATTATATTATACTTTAAAAATAAATTAAAGGAGGTGAATTACTGGTTTCTATGGTAAAACAGTTTTAAATGCAAACTTACTATTTTGATTGTTTAAATCTGTTAAACCGTCATACTATCTTGGTATGAAAATCACTATATTAAATAGATTAATACATATTTCTAGCATTTTATGCAGCAATACTTTATTATATATTGTACTTTGTAACTTTTTTTAAATTTTATGTTGTAAAGCATTTGTTAATAACTAGTTTTTGATTTTAGAAGCCAGAGAGAAACATGTACAAAGTTGAATTAAACACTGCAAAAAAACTACTTATTGTATCAGCTTCAGGATTAGTTAACAAGGATGAGGGCGAGAAAATTTATCAAGATGTAACACAAAATGTTAGAAAAATAAACCCTTCAGAATATTCCCTTGTTTGCGAAACATCAGAATTAAAAGCTTCTACTCAAGATTCTCTTCCAGTTATGGAAAAAGTAATGGGAGTATATTTAAACACTCCTTTTAAGGCAAGATATTGTTTAGTTTCAAAAAATGTAGTAACAAACATGCAGTTAAAAAGAGTAGGTCAAGATGGCTTTATGAAGGGATTTACAACAATCAGCTCCTTAGACGAGGTTAAATAAGGTTTTGTGATATCCAAGACACAGTTTTAATTAAAAGATTATTACTCGATTTTTTAACTTAAATAAGCACTACTAAAATTTTTGATTTTTAATAATTTTAGTAGTGCTTATATCATTTTTTATTATAAATTAGAAGTATATATTAGAATTTGTAATAAACCGCAGTTGAAACATATCCTGTTCCAATAGAACAAAATACCACATCATCTCCACTATGAATTTTATTATTTTTAATAGCCGCATCTAAGGCAAACATAGGACTTGTAGCCCCTGTGTAGCAATATTCTTCAGCAATAAAAGTAATTTTTTCATCATAGGATATATTTAATTTTTTGCAAGTTTCTACAATATCATTTTTGGAAAATTGGGAGAACAAATAATGTCCAATATCATCTGCTGATAGGTTATAGTTTGAAACCAATTCCTTAATCATCTCTACCCACAAATCTGATACGAAAGAGGCATCAAAGGGAGTAGTTTTCCACTTTTTATCTTCACTTGATATGTCATCTCTATATATATTAGATAATCCACATGCCGGTAAAACACCAGCATTTTCAACGAATGTATCACTCCTATAAATAGAATCAATAAATCCTCTTTGGATATTTTCTTCTACTCCTTCTAATACAATTGCTGCTCCTGAATCAGCAAAACATGCATAATTTATAGGATCATCTTCTCTTGCTACTGCGCTTATAAGGACACTGCCTACAACAAGTGCTTTCTTTATACTCTTGTTTGTTTTCATTACTCTGCTAATTTGATCCAAAGCCACTAACATTCCTACACAATTGCAGTTCATATCATATATCATATTTGCATTTTCTGCTCCTAATATGCGTTTTATCTTTAGTGCATTTGTTGGTGCTGTATATTCTGGAGTATCAGAAACAAATACTATCATATCAATATCTTTAGCATTAGTATTGGCATCTTCTAACGCCTTAATAGCAGCCTTTGTACCCATAGTTATCGTATTCTCATTTTCTCCCTCTGCTTGCACATATCTATACTTTCTTCCAAGGTGGTTTAATAATCCTTCAATGTTCATACCTCTCTTGTTGTAAAAATCAATATAATACTGGTTGTCTACACGTTTTGAAGGGTGAAAAGTACCTACTCCTGTGATATTAACATTGTAATTCATATTATTACATCCTTTCTCCTTTGTATTTTTAGCGTAATAAATTATAAACGCCAACATTAATAATTATCGTACTTTTCGCTCTTTGTTTTAATATTCTATTTTTTACATCTATCGGTAATTTACATCTATCTTTCCTTCCAATTATTTGTTTTTAGAGTTTCCTCATTTTCATTAGAATTTTCTATATATTTGTCATACTGCTTATCATAATCTCTTTTCATATTGCTGTTATACTTTTTAACATATCTTTTTGAAAACTCTCCACAGGATACTTTAAATCTATTGAGTGTATCAATAAAATACATCAATACATCTCCCATTTCCTCAACGAACCTGTCTCTTACTTCTGGTTCATTCATTATCTTTACTTCGCCTTTCTTCTTTATGATTGCTATAACCTCTCCTATTTCTTCAATCATATAAAGTATAAAGCTTTTTCCTGCTTGTGGTTCCATGGGAGCCCAAGTATCCTTGTGCTTTTCCCATAACTTATAAGACATATCCATCATACTTGATATATTTAAGTCGTTTATATTCTCTTCCTCTCCATCTAATAAAATTTTTTCAAACTCTATCTCATGTAATATTGGAATATTATTATCTCCTACTAAGGGGATTTCAGGTTTTATTCTTCTTGCTTCCCTTACTGCATTTTTATATATAGCTTTCATCTCAAAGTCTCTCTTTTGATAGAAGCCTATTGCTCTTATATTATCATTTGTTGTAATTAACCATACCCTCTTGCAGCCTTGATTCTTAGCAGTTTCAACTGCAATTTCTAAAAGCTTTGTTCCGAGACCAGTATTCTCACGAAGACTATCAAGGGACACTATTTCACATTCTCCATTCTCTATAAAGTACGTTACAAATCCTACTACTTCGTTTTCCTCAATTGCAGCAAATCCAGGAAGCATGTCCACGTTATGAACTTTCCCTCTTGTAACCATTATTCCAGAGGCCCAATTTTTCTTTATAAACTCAATAATGTCTTTTCTCATAGTTTCATCGATTTCTATTATCTTCATTAGTATCACCTTCCACCCAATTTATTAACAGCTATATTTTCCCTTTTATATGATAGTATAGCATATCCTGCAAAGGGAAACCTATATCGAATTCTTCTCATTACCACATCTTGAGAAGAACAATAAATAATGTTAAAATATGAATATACATTTCATATTTCTAGGAGGGGCAAAGGTATATGGCAAATCATTGATGCACCATTACAACTTGTTTTTGAAAAATTGACCTTAATTTAGGTCTTTTTGACGTGTAATTTTGGAGGTGCATTAAATGAAAAAAAATATATATCTTATGTGTGTAATAGCCTTTCTTCAAGGGCTGGTTTTCTATGGCCCTGTTGCGACTATTTTTAGACAATCCAGAGGACTTACCATATATCAAATATTCATTATAGAATCAATTTTCATGGTTTTAATGATATGCCTTGAAGTGCCATGGGGTTACTTTGCCGATAGGTTTGGCTATAAAAGGACCCTTGTATCAGCATACTTCTTTTTCTTCCTTTCAAAGGTTGTATTTTATCATGCTCACTCATTTATAATGTTTTTACTTGAAGCATTTTTAATTGCTCTTGCAATTTCAGGAATATCAGGCTGTGATTCTGCGCTTATATATTCTTCTTCAGAAGAAGATAACTCTGATAAGGCCTTTAGCTATTATAATGCATCAAGTGCAACAGGGTACCTTACTGCATCAATGACTTCAACATTTTTAATAAATAAGTCCTTAGATCTTACTGTTCTCTATACAATAGTACCTTATTCAATTGCCTTGTTTCTATCTATTTTTCTTTTAGATGTTAAGTATAAAAGAGAAAACATATCCTTTAAAGTAAGTATAAAAAATGCATTAAAAAACAAAAGTATATTCCTTTTTGTGATTTCAATGGGCATTGTTAGTGAAATAACTCATTCAATATGTGTTTTTTTAAATCAGCCCAAGTATTATGAAAGTGGAATTCCCCTTAAATACTTTGGATTTTTAACTGCATTTATGCAGATTGTTTGTATTCTTTCTGCAAGATCATATAAATTAAACAGAAGATTTGGAAGTCAAAAAATCATACCCTTTCTTTTTACTATGATAACTATTGCATCCATATCTCTTAGTTTAACTAAGAATCCTCTTGTAGTTATTATTTTAATAGCATTAACAGAGGGAGCCTTTGCAGTTTGCCAGCCTCTTTCAGCTGATATACAAAACAAGTCCATAACAACAGATGACAGAGCCACTCTTCTATCAACATATGCAATGGCAGGAGATATAATAGCCTCTATTGCTAATCTTTCAATAGGCAAGGCTGCAAATGTATCTCTAAACCTTGGCTTTATAACCTGTGGAGTATTTTCTGGCATCTCTCTTTTAATGGTGTGTATATATTTTAAAAAATCTATAACTTCAGATAGTAATAAAGAAATAGTTAATGCATAAAGAAAAAAATATGAAAGGGCTTGCTTCTCTATCAAGCCCTTTCAACAACTCATGTGCCTATACAAAAGTTATTATTGACGGTAATATACAAGAGTATTTTGGGTATTAAAGCCAATTCTTTCATAAAGCTTTTCTGCAATATTTTTACCATTAACACAAAGCTCTATGCTTTCAATAGTTTCAAAGGAGAAAGCCCACTTTAGTGCCATACTTAATAGCTTACTTCCTATTCCCTTACCCCTGATATCTTCTCTTACAGCAACATAGTGTATGGTTCCCTCTCCAAACTCAGGTTCAACCTCTATGTAGATATACCCAAGAAGAGAACTACCTTCAGCAACAACAAAAACTCTTCTGTTTTCATTAATTCTATTAGCAATAGTTTCACCAGGATAGTATGTTTTTTGAAAGGTTCTGTCATGCAGCTTCTTCATATCATCATAAAAAGGAGGAGTTAATTCTTCAAATTCAATGGGTTCTAAACAAGCTGCATCCTCTCTTTTAAATTCCATTATTTTTTCGATACTCATTCTTTTTAAGTTCATCATTTCTGCAAATTCTATACAGTTTTTGTTTTCCAAATCAATAAACATTTTTATATCCTTAATTTCGTCTGGAATCCTTTCAGATGCACTTAACCATAATTTTTGTGCAGCATCCATCCACTCTTCATGCTCAACAAATGGTCCCCAAACTTCAATGCAGTTAGCATTAGTATCGATGTCAAAACCTAAAACTCCAACCAGCCTATTATCATCAAATGCTAGTACCATACTTTCTTCCAATGGCAAATCCGAAAAATCATTAAGCAGTGAATACCTTATTTCTTCAAACTCTGTTCCACAATATCCTATATACTTTGATTTTATGTTGTTTTGCTTCTCAATAAAATCAGCAGCCATATCAATCATATCTCTATTCATATTTGATATTTTTATCATTTTTTAACACCAACTTTTTTAATTCCTTGAGTTTTTTACTACTCTATTATCTCTAATCTCAAACAGCTGAGAACTGGTGGTTTACTTTTTGTATTTAGCTTTATTATTCAGTGGGTTGAAAGATAAAGTAAGGATAGCTACTTATAATTCCTTAGGTGCAATTATTATATATTTCCTACTTCTCTTCCACACTTTGGGCAGTATTGAAAATCGCCCTTTAACTCTTTACCGCAATATGGACAGAATTTTTCACCATGTCCACTTATATTTCCATTGTTATAATCATCCTCATTTATTTCCTTGTATTTTATATACTTATCTACTGGATCTTTTTCCTCATGTTCATCTGTTATATCATATACCGACATTCTATTTCTTCCAGATGCATTTTTATAGTTATAAACTACTTGCACTATTGCCATGACAACAAATAATACTCCAAACATTGCAAATATTTTGGGTGCTCCCGTTCTTGCCGCCATAATGGTCCAAAACACTCCAAATATTGCTGCAAATATGCCTCCTATTGCTCCCATTGCTGAAGGACCTCTTCCTGGCTTAATGCTTTTCAAATATATCCCCTCCTTTTATACACATATCATGCCAATAATTACATTATATCACAATGCTGTTATTAGTATAATTTATATCTTGTCGCTATAACAATCAACTAACTTCGGATATCCCTTTAATTTTTCTCTTTCGTTACAATGATACAATTTAGATGCCACTTAAAGTGAATATTATATTATAAAGAAAAAGCTGCATGTCCTATGTGTAATGGGTTCTGAATCAAGGTCCAAAAAATAAATAACACTTATTTTCGCATCAAAAGGCTAAAACTATCATTTCACTCTACTCCAAATATACAAAATACGATGAAAGTGAAATTGTTGATAGAATTTTAGTTGATATCTTAGAAGACACTACTTTTGTTGAATGGCTGAAAAGCAGGAGGTATCATAAGAAGATAAATGATATTCTATCCAATAATAGTGATGTATTGAAAATAATTGAGGAGATAGGTTATGAAGAAATTGGAGAAACTGGCCACAATGAATAATATTAAATTGCTTGTAAAAGGTTAGAAAGTGATTTGAGTAATCATGAATTCTATGGTTATAAGATTATTAATGGTATGAAAGTCCCTATTTAGCTTGTACCATATTATGGGGATGGTATATAATATACTAAGATATCTTGTATTAAACCACTAATTTTCAATTAAGGGTATATTCAATTGAATTTACAAATCCCATGTAGACTCTGAAAACAAAATTTGTGAAAAGAGGTGGGAGTTTAGTTGGATTCGTTTCTACTTTTGATTAATTTTCCTAAACATAATATATGAAAGTAATGGAATTTCGAGAGCAAATAAATAAAGGGTTAGGTAGCGTAATTCTATATTTAAAAGACAATCAGATAAAATCCCATAAGTTTTATAAAGCTATTCTTTATGCTTGTACTCATAATACATGTTATGACCCTCAATGTGAGAATGAAAGATCGCAATACTTATGGGAGATAATGAAATTAACAAGTGATTTTGATAATTTACAACACGATGTCCTTGATAATTTGTTTTTCGCAAAAGATTGGGATTTACTGCAAATATATAGAATTGCTAAATTGAGTGCTTTAAATGGTAACTTAGTTGCATTAGAACAAATGAAAAAAGCATTTAAGTATGATGAATCATGGAATTCATTTTTGGGAGCAGAGGAAATAATTGAGGTTGATGGTATACGAGGGCTATTTTTCGTTACGGAAGTTATAGGGATGAAATTATTTTCAGATGAGGGGTATATTGAAACTGATTCAATATTAGAGTTTACTTATGATATTTTAGGTAAAGATTATGTTTTAAGCGAATTGGAAAAAGCAAGTAAATCTAACATTTATATTAAAACATATATAAACTCGGTTAATCAACTCTTAGCCGAAAGAGAAGACTATTATAAAAATAGACAAGAATACTCATATAAACAAATCAAACAAATTATTAATGGAGAGATTAATACACATAAAATAGTCTTAATGAATTGGGGCAAAAATGCTTCAGAGGATGAGTTGATAAAAATTTCTAATGAGTTCTTAAAAGAAATTGATAAAGAAAAACTCATCGCATATTTATGGATTTTCCGAAAAAGAATGTTTCCACTAAAATGTGAAAAAATCTTAGAACTAGCAAAATCAAAAAATAAGGAAATATCTTATTCAGCAATCAGTGCCTTGAGTAATATTTCAGATAAACAAATTCATGATTTAGCTACAAAGATAATATTAAAAAAGTCCAATGATTATGATTTTCTTGACTTGTTTATCAAAAACTATGCTGAGGATGATTATATTCTATTGGAGAATGTTTTTTTTGAAAAACATAATAAATATACATTTCACGGTATAGGTATGTCACTTTTGGATATATATGAAGCCAATAAAACACCTTTTTGCTTAAACATGATGATAGAATTATATCGAAACAGCAGATGTTCAGATTGCAGACAAAGGTGTATTAAGATATTATTAGAAATCAATATTATACCTGATTGGATTTTAACTGAAGCAGAGTATGATTGCAATTTGGATATAAGAGAAATGATAACTGATTATAAGAAATCTTAAATTCAAATATTATCTTATATGAAATCAGAACTCTGAATCAAAAAAGGTTTTATTATACACTAAATGAAGAAAACCTTTAGTTACAGATAGTTCATCTCTTCGTGCTATTCTACAACAAATCTCACTATTTATGATAAATAAAGTTATATCCATATAAAAAATAGCCTGTTATCTTGGATTCTTGATAGCAGGCTATTATTATTTGTGATTTTAATTAAGAATTTGCATTTTTTACTTTGTTTTTAGACAAAATAACGTCTGTGATTTTACATGTGTTTTTAAAATATGAACTTCAGAACAGAATCCGTTATCCTATGAGTGCAGCTCCTCATTTATAAACCTCAACACCTCTTGTGCATGACCTTTAGCCTTTACGTTTCTAAATTCTTTAGCTATTTCTCCCTCTTTGTTAAATACAAAGGTGGATCTTTCCACTCCCATGTATTCCTTGCCATACATTTTCTTTAGCTTCATTACATCGAACAGCTTGTGAGCTACCTCCTCTTCGTCACTAATAAGTAAGAATGGCAGGCTTTGTTTTTCTCTAAATTTGGCATGGGATTTCAAGCTGTCCCTGCTGATTCCAATTACAACAGTATTTGCTTTTTGGAATTCATCATGTAAATCTCTGAATTCCATTGCTTCAGTTGTGCAACCTGCTGTATTATCCTTAGGATAAAAGTAAAGAACTACATTTTTTCCCAAAAAGTCATTTAATGAAACATCCGCTCCATCAGTTTCTTTTAAAGTAAAATTGTATTTCATTTTATCTCTCCTTAGTATTATTGTTAGATATATTCTACAATTTCCTCTATGCTTTTTCTAGGTCTTGGTGCAGGATTTTCATCAGGATATCCTAATGGTGTCATAGCAACTACCCTATAACCTTCTGGTAGATTAAGAACTTCCTTTACCTTATCCTCATAGAAGCTCCCAAGCCAGCAGGTTCCAAGGCCAAGCTCTGCAGCCTCAAGCATCATGAAGGATAATGCAATGGATAAATCAATGGTATTTGCAGGCTGGCCACAGGTCATTACCCTCTCTGGAGCTGTAGCACAGGCTATAAGGGTTAATGGTGCCTCACTAACAAATTTTTGCCCTGCTGCAGCTTCAACAAGCCTTTCTCTGAGCTTCTTGTCTCTTACAACAATAAACTTCCAGTTTTGCAGGTTTCGTGCTGATGGTGAAAGTCTTGCGGCTTCAAGTATAAGATTCAGCTTTTCCTCCTCAACCTCAATACTCTTATAGGCTCTAATACTCCTTCTGCTTTTAATTGCAGTCATAACATCCATAAAATCACTCCTTTAAATTTTTTATTAAGGTGATAATATATCATATTACTTAAATTTTAGCATTTAACCTTATTATTTCACCAGGCTTGAAAACACAATATGGGTCATGTATTAGGTTTTCTGTATTGAATATTATGTATTCACAGTGGAAATCCTTATCTACACTGTGGTAAGGAATGAATTTGCTGTTATAGTGGTTCGCCCATTTTTCAACATCAGCTTTATTTATGTACAGCTTATCGCAATTGAGGTATCTTCTTGCTCCTTCAACCAATGTAAGGGATAAAAGCCTTTTTCCATGGTAAATGGAGCATCTTCCATCAGAATAGAGAGGATGTGTTGAATGTAATGAGATTTTTTCTATAACCTCATCCAGTCCTCCAACCTCATTAAATAAACCTATTTCCTTGATTTCATCTCTTAACACTTTTTCTACATAATTAGGAGTTATATAGTCTTCTTTTATTATGTCAAAGATATTCCACTCAGGATTATTAAATCTGCCTCTCATGTCCTTGTCACCACAGATTATAAAATAGTCCTTTAGTTCTTCCATATCCACATCAACTTCATCTAAAAATATTACAGGTCTTTTTCCCGTAGCTGATTGAAGTTTCTCAGCTATGTTTAGTATCCAGCTAGTACATATACTGCTGTCCTCTTCCTTTCCATCAAGCATGGAATAATACTTATAGATTTCTCCTTCAGGCTTTTCACTAAGGTAGGTACTATAGTGAAAATAGAAGCTTTCCCTAAATATAAATGGGTATCTCCTTTCGTATAGAAAGCCCATAAGGTTATACATATACTGGCTCTTACCAGAGGCATTCAACCTTCCGTAAATTCCGATATTTGTTTTTAACACTGTACCCTCAATATAATTCTTCAATAGCTTTTTCATTTCCACCAATGAATTTGTTTCATAGGTTTTACCCTCTCCCCTTTTGCGGCAAAACTCATTTTTAACAACCTTAGCTGCTGCTTTAAGTCCTTCATGTTCAGCTTTAACTTTAAATTCTTCTATAACTTTATTAACATTATCCACATTAAGTCTATTGATAACCTTTAACATCTCACACTTTAGATTGGATAGCTCAACATAAAGACACTTCATGTCAAAGGAGTCCACTTTTTCTAAAACACAGTATTTTTCTGCTAAAATACCCTCAATATCCACAGGTGCCATGTACACATCTTCAACAGCTATCCCATGTTTTATTTTATCTCTGGTTATAAAGTTTTTCCTTGAGGGGCTGTTTACAAAAAAGTGCCCATATGGCCAACCATGCTCATCTTGAATATCAAAGCATATGTCATCAATTTTCTTCCTGTTAATAGTTTTTTCTGTAACTATCAAATACATTGGATAATCATATGGCATTTCTTCATCTAAAAAATCCCTATGTATTAAAAAGCACAATAGTTGGTTGCTGTCCTTCTCAAGTTCAACCTTAAGCCTATTAAAAAAATCCTCTATAACTTTTTTAAACTCAATATCCTTTATCAAATCAAATTTAGTCATTTGTTGTCACCCTTTTCTTCTATGAAAATATATAGAATACCTTCACTCTAATAACTATTTTATAGATTAACATAAAGAACCCCTTCCCTATCAAGAGGCATTTCCGCAATCATTTCTCCCTCTCCCGTTATAACAAAGGCTCCTCCAAAACTTGTATCATCAATTTCTTCAGTTCCAAGGTAATTCGCCATAAGTGTTGTTGCTCCTGCTTTTTTTACACGCTCAATGTATTCGTATTTATCTTCTTTGTCCCATAGTTCTTGATTATTGCTGCTAACTGGGTAGAAAGCCCTTGCAAATGGGAAAAGAATATAATCTGGATTTAGTGTTTTTGCCTTCTCAACAATAGAATCATCATAGAGATCACCACATATAAGGAAACATACTTTTCCTATTTCAGAATCATAATATCCCATTTCTGTCCCCTCCCTGTAAAAGCTTGTATCTACATTTTTACCATGCCATCCCTTTGACATTCTTCTGTATTTAAAGACTATATCTCCCTGTCTATTTATAAATATTGCACTATCGTAAAGATGATGTCCTTCTTTTTCAAGGAGCCCAATTGCAACATTTATATTCCTCTTCTTTGCTGCAGCACATAGCTGCTCTACCCTATCACTAGGTATTTCAAATCCTAATTTTATGTCATCTTCTGGAACATCATTATTTATTAATCCAGTTATACAGGCCTCAGGGAATAATACTATATCCGCTCCATTTTCTGCTGCTTTTCCTATGTATTTAATTATACTTTCCATGTTCCTTTCTATTGATTTTTCAATTCTGTTCACTACAAGTGCTGCCTTCATAGTTGTTACCCCCAATCTCATTATTAATTAATTTAAAAACAGTTCCTTTTCTTCCATGATGAAATCATGTATCTGCCATCCAATTGAGCTTGCACATAACCCTAGGTTTGCAAGTATTACAACATCAATACCATTAGATGGATAATAGTACAATCTTGCACTAACTCCATATTCCTCTCCAGGATGCCCACCTCTAACTATGTTGTCATTATCATCAAGTATGAACCAGTTTGCATATCCATATTTCCATACATAACCTCTGGCTCCATTTGAATCTTCATCAAGCACATGTGGATCAAGGATTTTTTGTGTCATCTCACTAGATAAAAGTTTCCCCTTACGCAGAGCATCTATAAACTTCATTAAATCCTCTGCAGTTGAAACCGCTCCTCCATCAGATGCTGCAGAAGGTGTAGTAAGATAGATGTTTCTTTTCCATCCAACAATCTTTCCATCCTTCTCTACAGGTTCATAACCTTCAGCAACATCATCACATACCTCCTCAAGAGATATAAAATCTGTTTTTTCCATTTCTGCTTTGGCAAAAACATTTTTTCTAACATAGTCAAAGTATCTCATTCCTGAAGCCTTTTCTATTATCATTCCAAGGAGTATATAACCTGCACCATTGTATTTAAATAATTCTCCTATTTTATTAACTGGTTCGTTGTATGCAAACATCGAGAAATAATCTGATAGATTTCTCATAGTGTATATTGGCTTCTCCTCCCAGAGCTTTTCCCAGTCTTCATCCTCACTGTTCATTTCATCAAAATAATCAGCTATTCCAGATGTATGTGTTAACAGATCATGAATAGTTACTTCAGCAGGTATTTTTGTATTTTTTAACTCCAAGTAATCAACAGCACTTGTATCAAGGCATATCTTGCCTTCATCAATTAGCTGAAGTATTGATACTGCAGTAAACATCTTTGTTATAGATGCCGTTCTAAACCTTGTATTGATATCATTTTTCACCTTAAAGCTTCTGTTAGCGTATCCATAGCAACATGTAAAAACATCGCTGCCCTTGTGTCTTATAAGAACCACACCGGAAAACTCATTATTTTTTTCCTTCTCCATCATAAATTCATTTAACTTTTCTTGAAATTTCATATACAGCACCCCCATTAATTTTTCCATTTTTAATTTTGATTTTAATATAAACTATACACGCAAAAAGACTGCAGACAACAAACTATCTGCAGCCTTTTTACAGCATATTTAGGATACAAAACCCTATAAACATGCTATAAAAACTAAAGCCGTGCAGTTACAGCACGGCTTAAATCTACGATTTAAAATCATAAAGACACTTAAAAAAGATACCTATGATTATAAAATCAAAAAAGATTGCAAATGCTGTTGTTCCTAACGAATCACATAGAATAATCAACCCATCACAAAAAGACCTGATATGCAGGTAAAATTTACACTTTGGATGAATTAATATTTAACTATTGATTTATAAGCTAAGAACAACTATACTCACTTTCAATCCCTACCAATCTTTTTTATAATATAATAATTATTCTTATTATAGGATAATTTTAACTTAAGGTCAACAACTTGCAGCATATTTAAAAATTTTATTCAAAAAAACTGTTGACATCCATACTAATATGGTTATATAATAATTTCAACGTTTTACTCAGTGCACAATGTAAAACTAAATAGTTTATCTTATCAAGAGTGGCGGAGGGACTGGCCCAATGAAGCCCGGCAACCAGTATCATCATTAGATACCAGGTGCCAATTCCTGCGGCGTAAGCCGATAGATGAGGATGATGCGTGGTTAATAATGCCCGGAGTATCCTCCGGGCTTATTTTTATACCCCAACCCATTAACTTGCTTTGCTGGTTGAGAATAAAAATGTTTGAAATGCACTCCCTGCATTGATAAATCTGAATTAGCATGTTTACTTTATTTTGTAGAACATATGATTTAGTATGTTCAATATAAACCCCGCAACCAGCAAAGCAAGCAAAATGAAAATTAAATAGTCTATCTTATCAAGAGTGGCGGAGGGACTGGCCCAATGAAGCCCGGCAACCAGTATCATCATTAGATACCAGGTGCCAATTCCTGCGGTGAAAGCCGGTAGATGAGGATGATGTGTGCTTATAAGCTCGTGGTATCCTCGAGCTTATTTTTATTAATCAAGTGTATTATATACAATCCACAAAAATTCTTACATTCCATTTTTTCAAATAGCCCTGATGGATTGGTTCGACTCTAGGATGCTTGAAAGGACAGAATGTAATAGAATTTTTGCATTGTATAGACAGCGGAGGTGAAATTATGATTGAAATTACAAATGTTAACAAAAGCTTTGAAGATTTTAAGGTTTTAAGCGATGTAAGCCTTAAAATAAACAAAGGTGAAATATTTGGCATCATCGGGCACAGCGGTGCAGGAAAATCAACACTTTTAAGATGTATCAATGGTCTTGAGGGCTATAACAGTGGAAGTATAAAGGTCCTAAATAAAGAGGTAGGAGGATTGAATACCAAAGAGATAAGAGAGCTTAGAAAGAATATTGGAATGATATTTCAAAACTTCAACCTTTTAAACTCCATAAGTGTATATCAAAATGTAGCTCTTCCCCTTGAGGTTTGGGGTAAAAACAAGGAAGAAATAAGGAAAAGAGTTACAGAGCTTATTAATCTTGTTGGGTTGGAAAGCAAGATGAATAGCAGTCCAAAGGAACTAAGCGGTGGTCAAAAGCAAAGAGTAGCAATTGCAAGGGCTCTTGCATTAAACCCAAGTATACTTTTATGTGATGAGGCAACTTCAGCATTAGATCCTAAAACAACAAAATCTGTTTTACAGCTTCTTGAGGAAATAAATAAAAAGCTAAACATAACAATTGTCGTTGTAACCCATCAAATGGAAGTAGTAAAGCAGATATGCCACAGAATGGCGATTATGGAGGATGGGTTTGTTAAATGCCAGGGAACTGTAGATGAACTTTTTTTAAGGCCTGAGGAAACTTTAGAAAAACTCCTTGGTGAGGATACTCCTCTTGTTCAGAACGGAGTGAATGTAAAGATATTTTTCTCAAAGGATATAAGCCAGAAAAGTATAATAACCAAGATGGCAAGAGAGCTTGATATAGACTTTTCAATAAACTGGGGAAGACTTGAAAAGTTTAGGGATGATGTTTTAGGAAGTCTTATTATAAACGTGGAAGAGAAGCACAGTAAAAGGGTTTTAGATTATCTAAACAGTAACTCAATATCCTGGGAGGTGGTAGACTGTGGAAATTAAAGGCATATTAGTTCCTGCATTATTTCAAACACTCTATATGGTAGGATTGTCTACCATATTTTCAGTGGCAATAGGATTTGTTTTATCATTGATTCTTGTTACCACCCAGGAAGGCGGATTAAAACCTAATAAATCTGTTTATGGCATATTAGATTTTATAATAAATATATTGCGTTCCTTCCCATTTATAATACTTATGATTGCTATTTTCCCATTCACTAAATTTATAGTTGGAAAAAGTATTGGAACAACAGCAGCCATAGTTCCTCTGACAATAGGAGCATCACCCTTTGCAGCAAGGGTAATAGAGGGTGCCATGAAGGAGGTTGATTCAGGTCTTATTGAAGCAGCCAAATCCTTCGGAGCATCAACAAAACACATCCTTTTTAAAGTGCTGCTTAAGGAAGCTATGCCTTCAATAGTAAATGGAATTACACTGACCATAATAAACCTTATCGGATACTCTGCAATGGCTGGAGCAGTAGGTGGAGGTGGTCTTGGAGACGTAGCTATAAAGTATGGATATTATAGGTTTAAAACCGATATCATGGTTTACACAGTTATCATACTGATTCTTTTAGTACAGATAACACAGTATATAGGAAATGTTGTATATAAACGTTTGGCAAAATAGAGGAGGTAATTTAAAATGAAAAAATTATTAGCGTTATTACTTGTATTAACATCCCTTATAGGACTTTCAGCATGTGGTGGAACTCAAAAGGCTTCCACTGAAGCTAAAAAGGAAATAGTAATCGGAGCATCTCCACAACCACATAAGGAAATACTTGAAAAAGCAGCAGAACTTCTAGAAAAGGAAGGCTACAAGCTTAAAATAGTAGAATTTACAGACTACGTAACACCAAATATAGCCCTTCAGGATGGGGATCTTGATGCTAACTTCTTTCAGCATATACCATACCTTGAAACCTTTAATAAGGAAAAGAATTTAAACCTTGATTATACAGTAAAGGTTCATTTAGAGCCACTTGGTCTTTATTCATCAAAGATAAAGGCTATAAAGGAATTAAAGGATGGAGCAGAAATTGCAATTCCAAATGATCCTACAAATGGTTCTAGAGCACTTAGAGTTCTTGAAGCAGCAGGGCTTATAAAGCTAAAGTCTTCTGAACTTGTTACAAAGCTTGATATAACAGAAAACCCAAAGAATATAAAGATAAATGAAATCGATGCTCCACAGCTTCCAAGAGTTCTTAGTGATGTTGATGCAGCAATTATAAATACAAACTACGCCCTAGAAGCAAAGCTCAATCCTAAATCAGATGCATTATTCTTAGAATCAAAGGATTCACCCTATGCAAACATAATTGCAGTTAGAAAGGAAGATAAGGATAAGGATTATATAAAGGCTCTTTCAAAGGTTTTAAACTCTGAGGAAATAAAGAAATTCATAGACGAAAAATATAACGGAGCCATAATACCTGCATTCTAAAGTTGAGTCAAGTGCCGGGCATGTGGCAAGTGGCAAGTTGTATGATGCTGAAAAAACCAGCATCATACAACTTGCCACTTGCCATGTGCCCGGCACTTCTTATTATTTTATGGGAATGTTATAATATTAATATTGAAATTTTAATATATTAATCGCACTAAAGATTTTACATTGGGTACTGTGCGATTAATGAATCAAGGAATATGATTTCGCGTAAATGTTTAGGGTCGAGCAATGTAGAATCATTTACGCGAAACATATAAACCGTTTTATTTCCTTATATATAGGCAATAATTACACTAAAAACATTTGAGGTGAATTCAGTTTGTTTAAAATTACAGATGATTTAATAAAGGATATAAGTGAACCTCGTTTTTATAGTAGAGGGGTTCAATACTACAAACAAAACATGGTAAAGCATGTAGATGTAAAAAAGTCATCAAATTACATATTCGAAACTAAAATGCGTATTACTGCAAAAGTAAAATCCTCTTTTTTTGAAGATTATGAGGTAGAGGTATGCATAGACGAAAAGGAAGGAATAGAAGAGATGTATTGCTCCTGTGATGCTTTCCATAGTTATTGTGATTATAAGCATCCCTGTAAGCATATAGTTGCTGTACTGCTAAAATATGTTCATGAGATTGAAAAATCACGAAATGTAATTCCCCTTTCCATACCAGCACAGCCAGGAAAAGCATCAAAAATCATCGCTATGTTAAAATCTGATTCCTCTATTGATGCTTCAAAAATAGCTCCCATAAAGCTTGATGTAAAATATACCCTTGAAACCGGGTATAACAGTTACTCATATATTGAATTTCTTATTGGAGAAAGAAAAACCTATGTAATAAGAAATATAAGGGAGTTCTTAACCGTTATCAGAGATGGAAGAGAACCACATGTTTTTGGCAAAAATTTTGTTTATAACCCCTCAAGGCATTATTTTAAAGAAGATGATAAGAAGCTTATTAACTTCTTAATGGAACTGTATGAAATAAATCAAAACATAGATGGACACTTTTATTCCTATGGCAATAACAAAAAAATATTTAGCGGGAAAAAGCTATTCTTAACAGATGCTCAGATCCCAAGGTTCTTTGAATTAATAAAGGATAAAATAATAACAGCCCAAATAGGAAGCAGCCTATATAATGATGTAAGCATCATAATGGATAGTCTTCCCCTTGCCTTTCAGCTAAGGGAAGATAACGATGCACTGCTTCTTTCATATAAGGAAGGTATGCCCATCCCCCTTACTTATTTCGGTACACAATTTTTTTATAATGGAAACATATATTGCCTTGATGAAAAACAGCGTACTGCCTACATACCTATCCATAATGTTTTTTCATCAGAAGGAACGGATTCTGAAATAGCATTTACAAAATCAGAAAGCGCTCAGATAGCATCATATATACTTCCAATGCTTAGAAACGCTGGCTCTACCATAAGCATAGACAAAGAACTTGAAAGTGAGTTTTACGAAGAACCCTTAATAATACAACTGTATCTTGATAAAATAGAAGATAGTATTGCTACAGAGGTTAAGTTCAATTATGGAGATATCTCCCTTAATCCTTTAGATGATGGCTCCCTAAAGAATAGCAATGGTATATTGATAAGAAATATTCCAAGTGAAGAAATTTTCATCACCAAGTTGAATTCCTATGGATTTATAAATATGGGTTTAAAATATATACTTCATTCAGAAGATAAAATAGTAGATTTTCTATATCATGGAGTGTCTCAATTTCAAGAGATTTGCGATGTTTACTATTCTGAATCCTTTAAAAACATAAAACTCTACAGACAATCCAGTTATAAATCCAGCATAAGGCTTAATGATAGTGATATGCTTGAGTTTTCTTTTAGTATTGAAGGTATTGATAAGAAGGAACTAGTTAATATCTTTAATTCCATAAAGAGTAAGAAAAAGTACTACAAATTAAAATCTGGGGGCTTCGTTTCCCTTGAGGAAAAAGAATTAAGAGAAATAGTTGAACTGGTTGATACCCTTGACATTAAGGATAATAATCTTTTAAAGGACAAAATTTTAATATCAAAGCATAACTCCCTTTTTATAGATCAATATCTAAAGGATAATGAAATATCCTTTGTAGAAAGAAACAAGAAATTTAGAGAAATGGTATCAAACATAAGGGATGTACAGGAGCTTGATTTTGAGGTTCCTAAGGATCTTCAGTCTATTTTAAGAGGCTATCAAAAGATAGGTTTTAAATGGATGAAGACCCTTGCGACATATGGATTTGGCGGTATTCTTGCCGATGAAATGGGCCTTGGAAAAACCCTTCAAGCCATTAGCTTTTTACTATCTGAGGTTACAGAGAACTCAACTGATAAGAAGCCTTCCCTGGTTGTTGCTCCTACGTCTCTTGTATACAACTGGCAAAGTGAAATAGAAAGATTTGCTCCTAAGTTAAAGAGCGTCGTAATATCCGGTCCAAAATCCGAGAGAGGTGAGCTGTTAAAGGAAATCAATGATGCAGATATAGTTATAACCTCCTACACTCTCTTAAGAAGAGATATAGATGAATACTCCACCACTGATTTTGGTTATTTTATAATAGATGAAGCCCAAAACATTAAAAATCCAAATTCACAAAATGCCAAGTGTGTTAAAGAAATTAAAGCTAAAGCCTTCTTTGCACTGACAGGAACCCCACTTGAGAATTCGATATCAGATCTTTGGTCTATTTTTGATTTTATAATGCCTGGCTATCTGTATTCCCAGGGGAAGTTTGTAAGAAGATATGAAACTCCAATCATTAAGGGAAAGGACACTAAAGTCCTTGAAGAATTAAACAAACGAATAAGACCATTTATATTAAGAAGACTTAAAGCAGAAGTAGTAACTGAACTTCCTCCAAAAATAGAGCAAAGGATAACCGTTGAAATGACTCAGGAGCAGAAGGAAATATATTTGGCTTATCTTGAGGCAACAAAAAATGAAATTAATAGCCAAATAGAAAGCAATGGTCTTGAGAAAAGCAGAATAAGGGTAATTGCTGCACTAACAAGACTAAGACAAATATGCTGTGATCCTTCTACCTTTATAGATAATTATGGTGGTGAAAGCGGAAAAATCAATGCATTAATAGATTTATTGGATGAAATTATATCAGGTGGACATAGGGTTTTACTTTTTTCACAATTTACATCAACCTTGAAAAATATAGAAAAGCTCCTTATTAAAAATGAAATTGGCTATAAATATCTTGATGGTTCAACCAAATCTGAAGATAGAATGCGTCTTGTAAATGAATTCAACAGCGGAGATGGTAGTGTATTCCTTATTTCATTAAAGGCAGGAGGAACAGGTCTAAACCTCACAGGTGCAGATGTAGTTATTCATTTTGATCCCTGGTGGAATCCTGCTGCAGAAGACCAGGCAACGGACCGTGCTCATAGAATAGGTCAAAGCAAAACTGTTGAGGTTATAAAGCTTATAACCAAGGGCACCATAGAAGAGAAAATATTTAATTTACAGACCAAGAAAAAGGCGCTTATAAAAAATATTATCGACAATAACGAGACAAGTACTTCCTTAATCTCAAATATGACAAAGGAAGAGATTGAAGAACTTCTATCAGTAAAATAGACATAAAAAAGGCATCCTCAGCTTTTTAACTGAGGATGCCTTTATGCATAAGAGGTTTAATACGCCTTATTTATTAACTACAATTTTTATCGCATTTCCCTTTGGTGGTATACCTGTAGTAACATTTCCACCATAGTAAGCGTTAACTTCAACTCCGGACTTTAAGCAATCGATTGCTAAATCTCTTCCATCCTTTGCACTCACAATGCTTGTCTTCTCTGATACAATAAGATTTATTTCATCATATCCATAATCACCAAGCTTATTCCCACTAAGAAGTATCACAACTTCTTTTTTTCCATCGTTTTCAAATACTTTTACATCCTCTATTTTACCTTCTGTTGCCCATTCAATTTTTTTATCTGAATCATTAGAAAGTACAACTATCTTTGCTGCTGGAGCCATTGGAGGCATGCTCTTTGTAACTGCTCCTTCATAGTATCCATAAATCATACTTCCTTCTTTAATATCATCCTTTGTTAATTCTTCTCCTGTTAAATAATCAACTATCTCTGTTTCCTCTCCAATTGCAAGCATTATTTTATTATTTGCTGCATCTCCTATTGCTTCTCCTTGAACATACGCAAGTAAGAAAGTTTTAACGTCTGTTATTTTCTTAATCTCTCCATATATACCTGCAGCATATTCATCCTTAGCCTGCTTTACTACTATCTTCTTTGCAACCCCTATTGGAGGTACGCTTCTTGTTACTCTTCCTTCATAGTATGCTGTAACAGCAACATCCGTCTTTAATGCATTAACAGTAAGTTTTTTACCAGTTTCATAATCAATTATATCTGTACTTGGAGCAATAATAAGCTTTATTATATCATATCCACCGAGTTTACCTGATGCAGCCTTTCCCTCAACGAAAATTGATGCATCCTTTCCTGCCTCAACAGCTGTTATAATTCCATCGGTAGCCATATACTTATCCTGCCAAACCTCATCCTTTTTATCAGTTTTATTTTCAAACTGATTTATTCCATTGGTTAGCATGTTTGTACCATCAAATTTTGCAAAACCCTGTATGGATGATGTCGCGACCATACCTGCAATAAGCAAAGCTCCCACTATCTTTCTTTTATGTTTCACTGGAACTCCCCCCTAATATTTCTATTAGCATAAACGGACTTTACCAATCCCTTAACTTCTACCTATATGACGATATAAATATGAAAAAGGTTCCATCAATATATGATTTTATTTAACAATTAATGATTATTTTAGCACCAACTTCTCCTATATATAATATATTATATTTTATACTTTTAATCTACTGCTTTTACATTGTATTAATAAAAATTAAAAAATCCTTCCCATTGCAACATTTTTTTCTAAAATAAAAATTATCCGTCACTTATATTAAGAGAAGGATAACTTTTGATTAAGCTGCTCCGTTTTCACTTTATGAATTTGCAGATGAAGATGCTGCAGCTGTACTAGCTGCACAGGCTGCAACAATTGCTGCTTGCTGCTGAGCAATTATAATTGCATTTATACTATTGCTTAAGGCTACCTGTAAAATTCCTTTTTTAATATTATCTATGTAAAAATCTGCTACTAAATTTGAAGCCAATATCGTTCTCATTGATTTGTCAAGACTCCAAAAGCCGTACCCATCCTTTTCATATATGTAATCATAAACCTCCGTTACTTCATTTACGATCTTGTCTGTATCAGAGCTTATAAGCGTTAAAACACCAATAGAAGCTAATCCACTATACTGAAGCTTACATTTGTTATCCTTTAAGCCATGATATATTCTTGAAGCCTTGCTGCACTTTTCCTCAACATCTTCTTCTCCCAATGCTAAAATATGCGATAGGGTTTGAAGATCATTTCCTTTATAGAATCCTGATCCATTTAATGTGTTATAGCATTCCTCTATTTTTATTGATGTTTGTGAAACATCTAAATCAGTAGTAGCTAGTAATGCTGCAAAAACATAATCATCAACAGATGTTAACCAATAATGATTCTCCTTCATCCTCTGATAGAACTGCTTCATCCTATTAATTGCATAATCCCAATTGCCCCTATCCACTTCCTTAGCTATGGTATAGCAGGCTAGTGGCAAGTACTGGCTATTCTTAAACTTTTCCGCTCTCAACTTGTCATAAACTGCTAAAATACTTTTAAAGGATTCTTTATAATCCTCCTCAAGAGATAAAAGATTGGCTAAAATAAATGCATTTGTTCCTCTAAAATAAGAGGTAAATCCAGTTTCATCCTTAATATGCTTTCTAATCTCCTTAATAGTATCTATATTAACCATTCTCCCCTTTAAAGCATTAGACATAGCCACTAAATGCTTTAACAAATTGTACTCCATCTTAAATGAACCCTTAAGAGTATGATAATTCTCAACCATTAAATCAACCTTTTGCAATAATAAAGCTTCCACATAAATCCCCCTCTTTATTTTTTTAAGAATTTTATAATAACTTTTCTTTTGTTATTATAAAGCTAAGCTGTTCAATCTCATTTTTGTCAAAAGCATTTATCTTAAAGGAGTCACCTGAGGGCTCCCTAATAAAACCAAGCTTTTCTATCATTCTTAAGCTTATCTATTATTATCATAACACCCAGTCTGCACCTTTTCTAGCTTAAAAGCATAAAAGCAGTACTAAAGCTCTTTTTCCATAGCTATAAACTCCATTTCTCCTTTAACAGTTTTACCAACAAACTCACCAGTTACTTTAAAATCTAAACTTTTATAAAGTCTAAAAGCCCTCTCATTGAACTTAAGCACTGATAGCCCTATACTATTTAAATTATATTTACCTTTTACAAAATTTAAGAATGCTTGTATAAATTCTTTACCTAGTCCTTGACTCGTTAGGCTCGGTCTCATCTGTACTGAAAAAGTTGTTTTTTCATTTAAATAAATTGCACAATTTCCTATAAGCTCATTTTTCTTATTATAAACAGAAAAAACATTATTATCATTTGGAAAACTCTTAACATAATCAATTTTACCTTGTGAAAAATCATTATCAAAAAAAGAATAGATTCCACCATATTTCCAAGTTAAAAAATCTTCCACATCTTCGTTTGTTACTCTTCTAAATTCATAATTCATTTCTAATTGCCTCCATGTTTGCTTATATATTCACATTTTTTTATTTTTATCGAATTCTAAGACTCCACCTTCTATAAGTTGGTGTTGCAGCATTTAAACTTCAGATGGGGTATAGTCCCCATCTGAAGCCTTGATATCCAACGATAGCTAAATAAGTTCACTGTTTTTGTAATTCTTAATTCTCTTTATATACTTAATCCTTATTTGCTTTGGAATAAAGTTCTGCCCATACTGGGAAAAAACCAGCATTAATAGCAATATTCTGTGAATGAAAATGTGATTCCACAGTGCCGTAGAACGGAATCTTTCCTCGTTTTAAAACTTCATTCTTTAAAAGCGTAACCAAATTAGTTCCTATACCCCTGCCGCGGTACTCTGGGAAAACATCAATACCAATTTGCCACATGGTTTCGCTATCTGCACTTGCACCTGCTATGCCCATTATTTTATCTCCATCTAATGCCGCAACTCCAAGGACATCAGGATGATTTTTATCAAAGGCAAAAGCCTCTTCAATTCTATCATCATTTTCGAACTGTGAAATCTCTTCTTGCTCGTACCATTTTACACCAGCAATAGGTTTTACCTGTGACATAATAGGATTTGGAAGATAGTAGTGATGAATGTCTGCTATTTCATGTCCAAATTCCTGCAATTTTTTATCGATTGCACGAAGTTTTGGATATTCAAAAAGCCATGCTGCATCTCTATCTTTCAATTTTTCTTCACACCAAGGCAAAATCATAGGTGATGCACTGACAATTGTTCTGCCACTAAACAAAAGTATTTTTAAAAAGCATCCATCATTATCATAAACACGTCTTCCATCCATGAGTTTGTTTTCAACTATTGTATTTTCTTTTTTTTCAAAATCAGAAGCTTGGCAGCTATAGTCTAGTGCCAACTGAGCCTTAGCAATTTCTAAAATTTCAGTTTTTGTATACATATTATCACCTTCCATTTATAAATATCTTTAGCACATACTTTTAATTAAATAGTCCTTATTACCGAAAATTCCTCAAATAGTTCAAAGCCTATCTTCTCATAAAAAGCTCTTCTGCTTTGTGTGGTATTTAGGTTTATGTACTTACAATTTCTTTTATCCGCTTCAACTCTTATAAAATCAAACATTAGTCTTCCAAGACCCTGACCTCTTTTTTCTTCTTCAATCCATACATCATGTACATTGCATATTTCCTCTTTGAATTGGCAGTATACCCAACCTACTACTTGGTTGTTATCCATAAGCCAGTATGGCCTAAACTCCTGTATAAAGGATTCTATTGCTGGAAGCTTTTCCTGATACCATGTTTCATTAAAATAATCACTATTTTTCATATATTGATAGTACCATTCTAAAAACTCTTCCTTACCTGGAGCAATAAATAATAGTTCTGATGTTATTTTAGGAACTTTAACCTTTGAAATCATATATATGTTATCATTATTTAATTTAAATCCCTTGGATAACAAATAATCCTTCCACTTTGCCTCATCTAGCTTTGGTGGATATAAATAAAAGTTATCAGGCTTTTGCAAAGAATATCCTTCATGTATTTCATTTATCCTGTTAAGTATTTCATCAAACTCATGAAAATCATTAAATTTCAAAAACAAACCCCTGTTGAAATCTCCAGCATAATTAACGAATTTATTTTTAATATGTATAAAATCCTTATAGTAAACTACATCCGCTCCATACGCCTTTGAATATTCAATTTCATAATTTAATGCCTTTTCTTTTATATATTGTGGCAGCATTTATATCTCCCCCCTATATAAACTTGTAACTGTCCCTGCTGCATTTTGACTAATCAAATTTATATACTAGAACTCCCTCATCTCCTGAAACTTCTCCTGTCCTTTTAAAGCCTATACTTTCATAAACATGAAAAGCTCTTGCATTTTCTAGATGGGTACTTGTATAAACTTCCTTACAATCATGTCTATCCTTTATAATTTTCAATATTTTTCTTACAACCTCTTTGCCATATCCTTTATTTTGATATTCTGTAGATATGTAAACTCTATTCATAGCATAAAATTTTTCTTCATCCTCAAACTCGATTTTGTACATAACAAACCCAATCATCTTATCACCATCAAAAACACAAAATGGATATCTATTTTTAAATACATAAGCCTGTGCAATAGAAACAGAATTGCTTGCCACATAATCTAATTTAGGCATACTAATACATTCATAATAATTCTCTTCATTAACTGGTTCCAATCTTAAATTCATAATACTACTTCCCCTCTTTTATATAATAGTTATTGACTTTTTCCATTATTTTTCCTGTTGTATACAACTTAATAAACACCCCCAAAAATATTGCTTTTTAATATCTAATACCCCTCATAATCTTCAACTTGATAACCGCCTCCTAATATAAAAAGGGATTGCAGGTGAAAATAATCACATGCAATCCCTTGATCTTTTCATAGTTTAATAATAATCTCAAAAACTAATACGACTGTTTGATAATACAAAAATATAATTATCAAATGTGAACAGTCATTTATATATTTAATCCTAAACTATGCAAAATTAAAACGCCATACCATTAAGAAGGTATAGCGCTAAATCCTATATTAAAACACATTAAGCAGCACAGCATAAAAGCAAATATCTTTTAAGCCAATTACATAACCTTATGCTTACTTTTAAAAAGGATTGCAGACTATGATATTCTTAATAATTAATCAATCGTTAAACTTACACAACAAATAAACCTAAACACATGTGGTAAAACACGTATATTTCAGGTAAGCTCAACAGATTATTTAGTTTAAAATCTAAATCTTTGATTAATTATAAAGTAATCATCTCTCCTAATCCTCCAATAAACATAAATTAAACACATAAGTATTATTTACTAAGTATAGTTTATTCACACTATTTTGTCAATTATTCTAATATATCCTGTAAAACTAGTCGATCATATATTTTAATGAGAATTCCTCTCCGCTTATCCTCTTAAATAAATCTTGATATTTATATAAGCCAGATGTCTTAATCACTTCATTTATTAGGAACTCTCCAAATTCAAGTGGCTTGTCTGTAACATCCTTTACATTGTATTTCTTTTTGAATACACTTGAAAGCATTTCACAGGTTACATCCCCCATGAAATAGTTGTGAAGGTAAATTGGGTGTGTTGTGTGATGTATTCTAAAGCCCCATGGAACTTCATCAGCAAAGGGTTCTTCCATAAGTACATCCTTGTATACCTTCCAGTATAGCTGATAGATATCATCAAGTGATTCTATGTTATTTCTATATAACTCCTGATCAAATAATATATCATTAATGGCTCTTAGAGACATTAATCTATCGTAATTTCTTATTTGTGAGAATTGCTCTTCTGCCGCTTCTACATCATCGAAGAATTTTTCAAAGAATATCTTTTCATATAAAAATCCTCCAAATAGGTTTGCCAAGCCCTCTGAGATTATTCCACTAACACCCATGTTTAATATTGTTTCCTCAGGATCAAGTACGAATGAATGTACCCCATGTCCTGTCTCATGAAGTAATACGCCATATTCATTGTACTTGTTCTTAACATTTGCAAGTATTCTAGAGTCCTTAGCTGTCCTTATTGGGAAGTTATATCCCCATTCTGATTTATTTGCCCTTGAAAAAACATCATAGGTAATATTGAATTTTGATATATCTATTCCAAAGTTTTTAAAGAATCCCTGTAATGCTTCATAATAATTGCTTATATCCACTGTTGTATTTAATAGCGGCGCAATTCTAGAACCTATATATCCGCCATCCCATGGCATTATTTTATCATCGTTTATGTATTTTTTTGCATATTCACTTCTTACGCTATTCATCTTTGGTAGTATTTCATGGAGTTGTGATGTCCAGTTTTCAAATATTGATGTATCAAGATCCTGAGTTTTAAGTGAATAGTCAACAAAATCCTTCGCTCCATAAAGCTTTGCATATTCCTTACGAAGCTTTATAAGTTCAACAAAGCCTCCATCAACAAGTGGTTTATTAACCTGTGCCCTTGAAAAATATGCTGCTTTTCTTCTTTCCCTATTGTCATCATTCATAAGTATCTGTGATAAATCAACAGAGGTTACTTCTCTACCTTCAAAGGTGCTTCTATGTGTATTTAATATCTTTGATAATTCATTTGTTTTCTTCTGAATCTCAAGCTGAAGCTCATTTAATTCATCTGAAAGATGATATTCTTCAAACATGTTGTACATTATCTCTACTCTTCTCTTATCCTCAAAGCTTAAATTTTTATTCCTATACTCACATATAGTTTCAAAATTAGCCTTGTCCTTCATAAACTCAACTATCTTCTCATAAGCCTCTTGACACCCAAAATCATATCCAACGGTATATTGTGTCCATTCAAGTTTACTAGACTGCTCCTCTAGTTCTTCAAGCTTTCTTGCGATTTCATTTATTTTCTCCATCTAAATCCCCCCTATAGTACGAATTGTCATAAAATTCATAATATAGTCTTATTTTATCACATTTCCCAACTTATATATAGTCATGATGCAATTCAAACCTATCCTAAAAGGCACCTTAAAAAACCTTCATATCCCATATTATAGCGACTCTATAGAATACACACTGGTAGTATCAACATTTTGGAATCTAAAAGACTCATATAAATGAATTGCTGGATTATTATCTATTTCAACTTCTAATATGAGTTCATTAGCACCAGATAGAAAAGCTCTATCAATAGCTTCTCCTAATAAATTCCTAGCATATCCTTGCCTGCGATAACGTTTATCTGTTCCAACAAAAGAAACTTCTACCTTACCATCTCTAATGATTGATGTAACTACAAAACCAATCAACTCATCTTTTTCTACAGCAATTAAAACATCATATTTATCAAGGGCTGCTAATATTCGTTTACCAGTCCAATAAACGTCTGGATGGTACTCATCATGAAGTCTACAAAATGACTCATAGTACTTTTCGCTTATTGGAATAACTTGCTTGTTGCCCTTTGAAGGATGAAAATCATTTTTTTAAGTTTCATATTCATGTATGTATCAACACATTCTGCACCAATGCTCTGCATAAAGCAAATTGCTTGTTTATTCTCTAGAGGATATACTGCATCAAAATGAAACCCAGCATACTTTTCTTTAAAATATTTAAAAAATTCCATAGCTATTTCTTGATAATTTCTATTAGCATATACACCGTCTACTGCTTCTATATATTTTTCTTCTGGTTCCACTGATAGAGCCAATACCCCTAGAATTTCATTATGTTCTGTACAAATTAAAACCTCATCATCCGGGTGTTTTGCCATTTTTCTATAAGTCGAAAGCATCTTATCATATTCCTTAGCATAAACTTTACATTTATGCTCTTTTATTTGATTAAGTCGGTTTGCATATTGAGCTGCTTCAACAGCTCTTGATTCATCTATACTAATAATCATCTTAATATCATTCTCCTTTATATGATGTGGAACAACTCCAACACCTGTTAATCCCTTGCCCTTATCTATTGCACAGCTTCTTGATGTTGGATACATAAATCTGAAGGTGTTATCCCATTCCTAATCTCTAAGGTTGCTATAATCTGTTATTCCCGCTGTACCTCCACTAAAAGACACCGCAAAACCTTCATGTCCCATATTATAACGATTCTATAGAATACAAACTACTTGCATCAACCTTTTGAAATCCAAAAGACTTGTATAAACAAATTGCTGGATTATTATCTATTTCAACATCAAGTGCAAGTTCATCAACATCAGATAATAAAGCTCTCTCAATGGCTTCTCCTAATAAGCTCTTGGCATGTCCTTGCCTGCGATAATGTTTATCTGTCTCAATAAAAGAAATATATTTCTTCTTATCGCCTCCAGATTCACATACTACAGAACCAACCAACTCGCCTTTTTCTACAGCAATTAAAACATCATATCTATCAAGAGCTGATAATATTCGTTCACCATTCCAATAAACATCTGGATGGTTCTCATCATGAAGTCTACAAAAATCTTCATAGTACTTTTCATTTAAAGGAACGATTTTCTTATTACCCTTTGAAGAATGGTATTCATTTGTTCTAAGCCTCATTTTAATGTCTATACCATGACATCTAGCGCCAATGCTCTTCATAAAGCAAATTGCTTCTTTGTTTTCTTCTGAATATACTGCATCAAGCTGAAACCCAGTATATTTTTCTCTTATATACTTAAAAAACTGCATAGCTATTTCCTCATAATTTTTCTTAGTATATACATTGCTTACTACTTCTATATATTTTTCTTTTGGCTCTATCAGAAGAGCCAAAACTCCTAAAATTTCATTATTCTCAGTACAAATTAAGACCTCATCATCCGGTTTTCTTACCCTTTTTGTGAAGCTAGAAAGCAGCTTGTCATATTCATCAGCACAAGCTTTACATTTATGCTTTTTCATTTGACTGATTTCGCTCGCAAACTGAGCTGCTTCAGCAACTCTAGATTCATCAATACTAATAATCATCCTAATACTATTCTCCTTTATATATCTTTATATATGTTACTTCTATCCATAGACCTTTTGTAAATTATACCATTATTTATAGCTGCTTTGCACGGTCATAAACTGTTCTGAATTGAAGTTGGTTGTGTGGAGAGTGACAAAACTCAAGAGCCTGTCATCTAAGTATCTATCGCCAAAATGTCATTATATAAAAAAAGCAGCAGGATTAATCCCCTGCTGGTTCATTTTTAACTAGCTGATTTTTCGCTTCTTATTATTCTTCTTATACTACTCTCGGAAAGATAATATTCTTCACATAGTTCTTCAACACTAAGCCCATATGCAAATTTCTCATATATTTCAGCATTTCTAAACTTTAAAGCACCTTTTGTTCCGCTTCTTTCTCCCCAAGACTTTTCATTGCCTTTTTTTCTAGGGATATATAAATACTCCCCATCTATGTAATTTTGAATAATATCTATTACATGTTCAGGTAAAACATTTTCTGCTTTAACATATTTCATTTCTCTACGCTCCTTTTAATCCATAATATAACTATGAATTAAGCGCAAAGACCATCATATGTTAAGCCTATCATATCTACTATATCTAGATTACTCTAAGCAAAGTTGTAGACCTAACATTAAAATAGTCTTTGCTTAGAGCACATAAAACCTAATACTCCCTTTAAGTTACACATATCTTACACCTCCAAATACTTATACCTGTAAAAACAGCTATAAAATAACATTCTACAAATATTTCTATTTTCCTTCTTTAAATTATATTTCATTGCTAGATTACTTTAACAACATATATAACAAACATCAATGTATATGTTATTTATCCTCTTGATCCTCATATTGTTTAGCGATTTTTGCAGAACGTTTTTTTGAAAACCAACTCAATCCCCAAGAGCAAAGATATGAAATAGCAAATGCTATCATGAAAACAATAATAATTTCAATGAAGAAGGAAATATTTTTTTCTTGGGTTTGGAAATACCTTTTGTAATTTTCAATTTCTATAATTACTGTAATCACTATGCTTGAGGTCAAACTGTTAATCAGGTATATTCTTTTCTCATCCTTTTTTGTACAAAAGGTATCATTACCATTTATGACATTCCTCAAAACAACATAGAGTGAGCCACCTAAAAATGCAATAAATTCTGTCATATAAGCACTAAAAGGTTCCTTTAATATGAATTGCTTATACATTGCAGAAAGTAATAAGAAAATAGAAATCAATTGATATGCATCACTTGCTATTTTACGCTGCTGTGCTATAACTCTCTCATCCTTAAAATTGTTGTTTTTCATTTTGACTCCTCCCAAAATAAATCATTTAATGTTTTATTTAATGTATTACATATTGCAATACAAAGATTAAGTGATGGATTGTACTTTCCTGCCTCTATCATACCAATTGTCTGTCTTGTAACTCCTACCTTTTCAGCAAGTTGTTCCTGTGACAAATCACATTCTATTCGAGCAATTTTCATACGTTTGTTTTTCAATTGTACGCCCTCCTTACATTGCTTATTATAATATATATAAAACTTTATGTCAATTATATATCACATTTAGTTTTATATTTATTGCTTTAGGGATAAAAAGGATAAATAGCAGGTTAATAGCATCTTTATCTATTTCCCATTATTAATTATCATAATCAAAAACAAAAAGAATATCTTCTGCAGATATTCTTTACATTTCGACTATTTTTAAATGTTTATATCGAATTGTACTTTATTTAAACCTCTGATAAGGGAATATGTATCCTCAGTTATTATTAGATTCTCTATAATAGTCTTTGAATTCGATGATTTTTTTCCCTTTGAGTTGGTAATTACTTTCATCGACTTTACATTGAGAATATATTGCTGTCTACAGGACGGACAGCTTAACAGTTCAATTACAGTGTAAGCACTACTATTTCTATCTACCATTTTTAATTTTAACAAATTACCATAGTCTCTTCTTTCTAATTGGCTTTTAAAACTTTCAACATCAATAATAGGCTCCAGCATTGATATCATAATTTTGTTTTTAATCCAAATATTACACTTCTCGCAAAATGGCATTGATTTTATTGTAGCATAGGGATAATAAATTATTACACCCATTATAATAGCTGCTTCTGCCACCCATACGAGGTAGAGAGTTATCCCCTTCACAACAAAACTTTTTATACTCCATGCTCCAAATACTGCAATAACCTTTAATATCGAAATAATTTCAAGTGGTGACATCACAAAAAGCTCACCTTTTGAATATGCAAATATCCAGCTTAACCAGTTAAAATATTCTGCAAAAATAGCCACAAGGATAGCTAAGAATAATACCAGCTTTAAGTTTCTAATTTTCCCCTTCTCCACTCCAATTATAACCAATTTTCCTATAATAAATCCATAGCCCATTGTGATAAGACAATTAAGATATACAAAAGGTATATATACAGTTGCATAAGCATATATCACGCTAAAAAATGCAGCTCCCAATATACCAAATAAGGGAATTAGTATTATTCCTAAAGGAGTTGTTTTACCAGAATGCATGTAGTAAATACCCTTACTGGCCAGGTATTGATGAAATTGATAATCACCCATAGGCGTTCCCCCTTAATTTATATATAATTTTTAAAAAAAATGATGGATTATTGACTTGTTTTCCATATTTTTGTAACGCATTATATATTTTATCACATTATATCATTTATTACAATTTTTAACTTTTAGAACTTATCAGTTATATATTCTATCGATAGCACTAAAAATATTAAGTTAAGTGCTGTTTAATTACTTACACAAGGAATATGATTTTACATAAATGTTTGAGTTCCAGCAATGTAAAAGTATTCATGTGCAACATATAGCTACAATTTTAAATATATGTATATAAAAAATAGACTACAATAAATTGCAGCCTATCTTTTGGATTTTTAATATTTTACTTATTCAATAAAAACTCAACTGCTCTTTCCATATCAATATCCCTTTCAATATGCTCTGGTGTCCATGGGATATAGATTTCTGGAACAACTCCAACACCTGTTAATCCCTTGCCCTCATCTATTGCGCTGTTTCTTGAAGTTGGATACAATAGTTGGAAGGTATTATCCCATTCCTGTATTGCTAAGTTACTATAATCCGTTATTCCCGCTGTACCTCTTCCCATTATGGTTACCTTGTCTGACTTTTTAACGTTTTCAACAAAGGCATCTCCAGAGCTGCCACAGTATACATCTCCAAGTACCACAATATTCTCTGGATTTTTTCTTCCCTTGATTAATAGCTCTGGAATTGCATCACTTAAATCAACCTCAACTAGCCCCTCATTTCTATGTTTATCCATTTCTCTTATAAATACATTAAGAAAATTTTTAGTAAATGGATCATTAATCAAATTAAGCTGCTCTTTAAAGCTATCTACTCTTAGCTTATAATTTCTTTCTGTCATGTTTATTTGCATTGCTCCCTCATCAAGCTTATTTAAGTCAACATCACCTGTAAATATATACTCTAGCAGCTTAAAGAATGCTGAATCACTGCCACCTCTATTATGTCTTACATCAATCACTAAATTCTTGCTTGTTTCAAGCAGATCCTTATTATCTTCTATAAGCTTATTTATAGCATCATCATCATTAAAATCTGTTAGTATCATTAACAATATTCCACTATCAAGCTTTTTTAGTGAGTACTCCGGAATATATTTTTCCCTTTCATACTTTCTAAGGGGCATTTCAAATATATTTCCAACTTTATCTTCAACCTTACACTTGCTGCATTTTAATATAACAGGCTCCCATCTTTCTCTCTCTGGATGGCTACCACGAATTTGAACCATTCTTCTATACTTTTCTCCAAGCTCATTAATTAGAACACCATCAAGCTCTATTATTGCCATTCCTTTTTTAAGTTTTGTTTCCATTCCTACATGAGTAATATAAAGTTTATCCCCATATCTTCTACACTCAAATCCGTTATCATATATTTTTTGTGCATCATTTGATACTAAATTGAAGAACATATGTCCATCTTTAAAATCTAGTAAATAATCATCTACAATTTCTTTGAAGATATATGAATCCAGTTTTCCTTCCTTTTCAAGCTCCATGATTTTTTTCCTACTAAGCTCGGGATTATCCCAGCCTCTCTTATCAATACATCCTGAATAATCAGTATGTACAATACTAACTATTTCATCAAATATTTCTAGGTAATTCATAAAATCCCCCCTTGTGTAAAATTGATACGAAATCTATTATATATTTCCATTTTACCATATTGTTATTTGCTTTGCTTTTAAATGGGATAATTTATTAAGTTATTTAGAGGGTAGTTGAATGAGTTTATGGGAAGGGATGTTGAAAAAGGTGAGGAACAGAGGCAACAGGCACTTGAGTTTTGAGCTATTTAATGAAAGCATCTGAAGATGCTTTTGATTAAATAGCTCAAAACTCAAGAACCTGTCACCTAACTTCTAATTTAAAAGCCTGCTATCGAGGGATATATTAATTAAAAAAAGCAACACGGGCTGCTCTACTACGAGCAGCCCGTGCGGGTGGGGTCACCTAATTGTATTGTCAATCTATCAATAAATTTTAGAAAAACGCTATTTTAAAAGCTTTGCTGGCTTAATTGTCATTTCTGTCTTTATAAGAGTACCGTTGTTTTCATCTCTTCCCTGAAGGATGTATTTTGCATTTGGATCTCCAAGCTGTTCAGCAGCTTTTTTGCAAAGTTCTCCTATATCTCCACCTTTAAGTCTGTTGAATATAAGTACTAGCTGTGTTTCAGGGAAATCTGATGCCATAGCAACGTCTCCATCACTATCTCCACATATCATTATTGGGCCATATCCATATTTCAAAGCAAGGAACTTCTGTATAGTTAATGTCTTTCCCTTTGTCTGTGTCTGATCATATTTTGCATCAAACTTTGGAAGGATTACGCCATTGCTGTCTCTTTCAAGCTGCATTGCATATACATTCTCCATTGGAAGATCATACCCAAACTTTGGATTTGTTGCGAATTCCTTAACAACATCTATAAATGATGCTGAACAAACATATACATCTATTCCATTAGCTATTAATGTCTTATAAAGATTCTGTGATTCTGGCTGTATTCTTAATCCATCATGGAATGTTACTGATACTACTCCAGCTTTTCCAGAAAGCTCCTTTGGACTTGTCCAAGTAATATCCTGAAGCTTTTGCTTTTGATGATGTTCAATTGATGCTGCTGAAAGTTCTCTTACTTCCTTTTCATTCATTCCAGTGAATAGGTAGCATACCCATGGGTAGCTTATGTCAGCACTAAATGTTTCACCTATAGCTGCATAAAGGTATCTAAGCTTTGCTGAAAAGTCTTTGTATTCATTTGTATTATGTATTTCATCAAGGGATTTACTTCCCTTCATTCCCTTGTAGTTTTCATATATGTATTTATAGCTTGACTTTAAGTCCTGTGCTATTAAGTCTATGTTTACTGGCTTTCCATCTGCATTATTGCATTCTTCAACGAAGTTATCCTTTGGGATAGTTGTCTTTATAACGCTCTCAAACTGATCTGGAGTCATTTTGAATGCAAGGTTTTCAATCTGATATACAAGTGTTGCTTCTTCAACATCGTTGTATATTGTTGTGTTGTCCCAGTCAACAACTATGTATGGCTTCTTGTCTTTGTTATAATTTGAGCTGTCTACACCATTTTCCTTAATAAGCTTTGTAATTCTTTCATAGTTAGCTGGTGCCCAGTTTCCTGGCTGAAGCTGCTTTGAATCCTTTGATTGTGAAGTTGTAGTTGTTTCATTCTTCTTTGCTGGTTCTTGTTTACTCTGGCATCCAGTAAATGCAGCGCATATTACCATTACTGCAAGAATAACAGCAAGTAATCTTTTGTTTTTCATTATGTTTCCCCCTAATCTTAAGTAAAATATATATTTATGAACTATCTATTATTCCCCCTTATTAATGGTGGATAGGGATTTACCCTTCTCCACCATTATCAGTAGGGATTGCTTATAGGGTTTGTATATTATTATTCTTGTTCAGCCCAGTTTGCTGGGTAAGTTACATATATGAACTTAGCATACTTTGGTACACAGAACTGTATAGATGAATTCTTTGGAATGAAGATTATATCTCCCTGATTTCCAACTACTTTTCTTCCATCTATGTTGATTTCAAGTGTTCCTTCGATAACGTAGTCTATTTCATCATACTTTAATGTCCAGTCAAAGGTTGTCTCTGTCATTTCCATAAGTCCGCATCCAAGTCTTGGACTTTCCTCAAGAGTTACAAGGTCCTTTAGAAGAACGTTGTCCCCTTCTTTTCCTGTATCGAACTTATCTGCCTTTACTGTGCTAAGGTTTACTGATAGAATTCCGCTTGGGTCAACATGCTTTTCAAATTCAGCATTGTTTTTAGTTAAAGCATCTGCTAAAACCTTTCTTACTATTTCCTCAATTACTTTTGAATCAATATTCTGCATTTAAATTACGCTCCCTTCTTTGATGACTTTGGTGCTAATAAACATGCAACTGCTATCGCTGAAGCTCCAGCTACAAGCTTTCCAATTATCATTGGAACGATCATCTGCTTTGCAACACCTGCAGTAAATCCAAGGTGATCTCCAAATACGAATGCAGCACTTACTGCAAATGCAACGTTTAATATCTTTCCTCTTTCATCCATGTCCTTCATCATTCCAAACATTGGAATGTTGTTTGCAAGTGTAGCAATCATACCAGCTGCTGAAACATCATTCATTCCAAGTAATGAACCAAGCTTCATAAGTGGCTTTGAGAATACCTTTGTTATAACATGTACTAGTGGATAAGCTCCAGCAAGAACTATTGCTATTGAGCCAACTATTGTAATACCTTCTGATAATGGAGCCATTCCTGGGATGATAACTATTCCAGTAAGAGTTTCAATTATTATTGCTGCAAGTCCTATTGTTATAACTGCTGTAACTCCCTTTCCGAATACTGTGAATCCCTTTATCATCTTTTCTGGTGCCTTCCATAATCCGAAAGCTATTATTGCTGCGAATATTATTATTGGAACAAGGTTCTTAATAACCATCATAAATCCATATCCAGCTACAAGACCACCAACTAGCGCTCCAAGTGGAATTGTGATTATACCTGCAAGAACTCCAGTTGCAAGATACTTGTGGTCTTCCTTATCGATGATTCCAAGTGCAACAGGTATAGTAAATACTATTGTAGGTCCTAACATTGAACCAAGTATGATTCCTGAGAAAAGTCCTGCTTCTGGTGTCTGTGCAAGCTGTAATGCAAGTGGGTATCCACCCATGTCACATGCTAATAGTGATGTAGCAAACACTGATGGGTCTGCTCCAAGTGCTGTAAATACAGGCACTACAACTGGCTTTAATATGTTAGCAAGTACTGGTGCAAGTGATACAACACCAACCATTGCTATTGTAAGTGATCCCATTGCCATGAAACCTTCATCAAACTTTTCACCAAGTCCGAATTTGTTTCCTATACATTTGTCAAGTGCTGCAAGTGCCATAAAAGCAACCATTATATAGATTATAACTTGAGAAATCTGCATAATAATTTTCCTCCTTTTTTTGGTATGGCAGGCACATGAGTTATGAGTTATTTGAGCAATCAATGGTCAAAGTTATTTTAAGATCATAACTTATAACTCATGTGCCTGCCACTTTTAAAGTGTTTTTATTAATTCCTGTGATGGATATGGAATTATTACCTTTTCCAATACTCTTCTTTTATCTACAGCATTTTCTGCTGCCCTAAGCGCTTCATTAACGGAGCTAACTTCTCCAGTAACTATGAAGTAACATTTCCCGCCTATTCCAGCACCAAGGTTTACTCTTATTAGTGATACTTGACCAGCTTTAAGAGCGCTGTCCATTGCATAAACTCCTGCTGCAACTGCTATTGTTTCAAAAACTCCCACAGCGTTCACTGTAAACTGCTTCTTAACGCCCTTAATACCGTCTATTATATCAGGGTGAATTGAGGGAAGTACAACACTTTCTACAAGGTAGCTTCCTGCCGCTTCAATTCCCTTTTCAACAGCTTCTCTTACAGAGCCGACATCCCCTGAAATCATAATCATATACTTTCCAGGACAGATGGTTTTGCTGTATATCAAATCCACCTGTGCAGCCTTCACCATAACATCCGCTGTCTCTATTCCCTTTGCAATACTTCTTAATTCCAGCATTCCCATGGTTCTTATCATATTAATCACCTATTTAGTCTAATAGATCTTCATCCACTTCAACTGTGTCTATTATTCCAACTATAACGGCATCAACTGGTACATCCTTTATATCAAGGGATACCCTGGCAGAGCTTCCCTTTGTAACTAGGACAGTGTCACCAATTCCTGCTCCTACATTGTCAGCTGCAACAATAGATGGAGAATTTATACCTCCAGTTACTTTTACAGGCTCAACAACAAGAAACTTTAGTCCGTTCAATTTTTCGTCCTTCCTAGTTGCCCAAATATTCCCGATTACTTTTCCGATAATCATATTTTTATCCTCCCAGATGGACTATTAATACCTTTAAGCTCTCTTAACACTAAGACGATTTATTCTAATGAAATCCTGTGCCAGTGGGGTAATAACCGCTTTCTTAGAAACTACAACTTCATTAACCCCTTTTCTGCAAAGCTTTCTTAAATCAGCCTCAGATATAAGTTTTTTGCCTATTAAATCTACGGAATTTACAGTGTGACATTCTTTAACTTGGGGGGTACACTGTATTTCCTTTTCTGCTTCTACTGCCTCAACCTTTTCAATTTCCTTTATCTCATTGGTGCCAAGTATATCCCTATAGTTCTTTATCAGCTTAACTCCATAATCAACAAGCTTTTTCTCAAAGCCCTGATAAAGCTCTATAAGTGAACTGCTTGCAGTACCTAAATACCTTCTATATTCAATTCCATCCTCAAGCAGGTAAACATTTTTGCCCATAAGCAGGAAGTTCATTATAATCTCTTCCATACTATTGCTGCACAATCCATTAGCTATTGATGCTATCTGCTTGTTTCCTACTCTGCATACTATACATGCTTCATATTCTTCTACCTTGCAATCAATGCTATCCAAAGAATCAACATCATATTCTTCATTAAGCGCTTCTCTTATAGTTTCCAAGCATCCACAGGAGGCTGAATCCAAAAGGAGTATCTTTTTTTTCTTTGTCTCAGTGACTTTCTCTAAAGCTCCCAGCCTATTCATGACCTCTTTTGTTATAAGATCAATGAGCTTCTGCATGTCCATCCAATCACATCCTTTATTCCGAGCAGTTCATTGCGATTCCAAGGGGGGTTACTAAAAATGGATTCAATGGTTTTACAGTCTTAACTCCTGTTTCCTTTTCAATTACCCTTTCAATTCCCTCAAGACAGCATGTACCGCCTACCAGATAAATTGTATCTACGGTAAAATTTTTTATATGAGTTTTTATTATTGAAGCAACCTTTTGTATAACAGGGGTAACTATTGTAAATACTTCCCTCTGGTTTTCCTTTGCCTTCTTCAGCTTTTCTGCTTCCTCAAAGCTTATTCTATAATTTCCTGCGATAACTAAACTAAGTTGTGTTCCTCCAGTAGCTTCGTCTGCAGTGTATACAACTGAACCATCCTTAAATATGGAAAGTCCCGTAGTTCCACCACCTATATCAACAACTACTCCATCCCTTACTCCAAGCACTGCATTAGCTGCAGTTGGTTCATCCAAAATGTCAGTTACTTCAAAGCCTGCACCTTCAACCACATACTTGTGGGTTGCACAGTCTCTTTCTCCTGTTCCTGGTGGAACTGCAATAGCTGCCTTTATCAGTTCAACACCAAGCTTTTCTTCTATATTTCTTTTAAGTTTTCTAACAATCTGTGTTGCTCCTACAAAATCAACCACAAGTCCATCTTTAACAACCTGTGCAAATTCCATTTCACAGGCAACGGGATTTTTATCTTTATCTAGAACAACTAGAACTATATATGCTGTACCAAGGTCAACACCTGTTATCAGTTCTTCATTTGCTTTTATCTCTCGTGGACAACCAATGGTTTTTTCAACAGCCGATATTAGGCTGTTTGCTCTGCTGAAATCACTCATCATAATTTTCCTTCCTATTTTATGATTCTTGCAAAGGTACCTTTTTTATAGCCACAGGCATTGGCTTCATCATAATCAATATGCATAAATGTTCTGTAATTTTCATTTACTCTTATTACAACATCGTGGAATACTAATGGTCTTTCTCCACATACTTCAACGCTTACAGTATCCTTATCCTTTACACCAAATATTGCTGCATCCTCTGGATATACGTGAATGTGTCTTTTTGCAACTATAGCGCCTTCCTTTAAGGTAATCTGTCCTTTTTCAGTTGCTATTGTTATTGGTGCACTTCCACTAAGTTTTCCAGACTCCCTTACAGGTGCCTTTACTCCAATAATTACTGCGTCTGTTAAAGATAGCTCAACCTGTGTTTCTTTTCTAGCTGGCCCTAAAACAGCAATGTTCTTAACTGTCCCCTTTGGTCCAATAAGACTTACTCTTTCAGCACATGCATATTGTCCAGGTTGGGATAGGTCTTTAACCTTTGTTAATTCATATCCTTCTCCAAATAGTATATCTATTGCTTCTCTTGAAAGATGAACGTGCCTGCCTGATGCTTCAACAGGTATTTGAAATCTCTCATTTATCTTCTCAACTATCATGTCAACTAAAGCATCTATATTTATATCCTGCAAAATTGTCACCTCTTTACCTGTACTTTCCCGCTACTAGCTTGCACATCATTATATAGAAACAACTGCTTAACCTGTTTAAGTGTCTTATAATATCTTCCCTTGTGATTTCACCTTCCTCATTTTTAAAGGCAGTGAATGCACATATTTCTACTTCCCTTGTGGCACTTCTTATACTGTTAAGAGCAACCACAAGCTCACCCATCTTGTAGTTTGGAAGTATGTGATCTACGTTAAGATACTTCTTTGGATTATGGGATATCTCCCTTAATTCAGAATCATTCATACCTAAAAGCACAATATCATCAAGTTTTTCATTTAAAACCTCTGCTCTTAGAATGTTTCTAACAAATCCTAGTATCTCTTCGAGATCCTTTAATACTTCTGAGGTACCAAGCTTGTTTGCAAGTACTTGAGTTTCAAGTATTTTTGATTGAAGGCTGTCAAGCTTACCCCTTAGAAGTATTCTTTTATGATCCTTGTTAACCAGCTTGTTTCCATAAAGCTGAGTCATATGCTCTGGCTTATTTTCAACATATCCGCCCATTGGGCAGACATATTTAGGAAAAATCTTTCCTGGTTCTTCTTTAACTTCAGAGCCAGTCTGTTTGTTTGATTTCTCAGAACTTTTATTCTCAACTACTACTAGCTTTATATTCTTTTCCTGTAGGTATTGTCTTGCTGAGGGAGTAACTATAACGTCTTTTGTTACTTCATATTCCTTTAAGTCCTTACCTCTCAGCTTTCCCCTGAGTTCATATTCCGTTAATACGCTCATGTTCTCACATCCTTTGGGGATTGATAAAAACTATATTTATTTTACACAAACATACTATCCGCTAAAACCCTGTGGTTGATGCGGATAGTATGTCACTATGCAAAGTGAAATTCTATTACATTCCGCCTTTTCAAACAGCCTAGGGTCGAACCAATTTTACAGGGCTGTTTGAAAAGACGGAATATAAAGAATTTAATTACTTTGCATATAGGTATTAGCTTTTACCCTATTTATTCCCTATTTAATTATGCTTCTACCTTTGGAAGTATAGCGTCAACTTCACTATGTGGTCTTGGGATTACATGAACTGAAACAAGTTCTCCAACTCTTTCTGCAGCTGCTGCACCAGCGTCAGTTGCTGCCTTAACAGCTCCAACGTCTCCTCTAACCATAACAGTTACAAGTCCTCCACCAACGTGTACCTTTCCTACAAGTGTAACGTTAGCTGCCTTTACCATTGAATCTGCTGCTTCGATTGCTCCTACTAAACCTTTAGTTTCGATCATTCCTAATGCATTTGTATTTGCCATTTGAAATTCCTCCTAAAATTTAATTTATTTTTTATAATTTATTTTATTTTTTTAGTCTTTCAAGAATCTTTTCAATTAACATGCTTACAAGCTCTTCTGGTATTTCAACTGAACTAGTTGAAGTACTTGATGTCTTTGGTCTTAAATCTTCAAGTTCTTTAACTCCATATGCAACTCTTCTGATGTTAAGAAGGTTCATAGGGCTAACGTTGTCAGAAGTTGAACTTCCTCCAACTGCACCACAGCCTAGTGTAAGTGCTGGTGCTATGTTAGTTGAACCACCTATTCCACCAAGAGCTCCTGGAGTGTTTACAAGGAATCTTGAAACTGGTACTCTAACTGCGAATTCTCTTATTATCTCATCGTTGTTGGAGTGGATTATACATGTATGTCCTGCTCCTTCATTGTTAAGAATTTCGATGCATCTTTCGCATGCCTTTTCAACGTTTTCTTCACAGTAGAATGCAAGTATTGGAGTAAGCTTTTCTCTTGAATATGGAACATTGTGTCCAACCCTTGTTTCTTCTGCAAGAAGAATTCTTGTACCAGCTGGTATATTTAGGTTAGCAAGCTTTGCTATTGTCTCAACACTCTTTCCAACTATCTGTGGATTCATTGTTCCATTGCTTCTCATTATGAAGCCTGCAAGCTTGTCTGCTTCTTCCTTAGTAAGGAAGTATCCACCCTGCTTTTTAACCTCTTCTACAACCTTGTCCTTTATGCATGCTTCAGCAACAATTGACTGCTCTGATGCACATATAGTACCGTTATCAAAGGTCTTACTATCAAATATTCTCTTAACAGCAAGTGCTATATCGGCAGATTTTTCTATAAAAGCTGGTCCGTTTCCTGGTCCAACTCCTATAGCTGGTGTTCCTGAGCTGTATGCTGCCTTAACCATTGCTGAGCCACCAGTTGCAAGTATAAGGTTTGTATCCTTATGCTTCATTAGCTCATCGGTTGCCTGCATTGTAGGAATAGTTATACATCCTATAATTCCCTCAGGTGCACCTGCTTTTACAGCAGCCTCAGTTATTATTCTTACTGTTTCCAATATACACTTCTTTGCGTTTGGATGTGGTGAGAATATTATTGCATTTCCTGCCTTGATTGAAATCAATGTCTTGAATAATACTGTTGAGGTTGGGTTTGTTGAAGGTATTAAACCTGCAACTACTCCTACTGGAACAGCAACATCAAGTACTTTGTTTTCCTTATCCTCGTTGATTATTCCAACGGTTTTCATATCCTTTATGCTTTCGTAAACAATTCTGCTTCCAAACAGATTCTTTACTATCTTGTCTTCCCACTTTCCAAAGCCTGTTTCCTCATTAGCCATTTTAGCTAGCTTTTCCGCATTTGCTTCTCCAGCTTCTGCAATGGCCTTAACTATTCTATCTATTTCAGCCTGGCTCATTTGAGCAAGCTTCTTTTGTGCTTCTTTCGCCTTTGCTATAAGGCATCTTACTTCCTGTATGGACATCAAGTCCTTATCCATAAGTTCCACTAGCTATCCCTCCTTCTGTAGAAGCTTCTTATTTCGTCGATTAGTTTATCTTTTTTTGCAAACTTAATCTGTTTGTTTGTCATTGAAGGGAGCTTTAACTTTCTGGCTAATTGCCTTAATTCAGCAACAGTCTTTTTCTCAAGATCGTCTTCATTAACTTCCTTCTTCTCTTCTGTTTCTTTAGCACTAATTTCTTCGGCCTTAGCTTCTTCTTTTTCTTCTATCTTTTCTATAACTTCTTCAGCATTCTCTTCTTCAACTGGAAGTTCTACTTTTTTTGAAGCCTCCTCCTTTATTTCAGGAGTTTCCTTCTTTTCAGCTGATTTAGGTACAATAATCTTCCAGGTTTCATCTGTTGGTCTGGGGATTACATGGGATGTAACCCTAACCCCCAGCCTAAGAACAGCTGCATGAGCCGCCTCAACGGATGCCTGAACTGCAGCAACATCTCCTTCAACTTTAACTGTAACAATACCACCTGTTACAAAGTCATTTCCGATAAGTCTAACGTTTGCTGACTTTAAAGCTGCATCAGCAGCCTCTATTGCACCCAGATAGCCGTAGACCTCTATTAGGCCCAATGCTTCTCTTTTCATAATTTCACCTTACTAACAATTAGTAGTTTGTTGGGTTTTCTGCAACAAACTGTACTGCAGCTGCAAATGCATCACATGCTGCCTTACATGCTGACTGGCTTCCTGTTAAAAGTCCTCCACCAAAGTTTGTTTCTGAAGGTGGTCCGTAGAATGCTGCAAGCTGACAATCAGCTGCCTTAAGTGCTGCATCAAGTCCGTACATAGCTTCAAGTGGTGGAGCTATAAGGTACGCTATAGCCTCTCCTTCTTGAACATTTGCTACCTTTGAAAGGTATGTTCCTGTTCTTGATATACAGTGTGCAAAGTATGGTACTGAATCATCTTCATTTGCACTTGTAAAGTGAGCACCATTTTCTATATAATCAATTGCTGCGTTAAGTCCGCTTCTAACTTCTGCTGGGTTTGGTCCTGCAAGTATTCCTATTACTTCTCCAACAAGCTTTGTGCTTGCATTTGCTGAACCTGCGTACATTGACTTAGCATATACTACATCAACATCAGCTTTCTTTGTTGCTTCATCAAGAGCTGTGTAAGTTACGTCATCTATATCAGCTGTTATCATTCCTATACTCTTGTGGTGTGGCTCAAGATTGAAAGCCTTTGCCATATCAGGGTTAACGTTTGATATTATCTTTACACTGAGGACTGTAGCACGAAGTGCATCGTTTTTCATTGAAATTCCCTCCTAAAATTAAAGTTTTAGATCAATTCCGCTTGCTTTCTTTTCAAGCATAGTCTTTATTAATTCTGCTATATGAGCACCTGCTTCAACTGGAGGTGTACCTCCCTTGTGTATGTTGGATATAACAGTTCTCTTTGCTTCTGGCATATCAACATATCCCTTGTATGCTATATATGCACTCATACTTTCTGCAGTAACTAGACCTGGTCTTTCTCCTATAAGAACACATGTTACATCTGCTCCTGTAGTTTCACTTACAACGTCCATTGCTCCAACTCTTCCGTTCTTTACAAAGAAAGGAGTTCCAACCTTTACTCCGTATACTTCAAGTCCCTGGATTATTGCTGGAAGTACATCCTTTACGTTAGCTTCAATTGCAGCTGAGCTTAGTCCATCTGATACATAAATTTGTACCTGAGGCTTCATCTGGCACTTTTCTTTTATTGCCTTTATTCCCTCTTCGTTTATCTTTCTTCCAAGGTCAGGTCTTGTGATGTACTCATCCTTGTTTGAGCAAAGTGTCTCAACTTCAAAGAGGTTCATTTCCTTTAGGAAATCCTCTGAAACATATGAGAATACTGCGTCCTGTGCTGCAGCGTGGTCTGCTCTAAATCTTAGGGATGTTACTGTCTTGTATCTTGAGCCTGCTCTCCAGATACCTATTCTTGAAGGAGTTGCTTCCTTCATCTTTAAATATCCGTTTAGATCAGCAGGATTTGGAACTAAAAGCTGCTTTTTGATGTCGATTGCTGTTATGTCATCGATTATTCCGTCCTCAACGTCCTGGCTTTTTACTTCACAGTTGTTAACTGGCTCAGCCTTTTCTTCAGTCTTACCAGCTGTCATTTCAACTAGAACCTGTTCAACTAATTTCTTTAAATCCATTTCTGATATCATGCTCCGTCCCCCCTTTTTTATTTAAGAAATATGGATGCGTCTCCAGCTTTTGAAGTAAGCTTTCCGTTTTCCATTAAGCCCATCTTTTCCATCCATACTTCGAATTCCTGTATTGGTCTTAATCCAAGAAGCTCTCTTAATGTAGGAGTTTCATGGTATCCTGTACACTGATAGTTAAGCATTACGTCATCACCATGTGGTATTCCCATGAAGTAGTTACATCCTGCTGCACTTAATAGTACTGCAAGGTTTTCTATATCGTTCTGGTCTGCCTTCATATGGTTTGTGTAACAAGCGTCACATCCCATTGAGATTCCAGTTAATTTACCCATAAAGTGGTCCTCAAGTCCTGCTCTTATAACCTGCTTGCTGTCATATAGGTATTCTGGTCCTATAAATCCAACAACTGTGTTAACTATGAATGGATCAAATTTCTTTGCAAATCCATAGCATCTAGCTTCCATAGTTACCTGGTCAGCATCATAGTGTCCACCTGATGAAAGCTCTGAACCCTGTCCAGTTTCAAAGTACATTACGTTTGGACCTGCAGCAGTTCCTTCCTTTAATGCAAGCTGTCTAGCTTCTTCAATCATGTCTCCAGTTATACCAAATGCTTCGTTACTCTTCTGTGATCCTGCAATACTCTGGAATATAAGGTCAGTTGGTGCTCCCTTTCTTATACATTCCATCTGAGTTGTAACGTGTGCAAGTACGCATATCTGAGTTGGGATTTCCCACTTTCTCTTAAACTCATCAAATCTCTTTAATACCTTGCTTACGCTTTCAACTGAGTCATCAACTGGGTTTAATCCTATAACAGCGTCACCAACACCATATGTTAAACCTTCCATAAGTGATGCAGTTATTCCGTTTGGGTCATCAGTTGGATGATTTGGCTGAAGTCTTGCTGAAAGTCTTCCCTCTAGGCCTATTGTTGTGTTACAATGAGCAGTTATTCTAATCTTTCTTGCTGCAACAACAAGGTCAAGGTTTGACATAAGCTTTGCAACAGCTGCAACCATTTCACTTGTTAAAGCTCTGCTTACCCTCTTTATGTCCTCTCCAGTTGTCTTGTAGTCTAGTAACCATTCTCTGAACTCTGATACTGTCCAATTCTTGATTTCGTTGTAGATTCTTTCATTTACTGCATCCTGTATAATTCTTGTAACCTCATCAATTTCATAAGGTACTACAGGATTGTTTCTTAGGTCTGCTAGAGTTAATTCCCCTAATACAACCTTTGCTGCTACTCTTTCCTCTGCTGAAGTAGCTGCGATTCCGGCTAGCTTGTCTCCGGATTTTTCTTCGTTAGCCTTTGCCAGTACTTCCTTCACTGACTTGAATTCATACACGTGGCCAAATAGTTTTGCTTTTAACTTCACTTAAATTCACCCCTCTATTTTTTATGAATTGAATACAAGTGTTTTGATGACTACGGGGACTACCCTTCCATTTGCAAGTGGTTTCCCTATATCTATATAATCACCGTTTTCAACCCTTATACTGTCTATACAAACTATGTCTTTGTTGAAACCCAGCTGTTTATATAATGTTTGTCCTAAAACCTTTGCTATGTCGTTTTCAACGACTAAGAATATTGGGAATTTCTCCTTTATAAGGTTTTCCATTCCCCTGTGAAGAGCCTTAGAAAGCTCCTGCACATCCTTAAAGCTTGGGTTTTTCATACCCTTTATTGCAATTGCCACAGGCTGTATTTCATTTTCATTGGAAAACCATTTAAGCTTTTCCTCAATTGCCTTTGACATTGCATCGAATCCAAGAGCCTCATCATCCTTTGAAAGCTTTAGTATTGGGAGGTTTTTAACAGGGAATACCTCCTTTGTGTAGGTTATTGTGCTTCCACTGATGTCAGTTGTATGGGAACCTGCACCAACAACTGTTGCTCTTATGGTTTCTGTTGCTCTCTTGAGCTCTAGAGATTTGCAAAGATCGGAATTTTTAATAGTTTGTCCAAGAAGGACTCCCACATCACCAAACTTTATTGGGTCGCTGTAATCTTCGTTGTAGATATAGTCTGCAACTCCTCCTGAGAAGGTTATGGCATCTATGCTGTAGCCAAGCTTAAGACCCTTGTTAGTGATTATTTTGTTGTAGTTTTCTGTTCTAGCCTTTAATCCAACAGACTCTTCCATTACTACTACCATTTCCCTTACAACTGCTTTTACCTTATCCATGTCTGCTGTACTACCTTCTTCAATGGCTATTCCTTTGTTCTTTGCAAGTTCTTTTATTTTGTCAGCTATATATGTTATTTTTTTGCTGCCCCTGTCTATCTTTATAAGTCTGCCTCCTATATCGAGGCATCCTGTGTCAATTAACTCTCCATCCTTAAACACAGCGTAGTTTGTGGTTCCTCCGCCAATGTCAAGGTTTACAACTGTCTTGGATTCCTCATTAGAAATCCTGTCTGCTCCTGCACCCTTTCCAGCGATTATAGACTCCAAATCTGGTCCTGCTGTTGCAACTACAAAGTCTCCTGCAAGTCCGCTTAATGTTTGTAAAACCTGGCTTGCATTTTCCTTTCTTGCAGTTTCACCAGTTATTATTACTGCACCGGTTTTTACATCGGAAGGCAATACATTTGCTCTTTTGTATTCGGATTCTATTATCTCCCTTACCATCTTTCCATCTATTTCACTTCTAGATACAAGTGGGGTAAAGTGGATATTGCTTCTATATACAATTTCCTTTTCAACTATCTTTATTCTTGGTATTGAAAAGCTTGATGCAGTGTTCTCAATTATTAATCTACTGAAAACAAGCTGTGTTGTTGAAGTTCCTATATCAATACCAACGCTTAATATCTCTTCTCTCACTTTAATTCCTCTTTTCATGCATTATTGGGAACAAAAAAGGGGCCCAAAGTTATTAAAAAACTTAATAACTTTGGGCCCCATTGCCCACATAACAAACACTACCTTGTGTCTGAATAATTTGCATTGAAGTTCGCATTTATTTTCAGACAGCCCTGCTATATTGTTTTGACCACAGGATGGCTCGAAAATAAAACGCAGTAGAATTTTAATTATATTTAATTTTTAAAATCAAAGGTTACCTTAGTACCTTCATGTCCAGATACTATTCTAATATTCCCCTTAAGCTTATCACTTACGGTACTATTCACTATACTCAACCCAAGGCTACTTTTCTTTACCTTGTTTACATCAAAACCGACACCATCATCGGCTATTGTGATGGTTGAGTAAACCTTCCCCTTTTCTATCTCTATTTTTATTCTTCCTTTATTTCTCCCTGGGAAGGCATATTTAAGGGAGTTTTGAAGGATTTCATTTATAACTAAAGCTATTGATGTTGATATATCTGAATGTACCTTGAAATTATCACCTGTTACGGTTACTTCAACATTCTTTATTGGCATGTTAAAGTATCTCATGGTATTATCCTTTATGTTGGATATTACCTCCATTATATCAACCTCATCTACACCCTCCTGAGCTAAAAGCTCATGGGTAGCAGCTATACTTAATATTCTGCTCATACTCTCGTGGAGTGCTATCTTTGTACCAGCATCTTCACTTCTTCTTGCCTGGAGCCTTAAAAGGCTTGCTATTGTTTGAAGATTATTCTTTACTCTATGGTGTATTTCCTTTATTGCTACAGATTTTGATATGAGCTCCTTTTCCTTCTCCTTCATAAGGGTTAAATCCTTTATTATAACAACAAGCTTAAAGGTCTTGCTGTTTAGAGGAATATGTCTTGCCCTTAAAAAGAGATTTCCTACCTTAACTTCTATATCCTCAAAATTCTTAGTTTTCATGACTTCTCTAAAGGTGTTTTGCGCAAGGGAGAGGTTGTTATAATGCATACCTCTTATTTCATCTCTATATCCCATATCTTTATAGAATATATCAGCCCTTGGATTTGAAAATCTTAATACCCCTTCTTCATCGAATATCAATATTGCATCATCTATATAGTTTGCAACACTATCCTCATCCTCGGATACAGATACAGATATAAGTGTATCAGAAAACTGCTCATATCCTTCTGAAAGCATTTTTATATTATTTTGATGGCTCATCGCATCTGTTACATCCTTTTCTACTATGAGAACTCCGATAATTTTTCCATTGTTTTTTATTGGAGCAACTGTCTGCCTTACAGTAATGTGTTCCTGTGTTACAGCCTTTAGATCCTTTGATGCTACTCCAAGCTCAAGGGTTCTTAGAACTGCAGGCTCATTTTTTCTAAGGGCCAGCTCGCCGACAACGGAATTCCTATACATAGATTTAGAATTCGAAGGCTTTGCCTCTGCCACTACAATGGCTTCATCGGGATCCCTCGTAAGACAATCTATAAACACGTCGGCATTTTCAATATCCGCAACAGCCTGAAGCATCTTTGATGCTTCCATGATGCTTGCTACATCCTTTACATCTAGATTAGTGTACAATCTGCATAGTTCCTCAATCTTGTTCATTTCCTTATCCTTCATTGCTGGACAATATTATAGCTTCTGCAATGCTCCTCATCGAGCATCTCTTATCCATACTTAATTTTCTCAGGGTATTATATGCATCTTGTTCACTAATATTATCTCTATTCATTAGAATGCCTTTTGCTTTTTCTATTACTTTTCTCTCTTCAAGCTTTTGATTGACCTTTTCTATATCGGTCTTGATCTTTTTAAATTCCTTGCCCTTAGCTATTGCAACTTCAAGTGTTGGAATCAGGGATTTCTCATCAACAGGCTTTACAATGTAGCCCATTGCGCCTATTTTTTTTGCTTTTTCTATAAACTCTGGACCGCTATATGCAGTTAAAAGCACTATACAATCCGCTAAATTCTCCTCCTGAATTATCTTTGAAGCATTAAGTCCATCTAAAAGAGGCATCTTAATGTCCATCAAAACAAGATCTGGAGAATATCTTCTACATAATTCAACTGCATCAAATCCATCGGAGGCCTCTCCTACAACTTCGTATCCCGAATCCTCCAGTATTTCTTTTAAATCCATTCTTGTAATAGGCTCATCATCGGCTATTACTACTTTTTTATACATATGTTCACCTCTTATATTGGATTGGTGTTAGCACATACTATAATGAAGTCAAATAATCCTTAAGTCTCCCAATTCCATCACCATTAACACTACTAATCTTAAATATAATCTGGGCACCTGCATCTTCTAGAAACTCTTCTGCCCTTTTAATTTCTTCCTCGCTGCTTCTATCTTTTTTAGTTACAACTCCTATCACAGGTTTTGCAAATATACTTGCAAAGCCTGGTGGAAAGAAACTTGCCTCTAATGTGCTGTCCTGTACAAGTCCAACCACATCACATTCTGTTGAAGCAACAATCAAGGCTCTATAATAGGCCCTGTTTTCTATATATTCTCCGGGAGTATCTATTGTATAGTCAAAGTACTCCACAGCTTGAGTCTTTTTATATTGTATATTCATGTCATGCAGCACCTGGCATAATGTAGTTTTCCCAGAACCAGTACTGCCTATCAGCATAAGCTTGTTCAAAACAATCACCTCAGGATCGTGTAATTTGAGCTGGTGTAAAACCCAGTATACCCTTTAGTACATTTAATACTTCTTTTAAGGCTGATTCAACACTGGATACATCCCCAGATACAACCAGGGAACCGCTGAACCTATCCACGAATCCTATCTCAACCCCTGATGACTTTACCGCTACGTCCGCCGCTATTATTGCAGCCTCACTTGGGGTTATTGTAAGTATTCCAATGGCTTCATTGTAATCCTTGGTTAAACCAAGCTTTTTATATAAATTCTTGTCGGGATTTGCAATCAAGTGAGCAAGTGTGACCTGTTTACCAGGCACATACTCCTGAATAACTCTCTGTTTTTCTTCCAAAACTATCACCACAATTTCCCAAAAATTATAAATTCTATCATAAAATAAATATAAGCTTCTTAAAAAAACACTTTTTTAAGAAGCTTCTTTGCTCTTAACCAGTTTACACGCCATTGTGCAAATCTATTAATTTTTCTTTCAATTTAATGATACTAATTTAACAAAGCAGTGTCAATGGCAATTTATTTCCATTTCTTGAAAGAGCATGCTACCGTTAGCAGAGTCCCAAACTTCTCACAAATGATCTATACGACAACTCCTGAGCTATGATTGGGGTAGCCGGCTTTAAGCTATGGATTGGATGACATCCAGTGAGCTTTTGGTTGGGTGACAGGCACTCCAACCCCAACACTACCTTCCGCTATAAACCCTCTCAAAAAGCTTCTCAACCTCATGAGCTTCTGGTACTCTTGGATTAGTAGCTGTACATCTATCAGCTATTGCTGCTTCAGCAAGGGATTTTAATTCCTTCTTAAAATCCTCTTCCTTTACTCCAGTTTCCTTTATACAGTTTGGAAGTTTAAAGGATTTTGAAAGATTTTTAATTGCATTTACAAGACTTTTAACACCAAGTCTAACATTTGATGCAGGAAGTCCTAATAACTTTGCAATTTGAGCATACCTTTGGGCTGCTAGTGTAAAGTTTCTTGATGAATAATCTTTTAGGTCTGCATTGTATTCAATTACATATGGAAGCAATATTGCATTTGTTCTTCCATGAGGAACATGGAACTTTCCTCCAAGTATATGAGCCATTCCATGGTTAAGTCCAAGGGATGCATTTGTAAAAGCAACTCCTGCTATACAGGATGCATTGTGCATCTTTTCCCTTGCTTCTTCATCGTTTCCATTTGCATAGGCCCTTGGAAGATATTCAAAAACAAGCTTAATTGCCTTTTCAGCAAGAGCATCTGTAAAATCTGATGCACTAGTTGAAACATATGCCTCAATTGCATGTGTTAAAACATCCATTCCAGTATCAGCTGTTATAAAATCTGGAACTGTCTTAACAAGTTCAGCATCAAGTATAGCCATATCAGGCATTAAGTCCTCTGAAACAAGTGGGTATTTTACATTCTTTTCTCTGTCAGTAATAACAGAAAAGCTTGTAACCTCGGAACCTGTGCCGCTTGTTGTAGGAATTGCAACAAAGACAACCTTGCTGTCAGCAGTCTTATTAATCTCACGATTAAATGAGCAAATAGCCTTTGCAGCATCGATAGCAGAGCCTCCACCCATTGCAATTACTGCATCAGGATTAACTGCCATCATAGCCTGCATTCCCTTAACAACTGTTTCGATTGGTGGGTCTGGAACAATATCTGAGAATATCTCAAATTTGATTCCTGCTGCTGTCAGTTCATCTGTAACCTTATTTACCGCACCGCACTTAACCATAAATGGATCAGTTACTACGAATGCAGTATTCCATTTCATTTCCCTTAACTTTTCAAGGGAGCCTGTACCAGTAAAAATCCTGGTTTTCAAACCAAATGTATACACTCTCTTATCACTCCTTCTAAAAAAATAAATAAAAAAAGCCCCATAGGAAACCAAATTCCTATGGAGCACCTTTGCTCACAATACACATCATTGTGTACACGGTTTATATTTAATTATATAATTCAATTTTATCTGTTGATTGTTTTCATGTCAAGGTGGTTGTAACTATATGTTTCACAGAAATGAAGCAATTTTTTGTACAGATTCACATAAGAGTTATATATAGTTATGCTAAATCTTTGAATATTTATAGCTATGTATTATATAATTAAACAAATGGACAATTGTATATTAAAATGGGGGGAATTTTATTGAGTAATATAGCTAGAGCAAAAGAAAGATGGAACAAGCAAAAATCTATGGGAAAGAAAAGGTTTATATTGGTTTATGGAGTATTGCTTTGGGGTGTATGTATTTCCATAATATATGGTACGCTTACTATATTTTTCAATCCAAATCCAATCAATTATAATATTCTTGGTATACTTTTTAGGTATATAGCCTATTCCATTATATTTGGATTAGGTGGAATATTATTTAGTATTGGGTTATGGCACATAAATTTAAATAAATTTGATAATAAGTAAAGTCTATTTTATAACATAATTTAAATTATATTTTAACAATATTCTGAGAGTATGAATTAATGGAACTCTTGAAAAGGAGTTCCATTATTACACACTATATTATCAACACTATTCATTAACATAGGCAAAATCTTTTGTGCGATTAATATAGAGAAGAAGCTTTTTCTCCTCTCTCCGTTGCCTGGCAGCTAATTACAGGATTGATATTTAGCCAAACCTTTTTTAAGCAGTATTTTCAAAACTACATAGTAAAGAAAAGGTGCTATAAATGTCCATGCAAATTCCATCGAACTACTTTTATTAAGAGCAATCCTTGTTGGAAGAGCGCTGAATAAAAATATTGGAATACCATATATAAAAGTATTTCGTATAAGCTTAGGAAAAATAGTATCAGGCTTTTCCCCAAGGATTAAAAGCTGCATGGTTATACTTGAAACAGCCTCTGACCTAACACTGAAAAGTGTTAGGCTATAAACAATAAAGAATATAAATCCCATAACCATGGCTCCGCTAAAAATAGATATAATATATTGTATCGATAACTTTACACTGCAGATTTTCAAGCAATAAATATTTAGAACCACTAGTAAGGGTGTTGAACATGCTGCAGGAAGGTTTATATTCTTCAAAACCAGGCATTTTATAATAGACTTTGGCATTAATAAATCATAATCAAAATAACCAGTTAATACAGAATCCCCAAACCTTGAAACAGCCTGTGCAAATATTATTGCATATATATTATTAACCAGGAAAAAACAAGTAATATATAAAAGTACCTCTTTAGAAGAATAGTCACCAAAAACGCCTACTTTTTTTGCTAATAAATAGTAGGCAAAGAAATCTACTGAGTATAAAGTAATATCTGCTAAAAACCAGCTAATCAAGTTAGCAGGATACTGTATTGCCTTCTTTATTGAAAATTTTAATGATTCTATAATTAAATTATTCATACTACGCTCCATTTGAAGTATATTTTTTCATTCCATTTTTCATTAAAGTAAATGCAATCAAGTAAAATATGGCCATCCATGTTGATGCAATAAAAAAACCTTCTTTAACTATTTCAAAGCTAAAATGAGGATCACATATTAGCTTTGAGGGTATATAGGTCATATAGGGAAAGGGTGTAAATAGCATTATCCTTTGAATACTTACAGGTAAAATATCTAGAGGGAAAATAGCACCTGACAATAATCCAATGGATAAGCTTCTAATTGCAGCAACACCCCAAATTTCTGTCATCCAAAAGGATAAAAAACCAATTATAAACGATAGTAATGCATTTAATAAAAAACCAATAATCAAGGAAATGCAAGTATATATCAAATTTCCCTGCAGTTTATTAGTTGTAATAATTATTATTGGCATATATATAATAGTAAACCTTACAATGCCATTTGATATGTATCTATATACCTTATCCTTTATATATCCCACTGGAAGCAGCAATTTTTGCCCAAATCTATAGGTTTTTATGTCCTTTTCAATTTCACCTTCTACACGAACCTGTGTAAACAACAATATTACATTTGATATTATTATATATCTCATCATTTCATTTAGGTTGTACCCTATTGTATTGGTTTGTAACAAGGATCTCCATAAAAAAAAGTTAAGTACAATTGGCAGCAGCAAAGAGCCAATTATTTCACTAATTATATAAATCCTATATGTAAATAATTTTCTTATGGAATAGGATAAATATCCACGAACTACACTATTTGTCTTCATTTAATTAACCCCTCATATAACGACTCAATAATAACATCTAAAGTATCATCATGAAATTTTATATTTGATATCTCAGTTTGCATAGATAGAATATTCATAACCTCAGGCATTTTTTCAGGATTAAATCTTATTGAATATTGATCTTCCTCAACATTATCCTTATTCATTTCAAAATGTCTTTGTAAATTTTTCACTGCAATATCACTTGCATTAAATTGAACCTTTCTCATATTGGGCTTCATTTTTTTAAAATCATCAATAGATCCATAATATATAGGCTTGCCCTTATTCAGAATATAAATACTGTCACATAAATCCTCAATATCCTTTATGTAATGGCTTGTAAGAATAATTGATGCATTATATTTTGTTTTGTATTTCAATAAATAATTTCTTATCGCCCTTTGGGTTATAAAATCTAATCCTAAGGTTGGTTCATCGAGGAAAATAATAGTAGGTAGATGTATAAAGGATAATATCAGTTCTCCCTTCATTCGCTGCCCTAAGGATAGATTCCTTACCTGCTTATGTAAATCTATTTGTGATAGCTTTAGTTCCTCTGCCATATCCTTTGCACGATTTATCGCTACTTCTTTTTTAATAGAATAAATTGAAGCAAATAGTTTTATAGAATCAATAATTGATAAATCCAGGTCTAGCTGTCCCTTTTGTCCCATAACCAGTGCAACTTTTTCTCTATAGCTGGCTAATCGCAGGAATGGATCATTTCCTAATACCTTTATACTTCCTTTATCAGGTTTCATTATTCCCGAAACCATTTTTATTGTAGTTGTTTTTCCTGCTCCATTTAGTCCAATTAAGCCTAGAGCTTCTCCCTGTTTAATTGAGAATTCTATATCGCTAACTGCATTTATATTTTCATATTTTCTATGAAAAAACCCCAACATTGAATTTACTATTCCATCACCCTTTATGTATGTTTTATAACTTTTGCAAACGCCTTTAACAATTATCTGTTGTTCCATACTCAATCTCCTAATATTTTTTCTATACGTTAACCACACTAAGGATTTTACATTGGATATTGTGCGATTATTGAATTAAGGAATATAATTTCGTATAAATGCTTTGGGTTGAGCAATATAAAATCACTTATACGAAACATATATATTCAATTTTACAGTTATAAGGCTTGCATTTATATCCCTAGAATTTTTTATAAAAAATTAATGCATACCCCTGCAGTTATAAACAGCAAAGGTATGCATTATTTACTTAGAATAAACAATCTTTTTAATTGTTTCTACAGTCAGACAGTACTTTTCCGAAAGCCTTTCAATTTCAGTACCATTTTTAAAGGCCTTTTTTATATTTAAATTTCTTTTATTAAGCTCATATCTAGCACCTGTTGTATCACCCCAAGCTTTACGATTTTCATTCTTCTTTGGTATATATATCATGCTGCCTTCAGCATAATTTTGAATCTCTTCTAAAAGATATTGGGGCAATATATCACATGCTTTAACATATTTCATTTAACTTCACTCCTTAATTATTAAATATAATTAAAGATGCAAAGTCTGTTTTATATATTATTCATAGTGACGATTATTAAATTTCTACATTCTCCATGCAAAGCATCGTCAATTGAACTTTATCAGACTTTGCATGGAGTGTTACATGATCAGTCATATAATCACCTCATTTTTCACAATAATTAAGAAAGAGACAGTTGCTAAATTTTTATTATAAACCCAAGAAAAAATCTAGGGACGGTTAATTTATTTTCACACAAATGAACAAACTTGCATTTCATTCTATAATGTTTTATTAATCGTTTCTATGCCCCTAAATATGCTTAACAAACCAATCCAAGTTTTGTTCCATAATTGCTCTGTGGAGACCTGGCTTTGTTGGTCCATGCTGCATTCCTTTAAATATTACAAGTTCAGTTTCGACCCCCATGTCCTTTAAGCCTCTGTACAGCTCGAATGCATTTGGAGTTGGAACTCTTCCATCCTTGTCTCCATGCTGAATTAACGTTGGTGTACAAGCTGAATTTATATAGGTCATAGGTGATGTTTTTTCATATATCTCTTTATCCTTCCATGGATTAGCTCCAAGATATTCTCTTGTAAATGTAGTAATATCAGTATTGACATAGTATGTAACCCAGTTGCTTATACCAGCGCCTACGGATATTGCCTTAAATCTATTGCTATAGGTTGCACAGAAGGCAGAGATATATCCTCCCTGGCTCCACCCCATAACGCCAACTCTTTCCTTATCAGCAAAACCCTTTTCTATAAGCATGTCTACCCCTGATATAACGTCCTCATAGTCGCCAATTCCAAGCATTCTATGGTTTGCAGTAAGGAACTTACTTCCATAGCCTGAGCTTCCTCTGTAATTTGGCTCTATCACGATAAATCCCTTTTCTATAAACTGCTCAATTGGATAGTTTCTAATCATGTTATGTACTGGGAAGGATGCCCATGTAGGTCCTCCATGTATTACAACTAATAATGGGTATTTCTTTTTAGAATCAAAATCCTGAGGAAGTGATAATACTCCTTCAATCTCAAGACCATCCTTTGTCTCCCACGTAACCAATTCCTTATGGCTTAGAAGCTTATCTTCATATGCCCTAGAATCATTAGTAATTTTCTGTCCATTTAAATAAAACTCAAAGGTTTCATTTTCTGATAACTTTATGTATGCAACATTTTCTCCATCTGACGTTATTGCAGCATGCCAAATAAGGCATATGGCATCATCACATAAAAGCTTTGTTTCTCCGTTTTCTAGAATAAATCCTGCTAACAGACGTGCCCTATCCTGCCATACTGCAAATATACCCTTGCTTGTCCACTTATGTTGCATGATAGATTTATCAAATTCTTTAAAGCTATTTATTATCTCGTTTCTATCTAAATCGTATATCTCTAAGATATAATTTTCCTCTACTTCCGTCTCATAACATTTTTTATCCCTAGGCGCTCTTAAGTATGCTACCTTTTTCCCATCCGGTGAAAAGGATACTGAGGAACTTAGCTTTGCTGTAACCTTTAGCTTTGTAACACTCTTTGTTTCTATATCAAGAATACATAGTTCGGTGTTATCATCTATTATGCTGCTTGTTGGAGTAGCTACGAATACGATTTTCTTTCCATCAGGTGAGATATCAAAATCTGATATATGAAAATCCTTTGGATTAGTCAACTGAACTGCATAATCCTTAGCCTGCTCTTCTTTATCATTATCAGTTGTATTTTTAGGAGCATCCCCAGATTCCTTGATCCCTTGTAATGCTTTATCTATTTCAATATAATACAGTGAATCATTCTTATATTCCTTATCTATATACTCAAAATCACCATAAATCTCTTTCCTTCTCTTAAGCCCCTTTGAATCCTCCTCTGTAGTAGTATAAAAGATACCTTTTCCATCAGGAGACCATCTAAAACTGTTTATACCCTCTTTATTATTAGTAATCTGAACCCCATTTAACTCATCAAAGGACTTAACAACTATCTGACTTTTTTTATCATCCTTCTCCCCAACTTCAGCTATATATGCTAAGTAGTTATTTTTAGGAGACCATAATGGGTTATCGCTCTCATTCTTTCCAGTAGTTATTGGATAATGTCTCTTGCTTTCCCTTTCATATACCCATATATGATTTCTATATGCATTATCCTTCCAATCAGTAGTTCTTTTTACATAGGAAGCATACCTACCATCCTCGCTAATACTAGCGGACTCCATCCATGGTAATGAAACTACCTCCTCAATTGTCATATACTTATTTTTATCCATAAACCAGCCCTCCCATAATGTAAAATTATCCACATAATTTACAACTTTCTATTATTTTATCATATATATAAAGACTTTGGGATTCTTTATCAAATATTATTAAACATACTTGCCAACATCATATTATTTTTTTACAACGATGCCCAAGCTTTTACAACCATCCTCATAAGGCTTACCAGTTAAATCGCTCCAAATATCTTGTACCAGGTAACCATGTTCCTTCATTAATTGAGAAATTGATTCGATAGAATAATAGTGATCCCATATCTTATATTTAGTGATATTTCCACCACTATCAACAACTGTATACTGATCAAGAAATACACTTTCTTCCTCATAGTGGAAGGTCTTTTCAAGAACAAGGTATGGATATAGCCTCCAAAATCCAGTTTCACATGCATACCAATTACATGAAGCTTGTTCTCTATTGAATCTTGTGAAAACATCAAATATAAATACCCCATTGGGCTTCAAAGCCTTGTATATCTTTTGAAGTAAAATATCAAGGTCAGAATTGGAGAGTGCGCCAAAGTCACAGTAAATTAGAGTAATAACATCAAATTCACAAGAGTAGTCCATGGTAAGATAGTTCTGATAAACATATTGAATATCCAAACTGTTTTCACAAGCATACTTAATGGCATAGTTTATAGAGTTTCTCGAATAATCCATACCCACTACATTAAACCCATGCTTTGAAAACCTTGTACAGTATAATCCAGGCCCACAACCTAAATCTAATAATTTGGTATCTTCCTTGAGATTCAAGTACTTAACAAGCCAATCTACAGTTTTATCAATTGTTTTATGATTACGGCTTGCCGCATCCAAGGTAGGATTTAAATGTGCCTCAAGCATCTGCTGTGAGATATGTGGATCATCCCAGAACATCTTTTCCTCTGTAGAAAATAATTCTGGTTTCTTTTCTAAATCTATTAATAAATCTAACCTTATCTTATCGTTCTTAATAATATTTTCATTCTTTGACATCATAAATCATTCCCCCAATATTAATTAACAAAATAAAAGCATAATAGTTTAGTAAAAAAATAAGCCGTAGATTCACTCTACGGCTAGAATTCCATTAATGAAAGCCTATAAGAGTAATCTTAAAATCACAAGCAATTGAGTACAAGAAACTAAACTGTTAAAAACGAAAACAGTTTAACACACCTCAATTATTCAGCTAAATGATTTTAAAATTACATTTCCGTATACACTTGTTATATTTCTAAAGTGTATCGGATAGCATTCCACCTTTCAATACTAAACTAATATGCTTATTTTGTTAATTTTTACTATATCACAATCATTATAAGCTCGTCAATCCTCCAGAAAATTTATTCTTTTAAAAATTAATTTTTCCTATTGACTCTCCATTAACTGGATGGTCTACTATATAATTGTGGCCACAATAAAAGTTTAAGAGGTGTTAAAGTGTTTAAAATAGGTGAGTTTGCAAACTTCATTAGGGTTCCTATTAAGACATTAAGGTACTACGATGAAATAGGTATATTCAAGCCAGCAGAAGTAGATGATGAAACAGGATATAGATTATATTCTGCAGGCCAGCTTCCGCTAATAAATAAAATACTTTCGTTAAAGGAGATTGGTTTCTCCCTTAGCCAAATATCTTATATATTAGAAAATAATCCATCAAGCCATGATTTAATTGGTATGCTTAATCTTAAAAACATGGAAGTAACGGAAGCTATAAGACTCGAAGAAGATCGTAAAAGAAGAATACAATCCCTTATAAAAATTATTAATGAGGAGGATTCATGTATGAATTATGATGTTGTTATTAAGGAAGTTACCCCATTTAAGGCAGCCTCTCTTAGGGACATTATTCCAAGCTACTCTGAACAAGGACATCTTTGGAACGAGATCGCACAGCATATAGAGAAACACAATGTTAAGATACTTCCTGGCTGCATGGTAGTTTACTATGACCCTGGCTACAAGGAAAGCCAGGTTGATGCTGAAGTTGTTGAACCTATATCCGCTCCAGTTCCAGATACCGCCAGAATAAAATATAGAGAGATTCCAGGTGCTACAATGGCAACCACAATCCATAAGGGAAGCTATGAAAACTTAAGAAATGCATACAGTGCACTGCTCAAATGGATTGAGGGAAATGGATACTCCCCCTGTGGTCCAAATAGAGAAATCTATCTTGAGGGCGAATGGTCCGTTAAATCTACTGATGATTATATAACTGAAATACAGATACCTGTTAAAAAGATTAAATAATATATGTGTTAATGCCAGACCCCAATCAAAGGATTTTCTCCTTTCTCTGGTGTCTGGCACATATTATCTCGCTTTATTTTCAGTTCAATAATTTATTCAGCAGCTCTTTTGCTATTCCATCAGCTTCACTTATATCCCTAGCTGGAGCAGAAATAATTAAACCATCTCCACTTGACCAGCCTTTACCTGATGTATTTTGTTTATTAGATTCATATACGCCTATACAAAAATGCTTTTTTAGATTATCAGTAATTACTATTCCAAAATCAACATATTCTCCACCTAAGCGGGATTCATTATAATAAGTTAGCATTGCTTTATATGGCGCATAAAATCTCAGTTCTGCATTCGATAGTTTTTTATCCCCAACAATTATATTTCCTCTAAAAACCCCTTTTTTAAAAAGTCTATTGTAATATTCACCATCAAAAACTATTTGTATTTTTTCATTATGAGTATTATCCCCTATCCTATACATAATCCCACTGTATGTTTTGTTATATTTCTTCGGATAAAAATATACTGTCCCTATAACAAGCAGTAAAGCTATTAATACAAAGATAATAATTTTTTTCATGGTTTTTCTCCCTTACAAATACTAATAATATGTTTTGTGATTCTATAATTAATTATAGGATATTATGTATTGTTTTACCATATTTACATCATCGTTTCAACTAAAAAGTAAACCATCTAATCATTTTTAACTATTGAGAAGAAGGAGCACCTTTACTGTCTATTTTGTTTTTGTATTTGGTTGCTGCTCCTATATAAATCGCAATAAAGACTTTTAATAATTTACATTGCAATTTATGAATGAAGGAATATGATTTCGTATAAATGTTTGGGGTTAAGCCGTGTAGAATCATTTATGCGAAACATATAGATAGAATTTTATTTCATTAATCACCGCTAATATCTTAAAAAATCATTTCTCCCTCTATTCTTTTGTGATATATTGTTCCTATGGGAAACTTCTCCCAGATGCTAATCCCAATCCTATTACATGTTTTATGGAGAAAGGAGCCCTCAATGAAGAATTTTTTTAATTACTCTAGTCAGTTTTTAAGAAAATATCGAAGCGCTTTTTTGAAAAGCTTAACCTATGTATTGCTGCTTACAGGATTACAAGTTTTACTTCCTGTTTCACTCCGATGGTTTATTAGAGAAGTGGAGACAAAACAGACCTTTTCCTATTTAGCCCTTGGTATTTTTGCTTATGCTTGCTATTTATTAATGTCTAATTTGGCTGATGTAGGTTGGGCAATGTCCCTGAATAGACTCGGGGGAAGAATACTGCAAGGAATTCGTGAAGATTTATTTAGAACTATTTCTAAGGCGGATTACGAAGATTTGCTTAACATAGGGAAAGATAAACTGAAAAATATATTGTTTATGGATACCTTGAATGTTTTTAGCTCCGTTGCCCATCTAAGCATTAAAATTATATCCAATATTATTCTTTTAATCGTTTTCTTAATTGTCTCATCCTATCTTAACCTGAAACTAACAATGATTTTGTTTATTGCATCAGTTATTGGCTTTTTAATATCTTTTTTCTCTCGTAAAGCCATTACCAGTTCCTCTCGTCAAGTAAACGCAGAAATGAAGGCTGATAACCAAATGTTGAATGAATACATTGATTCCTTGGAGCTGGTTAAAACAAATAGCCTGGAGGAATATTTTTCACAAAAGAACAAAACAAGTTTATGGCGATTTATCAATACATCAATTAGAGTTGATAAAAAACAGATTTTTCTTAAAAATTTAATCGCCCATTTCCATAAGTTAGTCTCCATTGGTCTGGTTGCTTATTTGTCCATGACTACTTCAGGTGATTCTGCAGGCAATTTAGTTTTTTATTTATTTGTATCCGACATGGTTTTGACTAACAGCCAAGAAATCGAAAGCTCTATTTATTCACTGTTGAAGATGCTGCCATCCTTTGAAAATATCAATATGATACTGAATCTAAAACAGGATAGGAGAAATACAAAGATTGATTCAATCCAGACAATTGAGTTTCATAATGTGAATTTCTCCTATGCAGCTAACAGTGGCAAAATGGTTATTAAAAACTTCGCCTCTAGTTTTAAGTCCGGAGATATCCTTCGAATCTCAGGTAATAATGGTGGCGGTAAATCCACCTTTGTTAAATTAATGGTTGGACTTTTATATCCACAAAGTGGACAAATCCTATTGAATGGTATCCCTCTTAATGAGATTGATGTTGATTGTTTAAAGCAGCAAATTGTCTACATAGATCAAGATGAAGTAATCTTAAACGATACCATTAAAAATTATATAGAAGCTATGGTAAAACAGTCAATTTCAGATTCCGAGCTTGAAGAACTTATGGAGCTTGTTCATTTTGACAACAGAATTACGGAAGTCAGTCAAAATGGCCACTCACTTTCTGGAGGTCAACGTAAAAAGTTGTTAATGATGAAGCTGCTCCTGCGATATAAGCTTGCATCAGTCATTATTTTAGATGAAATCGAGGCTGGGTTGGATGCCGAAACAAAGGATATTATTTTAAGACTTGAACAGGAAATACTCTCAAAGCAAAAGGACTGCATTATTTTTAAGATTAGCCATGAGACTAATAAAACAGATTTTTATACAAATACTATTGAGCTCAATGTAATTTAAATATAACGTTGGGGAGCCTCCATAAGTTTGGGCTGTGTAAATCACATATATGGAGACTCCCTTTGATTTATTACATTTACTGCCTATTTTGTTTTTGTATCTGTGCATCATAATCAATAAGCTGAAGGTTGTTTTCTTGTATTAGGTTTATTACTGCTTCTGCATAGATCTTGTCACCGTTTTTATTTTCCTTTGTACTATATCCGGCTCTTTCTATTGCCTTTGCCTGCTCAAGGTAGTTTGAAGCCGAAAAAACGCCATTCCTCTTGTATCTTTTATTTACATATAGAAATTCTCCGTAATCCTTCAAAGACTTTGATTTACTATCATATGCCCTAAATTTAGCTACTATGGTTTTATTATAAAACTCTCCTGTTTTCATTGATACACTTTTGCCATCCCAGCCTTTATCAGCCTTAATACCAAACAAGTTATTTGCCTTTACGCTAAGCTCTGATTTTCCCCACCCAGACTCTAAAATAGCCTGTGATATAGTAATAGAAGGAAGTATTCCATACTTATTGTAAAGTTCTATTGCCTCTGGTTTTAGCTCATTGATAAACTTCATCTGCGATTTATAGAAATTTAGATTTTGCCTCTTCAGTCCAACATACTCCAGTTCATTCAAATATTTATAGACCTTTTTCTTCTTATTTGAATTAAAATCTAACTTTGTTAATACCTCATCCAAGGTCAATAATCTATACTTATTTTCTTTACTACTTTCAATAAACATCCTTGCAAGTTCTTTAGTCCCATTTTTATCAAGCTTGGAAAAATCTCTTCCATATCTCACAGCGTCAATAACCGCAAGCTGCTGCCAGTTAATCTGGAGCTTTCCCTTACTTGCCTCATCTGCAGCATTAATATAGAATTTTACATTTTCCCTACTTATATGAATTTTATCATCCTTTAAAAATATATAACATAGCATGATAATAACAGCTAATATAATAAAACATAAAGCTGTCCCCATAATTCTTTTGCGAAATTTTCTCATTTAAACTACTCCTGATTTTTTATACTTTTACACGAGGCATGTCCCCTTCATCCCTATTTTTTCATAGGAATATTGTACTACCATTATGATGAGCAAAATAAGAACATTGTGTAAGAAACTTCCTGTAGATTATGCTTATTAGCGAAGGTTAATCCAATATATTTGTTGTTCTTTACCTTCATGAAAATTTTCACCTGTTAATATACCACCACAACTCATCGCAGTCTGACTTGAAGCAATATTATATTTGTCACAGATAATCATTACTTTTGGGATTTTCATATCTTTTGCAATTTCTAAAACAAGCAATAATTGCTGCTTACCATAACCTTTTTTTCGCTCAGTTGGACGAATGCCATAACCTATTTGTCCTCCATGTTTTTCTAATTCATCAGTTAAAAAGTGACGGAGTTGAATAGTACCTATAATTCTATTATCCGATTTTCTTACAGAAAAGAATGTGCTAGCATGAACATTATTGCGAAGTTTATCTTTCTCAATTGAAAGAACAATTTCAAGCCATTCATCAAAATCATTATAACAGGCTAGTCCACAACTACCATTTATATTAGTTTCCTTAAAGTCCAAATACTCTTGTTTGTATTCCAGAATTTTTTCTTCTAAAACCTTTGATGGTCTTACTAAAATTAATTCACTCAATTTAATACCTCTCAATATAAATAATCTGCAGTTGGCCTTATAATACAATTGTACATTAACTAAACCACCACATATTATACTAGTTTTGCTAAATTAGATAAATTGAAATTTATTTTACTTTTTCTTTTTAGAATTATCATCAAGTTGAAGCTCTTTTATGATTTGATTTGTTTCTATATCATCGGCAGTTTCTTTTCCAATAATATCCTTGTATGCTTGTTTTATGCCATTTTTAACTGCCCATTTTATAATAAAATATAAAGCAATTAAAATAATTATTGCAGTACCACCACTGACACCTAATTCTTCCCACATAATATTACCTCCTAATTTACAAATTGAAAATTAAACTATTTCATTCTTTTAAGTGTTTCATCCAATGAAATACATTCTGCATATCTACTATTCCACATAAATTCATTGTAGTATTTGTAACTTTGCTCTGCTGACATAAATTTATTATTAACTGTTGTATTTGCATATGCTGGCACTATAATATTAAATCCATGTTCAAATCCACATTTTATAGTAGCATCAATACAATAATCTGTTTGAAGCCCTACAATGATTATGTCTCTTTCACCTTTACCTATTAAATATTCTAATAAGCCAGTTCCCTTAAAAGCACTATTAACCTCCTTATCAAATATTTTTTCTTCATTTGCTGGTTGAAATTTTTCATATATTTCAAAGCCATCAGTTCCTCTTGTTAATTCATTTCTTTGACCGTCATCATGACGTACATATATTACCTCAATATTATTTTTCCTAGCCTCATGTATTATTTCTTTAACATTAGATACAAACATATCAAATCTATATAATTTTTCGTTTGTTATTAACTTTTGTGTATCAATCACTAATAAAACCATTTTTATCTCCTTTTCAAATTGGAATTTTACTGTTTTTTCTTTGATTTTACAATATAAATTATAGTAGCTATCAATGCTGACAATATCAATATATGTAAAATAGTATGGTATATGTCAGGAATGTATCTGCCCTTGATATCAAGCCAATGAATCGTTTTTGAAAAATACTTAATTTTGCCATCCACCGAACCCATAAAGCCACCGCCGAATATAGTGTACCATTCATGGGAAATAAACTGTGTTATAAACCACATTGACAACCAGCCTGCTACAATCCATTTTCCTATTTTCTCCCTGAAAATAAACAATGCCAATGATATTAAATAGATTACAAAAAAAATACCGTCATCAGCATATGAACGAGTGACTAAGCATTTGTCACCGAAATAAACACCTGTCATATCTAGGAAAAACCAAACCAACAGTACTATTTGAAATACCATACAATTTCTCTTTTTCATATATTTGCAATCCCTTCAAATTTACTATTTTATTATTCAACATAAAATTCTAATTTGTCAGTCAGTATAAACTTCATTATATGGATTTAATAATGCATATACATAGGTATCCCAATATATAGGGCATCCTTTCTCATCTTGACGGAAAGAAACATTTTTTCTAAAATGTGCTTCACGCATCATTCCAATATTCTCCATCAACTTCCATGAAGGTGTGTTTTGAGGAGCACATTCTGCATAAATTCTGTGAACACCTTGATTAAACATATAATCTATAACTGCTTTACTGGCACAACTTCCATATCCCTTATGTTGATAGTTCACATTTAATACATATCCCAGCTCTCTTGAATTAAAACTCCTATTTCCTAAATAAATATTTCCAATGACTTTATGTTCTTTTTTTAGCTCAATTGCATAGAATTCATCACTTTGTGCTCTGAATTCAATCTCTTTCTTTGCTTTCTGGTAAGTGAAATCGGGATATGCCTCAAATTCAGCATTAACTCTCTGCAGCATATATTCACATAAATCCTTTTCATCCCTCAACTCAAAATTACGAATAATTAATTCATCTGTCTCAATTCTCATTTTTATATTCTCCTTTAGCAGTAAAACCTGCTTCTCAAATTATTATTTATAGTCCATTAAAATTTCTTTATGTCCTATGAATTGACATCCATATGAGTTATAACATTAAATAGCAATGCATTTTTTCATTGTTTTTCAATTGCCTTACATATACATTACTTTATTTTGAAAACCACAATTTGTGAAATGGCAGCAAATAAGTTATAACTTATATGGATGCCACTTCCATTAATCCTTATAAATTAGTTCAAATTCTTCAAATTCTATAAGCATGTCTTCCGAGAATTTCTTTCCTATATCTTTCAGCTCTCTTCTAAAAACATCAATGTGTACATCCTGCCAGTACTTTAAAGATTTATCCCCTTCACCTTCAATTATTGCATATTCCTCTGTTACATCTTTAAACGGCAAAACAGTTACCTTTTTCGTTTGAATTATGCATTGTGCTATTCCCTGGTAGTTTGTAATTATACTTAGATCCCCAGCTTGAGACAATTCCTCTCCCTCTAATTCACATAAATAATGCAGCGAAGAAGTGCCTCTTTTAACTCCCTGCTTAACCAACTCTGCCAATTCATGTGCATCCTTTTCATTATCACAAAAATACCAGGAGTCATAGTTTTTTTCAGTGCTCTTACTATCCTCTCCTATAGATTTCAAATAATCTTCCCACATTTTTTTAACTGATTTATGCTCTTGTTCCATAAATAATTCCCCTTTATATTTGTTTTACCCAAATTTTAATATAACTAATAAAACTCTAATACAACCTAATCATACACCAATTGTCTATAATATTAATAGTACTGAACTTCTTACTTCTTTCTTAATTTTTTCAGAATCCCATCGTATCATTTCTTCTATTGACTAAACCATGTAAAAGTCAAAATAAATATGTAAAGCTAATACCACTTTATTTTATTAACCTTTATTCCTAAGTACTTTGCAAAAATAACATGACCAAGTTCATGTACTACATTCTGCAAAATTATAAATACAATAAAGGCTATACAAAAAATCAGCCTCATCATTAGGTTCACCCCTATTATCAAAATAAAATTTTAGTATTATAAAATAAAAAATAACCGATTTACAAAATCGTCGTTTATAATATATTCTACCAAAACATGTCTATTCCTTTTATTAACTTCACACCTCTTATATGCATTGACCAACAATTTATCACATTGACACAGCTCAAATAAATATCTACAATGAAATTACTAATTTCGACATTTTTAAACAAAATGAGGGTGATGATTCTTGATTACTGTAAGACATATACTAAGTATGCCAGCCTTTAATGGTTTTGAAATAATAGCTGGGGAAGATGGGTTAAAACGAAGTGTGAGCTCTGTTTCAGTTATGGATGCTCCAGATATCCATAACTGGCTTAAGGGTGGAGAAATACTCCTAACCACTGGCTATATTATGAGAGATAATCCTCTTGAAATAGCTAATCTAATTAAAAACATAAACAAAGCTGGTGCAGCAGCTCTATTCATAAAATTAAAGCGATTTATAGATATCCTGCCCCAGGAGATTATTGATCTTGCTAATAGGCTGGATTTCCCACTTGTATCCTTGCCAATTAACTGTGCATTTACAGATGTAATAAACCCAGCATTGTCCTATATTATTAACGAACAGACAAAAAAGCTTCAGCATTCAGAAAAAATTCATAAATCCTTTACTCAGCTTGTTATAAATGGAGGGGATACTCAGCAGATAATAGATACTCTATCAGATATTCTTCATAGAGATACAGCATTCTATGACACCTACTTTAAAAAAATATTCCTATCCTGTAAGAATAAAGACTTTGAAGATTTTTTAAAAGATACGTCCTTAAATAAAATACTTGAACAGTATCCTCATTTTTCTATTAAAATAGATAATGTCACATATGGCTATATAGTACTCCAGGATAGTGGCACCTATAACTTCATGAAGGATTTTGATGAAATAGCAGTGGAACATGCAAGTACAGTTCTGAAGCTTGATATTCAAAAGAAAATATCGAATCAGCAAATTGAGTACAAATATCGCCATGAGTTTATTCAGGATTTAATATTGAATAATATAAAATCTCTGGAGGAAGTTAATTTTAGAGCAAATCTATATGGATGGAGCTTTGATGAAGGTATCATAACATTAATAGTTGATATTGATAATTTCAAGGCTCAATACCTAAATATTAAAAGCAATTATACATTAGAAAAAATGAGAGACAATATATTTGATATCTCTAAAAGTTTAATAACGAAGCATTTTAGTCAGACTATTTATGGGGAGTTAAGTGACAGCATTGTCTTCTTACTTAAGCCTAATGGACATTCCGAGGAAGCTTTCACAGCATCTGTTAGAAAAGTATGTGAAAATATACGTATCTCAACTCTTGAAAAAACTAAATTTACTGTAACCATAGGAGTTGGAGGATATAAGGCCTCGGTAATGGATACCTATATTAGCTATCAGGAAGCTCAAAAGGCAGTAAAGTTTGGAAGGATTTTGTACAATATAAACCGAACTGTATTTTACAGTGAACTTCGAATATACAGATTTTTAGAATCAATATATAGTACAAAGGAATCAAAGGAATTTTGTAAATTTACACTTGGAAAGCTAAAGGAACACGATTTAAAATATCATTCCGATTTGCTAGGTACATTACATTGTATTGATCAAAATAACTGGAATCTTAAAGCTGCTTCCGAGGAGATGTTTATTCATTACAATACAATAAAGTACAGATATAAAAAAATATGTGAACTATTGGGTTCAGATTTAAATTATTATGAAGAAAGACTTCAAATATCCCTTGCATTAAAATTGATTCAAATGGAGAATTAAACGCCATAGACCAAATATTAGTTTGTACCTTACAGCTATTATTTGGCCTTATTTTTATACTTCAAGGACAAAGAACTGAGATAAGAACCGTAGTATATTGTAAATATAGAATAACAAGGGGGTTATAAAATGTATAGAACAAAGGTTGGTTCATTACCAGACACATTATCAACAGTTAGAAACGGAAAAATGCACGACCCAATTGGAGCATTAAAGACAACAGGAAGAACCGTTTTAAAGGGTGGAATGGTTGTTGATCCAAAAAACAAACTAGAAGCTGTTAAGGATATAGCAATATTCAACTCAAGAATACAAGAAGTATCCGATAATATCACTCCTGAAAAGGGAGACATAGTTATAAACTGTGATGGTCTGCTTGTTGTTCCTGGACTTGTAGATATGCATCTTCATCTTGGGGATTTGTTTGAAGTAACTACAAGGCCTATACATTCAGCAGTAGAAGATGGAGTAGCTTTAGGATTATCCCCTGGAGCTGGGAACACCTTTATGGCACCTGCATTACTTGGTGCAGAGATAGACAAGGGACTTCCAATGAATCTTGGTCTTTATCTTGGTGCAGTAAATGTTTTAGGTACTATGCTATCAGTTGAAGAGCTTATTAAGCTGTTCAAGGGTGAGCTTGATGAAGAAACTGCTCTTAACAAAATGACAAGAAATAGAATAACCTATCTAACAGCTCCACTGACTGTTGGTATTAAGGATCACATGGGACATTTTATAATGTCAGATGAAAATATAGATAAAATTTTTGAGATAACATCAGCTGCAAAGCTTATCTATATGTCACATACACAGGACCCTGCACATGCTGAAAGACTCGTTTCACTATCAAAGGGAAGACCAATACACTTAGCCCACGCAAATGCTGCAGGCTGCGGAACTCATATGGATGCAGTTGAAGGTATGAAGGTTGTTGTTGACTTGTGTAAAAATGAAAATGTTTCAGGAGAGCTTGTAACTACAATGCTTAGAAAAGGCTTGGGAAGTAAAGAAGGTCTTCAGATGCCAAAGGCTGCACAGCAGGTTGCATATGATGCCTTGGAAAAAGGAATTATCAATATCCTAATATCCGATGGTCAAAATGATGCAACAATGAAGGGATTCGGAGATACAAGGGATAACATACCAGCTATAATCGAACTTGCTGAAATGGGCGTTATGTCTCTTTCACAATCAGTTGCAGCAATGACCTATAACCCAGCCAAGCTAATAGCTGAAAGAACAGGCAATGACTGGTGGGTAAATGAAATTGGAAACCTTGGAGTAGGTGCACTTGCTAATATAACAATAATTGATAAGGCGGATAAGCTTGCAACCTATACCATAATTAACGGTGAGATAGCTTCCTTTGAAAACAGAGTTGTAAGAAGAGGCGAAGGAGCTGGCGGATGGGTAAGCAAATATGGCATGGTAAAGAGAACAGGTGTTGGAGACCTTGCAGCATTTGCTTACAAACTATAATCATTTCATCTTGGAAGGAGACACATTAAGTGAATAACAGTACTAAAAACATAATAACCAGAGAGAGATGCGAAGCCGTACTGAGAGATTTGATAAGGGTTAACACAGAAAATCCCTCAGGGAATGAAATGGACATTGTGAAGGTCATATTATCCTATTTTTCAACAGAAAAACTGGATTACACAGTTATTGATCACGTCAATAACAGAGCTTCCCTGGTAATCTCTATTAAGGGTATTGACAGCAATAAATCAATTGCCTTTTTAGGCCATATTGATACAGTACCCTCTGGTTCAAGGGAGCAGTGGACCCATCCTCCATTTGAGGGCTATGTTGAAAATGGATATATGTACGGTAGAGGTACTTCTGATATGAAGGGTGGAGTAACCTCTATGATTGTGACCTTGCTTTACTTTATTGAAAATAACATAACACCTCCTCAGGATATACATTTTTGTTTCACAGCAGATGAAGAGGTAGACGGTATTGGTGTTGTATCCATGATAGAAAAGGGCATTATAGACAATGCCAAGGAAGTTATAATCTGCGAGCCAACATCTGAAGCTATAGGTCTTGCTGAAAAGGGTGCTTTATGGCTTCATGTAGGTGTTAAAGGAAAACTATCTCATGCTTCAATGCCTGACCTGGGTATTAATGCAATTGAAAACCTCATTATGTTTATAGATGCTCTAAGGAAATCTTTTGACACCACAGTACTCCATCCATTACTTGGACATCCCTCATTAAGTGTTACCCAGTTATCTGGAGGGATCAAAACAAACATTGTACCTGACAGTGCCGATGTTTCCATAGATATTAGAACCATTCCAGGTCAAAGCCATGATGATATTATAAACAATGCTGCAGCTATTTCTAAAGAAATGATGAATAAGTATCCTGGACTTGTCATCAATATAGCTGTTGAAAATAACAGAGCGGCTGTTGAAACCATGGAAGATTCAAATATTGTTAATAAGATAAAAAGCATATTCAATAAACTTGGACATCCAATTAAATGCAAGGGAATATATTTCTACACCGATGCTTCACAATTAATACCACATATAAAGGTTCCCTTTATAATACTAGGTCCAGGGGAGGATAAAATGGCACATCAGAATAATGAAAGAATTGAACTGTCCTCTATGGTAAAGTTAGCTGAGATATATGTTAACTACATCCTAGAGCAATAGTATAAATGCAGGTATTTGCTGCGCTTGATAGATCCAGCAAATACTTGCCTAATTGAATTACATCTATATAAATTTTCATATTATTTACTGCACTAATATACAAGGAGTGATGATAATGCCACAAAATAATGAAAATAAAAATGGATTTTTCGTTAAACCAACGGGTTCATTTGTAGGTTTTATTGCGACATTAGCAATTGGATTTATTCTATTCTTTATTATGACATCAATTAAAAATGTAGGCGGCTGGCTTCCATATGATGTAATAGTTGCAAATGCTGATAAAAATCTTTTCTATAAAGCAATCTGGTCTTTAATGAACTTTACAGAAGCTGAATTCTATGCAGGAGTATTTGCATCAGTTGGTGTTATACTCGGAGGTTTCATTGCATGGAGATTGGACGTTAAAAAGTCAAAATTAGCAGGCTTTAATGTTTGTTATGGTACAAATATGTGGCCCTGGGTATTCAGTTCACAGATTTTATCATTAGCCATTGCAGTTTTTGTACTAAACTATACACGCTTCTTTAACAATGGAGAATACACTTGGCTTCCTACATTTATTACAGTAGTTGGAGTACCTCCAGCAATAATGCTTATTTATGGTCCAAGCTATAAGTCACTTTTTACTGGTTCAATACTTGGCGGTATAATGTCATTTCCTATAGCATTCTGGATAATGACAAATATAATTCCTGTACTTCAGGTACCAGGAGTTGTATCTAACGTAGCAACAATGGCTATAACAGGAATTGTAATATTTGCAATCTGCCAAGTACTTCCATGGATGAAAAAAACTCCTTTTAAGCTAATAGAAAATCCATCAAATAATATGACAAAAGAAGAAACAGCCAAAGCAATGTCCAAGCCATCATGGTTTATAAGAAGAGTATTTGCCGATTTCTCAGAGGCACAGTTCTATGGAAATGAAATTGCTGGTATTTGTGTAATCGCAGGTGCAATACTAGACTGGTTATTGAGTTCAAAGCATGGTGCCTATGGTTCAGGAATGGTTCCTGCTATTATACTATCCCAGATTGTTGGCTCATCCGTTGGAGTATTTTTATACTACAACAAATACTTTGAAAGCGGCTGGTATGCAACCTATGTTCCTGTTGTAAGTGTTGGTCCAGCATGCGTTCTAATGTTTGGCGGCAGTATTCCAGTTGCAGTATTTGCAGGAGTACTTGGGGGAATAATAGGTGCGCCTTTAGCAGACTATTTTATTAAAAAGCTTCCAGATGGATTCCATCCAACAATAGGTAACGTTACATCAATGGCAGTTACCACCACAATAGTTTCAGTTATAATGAAGGTTCTTCCCTGGTTCTAAAGTTAAATCCCCCCACTTCTAAAGTGAGGGGGATTTGTATATTAATCCATAACTAATTCATTGACCTTGTTCATTCTTACATCTTTCACATCTGGCTTTTTATCTACATACCAATTGTAAGTCTTTTTTAAACCTTCCTTTAAAGAAATATTCGGTACATAAAGCCCGTCCTTTATTAGTCGGTTTATATTAAGCATATATGTTACATCTCTAAAAGGAAAATATGTTCTTGTTATAAGCTTTATCTTGTTCACATCAATTTTCTTTATAATAGGTTTTTCACCTACAGCCTCACCGCAGGCTGCTATTAAATCCTCCCATGAAACAATATCGGGATTTGTGACGTTATATATCCTACAGCTATTTTCACTAATCATAGCGCTTTCAAATATTCTAACCAGGTCGTCAATATGTATGAATTGAGTTTTGGTGTTGTTTCCATAGGGCATTGGTATTGCTTTCTTATTTTTAATTCTATCAAAGAAATGAGCCTCTCTATACAAATTATTGTTTTCACCATATATATAGGTTGGCCTGAAAATCATATAGGGTACACCGCTATTTATTATAAAATCTTCTGCTCCCTTTTTATCAATTCCATATTGCCCCCAGTTAGGATTTTCACCTTTTTCAAACTCTTCATCAATAATATCATTGCTTGGCTTGTATACTGCTCCTGAAGAGCAAAATGTATACTTCTTTAAATTACTGGTATCAATTGTAGTTAATAAAATCTCCACATCTTCCTTTGTATATGCAGAAATGTCAAAAATGTATTCATATCTTTTGCCTTTTAAAACCCTTTGCATCTCATCCTTTGACCTTCTATTACAAATCAGATGCTCTTTAAATTCATCATAGTCTATTGTTTTTTGACCTCTTGTAAGAATATCCACATCATATCCCTTACCAATAAGATATTTTGCAAGGGAACTGCTGACAAATGTTGTTCCACCCATAACCAATATGGATTTCATATTATCACTCTCCCAACATTGCTCAATATATATTCTTTGTTTTTTACTATTTCAATTATATTATATCTCACAATCATTTTATAGGCTATACTAATTTACAATAATATTGCATTTATTTATCACATATTGACTTATAGTATATATTTTATATAATCAAATATTTCTTATCCTTTTTTCAAATACTCTAAAGGTACATAATACTTAGCATATCTATTACCGTATTTATCGGTATAAGAACCCTTTAAATCCTTTACCATAACAGTTGCTCTTTTATTAATTCCATAAAGCACACCATTGTATCTTTTATCTTTAAGCATAAATAGAACTGTATCACCTATATTAAAACCATAATTCTGCTTTGCAATCTGCTTGTAGGTAGGCAGTTCGTGATAGCTCTGGGTATGTCCAAATAAATTTCTTGCAATGGTTTTAAACCTTTCTTTGTTGCAATTGGAATTGTAAAAAATAATAAACTCTATTACATGACAGAGTTCATGCTCAAAAACAAGCTGGAGTGCATCTAGGCTATTTTTTGTTTGAATACCACAAACTCTTTTATCCTCTTGAATAGTATCATATTGAAATAGAAAATCTGTGCTGATTCTAATTTCAATATTTAAATTCTCCGGCTTGATAGTTTCAATATTCCTTGGACAAATGGTTTTACCAGCACTTTTAGTCATTCGTTTTGAAAGAGAAAAACTTAGTTTACCCTTGTAAGTGTTTTTAAACCAATTATAAAAAAATATCTCATCATATAACTCAAATAAAAGTTTTAAATCCGCTGTACCTATTGTTCTAATGTTACCATCTTTTATATTATTTGAAGCAGCAATCAATCTTGTAGAAACTTCATCTCTTTTTCTTTGTATATCCTTTAATGCATCATTCATTCTTATTAAGTTAAGCATAATTTTTCTCCTATAAATAAATCAATTATTATACATCGAACATTATAATCCGACTAGATTTTTAAATTGAATTGATAAGCTTACTATAAACCTTCCTAGTCCTACTGCTGTCCTTTTCATTATATATAACATATATATCCTTAAGTTTTATAACTATATATGGAGGGTTGTTTTTAAATATATACGCTTTTGTTCTTCCATAACCATTTATGTTGAAATTGCCTCTTGCATAGGTGTCTGTTGCTGCACCATTGGTTTTGATTCCCCCTGGCAATTTATCAACTAGGGTAATCTCCTCAACTTCATCCATATTAAAGCTATAATTGTACATTGGACATTTAATATTTACAACATTAGAACCCGAGATTTCAATTGTAGGAGATACAAAATCAGACATAATAGTAAAGGCACATATTGGTATAATAGTCACTGCAATTAATAAATACACGCCATAATTTAAAATCTTGCCTGCTTTGGTTCCAATATTAATAGTTGAGCCAATACCAAGTCTTTTTTCTACCATAATAGAGCTGTCATTAGGATTGCAGTAGGTAGTACCATTTATCCAATATTCATCATCGTCAGTATATATCTGCTTATCATCATTAGCTAATAATTGGTTTTGTGTTGTTCTATCTTTGATGAATACATATACTAGAAGAATGATATTTAGTAGAGAAAAAAAGATAACTGTAAAGAAAAATAAAGCTGCATTGATTTCCCTAACACTTACTATCTGCCTTTGTATAAATAACATTATCAAGCTCTGGCAAAATGCTGATATTAGCCAAAATATTGACCATAATCTTTTGTTCTGAGAGTTAATTGCCAGATTTATATCGGTATTCTCACTGTATACCTTTGATTTCATTTTTAAGAATGACCTTGATATTAAAAACATCATTACAACAAGACATGGAGACAATATTGCACAAAGCAGTAATGCCGTATCCTTCTTTTCTATATACATTAACCCTGGAATTATCGATATATATGCAGGTATAAGATACCAGAAGGGTGATACAGCAGATACTTTTTTTAATCTTGAAACAGTTGTATCTATTGAGACAACATGCATTTTCCCGACAAACCACTCATTTTCTTTTTTTAGCTTCATCATTTTTTTATGTATAATTGAATGAGGAATTTCCAATGTAAAAGCCATACCAAAAACCCAAAGCATCATATATGTTAATTCTATTGAAAAATACTTATTTGTAAAAAGTATTGGAATAAGCAGGATTAGAGCAGCAGCAGAATACATTTTCAGCATTTTCTTATATTCCTGTTGATATCCCTTTACTCTTTCATCCTCTATTGCATAGATCGGCAAGGTAACTCCGAGGAGTACATTTTTATTTGGCTTCACTCCTGAATACATTGTAGCAATAATTGTAATGTATACGATCAAACAAACAATAAAAAGAAATATGTTCATAATACTCCCCCTACTCCGCTACTGGATCTGATATCTTTATTTCATTAAATATTTTAGCGCACATCTTCATGAATTCATCCTTATCAATACCTTTAACACTTGCTTCAGATATTACTAAGGATAATTCACTTTCTATCTTTTCTTTAAATTCCATATTTCTATCTGGTACAGGATTAACCTTTGCACCATGCCTGCGGTCTATTATAATAAAACCTTCATTTTTTAAAATAGCATATGCCTTGTTTACAGTCATGGCATTTACGCCAATATCTTCCGCCATCTGTCTAACAGTTGGCAGGCTTTCACCATAGCTTAAATCCCCTCTTCCTATCCCCATTACAATTTGATTCCTAAGCTGAACATATATTGGTGTATTACTGCTAAAATCAAGTTTAATAATCAAATATATCCCTCCTTTGTATTATAAATTATAATACAAATAATACATATTTGCAATTGAGAGCTTATATTTCTAATAGAGCTCCCAATTGTTAACAATTTATTAACAATTGTATCCTTTCGTAAAGAATATGATATACTTACTTATGGTATAGTTTAAATGTAACAATAAAAGGGAGATTTACCATTATGCTTATTTTAATATTTTTAGCAGTTATTTCCCCTTATACAACAGTTTTACCAGCAGTATACATAGCATTTAAAGTCTTTTCTGAAAAACTAAACATATACAAAAATCCTTGGAATACAGGGCTTCTTCTACTATTTGTATGGTCATTATTTGTAGGATTACTAAACCACAGTGCCCTATCAACACTTGCAGCCTTTGCTTTTTTTTTGTATTTTTGCGTAAGTGTATTTTTGCAGAACTATTTAAATAATGAGGATAAAATAGAACGATTCTTTAAATATCTAATTAATTTTTCTATATTCTCAGCATTATTAGGGCTAGTGGAAAAGGTAGCTTTTATGTATTTTGACTGTACCCTATGGAAAGCAATACTTGGAATTACTTCAAAGGCAACACTCAGCCATAGAGTATACAGCACCTTTGGTAACCCAAATGTAGCAGGCAACTGGTTTGCTATTATGATTCTCATATGTCTTTACTTTAGCAATAAAGCAACTAAAAATAACAAACTGTTTTATCAGCTATCTTCAATTTTATTTGTTGTCATATTATGTTTAACAGGCTCCCGTGGAGCGTATATTGGTTTTTTAGTTGGAATTTTTATTTACTATTTGCTTAAGGAAGATAAAAGAGATACATGGTTTTTAATACTTATTTCCATTCCTATAATTATACTGACTTTTTTACCTTCACAGAGTTCAAACATAAATATGATTACTGGTCATCAACTAAATAGATCCTTTGTAACACGTGATCAAATTTGGGAAGGATGTATAAAGATGATCAGCCTCAAACCCATAGCTGGGTGGGGCATAATGGGTGTTCTACAATATGGTTCGAAATATATTAATTATTATGCGCCAGTATACCATGCTCATAATATATGGCTGAATTATTTAACAGTCCTTGGAGTTGTTGGGCTTTCAATTTATTTGTATATGAAGGTATACCTATTTAAAAGTTTAAAGCTGCTCTATACAAATAAATATCGCCTTGCCCCACTTATGGTGGCTATTCAATTCCTTGTACTTGGCCATGGATTCGTTGATCTTACAATGATGGCTCCTCAAACAGGACTACTGTTTATATCCTGTTCAGCCCTGATAAGTTCATTATCCATACAATACAGTAACTCTCTAGCAAATAATTCAGTAGATGTTGATTCATATCAATCGTTATCTAAGACAGGATAGATATAAAAAATACGCTAGCTATTTGATATCAAATAGCTAGCGTATTTATTTATAATACAGCTATCCCATCTCCATCCTTTATTATGCCTCCTTTTAATATTCTTACAAATATTCCTTCCCTAGGCATTATACAATCTCCGACTGTCTGATATATGTGGCACCTATCATGGCACTCCTTACCAATCTGTGTAATCTCCATTAAAACATCTCCAGAAACTAGTCTTGTTCCTACAGGCAGCTTTGCAAGATCTATTCCCTGAACAACGATATTTTCACCAAAAGCTCCAAAATCAACATCGATTCCCTTTTTTCTAAATTCCTCTATTTTTTCATAGGATAAAAGGCTAACCTGCCTATGCCAGTTTCCAGCATGAGCATCTCCCAAAATTCCATGGTTTTCAATGAATTCTCCTGTCTTAACATCTATCTTGCAGGTTCCCCTTTCCTTGCTTATACAAATCGCTAAAACCTTTGCCATATTACCCTCCTATCTGGGACATATATTGCTTGTCCTCATCTTCACTTATTTTATTAAAGCAATGCTCTAGAGGTTTGGAATAAATACATTTCCTAATGGCATTCTTAATATCCTCATCACTTTTGTTTGATCTTAGAAACTCTCTGATACTAGCACCATACTTCCAATGAAGACACTGCTTTACAAAGCCCTTAGAGGTAAGCCTAATCCTGTTGCAGTTACTGCAAAAGCTGTGACTTAGTGGGCTTATAAAGCCAATTTTACCTTTACCATCCTTAAGCTTTATATATTCCGCAGGACCCTCAATTCTTTTTTCATCCTTATATACAGTTATTTCTTTGTTTTTTAATATGATTTCCTTTATTAAATCAGAGGGGATTTCTTCAAATTCTTTTTTCTCTCCTATTGGCATTAGTTCAATAAACCTTATATCTACAGGATATTTTTCAGAAAGTGCTGCAAAGTCTAAAATTTCATCATCATTAAATTTCTTCATTGCCACTGTATTTATTTTAACTCTAATGCCGCTTTCAATGGCTTTAAAAACAGCTTCCATGGTCTTGTTAAAATCTCCACCTCCAGTTATATAGCGATACCTATCTTCCCTTAAGGTATCAATACTTATGTTTACCCCGTCAATTCCTGCTTCAATTAGCTCCCTAAGCTTATCACCAAGGCATGTCCCATTTGTTGTAATATAGATCTCCTTGATATTAGGAAGCTTCTTCACATCACTTATTAACTGTGTTACGCCTTCTCTAACAAGAGGTTCTCCCCCCGTTATTCTTACTTTCTGTATACCAAGCTCAGAAAAAAGCTTGATTGCTCTATATATTTCATCAAGACTCATAAGCTCTTCCATGGCCGCATATTCAAGGCCTGATGTAGGTATGCAGTACCTGCATCTTAAATTACATCTATCCGTTACAGAAACTCTCAAATAAGTAATGTTTCTACCCCACATATCAACCATAAAAAATATCCCCTTGCTAAATTCATTTATTCTTTAAAGCTCCACTCTCCACTTTTACCACCGCTTTTTTTCACAAGATGTATACCCTCTATTATCATTCCTTTATCCACTGCTTTACACATATCATATATGGTAAGGGCTGCTATAGATACTGCTGTTAATGCCTCCATCTCTACTCCAGTTTTACCAGTTGTTCTAACCTTTGCTTCTATTATTACAGCATTTTCTTTATCCTCTAAAGTAAACTCAATATCGCAGCCTGTAATAAATAATGGATGGCACATGGGTATAACATCTGAGGTTTTCTTTGATGCCATAACAGCAGCAACCCTTGCTACTCCAAGAACATCTCCCTTTTCCATCCTGCCTTCCCTTATAATATTCAAAGTTGAGGCTTGCATTCTTATCGTGCCTTTTGCTATAGCCTCTCTTAGGGTGTCAGACTTCTCGCTTACATCTACCATTCTTGCTTTTCCCTTTTCATCAAAATGATTTAAAGCATTATCCATCCCTATATCCCCTCAAAATCTATCATTTTTGTATTATATGTTTCATATAGATGATTCTACATTGCTTGTCCCTGAACATTTATGCGAAATCACATTCCTTAATTCATTAATCACACAACAACCATTGTAGAATCTTTACTTTGTATATAGCTTTATTTTTGATTCTACCATAATATAGAATAAATGTTAAACATATTTTATAATAATAAAAAACCCCAAATCCTTTAAGTAAATGCTTTAATATGCATATATGCACATTATCATTTTATAATTAGGAAGATTAAATGTTTAAGTTAATTCTATTATATGTTATTATTGGAATAAATTTATATTTAGTATTGGAGAGGTATTTTATGAAATCAAAAAAAAATCTAATAATAGGTATATTATCATTGATACTGCTCTGTGCTGTTGTTATAGGTATAAGGACTTTAATAACGGGTTCATATGCAGGAAATTACCAGCGCAGCATATATAACGATAATTCAAAAATAGCTTCTAAAGGTGACAGTTATTCCTTTTTAAACAAAGTAGGCACTAACGAGGATAATAAAACAAGCTTGGAGTTTACTTTCACTGGTATGGACACAATATGGAAATTAGAGACAAGCCAAGACACTTCTGTAAATATAGAGTATACCTCCGAAATATCATCCGGTAAATTCAAAGTAGTATTAATAAACCCAGATGATGAGGTTATCAACATTTTAGAGCAATCCACTTCTGGAAATAGGGATGTGAATTTGATTAATGGTAAAAGTAGAATTAAAATAGTCGGCAATAATGCTAGAGGGAAACTCCAACTATCTATATCAAGTAATAAAGATGTTAAGCTTATTCCTGTCAACAATTAACTCTATTTAGCGATTTTAAAACTTCACGAAGTCCCATTGGTGCTCTTCCTTTAAGATATATTTAATCAAAGACCTCTATTTAAAATATGTTAAACCTCAGCCTATAGGGGCATTCATAGATGTATTTACACAAATCTATTGATGCTTCTATAGGCTGAGGTTTTATTTAATCCCCTATTTTAAACATGATTCTAAAGTTTTTCTTAATTCATTCTCAACATTTTTTATTACACTATCACTATTTTCCTTAAGACGGAATTCCCCCTGTGCGGAAAAACTTTCCTTATCCATTTTAACACATAGTACTAGTTGATATGTGTCATCAAATCTTGACTTATTAAATAATTCATATCCATCATATCCATTCATACTAAAGGGTTTAAGTTTTACATTCTCTGAGAAATGGGTTGTATGCCTCTCCTCTTTAAAATTATTGTCTACCATTTCTTTAATATCCTTATCACTCATGTTAGGATTTTCCTCTCTTATCTCATGTTCCAAATAAAACTTTTCATTTTCTACATATGGCTGATATCCCACATATAGTCTTACAAACTCATAATTATTTTTGTTGTATTCTTCATCATTCCTTATATCTGATGCATATTCAACAAAAGCAGACTTAGATTTATAAATAGTTTTAGCATCTGGATATCCCGATACACTAACATCAGATAAGCTCATATTTCCTGGAATATACTGGGGCATTGGAATTTTCATTTCTGATTTTTTTCTAGCTTCCTCCACGTTTTTATATAGTATACACTTATAACCTGGAATTGAAATACCCATACCCTGCATATCTATTTTTTTTATCTTTTCTCTAGCTTCTTTTCTTATTTCTGCTGCTCTTTTTTCATATTCATCTCTGTCAGAAATATTGTTAATTTCCATTAACTTTTTATCTCTCTCTTCATAAACTTCCTTAATTAAAGCAAAATCACTGGTTTTTTGTAAATGACTTTCTATTTCTTCTGGATCAATATCAGCAATATAATTATACGTAAAGCTGCCCTCATTTTCTACATTTTCTTTATTACCAACAAAGCTTATTTTTTTAAACCATTCTCCCATATTTTTTGCCATAGAACGTCCTCCAAAGGGAGTGAAAAATGCTACAAGCAATAACACTGCTGCAAACACTGCAGCTACTTTTCTTTTCATGCCCAAATTCCTCCATCCAATTATATTTTTGTGAGGAGTATGCAACTCAGGATGAACATTTTCCTTTATGCCAATTATTTTCTCTATTGCAGCGTATTCTTTTCTTGATGCCTTTTTCATGAAAATTAATTTTTCGTATTCACTTTTACACTCTTTACAATCGGCTATATGTTTCTTTATAATTTCAGCCTCTGCTTCATCCAGTTCTCCATCTACAAGAAGTACCAACGACTCCTTCATATCATTACAACTCATCACTGTTCAACTCCTCATAATATTTTATAAAGCACTGTCTTCCTCTAAATATCAGGGACTTAACCGCCTCATAGGATATTCCCAAATTCTCTGCTATCTCCATATAGCTTAAGCCTCGAACATCCTTTAAATAAATTGCATATGCCTGATTTTTAGGAAGTCTTTTAAATATCTCTAGTATCATTTTCCTGTCATAGTGCCTATTCATATCCATCAAATGTTTACTATCAATTATGTTCTCCATACCCTGCTCATCAAGATATACATCATCCTTTTTTCTTTTCATGTAGTTTATTGTTTCATTATGAGCTACAGTATAAAGCCAACCTTTGATGCTCTTGGGGTGAACTGATTCCATATTTTTATAAAGCTTAATGAAGACCTCCTGGGTTATTTCTTCTCCATTTTCTCTATATCCCATAAGTCTTGTTATATAATTTTTTATGGCGCCATAATATTTTCTAAAGAATGTCTCAAAGGTCTTTTTATTATCTCCCTTGGGCTCTTCATAAGCATTCAAGTTTTTGTCCATTATCTCACCCCTTCATATATATATAACAGTTTTACCGACGTATAGTTTCGCAAAGCCAAAATTTTTTATATTAAATTTAACTCTTTTGATATTTTTTATTTTATAATAAGTATAGCTTAACTTATCTACCTAATTAAGGAAAGGTACGGGATGTTTTTAGAATATATTTTTTCTCTTTTATATATAATCCAAAAATTCTTTTAAAAAAATTACTTTGTTACCTTAGGTAAGGTATTGCTTGTGACTCTAAGTAATAGTCTAAGATATGATTGAGGTGATAAATATGAAGGAAATGTTTACTACTGGAGAAGCAGCAAAAAAATGCAATGTGAGTGTAAGAGCAGTTCAGTATTATGACAAAGAGGAACTATTAAAGCCCTCTGAATTAAGCGAAGGTGGAAGAAGGCTTTATACAGAAGATGACTTAACTATACTAAAATGTATTTGTCTTTATAAAACATTAGGTTTTACTCTTAATGAAATTAAATCAATTGTGCACGGGAATTCAAACAATGAATTTCTTGAAGAAATTTTAAAAGAGCAGCAAAAAAAATTAGATGGACAAATTGAAAATCTAACAGAAAGTAAAGAGAAATTACAGGTAATCGCAGAGCAGCTTAAAGATACAGGTAATATTAAAATTAAAAGCATTGATGAGATAAATACTCTTCTGGGAAAAAAAGAAAAACATAAGAAGACAGATATTATGACATATATTTTTATAGGGTGCTATTTATTGATCACTTTATCTGGGTTTCCAATTGCAGTGTCTATTGGTGGAATTAGTCCATTAATATTTACAATGATTTCACTAATACTTCTATTATCACTTGTTTATTATCATAAAGAAAATAGTGCTTATTTATGTTCAAAATGCCACTATAAATTTTCAATCGGTTTCATTAAAGACCTTTTTACTTTAAATGGAGGTAAAAAAGGTAAATATCTCAAATGTCCAAATTGCGGTAAAATTAATTGGCTTAAAGAGACCTTTAAAGATTAATAATTAGAATTGTAATTACATAAATTTTATTGGAGGTGTTTTAATGGTAAAGGGATTATCTATATTCTTTATGGTCATCTCTCTTATACTCTCAGTTGGTTTTCCTGTAGCATTGACAATATATATGTACAAAAAATATAGGATATCCATTAAGGCTGTACTTATAGGAGCCCTTATGTTTTTTATATTCCAGGGAGTTATTAGACTGCCTATTTTATCAGCCATACAGTTAACAACCTGGTACAGGGGATTCGCATTGTTAAACCCAATAGTCCTTATGTTTATAATGGCACTTACCGCAGCACTTTTCGAAACTGCTGGAAGGTATATTGGTATGAAGTTCATACTCAAAGATGTTTTGGAGTGGAAAAACGGAATTGCCTACGGGATAGGTCATGGCGGAATCGAAGCAATATTGTTGGTTGGAATATCCAGTATTGCAAACATAATATACAGCGCCGCAATAAATATGGGATCTGTTAAGCCAGAAGGATCTTTATCAGCTTTACTAACCCTCAGTCCTGATATGTTCCTTGCATCTGGTGTAGAAAGATTTTTTGTTATCATATTTCATATAGCTCTGTCACTTATTTTACTATACGGAATTATGTATAATAAAAAGCTTTATATTTTATACTGTATTGGACTGCACACCCTCGCAGATTTCATGATACCACTTATTAGTATGTCAGTTCGTAATATGTGGATAACAGAATCTTTAATTGCACTTGTTGGAATTCTAAGCTTTGTATTCATACTTAAGTCAAAGAGAATATTCACCATGCCTTCCTGTGAAAATGAAATCAAGAAGGCATAAGAGGGGGAAAAATAAATGAAAAAATTCAAGCTTATTACAATTATAATAATTTCTCTAATTACTGCTTTAACCTTTATAGGTTGTAAAGGCGGTTCAAAGGTTGATGTAGAAAAGGTAAGGGAATATTCCGATCCCATTGCAGAAGAGATGCTCTTAGCATTAAATGAGGGAGATTATGAAAAGTTTTCAAAGGATTTCGATGAAACCATGAAGGAAAAGTTCACTCAGGATGCTTTCAATAAATTAAAGGATCTATGCAAAAGCAAGATTGGAGATTATAAATCAAAGGAATACTATGGAATAGATACTAAGGACAAATATATTATTATAGTATATAAAGCAAAATTTACAGATGAGCCTAAGGATGCACTAGTACAGTTTGTTTTTAGTAACAAGGATGACAAACACTACGTTTCTGGATTATTCATAGACTCACCTAATTTAAGAAAGAAATAATAGTATTCTGCATTAATTCATAGTTTAGGGATTATGCGACGTAACGTAGTAGTTAGTTTGTACCTTTAAAGACCGTTCCA
>DAMCZI010000005.1:0-150758 GCA_032095175.1 Clostridiaceae bacterium
GTCATCTTACTCGTCCTTTTGATTCTTTTCGTCGTTACTCAATCACTTACATACAATCAGTATGCGCGTTCTTGAGTGCCTAGAAAACAATCAAAATTACTTCGCAATCTGACTATTTTATTATTTTTCATGTGCCTAATTGGGAATCTTTTATGAGTATCTCAAAAATCTATCACCTAGAAAACTTCTTTAGCATAAAGTCTATTGTCTTTATTATTACTAATAGGGATAGCATTGAGTAAATAGCATTTCTAAAATCATGACTTACAATACCTGAGCTTATTACCACAAATCCATCTAACATAAATAGAAAAACAGGTATCTTTATCTTTGGAATCATTTTATTTAATAGAGCTGCTGCTAAATCAGTTCCACCTGTTGTACATTTTCTAATCAATGCAATACCGATTCCTGTGCCCACAAGAAGTCCTCCTAATATTGCTGACAGGATTATATTATCAAACAGCTTTATCTCTGGGATTATTCTAATAAACAGTGGGCTTACTATCGTTACATATAGTGTCTTTATCCCAAATGATTTACCTAAAACCTTAATTCCTAGAATAAGAAGGGGTATACTTACTCCAAAGTAAACAAAATCTATTGGAATTCCAAGAAGCTTGTTCATTACTACTGATAATCCAGTTATTCCTCCTGGGGCCAATGTGTATCTCTTTAAAAACATATTTACTGAAAGGGCCATTAAAAACCCACCTATAGTTATTAAAAAATAGTCCTTAAAGATTTCTGATTTATCCCTTGATATATAGTTTTCCATGGTCATTCTCCTTTTCTGTCTTTGTATAATTTGTAAAAGGGGGTGTCGCACAAAGAAAGTTGTGCCTTATATTCTTAGGTAACAGGCACTTGAGTTTTGAGTTATTTAATTAAAGCATCTTACTATGCTTTTGATTAAATAACTCAAAACTCAAGAGCCTGTCACCTTGGGACAAATGTTGTGGGACAGCTCCATTTATAGAATTATCTGATTTAAATATTTGACCTTATTTGCATTTTTCATCATTTTTATTATAATAACTAATAATAGCCTTTACAATGACTTAGAGTTGTATATAAATTACCTTTATATTGTGGCAGTTTTTTAACAGCCTCAAACCTTTGAACACACTGGGTTTAGAGGCATAGTTACTGGTTACCGTTTCAATAGGGAAATATTATTATAACTATAAATGTTGAAGGGTATATGCATAAATATTATAATTTAAGAATGACATACCAAATATTTAATCATAAGGGGTGATTTCATGAAAGGCGATTTTCTATCACTACAAAACGGCAACGATGTAAGAGGTATTGCCCTTGAAGGAATAGAAGGAGAAAAGGTTAATTTTACATCCTATCATGCAAAGCTAATAGGATTAAGCTTTACAAACTGGTTGAAGGAGAAAACAGGTAAGACTTTATTAAATATAGCTATTGGAAATGATAGTAGACTATCTGGATATTCATTAAAAAAAGGGATTATTGATGGTATATGTATAACCAATTCATCAATACTGGATTGCGGCCTGGCTTCAACGCCTGCAATGTTCATGAGTACAATAATCGATGGAATTGAAGCTGATGGTGCTATTATGATTACCGCTTCACATCTTCCTTATAACAGAAATGGACTTAAATTCTTTACAAAGAATGGTGCCCTTGAAAAAGAAGATGTAAAAAAGATACTCACACTTGCTGAGGAATATGCAGATTCAGAATATGCGACAAAGGAAATAATGAATTGCGATACGTTTATAAATAAAACTAACCTTATGGATAGCTACTCTGAAATACTTGTAAATAAAATAAGGTTGACAGCAGGAGAGGAAAAGCCTTTGATCAACACAAGGATTGTTGTTGATGCTGGAAACGGTTCTGGAGGCTTCTTCGTTGAAAAGGTGCTTATGCCACTTGGCGCAGATGTAACTGGAAGCCAATTTTTAGAGCCAGATGGAGCATTTCCAAACCATATACCAAACCCAGAGGATAAAGAGGCAATGCTCTCTATTAAAAAGTGCGTTCTTGATAATAAGGCGAACCTTGGTATAATATTTGATACCGATGTTGATAGAGCTGCTGTTGTTGATTCAAAGGGAGAAATAATAAACAGAAACAGACTTATAGCTCTTATATCTCATATAGTTCTTGAGGAAAATCCAGGAACAACAATAGTTACAGATTCAGTTACCTCAGATGAGCTATCAGAATATATTGAATCACTTGGCGGAATCCACCACAGATTCAAAAGAGGATATAAAAACGTTATAAATGAATCAATAAGGTTAAATAATGCTGGTCAAAAATCCCACCTTGCAATTGAAACAAGTGGTCATGCTGCATTAAAAGAGAACTATTTCCTTGATGATGGAGCATACTTAATAGTAAAAATTATAATTAAGATGGCTCAGCTTAGAAAGGAAAGCAAATCTCTTCACAGCCTTATAGATTCCCTTGCGGAACCACTTTCTTCAAAGGAGATAAGGGTTAAAATAGAAGAAAAGAATTTTGTTGAATACGGTACTAAGGTGCTTGAGGCTTTCAAAGAGTTTGTTAATAGTACATCGGGTTGGAGTATTGCTCCAAATAGCTATGAAGGAGTTCGTGTAAACTGCAGCAATAGTGATGAAGCAGGCTGGTGTCTTATAAGAATGTCCCTTCATGATCCAGTACTTCCAATTAATATCGAATCCAAGCTTGAAGCTGGTACAGATAAAATATTAGAAAAGATTCAAGCATTTTTAAAGCAGTTTGACAAGCTGAAATATTAGTATTAAACATATAAAAAAGGCACTTACTACACATAATTTGGTAGTAGGTGCCTTCTGTTTAAGGTAACAGGCCCTTGAGTTCTAGCAAAAATTCAGGTATTTTTAAGGCAATTTGATAAGATACCACGTGCATATCACTAGGAACAACAAAAAGGTTTTATATACCCAGTTTTTCCCAATCCCTAGTAAAATCTGCTGCCCCTTCTTCTGTCAAGCTGTTATAGCATACCTTATTAAGCATGTCATATGGAATTGCTGCATAATCAGCTCCACACTTTGCAGACTCTTCAACATGATAAGGATTTTTTATACTTGCTGCTACTACTTTAGTTTGATAACCCTTTTCCTTTATTATGCTGCAGATGCAATTTAGAACTTCTAGTCCATCCACTCCTGTGTTTTCATTTCTACCAATAAAGAAGAATATATAATCGGCTCCTGCTTCAACTGCTAGCATTGCCTGACTTACTGAAAATATCAGTGTCATAGCAGTTTTTATTCCCCTTTTATTAAGCTCCTTGATGAACTCTAGTCCTCTTTTTGAAAAATTAACTTTAATAATTATATCCTTAGATATTTCAATTATTTTTTCTGCATCCTCAAGCATTTTTTCTATGCTGCCTTCCATTACCTCAGCTGTTACAATTCCATCAGTACTTTTTCTTATGTCTTGTATAAAGGTATAGAAATCCACATTTTCTTTAACATACATTGAAGGATTTGCTGTAACTCCTGCTGCTCCCATTTTGAGCGCATCATTTATATGGTTCATATTTGCTGAATCAATTAAAAATCTCATTTATATCAACTCCTGAAAATATATATTATCTCTCTTATTTTATAATACCCCTTTACACATTCTTTTCTTCTAGTTATCTTTCCTTATTAAAGTGGTAATCACTAAAATAATTCATATAATTTTTACCACATATATGTGTAAATTTTTATTTTATATACTGCATTGAAATTAATGTATTATAGATTTATTAGATAAACTATGTGTAATGGAGGTAATTCATAATGAATTTTAATTTTTATCAACCAAGCAGAATTCACTTTGGAGAAGGAAGATTAAACGAGCTGGGCTCCATAGTAAAAAAGTATGGCACAAGGTGCCTTCTAGTTACAACACCAATGGAACCACCTCTAGATGGGCTTTTCAATAGAGTAATTGATATATTATCAAAATCTGATATAGAGGTAACACATTTTGATGGTGTAATTCCAAACCCTTCAGTAGAAATTGTAGAAAAGGGCTTTAAGCTTGCAAAGGAAAACAACGTTGAGGTTGTTCTTGCTGTTGGAGGCGGTTCATCCATAGACACTGCAAAAATAATTGCCTTAACAAATGGTCTTGAGACTATAGATTGGGATTATGTATTTAATACCTATACAAGCCCCTTTGAGCATTATGCTCCTCTATCACCTAAGGGACTTCCAATAATAGCTGTTTCAACAACATCAGGTACAGGAAGTCAGGTAACTCAAGCCGCAGTTATATCCCATGGTGATGCAAAAAACACAATATTTCACCCAGATAACTTTACCAAGGAGTGTATAATAGACCCTGAGCTTATGGTTACACTTCCTCCAAGAATTACTGCTTCAACTGGTTTTGATGCCTTTAGCCATGCCTTTGAAAGCTATATAAACCCAAGAAACTCAAAGTTCACAGAAATAATAGCTCTTGAAGCTATTAAGTTAGTATGTAACAACCTTCCAAAGGTTCTTGTAGAGGGTAAAAACATGGAATATAGAAGTAACCTCGCAATGGCAGATACATTAGCTGGTACAAGCCTTGCAAATGCAGGAGCAGCAGCACCACACCCACTTGGAGAAATAATAGGAGGGGTAGCACATATACCACATGGAGAAACTCTTGCAATTGTATTCCCTGCATTTATAAAGCAGCAGTGGAAGAATAATGTGGAGAAATTTGCAAAGGTTGCTCGCATATTCAACCCAAATTTAAAGGAAGCATCTGATGAAATAGCTGCTGAAGGACTTTATATAGAAATAGTTAATTTCCTTAAAGTTATTAATCTTAATGTTACACTAAGGGATTTTAAAGTGACAGCTGAACAGCTAGAAACAATTTTAAATTGTCCTGTTCTTGGATTCTTACCCTTTGGTTCAAAGGAAGACTTACAAAATATTATAAGAGAATCCTTCTAATGATATATAAAATGCCGTGCAGCGGATGGGTGAGATTTTTCTCACTTATCCAGTGCACGGCATTTTTTTAAGGTGACCAAAGGTAACAGGCACTTGAGTTTTGAGTTGTTTAATTAAAGCATCTAACGATGCTTTTGATTAAACAACTCAAAACTCAAGTGCCTGTCATCTATCTCATAGCTCAAATAACTGCCACCTATTTTAATTATTTACTTTTAGGATAACTGTTTCGCCTTTTTCAACATTTCCTTTTTGAGTCAGTTCGATCTCTTTTCCATTTAAATTTGTTATAACTACAGGAGAAACTAAAGATGGAACCTTACCTCTTATGCTGTCAATATCCACGCGAAGCATTGGTTCTCCTTTTCTTATTGTCTGATTTTCAACAACAAGTACTTCAAAGCCTTCACCGTTTAATGTGACTGTATCCAAACCGAAATGTACCAGTATCTCTAACCCATTATCCGCTGCAATGCCTATTGCATGCTTTGTTGGGAAAACCATTTGTATTTTTCCATCAACCGGTGAAACAACATTTCCGTCAACAGGTTCAATAGCAAAGCCATCCCCCATCATTTTACCTGAAAAAGCTGGATCAGGTACTTCTGAAATGCTTAATAATCTACCCTTCATTGGTGCTGCGAATTCATACTGTTCCTTATTCTTTTTAAATAAATTTTTAAACACAATCCTCACCCCATAAATAATCTTAGTAATATTTATAACACTTATAGTTCTCCATTTAGAATCTTATCCACAACATCACCAAAGCCATTGCTGTCACAATCCTTGGTAACATACTGTGAAGCCTTTTTTGTGTCCTCTTCTGCATTTCCCATAGCAATTCCCAAGCCTGCATATTCTATCATTGAGGTATCATTATCGTTGTCCCCTATTGCGATAATCTCTTCACTTCTAATTCCCTTTTTTTCTGCATACAGCTTCACTGCACTTCCCTTGCTTATACCCTTATTCATAACATCTATCAATACACTATCTGATTGGCAAAACTCAATATCAGGAATTCTTGTAAGCTCGCAAAATAGTTTTTCTTTAGCGTCCTCATGTCCAATAAGTATAAACAGTACCTTTATAATTTTTCTTGAGTCTTCAGTCAAGTCTGAAATGCTGTTAAACTTCATCATTGGTACAATTTCATCCTTAGAAGCAGTTTTGTTATTCTCAAGATGCTTATTTACCCTGTCAGTTTCTCTGTTGTAAAATATATTATCTTTTTCATAAATCCAAAAATCAATATTATACTTATTAGCTATTTCAATGGCTTTTATAACAGATTCCATCTTCATTTCACTCATATAAAGGATTTCCTCTGTCCCTAAATCCTTTATTACCCCACCATTACAGCCAATAACAGGTGTCTTTAGACCTAATTTTCTAGGAAACTCCTTAAGCAAAGCCGGATGCCTTCCAGAAGCAAGTACCACATCAATTCCATTTTCAATTAGTCTGTTAATTGCTGTTTTGTTTTCTCTAGTTATTTCCTTGTTTGAATTAAGAAGTGTTCCATCCATATCTGTGACAAATAGTTTATATTTCATATATCTCCCCACTCTCTCAGGCATCTATATACAAAGTAATAATATTCTTTACATTCCACCTTTTCAAACAGCTATGCAAAACTGGTTTGACTCTAGGATGTTTAAAAAGGTAGAATATAATAAAATCTTTGCTTTGTTTATGTGGTTACTAAAAACATAGCCTGTTGCTTAAACATCTAACAACAGGCCTGTATAATAAAATCACTGCATATATAATTATTTAAGGTTGTACTTCTCAGCAGCACTATCAATAGCCTGTCTACACTTTTTAACCCCTGCTGCTATACCATCTGGGTCCTTGAATATTGCAGATGATAATATAATTACATCTGGATTGCATTCTACAACAGGGTCCATGTTATTGTAGCGTAATCCTCCATCAACTGCAAGCTCACATTTTGGATTCTTTTCATCTATCATTTTTCTTGCTCTTTTTATAAGGTCGATTGCAGACTTTCTCCAGCCCCAGTTATCCTGACCATCAGTTTCATCTACCCCATGCATAACTATATGCAGACGATCTATATCGTATATGGACTCTTCAACAAAGGATAGTGGTGTGTAGCATCCCACTGTTAATCCTATTTTAATTCCAAATTCTCTACAGTAGTTTATGATGTATGCTAAAGGTGCTCCTATAAAATTTTCTGCAGGTAATATTAGCATATCTGTTTTTACATCTGCAAGCTTTTCTATAAAAAGTCTGTCACATTCTATAGTATATATATGGCATTCTATTGGCTTATCAGTAACTGGTCTAATACCTTCGATTATTTGATGTCCTCCCATTAGCTGCATGTTCTTAAGGTTATACATATCAGCTGCATCGGAATGTACATAATCAACACCTGCATCAACTGCTTCCTTTACAACACCTGCAATATTACCATAATTAACGTGTGCAAGTCCTGCTGCTATTTTAATATGTTTCATTTATTATATCCCCTTTCATAATCAAAACTCTAATCTGTATGCTTCATATAAATGCTTTTACAATGTCCGATACTAAGTATTTATATGAAATTATATTCCTTGATTTATTAACCGCACAGCACCACATGTGGAATCTTTAGTGAGATTAATCTATCCTATATTTCAATTTTAACATGATGTAGTACCTGTAATTTATAATAAAATTACCTTTAGTTGTGGCATTTTTTTATCATCTTTAGATTCATATTCTCAAAGGCGCTTCTTATCAAATTACCGATATTTTGTATATCTTCCTCCACAGGTAATGATGGAAGCACAATGGTTTTAACATTTGTATTCAACTTCATATTACTATTGGTAATAATCAAATCAACTTCTTCAAAATTTATATCACTGCTTAAGGATGATGGGAATGCTCCTATTATATCTATCTGTGATATGTTATTCTTGAGTATCTCCATTATCAGTTTAACTTCAGCATAACTGTTATTGTAAATCACATAGGTTCTTAATGGGAGCTTGCTCCTCTCTATAGCCGCGGCAATATGAAGGGCTATATATCCAATTTCACCCTTTGATATATCATAATCATAAAACTTTTTTATTATAGGTGCAGACTTACTGGCAAGCTTAAATATCTCAGGGAAATTTCTTTCAACTTCATCCTCTAGCGGATTATAAAAATCCAGTCCATAATTAATCTTGTTTGCAACAGATTTTAAATGATGGAATATGCCATTATAGAAGTTTTCCTTATCCCTTATGTTGTACTGCTCGTAAACAAGCTTTGCAATTTCCCCTGTTATTTCTTTGTTTATTTCTAAAAAGTCATCTGCTATATTCCATTTCTTATTTTCTTTGTGCGTTTTAGATGCAACTATTATTCCAAAAAAATATCCTGCTTCATCCTCTGTAAGCTCAATCTGAAAGCTCTTTTCTATTGCCTCTGTTATTTTTGCCATCATTTTATAATTATCAAGCTTTTTTAAATCCTCAAGGGTGTTTTCCCTCATGGTGCAATAATATCCCTTTTTAATTCGCATAATGTTTATTGAAAACTTTATTCTTAATCGTTTAGCATCCTGTGGTACAAATTTAGCCCCAAATTCATGCTCTATTAAAGAAATAATTTGGCTTATCTTGTGCTCACTTACACCTTCAAAAAAATCACTGCTTTTAGAAAACAGATGCTTTATGAATTCACTATCAAAGGATTGCCCAGGCACATCATTTTCTGCGATATAGAGTCTTTCCTCCTGCTTTTCCTTTAATAGTATCCAGTCAAAGATAGCCCTTCTTATTCTTTTTTCTCCGCCCTCTATAACATATCCCTTCTGCTTGCTTCTTAAAACCTCAATCTCCCTTTCATGAAGCCATTTCCTAGCCTCTTCAAGATCCTTATAGACAGAAGGTCTGCTTATATAAAATTGATATTCCAAAGAGTTAATGGTTATCCTTCTCTTGTTTAAAAGCAAATAAAGTATATAAAGCTGTCTATCCTTAGAACCATAGCTGTTATTCTCCAGCTTTAATTCATTAATTTCTGTTATTACCTTTAGCTTTAAGGATTCATCCCCAATTACCGAGACTCCCACCCCTGATTTTCTGTTTAATTCAAGGTTCCTTTCAGAAAGGAACTTATCAACATCATTAAAATCATTTCTTATGGTCTTATAGGAAACATTTAATCTTTCTGCAATATCAGCAATTGTAATGTTATCCTGAGATTGAAGTAAAATTTTTGCTATTTGCAAGGTTCGAGTATGCAGCATTGGCAGTGCCCCCTTTCTAAGGTTTAATTGCTTGTTAACCCCTTTATTGCTTCATAATAAATTTCAAGAGCTTTATATAAATTATTAATGTTGATACATTCATTTGGCTTATGGGAGTTTGGTTTATCCTCTTCAAAGGATGGACCAAAGCCTACACAGTTTTTCATAGTTCTTGCATAGCTAGCTGCTCCCTTTGTAAAAAGAAGAGCCTTTTTATTTGTTATCTTCTCATAGCTTTTGCTTAACTTATTAATTAGCTCACTATCTCCTGAAACATATAACAAATCCAAATCCTTTATCACATTAAAACCCATTCCCGTTTTTTCAGCAACATCAGTTAATCTGTTTAATATACGCTTTTTATCTATACCCTTAGGATACCTAAAATCGAATCCAATTAAAAGCTTTTGGTTTAAAAATTCTACATATGCTAGATTACTTGTTGTTTTTCCAGTTTCAGCATCTTCATGGAAGAGTCCCATTCTTTCCCCATATATACTGTGGTTAAAATAACTATCAAGTATATTGATAATATAATTACCCTCTGAGTTTAATCCCTTAACATTTATAAAATCATCTACAAATTTAAAAATGGCATTTTCACCTTTATGGGGGTTCCTGCTTAGGGCAAATATACCTTCATACTCTATCTCTATCAAATTATCCGTCTTTCTAACACTAGAAGCTCTTTGAAGACAGCTTCTCAATCCATTAATATCCCTTGAATCAACATATATCTTAATATTTGAACACACTGCATCAATATTTAGCTCTGACTTAATCTGTACAATATTATTAATTCCATCTAACTGCGGTTTTAATTCTTTTTCATATTCACACTTTATTATACCCTTTTCACAGTTAACAATCGGAAAGTCGCAGTCTGGTGAGAAACCCATATCTGGCATCTTATTGTGTTCAGAATAATATCTCATACATTCCCATGTAGTTTCCTCTGCTCCACCCAGTATTAATCTTATCTTTTTGTTTGATTTATAATTAAGCTCCTTTAAGACCTTCAAAATATAAAGACATCCCAGCACTGGTCCCTTATCATCATTAACCCCTCTGCCATACCAGAATCCATCTTTTTCTACCAATTCAAAGGGGTTTGTATTCCATTCACTACTATACTTTGCATCAACAGTATCCAGATGTCCTAATATACCAATTGTATCTTCCCCATCACCATATTCAATATGCATTGCATAACCATCAAAATCTTCAACTTTAAAGCCTTCTCTAACAGCTATTTCTATTACCTTATCAAAACATTTTCTGATCCCTTTTCCAAAGGGAGCTCCTTGGCAGCTGGAATCTAGATCTCTAACAGAATTAATACTAATAAGTGTTTCAAGATCTCTTTTCATTTGACTCCTATAGCTATAAAGCCTTTCCATAAAACTTTTGTCAAAGGAACTGCTATAATTACAATCAACTTCATAAGTGTTGTTATTTTTCGCCATACAACCACCCTTATATTAATTCTTTTTTAAACGCAACATGGGGTTAGCGGTAATACCGCTAACTCCCACTTGCATAGTCTCATCTATATGTTTCGCCTAAATGATTCTACATTGCTTGACCATAAACATTTATACAAAATCATATTCCTTGATTCATAAATCGCAATGTACATTATTAAAATCTTTATTGCGATTTATATATTAAGTCAATTTTCAATACTATTATAAGCTTAGTTTATTCCAAGTACATCCTTTACCTGCGATGCAACAGTTATTACTCTCGGTCCATATATAATCTGGAAGCTTTTTTTACTTCTAACTACACCATGAGCCTCAAGGTTTGAAGTCCATTCAGCATCACTTGCAACAAGTGCTTCATTCTTAACTATTACTCTAAGTCTGGTTGCACAGTTTGTAACATCATCGATGTTATCAGCTCCGCCAAAAGCTTCAACTATTCTTTCAGGAAGCTTTCCTTTGTTTTCCTTCTTTTCAGCTACCTTTTCGTTGTAGTCACTCTTTTTGTAAAGTTTTATTTCATTTTCATCATCGCCACGACCTGGTGTCTTTAGGTTAAGCTTTAATATTAATGCTCTGAATATGAAATAGTATAGTGCAAAGTATATAGGAACAAGTATTAACAATGACCAAGCATGTACCTTTTGCATCTGGAATAGGTTCGGAATCATGAAGAACAATGCATGTCCATTGATTGATACCTTCGATATTTCAGTTAAAACATATGCAAGTCCTGCTAATGGTGCATGTACAAGGAAGTAAAGTATTGGACTTACAAACAAGAATGTATACTCAATTGGTTCTGATATACCAACAAACATTAATGTTAGTGCTGCTGGAAGTACTAATGATGCAACCTTCTTTTTATTTTCAGGTTTAGCTGTCTTATATATTGCATAAGCTGCTCCTGGAAGTCCTCCAAGCTGGAACAGTATTCTACCTGATGTAAAGTTTCTTGTTATATATCCAAGAGCTCCTGCTGATGCAGCTTGACCGTTCATTATATTTCTAACTCCCTCATATACAACACCATCAATAGTCATTGTACCACCAACACGTGTATACTCTATTGGGAATGCTATTAAGTGATGTATACCAAATGGAAGAAGCAATTTATCAGCTGTTCCAAATAGGAATGTACCAAAAAGTCCTGAAGTTGTTATTAACTTTGTTATAGCCTGTAATCCTGCTGCAAAGAATGGCCATATATAGTAAGTTGCAACTGATAATGGGATTACAAACAATGTTATTAATATTATTACAAATCTTGGGCCGCTGAAGAATGAGAATGCGCCCTTAAATTCCTTCTCACACCACTTGTTGTGTATGAATGAAGTTGTTATACCTGTTATAATTCCGCTAAATATGCCCATATCAAATGTGAATATTCCTGCTATTTTTGTCCATAATGCATTAAAGTTCTGAGCCTTTTGTAGTGTGTATCCAAGATTCTTAGTTAAGTTCTCAACACTTGTTGTATCTGCGTTCCAACCATGTGCCCCTGCAAATGTACTAATACAAGTATTGAATGCAAAGAACATTACTAGTCCGCCAAAGGCTGCCCAACCCTTTTCCTTTTTTGCCAATCCAAAGGAAATACCTACTGCAAACCAAAATGGTAAAAACCTCATTACCATAAATCCTATGCTTTCAAACATTGAAAACAGAGTATGAAGAAATGTTTTAGGAGTTAAAATGTAGTTTGTGAATGCACTTCCGATTCCAACATAAAAACCAACAATTACGAATAAAATTACTGGTATCATCATTGCACCGGCAAATTTTTGAATTTTACCCTTCATATTATAACCTCCAATCGATTTTGTATAATTCTATTTTAAAGCATTTAACTCTCATATTAATTATAAAAATTTCCACAATATTATGGGAATTGCTTAACTATTAAGAATATAATAAAACTCTACTTCTATATTTTCATTATACACAAAAACCCCCGGCATATTATTTTACATTTTAATATGATGGAGGTTTATAATATAATAGTATTTTTATAATCTATATAAATAATTCATTTATCTTAATTGTTCTTCAACATCAATTACCCATTTACCAATAGATTCAACAATCTCTTTAATACTTCCCTCTTCAAAAGGATTTTTTAAGTTCCCTATCTTTACAATCTCTATAAAAGGTCTGCTTCCACCTGTTCTACACACTTTCATATAATCTTGCCAAGCCTCTTCTCTATTTTTCTTAGCTTTATTCCAAAAATCAAATGCTTCAACCTGGGCTAATGCATAATCAATATAGTAAAAAGGTCCCCAGAAAATATGAGATTGGCGCAGCCAATATGCACCTTTATCAAGGAATTCATTCTCTTCATAATCTCTATATGGAAGATACTTCTTTTCTAGCTCTCTCCAGAAATTATTTCTCTCTTCAGGTGTTGCCTCAGGTTTCTCATAAACAAAATGCTGAAACTCGTCAACTACAGCAATATATGCTACCAGACATAATGCATTACACATATGAGAGAACATGTATTTTTCTGCATCTTCACCAAAAAAGTCTTTTACCCATGGTTCAGTTAAAAACTCCATACTCATAGAATGAATTTCACTTACATCTTCAGATGCCATACAATACTCTGGCATCTCATAATTTTTGCATAGATAATTTTGAAAAGCATGTCCAACTTCGTGGGTAATTACATTAAAATCATCAATAGTTCCTTTATACAAAGAGTATATAAATGGTGCTTTATATTTAGGCATATACTCGCAGTATCCGCCTTCTTCTTTCTCATGCCTGTTCTCAATATCAATAAGACCTCTTTCAACCATACACTTAAAAAACTCATCTGTTTCTGCTGATAAATCTTCATACATATTTAATGCTTTCTTTATAATCGAATCAACGTTTCCTCTTAACTTAGCGTTACCATTTAAAAAATGTACCGTTTCATCATAATATTTCATCTTTTCTATTCCAAGCCTTTTAGCTTGTCTTCTTATAAGTTCCTTATTTAGTGGTACAACATAATCTAATATCTGCTTTCTAAATTTAGCTACCATATCCTTATCGTAGCCAATTCTGTTCATACGTGCATATCCCATATCAACAAAGTTCTTATAACCCATTTTTAGAGCCATCTTATGCCTTAATTTCACAAGCCTATCAAATAGATTTTGCATCTCTTTTTCATGCTCTTTATATAATTCTGTTTGAGCTTCATATGCTCTTTTCCTCATAAGTCTATCCTGAGAATCTATATAGGGATCAAAATCCCATATTCCAAGCTCTTCTCCTTCAAAATTTTTCTTAAAAGAATCAACTAAATTAACATATTCTGTTATTAGTTTTTTCTCTTGCTGCAGCTCTTCTATTATTTCATCAGAAACACACTTCATCTTCATTTCTGCTAAATTAAACAGCTGATCTCCATATTTTTCTCTAAGCATTTCTTTGAATTTTGAGCTGTCTAGGGCTTTATAATATTCACATACTAATCCATCAAAAATAGGCTCTGCTTCATCATAATAATCATTTTCTTTAATATAAAACTCTTTATTTACTCCTAAATTTTTTCTTATTTCGCTTAGAACCTTCATCGATGTAAATTCATTTCGTAAAGCATTAGTCTCACTTATAATTAGACACTGCTCTTCAAAAGAATTTGCATTATTGAATTTATTTATTAATATATAAAATTTATCTTGGATTTCCCTTATATCTGCTCTTTCATATTTAAAATCTCCAAATTTCATAATCTTAAATCCCCCATATTCAAAATTTAGAATAATTCTCCCCATTTTACCCTTCATTTTAAATTATCTATAATCCCCCTTATCTTCATTATACCAAAGACTCATTCTTTTTAAACTTTCACTTATAAGATTTATATTTTCTATCCTAGCTATACTAAAGGAGCTGCCTTTACTGTAAGACAACTCCCCTTTATTTACATAAACCTCTCAAACTCATCCTGCTTTGACATTCTCTTTACAAGTTCCTTTATATCCTGGCATCTGTCCTTTGGACATACAAGAAGCACATCATTTGTGTCAACGATAAGCATATCCTTAAGTCCAATCCCTGCAACAAGCCTCTTTTCTCCCAATATAGTTGTATTGCTTACATCGAGGAGGCTTACTTCCTTAGCTGATATAACGTTGTTGTTTTCATCAGGGCTTAGAAATCTTTCCATTGATGTAAAGCTTCCTATATCATCCCATAAAAAGCTTGTTTCAAGAACCACTGCCCGATGGGTTCTCTGCATAACTCCAAAATCTATCGATATACCATCTATATTGCCATACTCCTCATTGACTACCCTTTCTTCATCATCAGTACCAAGAGCTTCATATATTCTTATAAGACTTTTATACAAATCCGGGAGGTATTTTTTTATTTCTCTGAGCAAGCGATCTGCTCTCCATACAAACATGCCACTGTTCCAAAAATAGTTCCCTTTTTCTAGAAAGCTTTTAGCAACATCAACATTTGGCTTTTCAACAAATCTCTTTACCTTGTATGCACCCTTTTGTAACTCTTCCCCTCTCTCAATATACCCATATCCAGATTCAGGTCTTGTTGGATTTATGCCCATTGTAACAAGGTAGTCCCCATCCCCTGCAATATCTATTGCTGCCTTTAATGTATCTTCAAAATTCTCCTGTCCAATTATAACATGGTCAGATGGAAGTACAACCATAATAGCATCAAAATCCCTCTTTAAAAGCTTAACTGCAGCAAGGCCTATACATGAAGCGGTCTCCTTATTTGCAGGCTCTTTAAATATGTTCTCCTCTTTTATATCCAGCATATTCTGGATTATAGGCACATAGGTCTTATTAGTCACAATACATGTTTTGTCCATTGAAACTATATTTAACATTCTATCTATCGTACACTCAATCATCGTCTTATCGCCAACAGTCTTCAAAAATTGCTTGGGTAAGCTCTTCCTAGACTTTGGCCAAAACCTGGAGCCTAAGCCACCTGACATTATAACTGTATACACCATAAAAAATATCACCCCGCATATCCATAATATGCAGGGTAATTTCATTAGGTACCATTATATAACCATTCTAGATTTCTTTAATATTAACTAATTGAAAACCTAGTCCCCAAAATCATACCATTTTTTTTGAGCCAAATACATCTTCCTATAATTAGAATCAAAGGACATTAGTTCATCATGGGAACCTTCCTCAACTATGCAGCCATTATCCAAAACAACTATTCTATCTACGCTGTTAGTTATCCCCAATCTGTGGGTAATTATTATGGCTGTTTTATTAGAAGCTACTTTCTTTATGGATTTGTATATACTCGATTCCATTTCAGGATCAATCGCAGCAGTTGGTTCATCTAAAATCAAAACATCATTCTGCTTATAAAACGCCCTTGCAATGGCCAATCTTTGCCATTGTCCTCCTGATAAATCTATCCCCCCAAATTCGGTGGATAAAATAGTATTTAATCCTTCATCAAACTCTTTTATATTCATTTCACAATTCTCTAACGCAGCTATTATTCTTTTTCTATCTATCTTCTTATGTAAATCAGAAATAGCAATATTATCTTCAAATGAAAATTTATATCTATTAAAATTTTGCATGACTCCTGAGTTATTATGGCATATATCATTTAAATTTTTATTATTAATTATGGTCTCATCATATTTAATAGTCCCACTGCTTGGTGGATAAAATCCAAAAATAAGTTTTGCAAGAGTTGATTTCCCTGCTCCATTCATACCAACAATCGCTAGGGTTTCACCCTTTCTTATTTTTAAGTTTATATTATTTAATACCTTCACTTCCTGGTTAGGGTAGGAAAAGCTCACATTTGCTAAACTAATTTCAGAATTCAAAATAACAGGAGAAGTACTTTTCGCTTCTTCCGGCAGGGTCATATATTTAACATAATTACTAACATATCCAATATTGTTTGAAATTGATTCTATATGATAGAAAATCAATTCTTCTAAAAGCATGAACATATAGCTAATTGTTGAAAGAACAGCTGCAAAGCTTCCCTGGCTAATGCGATTGTTAATTAGCAAATGAGTAAGTAATACTATAATACAAATATAAGCCGTTAAGGAAAAAAGTCTTAACAATCCTTCCTTTATTGCGATTTTCTTTTCAGAAATCCATTTTAGCTCTAATACTTTATTCAAACAACTCTTGTATCTAGTATATAGGTAAGGAAACAAGCCTAATAATCGTGTTTCTTTATAAAAATCCTTCGCTGTTATAGCATCTTCCAAACTTTCAAGCTCTCTGAGCTTCGGACCAGATTCATCGGCTAATTCGCTGAAAATTTTTATTCTGAACATTTGATTTATTATCGTCGGTATAAAGATAATAGGTAATGTTAAAGCCAATACTGGATAGATGCGATAAAAGAACACTGTTAAGTATAGTAAACCTGGTAAATAGAAAGTAAAAATAAGTATAATAATAAACAATAAATCTGTAGATGCATCTGCACCTTCTCTAGCCTTTTGCAAATCATCCAATATTTTAGTATTTTCAAAAGCATATGGTCTAAGTCTTTTGGATTTATTATGTAAATTCAAAAGTGCAGTTTCTTTAATTCTTCCTTCAACTAAATTAGTAAAACCATTGTTTAATCCATTAAGAAACATAGATAAAGCAATTACAACTATTAGAAGAATTAAGGATTCTCGTAAATTATTTGATATATACTTTTCATCTATACTTATTTTAACAGCATCAAAAAATATCTGAAGTCTTTGTGCAATTAAACCATATGATAATCCTTGTATTAAGCTAAGGGTCATACTTGTTATTAATATGGCTGGGTTTGCCTTAAAATTACTAGAAAATATATACAAAATCGTTTTAGATATTGGTAACTTTTTTTCAACATTCAAATTCATTTGTTATACCAACTCCTTTGTTCAGAGTATAAATCATAATACAAACCCTTATTTTGCATTAACTCCAAATGTGAACCACTTTCAATGATTTCGCCTTTATCTAAAACTATTATGGTGTCTGCCAGCATTGTTGAACCTAATCTATGACTTATAAAAATGCTTGTTACACCTTTACTTAACAATCCAAACTTTTCATATAGATCCGATTCCGAAATTGGATCCATTGCTGCTGTTGGCTCATCTAATATTCTTATTTTCGATGGATTATAAAGTGCTCTCGCCATAGCAAGCTTTTGCCACTCACCACCAGATAGTTCTATTGAATTTTCTTTTATCTTGCCAAGAAAGGTATTTTCTTTATCCTGTAACCCATTGACAAAATCATACATATCCACAACTGAAAGACATTGACTAAGCCTATTAGTATTAATTGGTTCTGATATATTTCCAAAAATAATGTTGCTTTTTATGTCTAGAGGATATTTTGCAAAATCCTGAAATACTATTGAATACATATTTCTTATTGTGTTCAAATCCAAATTTCTAAGTTCAACATCATCAAATAGTATCTCACCCTCATAATTGTTATACATGCCAGTCAGCAATTTAACCAGAGTGGTTTTGCCGGAACCATTTTTCCCCACTATTGCATAATGTTTTCCCTTTTCAAATTCAAAGTTTATATTATGCAATATTTCTTTATCAGATGAAGGATATCTAAATGATACATTACATAATTTGATTGTTTTGATATCCAGTTCTTTAAAAACTCTTTCCGCAAGCGAATCATCTTTCTCGGAAAATAACATAAATTCGTTAAAATCCTCAAAATATTCTTTGTCCTCTGCCAGCGTTGATATATTATCCATCATCCCCCATCGCATTTGATCTGCTAAATCTTTGAGGAGGTTTGTCAAGGATATTATTACCCCCAGGGTAACAACTCCTGAAATCGCTTTCAAAGTAAAAATATATATTATTACTCCTGACAGCAAAATCATTAAAACTGCACTAATGTCCATTGTAAAAAATAATTTTGCAATCACTAAGTATATCTTTGTAGTTTTAGACCTGCTCAACGCCTTCCACTTTTCATTTAGTGAATCAGCATAACCAAATAAAGCCCTTTCCTCACAGTACTCTTTTTTTGTTAATATCTCGGATAAATAGTCCATTGTTCTAGTATCATCGGTTAAATCTTTCGTATTTTTATAAGCTGCTTTACCATTAAAGCTTGATAAAATAAATATAGGTATAGAAACAAAAATAACCACTATACCTCCAATGCCAATATATTTAATGATTACATATACAGAAGTAATAAATTTTACAAAAATTATTATAATGTCCAGCAGAGCTTTCAAACCTTCTAAAATTCTTTGACTGGCTTTATCTGATAATCTATTAGCTCTATCATACATGTCCTTATTTTCTATACATGCATATTCTAACTTGGCTTTTTTCTGCAAAATAAACTTCTTAATATATCCATCCACCTCAAGTTCCAATCTATAAGTAGAAAGCTTAAATATTTGCTGGGATAAGTGCTTAAACCCAATAATTAAAATTAATGAAACCATTGGAAATACTATTTCGTTAAAGGATTTATTTTTTACTACTTTTATGCTAACATTTATAAATTCACTCATTACATAGAATTCAAGCAAGGGTATTATGCTATAAATTAAATACTCAAATATTTTAGCAAAAAACATCACATGATTTGCTTTGTATGGGATTCTAAACAAATCTCTTAACCCATATTGTCTTTTCATCTGCATCCCCCCATAATTATCTTTAAAAGTGCCATGCATTTATTTTATGAAAAGATACACCCTTAGTCATACTCCAATGTATGACAACTTCATCTTACATTTTGTGCATCTTCTAACATATACCATGAAAATATGATATATTTCCCATATACATTATTAAATTATATCATATTGCAGCTTAATCTAGTTACACAAAATCAATATAAACAATGATATGGTTTTCAGTATAACCACCTATAAAACAATTATCTATATAGGATAGTACCGCCATCAATTAAACTCCTCATGGATTTATTCATTATATATGGTTGAATTTTTTAATTTATAGACCATAAATAGTTAAAAACGATAAAGGAATAATGTATAGACGTGTAATAAAATAGCGTCATACAAAACATATGGTAATATATTGTTAATTATAGTCGAATTTATATTGTTGAAATTATGGAAAATTAGACCTAATATGTAATGTAAACACTGTAACAAAGGTATTGATTATTTCCATAAAATAACAAATGCTAAATATAAGGCTCTATAGAAAAGAAAGCTATTACAGTATTTTAAGGGGATGATTATTTTGTACAAGAAAAAATATTTAAAAATAATTGTTATGTCAGTAGTAATTATTTTTGCTATCATATCAAGCACTATTTTTTTAAAATCAAAGGAGACATCTTCACTAAAACAACAGGAATATACTATGGGAAATACTTCCGGAAATATTATAAACAAGGGGCTTACAGCATATCAGAATGGATATATATATTACTCGAATACATCAGATAAAAAAAAGTTATATAGAATGAAAGAAGATGGAAGTGGTAAGGAAAAAATATCAGATGATTCCTGCTCATATATAAATGTAATTGGTGAATGGATTTATTATCGAAATGATGATGATCTAGGAAAGATATATAAAATAAAAACTGATGGAACAATTAGGACATGCCTTAATAAGGATGATTCAAAATTTGTTATTGCAGCAGGAGATTATATTTATTATTGTAATTCCTCAAATGACAATCAAATAACAAGAATAAAAAATGATGGTTCAGATAGGAAAGTTATCTGCAAAGACAGTGCTGAATTTATTAACGTCTCTAATGGATGGATATATTACAGCAATACATCACAAAATTACTCAATATATAGAGTTAATATTAATGGGAAAAAAAGAACATTGCTATCCAAAGATAGTTGTTATTTTTTAAATGTATCTGGTGATTGGATTTATTATAGCAATTATTCAAAAGGATGTAAGCTTTGCAAAATAAAAATAAATGGGCGAAATAATACAATTCTTGATAGTACATCATCTGAAAACATAAATGTGTATGGTGATTGGATATATTATAAATCTACTAATAATGAATATTGTGAGTCTGGCTTATATAAAATAAAAACGGATGGAACTTGTAATGAAAATATATGCAATAGATTTTTAGATGGATTGAATGTATCTGGTAATTGGATATTTTTTACAGATGACTTCGATAGAAATATGCTCTATAAATTAAAACTTGATGGAACAATGAAACAAAACAATGATGGAATAACATCTGTAATAAGTGTGTATGATTTGAATAATGCTCTTTTAGGTAATATACCTTATGAAATAAAGGATGATAAGCTTAAAAAGGCCTATGAAAAAGCAAAAGAAATAGTTAAAGAATTGATAAAACCAGGGATGACAGACCTTGAAAAAGAATTAATACTGCATAATTATCTTGTTACCCATTCAAGATATGACATTGATGGTTATAAAAATAATAATAAAGTTCTTAATGCAGGAAATGCTTATGGAATACTTGTAAATGGAATAGGAGTATGTGCTGGTTATGCAGAAGCTATGCAGTTAGTTTTAAATCTTTCTGGTGTTGAGTGTAAATACATAGTAGGAAAGGCAAATGGCCAGCATGGTTATGAACGTCATGCATGGAATATAGTAAAAATAGATGGAGAATATTATCACCTTGATGCAACTTGGGATGATCCAATTCCTGATATGGGTAATCACCTGACCCTTAATTATTTTAACCTATCAGATAATGCTATTAAAAATGATCATCTCTGGGAAAGTAGTCATTATAAAGCATGCACAAGTGATAGATTTTCATATTTAAGGGATATGAATTTTCCCATATATCAAGATGGCTGGATTTATTACAGCAGCATATCAGATGGATATAGATTATATAAAATGCGAATTGATGGAAGTAATAAAGAAAAGCTCAGCAATGATTATGCAAAGTACATTCTTGTTGATGGCAAATATATATATTTCAGCAACTACTCTAAATGTGGACATCTTTATAAAATAGACATTAATGGCAAGGATGAAAAACAGCTTAACAGTGAAAATTGTAAAACAATAGGTATTGAAAATGGCATCCTTAAATATACAAATGATAATGGTTGCACAAAAACCATAAAAATAAGGTAATTTGCTGATATCAAAAATATATCATGTGAATTTTTAAGAATTACTTGGATAAGTTCTTCCCTCCACTTTATCCAGAGGCTGGAACCTAAGACACCTAGCTCCATCTTTTTTAAAGTCACTTTGATACCAACATAATAAAATAACTGTATTGTCTAAACCATTAAGGTGACCTTCATAAATTTTGCGTATAACAAACTTTCTAATGCCTTTCCATACAAATTTAATATTCCAAATACCTTGGCTCAAAAATCTTCCATAAGCAGTTCTATGGCAGTCAGCAAGGCTTAAAAGAACAATACCAGTTATTGTACCTTTATGGCCCTTTTGAGTCGAACCCTTTATAAATTGCTCAATGTGCTTTAATACAGGTTTTGAAAAGTATAGAAATTAAGCTAAATAAAAATTAATTAATAGGTGCCTTTTCCGTTAAAATACTTTTATGAGACATATACTTCACTCCTATTGTTAAAGTTTGTTTGAATCATTATTTATACAACAAAAAGTGAAGCTTGACTCTATTTTTTATAGATTATTGTAACTATAAATATATTATGAAATTTTCTCAACTATAGTTTATATATAAGAAAAGCCTGAACAATCATTATTTTTTACGTTTCGTTCTCTTATTAAAAAATTTAATGAGTAAATAAAATGCATATAGTAGAGCAGATAATGGATTGGCTACTGCCCCCAATTCATTTATTTGATTCTGTTCTGTACCATCATTAATCATATAAGTTCTTGTGGAAGATGGCCCCTTAATGCCCATTTCGTCCAAATCAATATGTCCATCCTTTATTACAAGTGTTTCAGTTATCTCTAAAATCATGTCATTAATATGATTCTTCAGAGTTTCAAAACCCTCAATTAGTTTTCGATTATAATTTAAAAATGAATCACCTCTAATTTGGCTAATTACTTGCATTTCATCAAGAGCACTTTCAATTGTAGGTAGATAATCTGCCCAACATTGATTAATTGCAAAAAGCTCAATTTCTTTTTTGGCATGCTGGAACTCATTAGCTGATACCTGGGTTAACAACATTTGAACCTTTGCAGGATTTATTTTCTCCACAACAGAAAAGGTTTCATTCCCATATAATATCTTCTCACGCATTTTATGCACAATTTTTCTTTGTTCCTCAACTATACATGAGTACTTTGAAAGAGTAATCTTTTTGTCTTGTGCCTGACCTTCTGCAACCTTTTGTATATGCATAATAGCTCTGCTTACCGTTAGATTTTTTATTGGTTTATTTTGTTTAAAATCTTTAAATTTCTTAGGAATACAACTGCTAATATTATATTGAACTAATACATCGTCTTCAAGACTAATAAAAAATTGGCTTTCACCAGGATCCCCTTGTCTGCCAGCACGCCCTCTTAGCTGATTATCTATTCGGCTACTCTCATATCGGTTAGTTCCTATAACATAAAGACCTCCCAGAGAACAAACCTTATCATAATTTGCTGCATATTTACCTCCAAGCCGGATATCCACACCACGTCCAGCCATGTTAGTTGAGATAGTAACCGAATAAAGCCCACCTGCATTTGCAATAATCTCTGCTTCCTCAGCATCGTTTTTTGCATTTAGTACAGCAACATTCTTGATATATGGTTTAAGTTTACTTGCCAAACATTCTGATTCTTCTATGGAACTTGTTCCCACAAGAATGGGTCTTCCTGTTGCATTCACTTTAATTACCTCTTCAACAACAGCATGATATTTAGTTTCCTTATGTGTAAAGATTACATCTGGATGATCAATCCTTATGCAGGGCTTATTTGGAGGAATTACAGTAACAGTTTTGCTATAGAAAGTATAAAACTCAGAAGCTGATGAGCATGCTGTGCCTGTCATACCACAGAGATTCGGATAGAACTGTAAAAAATTTTGAAGCGTGATGCGATTCATAATAGTTCTCTGAGATTGTGGTACCAGTCCTTCTTTCATTTCCACCGCAACTTGAAGCCCTTCAGGCCATTGACGATCCTTCACAATGCGTCCTGTGAACTCATCAACAAGTAATACTTCATTATTCCGAACTATATAATCTATATCCTTTTTTAGGAGAAAGACAGCCTGTAAGATAAAGTTTATCTTTGTTAATATATCAAGGTTTCTTTTCTTGTATAAATTACCTATACCCAGTTGTTTTTCAATAAAGACAGCACCAGACTCCGTTAGAAAAATACTTTTTTCATTCTCGTTCAGGCCGAAATGAATATCTTTACTTAGCTCGGAAACCACTGCGAAAAGCTTTTTTTCTATTTTTACTTTAACCGGCATATCACCAGCAATCACAAGAGGAATGCGGGCTTCATCAATTAAAATAGAATCTGCTTCATCTATAATTGCTAAATGAAAAGGCCTTTGTACAATAAAGTCAATATCATAAACTAAAAAACTTCGAAGATAATCAAATCCGGCTTCCTTTGCTGTAAGATATGTAATATCTGCATTATATGCCTCTTTACGCTCTCTTATGCTCATACCCTCATTGATATAAAGTACTGATAAGCCAAGAAATTCGTATACAGGCTTCATCCATAGGGCATCTCTTTTAGCTAGATAATCATTAAATGTTAAAACATGCACCCCTTTGTCATCTAATGCTCCCAAGTAAGCTACAAAAACTGCAACTAAAGTTTTCCCTTCACCTGTTGGCATCTCAATAACTCGTCCTTCAGCCATAGAAATGGCGGCTAATAGCTGAACATCAAACGGTGTGATACCCAAGGTGCGTTTTACTACTTCAAACACAATTGCAAAGGCTTTAGGCAATAGTTTTTGTGCTTGTTCACCCTCTTTTACACGCATTTTTAATTCCTGTGACATGGCTCTTATTTGTACATCTTCATAGTCAGACATATTATGTTTTTTTATTTCTAAAAGTATTTTTCTAAAATGTTTTAAATTATTATCAATGTTTATTTTACTCATCATTTTAAACCCCGCTTCATTTTTAATATTTAAATTACATTGATAACTATCAATTTTTCTTAAATATAATACTGTGCCTGGGCCATGTATAAAGCTTCATACTGGCATCCCTGTTCCTTTATTAGTTCTTCATGTGTTCCATATTGAATAATCTCTCCCTTATGAAATACAGCAATTTTATCACAAAATTTACAACTAGATAATCTGTGCGATATATATATGGCAGTTTTTTCTCCTAATAGTGAATTAAACCTATTATATATCTCAAACTCTGCAATAGGATCTAATGCAGCTGTTGGTTCATCTAAAACTACTATCGGAGCATTCTTATATGCAGCCCTTGAGATAGCAAGTTTCTGAGCTTGTCCACCTGAAAACTCTGTTCCATCCTTTACAAAAGTCTTATATATGTAAGTATTAATTCCCTTCGGCAGCTTTAAAACATCCTTTTCTATACCACCCTTCTTAAGAGCTTCCTTTACATCCTCATCCTTTGAAATTTTATAATCCTTAAGCGCTATGTTTTCCTTTACTGTAAATGCCATTAGCTTAAAATCCTGGAAGACTACAGAGAGCAGTTTCATATACTCTTCATAATCATACTTCTTTATATTTACACCATTTAATAAAATTTCACCTTCTGTAGGCTCATAAAGTCTTGTAAGTAATTTTATAAAAGTAGTTTTTCCTGCTCCATTTAGTCCCACTACAGATAACTTTTCTCCATTTTTAATAGATATAGATACATTTTTCAATGTATATTCCTTACTTCTTGGATATTTAAAATATACATTTTTAAATTCTATATTGAATTCCTTCAAATTCTGAATTTTCCTACATCCCTCAATGTTTATTGACTTGATTTGTTCTAACTTTAGATATTCCTCAAGGTATTTACACATTTGCCTACAAGTCATAAAGTTAGAAATAAAATCTGATATGGTATTACTAAATTTATTAGCTGAAGATACATACATTGCAAAAGACCCTATTCCTATGTCATTTGAAACTACCTTATAGGTCATATAACCATAAATAACTGCCATCTGTATTTGAAGATTTATCTTACTTAATCCATTATATCTCCATATTGCCTTAAATAATTTACTCATCCCACTTAGGGAAGTTTTGTTATACTCTTTGATTTTCTCCATAATCAGGGGTGATAAATTATATAATCTTACATCCTTACCACAAGAAAAATCTGTTACTACATTGTCATAGTAATCAGCAGCTCTATTTAACGGAGTTAATAACTTGGGAAACTCAAATTTAATTTTTTGAGTTTTTTTGTTTATAAAATAATTTAAGATTACTATGAAAAGTATTATTAAAATAACATATAGGTCTAATGTTGCTATAACTGCTATAAGTCCTATAATGGTTGTAAAATTAGTGAATATGCTTATTGTTTGATTTATCATTTGCTCTATAACATGTTGAGTTTCAATGGGAAATATAGCCCTTTCCTTTAAATCTAATACCCCAGGGTTCTCTACATTTTCAAAATCCATTCCCATCATTTTCTTACCCATCAATAATTTAAAGCCATTTACAACTTCTATATTCTTAATACTTGTTATAGTATCCATCCATCTGTTAACTGCATTAAGCATAAAGTTTCCAACTATCGTTATAAGAACAAGAACTATAAATATCTGAATTCTCTTTTGACCTATTAGCTCATCAATAATATATTTTGGCATTACTATATTAATAAATGGAGTTAATGCCTTAAATATAGAGGACACTATTAAAATTGGAATATATGCCTTTGAAATTTTATGGGTTAACCTTAGGAAATGTGCAGCAGTATTAACATCTTTCTTTAATCCAACAAATCCATCCTTCATCATACTATGCACCCTCACTTTCTAAATTTTCTTCTTTATAATAGGATGCCTGTACATTAAACATTTCTGCATATCTTCCATTTTTGCTTAAAAGCTCATCATGGGTTCCATATTCCTTTATTTCTCCATCCTCAAAAAAGGCTATAACATCACAAAAACGTGTACTTGCTAATCTATGGGATATGTAAACAGCTGTTTTATCACCAATCATACTATCAAAGCCCTTATATATATTGTATTCTGCAATAGGATCTAGTGCTGCAGTTGGCTCGTCTAAAACTATCACAGCACCATCCTTGTATAATCCCCTGGCAAGTGCTAATCTTTGGTTTTCTCCTCCAGATAGCTCTATTCCACTAGAATCCAATATCTTAAGTAGAGGGGTATCTATTCCCTTTTCTAAAGAATTAATTTTTTCTCCTATTCCAGACTTCTGAATACTCTTTAGTACCTTCTTTCTATCAATTTTTTCTTTACTATTAAGGGCTATATTTTCAGCTATAGAAAAAGCAAATACCTTTATCTCCTGAAAAACTACCGAAAACAACTTATAATATTCTTTTTTATTAAATGTTGAAATATCTACTCCATTTAATAATATTTGCCCTTCTGTTGGTTCATACAATCTGGTTAGCAGCTTAACAAAGGTGGTTTTTCCTGCCCCATTAACACCAACTATAGCCACTCTCTGTCCCTTCTTTATTCTCAAGGAAAGATTTTTATAAATATATCTTTCACTACCAGGATATTTAAAGGATACATTTTTAAATTCTATTTCATAGGTGTTAGCTTGAGGAATATCTATATAATTTGATTTTTCTATTTTCAAATTACTATCCAAGAAATTTCTAAAATCACTTATATATAAATTCTGTGCATTAATATATGCTAAATCTTCTAGTAGCTTTTGCATCCAAGCTGCAAAGCCTGCAATTGTAGCAAAATACAAAGTAAAATTTCCTATACTCATACCATCATATAATACCCTATAAATTAAATAAGCATAAGCTATTCCCTCTCTTATCAAGAGAAGAAAAACATCAGCTATGCTAATCTTAAAATACTTGTATTTTATATCCCTTTGAATTTCAACTTCCTCGTTCTTTATTACCTTAAATTTATCAGCTATCCATTTGCTTAGACTAAAAATCCTTATATCCTTTCCATAAGCAAAATTATGCATAAGATTATTTATATATTTCCCTTTCCTATTTAATTCTGATATATTGTCCTTTTTACCATACTCATATTCCTTTGCTCTAATAGTTAGATAGTAAATAATAAATACATTAACTATTAAGTATAATAAAACCCATGGATTTAGTGTAAATACAATAGCACTATAGCCTAAAAAAGCAAAGCATGTGGCAAATACTTTAAAAAGCTTTCGAAAAACTCCTTCAATGCTGCTTACAGCTCTTTTTGAAGTTTCTATATCATTTAGGATTTTAGGGTCTTCAGTATATTTAAAGTCCATTTCCATACACTTTTCATATATAAGATTATTAAAATTAAATCCTATACCAATTAAGCTAGGGGAAAAAATCCCCTCCGAATATGTACTCAAATAATTCATAATAGCAGAAACAATAAAATAACCTAGCACTATAGAAAATAATACTTCTGTTCTTTTTCCTCCCATTAGTTCTTCAATTAAAAACTTGGGGGCAAACATATCAATAAATGGTACTACAGCTAGTGCTATTGTAAATAAGCCAAGGTAAAAGAATAGGGTTTTATCCCATTTCCAAACCCTCCTTACTAAAAACCATATATTTGTCATAATATTTTTCTTGTGTTTTTTATTATTATCCACAAAGTTCCCCCCTTATGGTTATTATTTGTGTAATAACATATTAACTATAAGAAAATATTACCCTTTAAATGTACTTAAATCTTTTCATTTTTTGATCTGATAATTCTTGTACTTTTTAATATATGAACACAATAGTCATAACTCTTTGTTTTATCCTTATTTCATCTTAATATAAAGTTCAATGCCTTTTCCAATTGTTCATCCAAATTATCAGGATAAGCATGCCCAACTCCTTTATTAATATAATATTCATACGGAATCCCTAGCCTTTTGCATTCTTTCATCATTTCCTCTACGTCCTGTACTGGTACATCCTTTTCTCCTTCCATAAAGACAAATTTCAAACCATTTTCATGGGCTGCTTTAACATTTTCTTCATTAAACATTTTTGGTATTGATGAACATAATGGTACTGCTCCCCTAATTGGAATTATATTTGATAACGCAATATCAATAGCTGCTACAGCTCCACCTGAGAATCCACCTATAACAATTTCCTTCTCATTAATGGAGTACTGCTTAGATATTGAATCATAACAGTTTTTAAACTCAATATGTAAATCACTGTATATTTCACATTTTCCATCTGAAGGAAACACATAATTTTCATCAAGATGCCTTTCTCTTCTTATCCACACATAAGCATTATGATAAGTCACTTGTGATGATTGTAGATATACAACAATAAATCCCTTATTTAGGAGCCATTCTGGCTTCCAGCATTGCCTATGAAATTCCAAGGAATCTTCATCCCCATGTAGGTTAAAAAATAAGGGATATTTCTTTTCATTAGTATAACTTTGTGGAACATATACTACATACTCAAATTTTGTTTTTCGCTGCTTTTCTGCCAATAACAAATCATTTTTCTCTTTCAATGCAATATATCGAGGATCATTCTTTAACGATCTACAATAATGTAATGGACAAATAAAGCCTTTCTCAATCATATCTGTAAATGTCTTAAACACTTCATCATACATTCCATTTTTATAAAGGCACCATCTTTTATAATCCATAATTTCAAACTGATATTTTTCTTGTTCTTTTTTAGGAAGTGTTGCTATTCCTTCTTGTAAAAAAGTAAGAGCTTCCTTATACCTTCCTTCATCAGCTAAGTTTATGAATTCCTCTCTAAAATCCATGTAATTGTTAAATTTCATTTTTAACACTCCTTAGATTTATTTATCATATATATTTTATTAAATACAATGACGAAACACATTTTATTGATAATGTTTTTTCTTAAAAAATATTAGTTTTAAATGTACTTAAATCAGTGGAAAGTTGTATAAGAAATTTATATGATTGGGCAGTTTCCTGCATTAGCTAGTATGGCTCATTGATGATTATCTCTTATAAGTGTTGTTTATTAAATGAAATGCAATTGCTTATTTTACATACAATTCTACATAGACTATAAATCCCATAAATTTCATGTTAGCACTGCTCATATAGGTTGTCAATACAGAAAAGGTTATTTTAATAAAATATGTAAATATGTGTCTTAACATAACATTTGTAATGCTGATAAACAAAAATATCCCTCTGCATATTCATAATATACAGAGAGATATTCTTAGTTATTATATTCTAACTGACAATAATCCATACTGATTAAATAATTGAGTATTTGTATTCTATCAAATATACTAATATGATTCTGCAAACAGTCTGCTGTGTCCTGACTGGTTGCCTGATAAATAAAGGTGGGTTGTGGTATCAAACTCAATTGACTTTTCAGATGGAGGGAAATATCCGCCTGACTCCTTGTTAAGCCTTAGAACATCTCCTCCTACTACTCTTTGAACATCTGGTAGACAGTAGTGCTTTTCAATTGAGCCTCCACTTATAACTGCATCTGCTTCTGGAACATCATCAACTAATAGAATTCCTTCAGTTCCGTCAACTCCTCCAAATTCAAATGTGATTGTAGATGCCTTTATATTGTTTTTCTCAGCACACTGTATGGTAAGCATACCATCAACTGCAGCGTTACCGCCACCTTCCCATGCCATAATAAGACCATTGGCATTTAGGTATTTTGCAAGCTTAACATTAAAGTTTGCACATCTCTCTTTATGCCAATTGCTTGGATTATGGCTTCGGCAGAATATAACGCCTCGGAAATTCAAGGTTTTACCGTGGTTTTTGTAAAGCTCCATAACAATTGGATGGTTTACGTGTAAATATGTAGGCACCTTAAAGGCAGGCCATACATAGTTACCGCTAACTACACAGCCATCAAGCATTTCATTTGGGTGAAGCAGTGTAGGTACAAGGTTGTCTATGCTTAGACCATAAAGCATGGTATTTGCATAAGGGCCTTGATTTTGACACTGCCATACCAGAACAACATTAGGCAGATTTGGATCAACATCATCTATACTGAAGTTCTTGCTGCTATCTGGAGTCATATCCTTTGTCAATGATGCAAGATATGTTGAGATTTTAATTGCTATCAATCTTATATCATTGTCATACTCGATGGATGATTTATCCTTTGCCAGTTTATATATAATAACAAGGTTGATTGTTTCGCTAAAGGGTGTGAAACCTGCAATAGGTCCTTGCATGTCCATTATTGCATCACGTGGATAAAGCAATCCGCTGCTTGCACTTGACTCATCCCATGGGAGAGCAGCGCTCTCCATAACAGTAAAGCCAGATAGAAGGTTTGTCACACCATCACCTACTGTTACTGGACTTCCGAAATAGCCTGAGTACTGCATTCCATTTCCACTTACCTTACACATTGGCTGTAGGGTGTCCAGCAGGTGGATAATACGGGCATTTTCGCCTGGTTTTACAATTTCAAAATCTATATCTTCAACTGCTTTAAACAGTGATTTTACCTGGTCCTTCAAATCCTGTTTACAAACAGTCAGTATACCATTTGCAAAGGATGTTTCGTTACCCCAAACTACTTCCTTTACATTGAAGTACTGTCTTGTTAATTCCATTCTATTATCCCTCCTTGCTCTCATCTACAGTAAATATTGTAGGACCTGCTACATCCTGAGTTATTGCATCCAGCGCCTTAAGTAATATCTTACGCCTGTATGCCTTTTCTCTGTCTATAGGAAGATCAGGGTTACCGGCAGGAGAAGTAAAATCACCGCCGAATACTATTCTGTTTGCACCAACATTATATGCTATTGATGTAAAGGCTGTTATAATGGCATTTGGCATCCCTGCTCTGTCCATTTCTTTGGCAATCGTTGCACAGCAACGCGTACAGGTGCCTCATGTGGATGTAAGTATAACCGCACTTACTCCAGCAGCCTTAAGCTCATTTACAATTCTTCTTCCGATATCCTTACTGTTTTCAACATTAGTTCCAATACCGCAGGTTGTAAGGAATTTATTATATATACCGCCTATAACTCCTTCCTTTTCTAGAGCTCTCATTTCATCCAAAGGAATAAGTCTATGAGGATCATTGCTTGCAAAGGTTGTATCATAACCTCCATGAATTGACTCATATACACCCTTATTAAGAGAGTCCAAACCTTCGATTAAATAACTGCCATAGGTTACTGAAAATGCCTGTTTTAGTTTATCAGGATTTCCTACCGGCACAAGACCACCTGTTGTGAATAATGCAATTTTAGATTTCTTGAGATCGGTTATCTTTGGAGCAGGAGCTATAGTTTCAAACCCTCTTAATGGAACCTCTGTAATATATGGCCTATTATTAAGCTTGTCTAATAGAATATTAGTTACTCTTTCTGCTCCTGTTTTTTCATTATATTCATTATATCTGTGACCTGTTCTAAGGTATCCCTCAAATCTTGCTGGACCTATCTTCTCCTTCTTTGCAAGCTTTAAAGCAAGCTTTGCTAAACCAGGAAGAGATTTTGACATACCAGCAGCTGTTTCACTTGTGGATACTATATAATTATCCTTCACATACATATTAATTGCAGGATTCTCATGCCACATTGCTGTTACACTTGGTATACCCAGTTCACTTCTAACAAAATCGCATACCTTAGCACAGGCAACTCCATATCTTCCTGCGTTAAAGGCTGGACCTGCAATAAATACATCTGGGTTTGCATCCTGAATAATCTTTTTGAGTTCTGGAAGAATTTTTTCGTAGTTTTCATCATTGTTTATAAAGTTATCTCCACAAACAATTATTTTTACAACTTCCATCTCTCCATTCCATAGCTTTTCCAACCCTAAGGCTGGTCCTTTTTTACTGTCCAATACACTTAAGCCTACATCTGCCATGGTTTCGCCGCCAAGCCCTGCATAAAATTGGTTGATATAATGCACCGCTCTTAGTACAGCCAAAACAATCACTCCTTTTCTATGACTTTTACTGCTCATTATTTATATATAAAGCAAAAATTATATTTCCATAAAGGTTTTTACACTCTATACTGGTGGAAGACTTCCATCAACCATATCAACAAAAACAGTCTTTGATATCATATATTTATGAATACCTGCCACACCGATACCGCTTTCCTTCCATCCTGTACCAGGAGATTCAATCATGCCCTTGCTGAAATATGTATTAACATAAATCTGTCCACCTTTTATCTTTTCAGCAACTCTTAGTGCTCGTTTGATGTTTGATGAGAACACAGAACCTGCCAGACCATAATTTGTAGAGTTTGCTATTTCAATTGCTTCTTCCTCAGTTTCAAATGGAGTTATACACAAAACAGGTCCAAATATCTCTTCCTGGAATATTGTCATATCAGTTCTAACATCTGCAAAAATTGTTGGTGGGACGAAGTTGCCCTTTAAAAGCTCAGGATCATTATAGGGTTCTCCTCCCATAACTACCCTTGCACCTTCTTCTTTTCCCTTTTTAATATAGTTCCAAACTGTATTTGCATGCTCCCTTGAAATTAGGGTACTGTAATTAACGCCCTTTTCATAATCAAAGCCATCACCAGGAACAAACTTTTCACATTCTGCTTTTAGCTTTGAAATAAACTCTTCATAAATATTTTTATGAAGTATAAGTCTTGTACCAGATACACAAACCTGTCCAGAATTAAGAGTAAAGCCAAATTTTGCCCATTTAACTACTTCGTCGATATTAACATCATCAAAAACTATGTTAGGGCTTTTTCCTCCAAGTTCTAGAGCAATATCCTTTACAGTATCCTTTGAAGCTCCAATAATATGCTTTCCAGATTCTGTTCCTCCAGTCATGGAAACCATATCAACTAGAGGGCTCTTTACAAGTGCATCTCCAACTTCTGCCCCAGAGCCTGTAACCACATTTACGACACCAGCTGGGAAGCCTGCCTCATGGAATACCTCAGCAATAAGCATCATACTTAATGAACCCAGGGATGAAGGCTTTATAACTACTGTGTTGCCTGCTGCAAGAATTGAACATACCTTTTGACAGCCCATCATAAAAGGTCCATTCCATGGAAGAATTTCTCCTACTACTCCACAGGGCTGCCACATCACATAATTAAGATGTCCTGCCTCACATGGAACAACCTTTCCTTCCAGACAGCGTGCCTTACCTGCAAAATACTCAAAGGCATCAACACACATTGTGCCCTCATAATAAAGAGCACTCATGTATAGCTTTCCACATTCCAGTGTCTCGATTGAAGCAAATTCCTCCAATCTTGCTGACAGAATTCTTCCTGCTTTTAGGAGCAGCTTGCTTCTTTCTTTAGCTGACATTTTGCCCCAGGGACCTTCATCATAGGCATGTCTAGCTGCAATAATTGCCTTTTGAACATCTGCATAGCCACCTTTATAAGCCTTTGCAAATGGCTGATTATTAACCGGGTTAATTACATCAAAGGTTTTACCAGATTCAGAGGCTACAAACTCACCGTTTATATATAGCTTGTAGGGCTCTTTCTTTACAAACGATAATGGATTCATACCAAGTTCCCCCTCTCAAAACTGCTATATAACAATACTGATTATTATTATTTATTAACTTCTTCTGAAACAGAAGCAGGGACATTCTTAGTAAATGCACATTTGATAAGGAATATAATTATTCCAATAGCAAACCATGCTCCTCCTAATAAGAAGGACGTAGGACCACCAGGTGACTTATATTGATATACTAATGTAAGTGCAATAATAATAACTGTTGCTACTGGTATAAAGATTCCACCCGGCACCTTAAATGCACCTTCTACCTGAAGCTCTTTCTTCTTTCTTAGAGCAATAACACTTATTGCAACTATCATTGCTGTTGCAGCTGTGCATATTGCACCTGTACCAATAATCGCAAATAGTAGGGATGGTATCAAAGTAAAGACAGCTGATAGCACAGCCACTGCTATTAATGCATTAACTGGAGTATTTTTCCCATCTTTTTTTGCAAATATCTTAGGCATGTACCCTGATTCTGCAATTGCGTATAATGTTCTTCCTGAGTCCATGTTAAGTATCAATAAAAGATTGGATATAGCAAGTACTACAGCAACAGGAACAAGTGGAAGCATCCAGTTCATTGTTCCGTTTAGCCCCTTCATTAATGCATATGCAACTGGCCAGTACTGTTTGCCTGGATCCTGGATAAAGTCTTGCACAGGAGCCATTCCAAAGGTTGTTAAAAGAATTAGTGAGTATAGAACAACTGTAATCAAAATTGATATACCCATAACCTTTGGTATTGTTTTTTTAGGTTCTCTAATTTCACTTGACATAGATGCAATTCCTATAATGGAACCAAATCCCAGCATCGCTGTTGGTACTCCCGCCATGATACCATGAGCACCCATCGTACCACTTACAAATGGAAGGAAGTTAGATGAATCAAAATGACCTAAACCAACGCATATATATGTACCGCAAACTAAAAGCAATAATGTTATAAGTAAAGTATTAACCTTTCCCATTGTGGAAATACCTAATATGTTAAACAAACAGCTGCCTGCAATCCAAATAAGTGGAATCAATATCTCAATAGGTTTATTGCCTTTAATAGAAGGAATAATGGATTCCAGGTATGAAGTTATCATAATAGCTGAAAACGCAGTTCCTAAAATATCTCCGAACAACCATGCCCAGCCTGTAAACCATCCAGCAAAATCCCTTGTCTTTTTCTTTTTACCTAAAACCTGTTGTGGGAAAACAAATATACCACCCATTCTTGGGAATGTAGTTGCAAGCTCAGATACGTTTAATGCATATAGTAAAACTACAACACCAGCTAGGATCCATGTTATCATAGCAGCTGAACCTGCCATTGCATAGGTAACACCAGATAGAGTAAATATAGCGCTGCCCACCATTCCACCTACTGCTATTCTGATACATGACGACATGCTCAAACCTTGTTTGTTTCCGGTTTCTTTACTACTCATTTTTTTCCCTCCTGAAAAAAATTTTAAATATTGAAATATTCCTTTTGTCAGTCCTGTAGCAGCCTTTGTTTTTAATACTGTATACTGTTAAGGTACGCTCTTATTGATTCAATATCTTTTTCCACTTGCTTTTTAACCTCATCAAGGTTATTAAATTTATGTACCCCTCTTATATATGAATGAACCTCAAGAGCTATTTTTTTGCCATATATATTTTGATTAAAATCAAGTAAAAATGTTTCTATAGTTACATAGCTATGGTCATCAACTGATGGACGCTGGCCTATATTGGTAAGACCCTGAACTATTTTTTCATCAATTTCTGACAAAGTAGCATATACACCATTATTAGGAATTAGCTTGTTCTTGGGGACTGCAAGATTTGCTGTAGGCATACCAACAGTTCTTCCTAATGCCTTACCATGAGCAACCTCACCTAACATTGTAAAAGTATGTCCTAAAAATTTATTAGCTCTATCAAGAAGACCTTCACTAAATGCTTTATGTATACTTTCAGATGTAATGGCTTCACCATCTTCCTTGACTGTTTCTACACAAATAACATCATAACCGTATTTTGGAGCTAGTTTTTTAAGAGTTTCTATATCACCACTTTTAGCTTTACCAAATCTACAGTTTTCACCTGCTGCTATTACCTTTACTCCAAGCTTATCAACCAAAATATCCTTTATAAATGCTTCAGGCTCCATATCAGCTATTTCTGCAGTAAAGGGATAAGAAATCATTACCTGGGGAGCATTTTCACCCAAAATAATTTGCTTTTCTTCTTCTGTATATATAACGTTATTAACTCCAAAAATATCAGTAGGATTATAATCAAAGCTTAATACAACAGATGTAAGGTTTTTGTCCTCCTGTTCAATAAGCTTATCAATAACAGCACGGTGTCCTCTGTGCATTCCATCAAATTGTCCAAATGCAACGCATGTATTATTCATCTTAAAATCTTTACCATAAATATACTTCATTTTAATTCTCCCCTTTTAATTAAAAATCCCTATTTTTTAGTACAAAGGGAGAGACATCTCCCTTTTCTACATATCTTTATTTTGTAATAGTACACTTATCTTCTTTTTTGCTCATTTTAGAAAGAGCGATCATAAGAATAACTACACCTACCAAATACCAAGCAGCAGTATAATACCATAATGAAGAACCACCTATAATGCCAGGTATGTATGATGCAACGATTATAATAAGTGTAACAACAGGAAGTGTAGAACCACCAGGTGCACGATAGTTTCCTTCAATATATGCATTTTTTTTACGTGCAACAAGTAATGAAATACAGTTAATCGAAATGGTAATTGCCGCAAACAATGAACCTAAGTTTACTATTTCAGCTGTAAATTGTGGGAAGCATGATATTATAATGCTTATAATAGTAACAACAATAGTAGCTGTAAGAGGGGTTCCTGTTTTGTCTTCTATCTTAGCAAGGGACTTTGGAAGTAAACCACTCTCTGCAGTAGCTGCAATTGCTCTTGAAGTAATTGCAATCAGAACAAGCATTGTTGTAAGTAATGCCAAGGTTGCAGAAATAGATATTATCTTAGAAAGCCAAGGGAATGCAGTTAGCTTGGTAAATGCCGCAGCATAAAGAGGAATAAAACGCATGCCAGGATTTTTAGCAAGGAAACCAGCTGTTATAAGTCCAACAGTTACAAGAATGGTCATAACATATAAAACAATAACTATCCCCATAGCTATAGAAATTGATTTAGGTACATTTTTATTAGGATCCCTAACTTCTGAAACCATGAATGCGATAGCAACTATAGAACCATATGCTACCATTGCATTAGGAACAGCATTAAGGAAGCCCATTGAACCCTTTGCACCCTGTGTAAAGAAAGGAGTAAGAAGAGACGCATCCCAATTTCCTCCGAACAATCCAACAGCTATAAATACCAGCATGGTAATTACAAGTAAAGAAACTAAAATAGTATTTGCTTTTCCTGCAACGCTAACCTTAAGTGTATTAAGGATACAGCAAAATACACAGGCAGCTATTGCCAGTGGAATTTGCATACCTTTAAATATTGGGAAACCAACACTTAAGTAGGTTGCTACATATATGGCAGCAAAAGCAATGCCAACCACATTTGCATTTATATATCCCCAAACGGAAATCCAACCCCAAATTTTGCCCTGTTTTTCTGTCTTGCCAAGGGATTTTGCAGGGAATACAAATACACCACCTGATTTTGGAAAAATAGTGGAAAGCTCGGCCACTTGAAGGCCGTACATAAACATAACTACTGCAGCTATTATCCATGATATGATAGCAGATGGACCGGCATCATATATTGTCAGTCCTGAAAGAGAGAAAATTGCGCTGCCAATCATACCACCAACAATGATGGTAACGCAGGCAACTAAACCAAGAGAACCTTGTTTACTGTCACTTTTTATACTTGACATTAATAAACCCCCCTCTTTGCTTGTTTGTTAATAGCATAACTTAGGTTGCGTAATATGCTGTAACAAACGAAAAACGAGAGTAATTAATGTTAATGCAATTTTATTAGATGTTATCTTGACTTAATAATTGAGCAGTTTCAAAATCAGTAACTAACGAATTTATATATCCACCTTTTAATGCGCCAAGTATTGCAGGAATTTTAGATTTTGACCCTGCAATTCCTATACGAGTAGGTATTTTCAAAAAATCCTCCAGTTCAACAGCAATAACTCGCTTATTAAGCGGAGCTTCTATTGTCTGTCCGTTAATATCAAAAAAATGCGTACATACTTCACCCACTGCTTTTTTATCAATAAAATATTCATAATCCTCATCTTCCATTGTAGGTATAATCTGCTTACGTGTTGCATCTCCTATACCTACTACAGCGATTGTACAAGCCTTTATAACGCTATATGCTTCATAGAAAAAAGGCTCATTCATTATAGCACTGCGCAGTTCAGGACTATTTACCACAACAGGAGCATAAAGCACAGTGGATGCGGCATTCATTTTTTCACTAAAACGGTGAACTATATCATCAGCACCTACCTTTGTTTGCTGACTATTCCAACCTCCCATAAGTTGTGCAGCGGTAATATTACTATTTCTTATAACGGGCATGTTGTCTACTAGTGCAGATATACTTCTTCCTCTAGAAAATCCTATAACATCCCCATTACTAATAATTCCTGACAAATATTCAGCGGCAATCCTGCCTACTTCGTTATATATATTTTCCTCTGATGCATTACCCGAGATACGTACAGCTTTAAGATCATATTTTTTTTCAAGCTCTGCCTCTAAAGCTAAATATGTATCATCAACGCCTCCAATGCTAATACGAACAATACCTAGCTCTACACATTTGCTAAGCATTCTGTTAACACGCTGGCGTGACATATTCATTTTTTTCGCAATCTCTTCCTGGGTAAGCCCAGCCTTATAGTAATAATTTGCTACTCTTATGTAATCCAGTTGTGAATCTTCTGAAATATTATCGTTAATCACTTATTTATTCCACTCCATCTATAAATATTACATTAACAATTATCTCAATTTTCGCTAATAAATGCAAGATGTATATTAAAGCACTGAATTCTCTTACATTTATATTGTTACTATATGTTTCGCATAAATGATTCTACATTACTTGACCCTAAACATTTATGCGAAATCATATTCCTTGATTCATAAATCGCAATGTACATTATTTAAAATCTTTATTGTGATTTATATAGCATATGTTTGCTATAATATGTTAATTTGGGTTGGACAAATTTTAAATCACTAAAACCATTACTTCCCGCACTTTACCAATATTCTATAAGTAGATGGGTCAATAGCCTTTTCAAATGCCTTATTTATATCCTTTAATGGTACAGTATCAGAAATAAGCTGAGATACATCAATAAGCCTATTTGATAATAATCTAGTTGCAGCTAGGAAATCAGCATTACCTGGATTAACTGATCCTGTAATTATCATTTCGCTTGAGTGTACCTTGTTTACACTAAGTTCTATTGGTTTATCTGGATGGAAGGAAGTATACATTACAGCTCTTCCAAGCTTTCCTGTCATTGCTATACTATCAGCAGCAATACTGGATATTGCCACAGTACAGAAGACAACATCTGCCCCGCGTCCCTCAGTAAGCTCCTTTACCTTTTCAACAGCATTTTCCTTCTTTGAGTTAATAACTATATCTGCTCCAAGCTTTTTAGCCACCTCAAGTCTTGCATCATCCACTTCACAAGCAATTACACGTGCACCTCTGAGCTTTGCAAGCTGTATATGGAATGCACCCATAATTCCTACACCGATAACAACAACATCATCACCTAACTTAATGTTTGCGTTATTAACACTATGCACGCAGCATGCCAATGGTTCTGTTAATGCAGCATGTGAAAGATCAACATCATCTGCCATTTTGAATATGCACTTAGCATCTAACAGCATATATTCAGCAAATCCTCCAGGTCCAATAAATCCTTCATGTGTAGCAGCCTTAAAGGAAATAACACACTGATTTTCATGTCCGCTTCTGCAGTAATAGCACTCACCGCAGGATGTAAGTAAACGTATTGCAACCTTGTCACCTGGTTTTATATTTTTTACCTCTTCACCAACTGCCTCAACTATTCCAGCGGCTTCATGTCCACCTGCAAAGGGATATCTCTGCATAACTCCACCATATATTCTCTGTTCTAGAGTACAAATTGCACAAGTATCCACCTTAACAAGCACCTGCTTGCCTTGTGGCTGCTTTAACTCTAGTTCATGTGTTGTAAGTTCTTTAACACCAGAAATTACACTAACCTTATACTTACTCATATATTATTCCTTCTCTCTATATTAGAATAATGGATTTAACTCTTTAAGTGCAGCATCTACACTGCAATCTTCATGGATAAGCTTTGCTATTGCAGCTGCATATCTTGCTGGATTTTCATGTCCCCATATATTACGTCCCATGGCAACACCAGCGCCCCCTGCTTCCATAGCATCCTTAATTTCCTGTAAAAGCTGGCGTTCTGGAACCTTCTTTGAACCACCGAGGATTACAACTGGAGCATATACACTCTCAGTTAATTCCTTAAAGCTCTCCTGATCTCCAGTGTATTCTGTTTTGATTATATCAGCGCCAAGCTCGGCACTCTGTCTGCAAGCAAACATTATATTTGCAGGAGTTCTTGAATCCTCTCCTCCTTCAAAGCCCCTTGGAAGTGCTTCAGAAGTTACAGGAATATTCCATTTATGTGCCTCTAATATATTTCTTGAAAGAGCACTAAGAATTTCATTTTCAAATTTGGAACCAGGGAATCCCATTGTTATTATAGAGTCTGCAGCTAATCTTAGAGCATCTTCTGCTGTTGCAACAGTCTGAAGTGGCTTAGAACGGTCCCCTAAGAAAGAAACTCCACCATCAATACGAAGAATTATTCCTTTTCCTAAGAAATCATCAGCGAATTTATCAGCCATACCTACTGTTGATAAAAAGGCATCTGCTCCTGCTTTTGCAACTTCCCTTATAATCTTTCCTGGATATTTCATGGCAGGTAGTACATTAAAATTTGATCCGTGATCCATTGCCATAATAAATGTTTTCTTATCTGGTCTGAAAATGTGGTTCATACGATTTGCTATGTTACTCATAAACTAAAACCTCCCATTATATTAATTTGATATGTTATAAAATTTTCTATGTTACATTTGCTCACCCGGTGATTTTTTGTAATGCTTTAAATAGATATTAGCACCCTGTTGAGCATTAGTCAACCCATTGTTACAAATGTAACAATGAAAATTTAAAATATTCAAATAATTTCTAGGAGAATCTAGCTACCTTTGATAAAGATAATGAGAGAATTACAGTTAATACATAAAAATATCACCCTCATATTCATAATATGCAGGGTGATATCATATACTTAATTCACTTTATTAATTAAAATTTATTTACTTATGTGTGAAAGCTTTATCAAACCTTTCCTCTATAAATGCTCCAGATTCCCTATTGCATCCTTCCAGTCATCATTGCCAACATATAAAAATTCTAAGGTGTATTTTGTATCTCCTATATTTTTAGTATCATTTTCCCTGATACCTATACTTAACTGAATCACATACAGGGTATTTGCTTCTATCCCACTTATGATCCTTTGACATTTCATCATCTGTTAAATTGAAATAATCAAACCTTAGAACATCTTTTCTAATACCGTTTTCAGTATAGATTGGGTCATCCCAGGTTGTATCTACATGGTAATAGTCTCCCTCTATTTTGACTAGATTCCATGCATGGAGAACACCATCTCCATAGCCTGAAACAATAATAGATTCAACTCCAGCAAGATTTAAAAGCTTTTTCATGGCAAGTGCATAACTCTGGCAAACTCCAACTCCTTTTACCAGAACCCCATAGGAAGTAAAGGATTCAGGAGGTACAGTACCTTTTTTAGAGTTTTCGTAATCATATTTTGCATTGTTAATTATATAGTTGTGTATTGACAGTTCCTTCTCAAAATCCGTCATATCTGGTTTAATAATTGATTTAATTATATCATCTGCCTTTTTATTAACCTCTACCCTCTGCTGAACAACTTTATCCTTTGCATATTTATAATCAAAAGTAATGCTTATACTGCTAATACTACCTTCTGTGATTGCCTGTACCTTATGCCCCTTTAGATAATCTATATCTAAATCCTCATCAAGCACTTCATTTATAACCTTACTTATTGCATTAAAAATATCCTGATGGTTGTTATTTAAATAATTATCTTCAATGCTTATATTTATAACAGGTATACAATTATAAATACTGTCCTTTATTACTTTGTACAAATCATCATAGCTTTTAGCATTTGTACTTGAAACAGTGCTGCCCTTTGTTTCATCCTTATAGGTTATGCTGTACTCCAATAGCAATTCATTAACCTTTGGAAATCCACTTTGACGAATTACAATATTGTTTATTTTGCTGTTTGCTGGTAATTTTTTATTTAAGTCTTCTTTAACTCTAAGTTTATTTTTTATAATAACAGTATTATTAGCCTTTATTTTTACCCTAACCTTATTCTTTTTGCTTTTCGCTGCATTTTCAACTACCTTAAGCAGTTGGTTATAATCCTTTGCAGTTCCATCTACAGCTATGTATTTTAGCTGAATATTTAATGTTCTATCCTTACTTCCCTTTGTTCCTGTTATTTTTGCATTATATGAGGATACAGTATATTTTAATTCAAAGCTGCTTTCTAAAACCTGCTTTACAGCTTTATCAATGTTATATATAGATTGATTGTAGTTCTTTATATATACTGATACCTGAGATTTTTTCAGTGTTATTCCTTTTTTCAATGCACTATAGAATTGATCGTAATTCCTTACAGCAGTACTGTTTTTATAAGAAAGTGTTCTATTTTTGTACTCTGCAGCATTAGTATTTAAACAAATCAAGCTTATAGCTATAAGCATTAAAGCTAGCAACCTAAAAGTTTTTCTCTTCAAAGCAATCACCCCTTGTATTTCATATATTGCTAAATACGCTGAATTATTCAAACGATATTGCAATTTACAAATCTTAAAAATTATTTTGAGATTCTATACATTCTTAATAATAACACTCTGCATTATCACAAAAAATGCAGAGTGTTATTATCAAGATATAAAAATAAATCAAACACGTATAGTTTCTATTTTACAGATTTCAAATATGCTACATCATAGGTGTTTTGCATTGTTACCTTTTCTACCTTATCAAACTTTTCTTTAAGTTCTTTTACTTCTTTGGATATATCATTTACAGCCAGTTCAATTACATCCACTTTTTCACTCAAAGGCTTTATTATCTCCACATGTTCCTTCTTATCTTGTTCTATATGTGCCTTTTGAACCTCTGCAATAATTTTAACATTAGTATCTAGTTTCTCTAACATCACTGCATTTTTATCAATTTTCCCATCCATTTTATCTAGCCTGGAATCCATATTATCCAGCCTTGAATCCATTTTATCTAATCTTTCATGTACTGGTTTTAACTTTTCATCTAGCAAATTGCTTAATATATCTAAAACTTCTCTTTCCATAATGATTCCCCTTATAATTTCTTAACATCATTATAGCATTGATTCTATTTTAAGAAAACATGCACATTTTACCATAATTTTGATAAATAATATTAATTAATAAGCGCTATATTACAACTTATCTATAAAGCTCTCCCATTCATTTAAAATACCAAGCTCCTGGAATTTTTCTTTAAAGTGAAGCTTAAGTTCCTCTCTTAGCTCTGTACAATCCTCCATTGTGTCCCTTCGACAAAGATAGTCCCTTAAAAGCTCATATTCCTCATCAGATATATAGTAGCTAAAGCTCTCATTGATGCTTTGAAGACTTTCCAGCGTAACAGGAGTGGCTTTGTTTTCTTCAATTACAACAATTGTAGAGGCAGCCATGTCGCCAAGTCTTTTTTTATCCTTTGTAAAGAATATAAGTACAGCACCTATTCCAAATATATCGATAAATACTCTAAAGAGGTTCCTTATTGCAGAATGCTTCAATGTGACAGGTTGTCCATTACTTCTTATGGTCCTTAATTTCATAATCTTCTTTCCAATGGTCCTTCCGTTCATAGTTAGCTCCATAACTATAAAGTAACCATAGCTTACTAAGCCATAGATAATAATGGATATGCCGATAATCCATCCATAGTATTCATCCAAGAAAGTTTCAGAGAAGTTTAATATTAAGAAAGCTGCAATTGCAATCAGCATTATAGTAATACCCTGAATTGCCATATCTATAACAGCAGCTGCAGTCCTAGAACCCAAGTCTGCAAGGGTATATTCCACTTCTATGTTTTCAGGGGTTGTAATTCTAATTTTTTTCATAGCATCCTCCTATATACACATTTTTATGTATATCTGTTAAAATAATCATGAGGTGGGGATATTGAAAGAAGAACAATTTATACAAATAAACTCAAGTCTTTGGAAAGAACTTGAAGAATTTTCTCAGCTGGTAAATAAAAAGGGTATTAAAGCTCTTCCTTCTAAGGATATAAAAAGGTTTTTACATATATTCAGGCAGTGCAGCCATCACCTGGCCTATGCTAGAACGCATTATCCACAAAGCAGCATTGTAGATTATTTAAATTCCCTTGTTGGTAGATGCCACAATCATGTATATGCAGTAAAAAAGATATCTTCAGGACAATTTTTTAAATATATGTTTCGCGGATTTCCAGAACTCCTAAAGGAATACAAGTGGTTTGTTATTGCATCCTTTTCCTTCTTTTTTATAGGTCTGCTTTTAAGCCTTTTATTAGTTTTATATAATTCCGATAATGCCGGTATTTTTCTCCCAGGGAATATGATAGAGGGAATAAAGAGTGGTAAATCCGGCGGAGGTCAGTGGAACTATCCTCTGATGTCAAGCTATATAATGTATAACAATATTTCCGTATCCTTAAGGGCTTTTGTTTTTGGAATAACTCTGGGATTGGGAACTATGTATGTCCTGTTTTATAATGGTGCAGTGCTGGGTTCTCTCACAGGTCTTGTTTATCTGTATGGAGATCCAATAAATTATTGGTCGCTTATTCTTCCACATGGAGTTATAGAGCTTACAGCCATATTCATCTCCGGGGCTGCAGGTCTAATTATAGCAAAAAGCCTGCTTTTACCGGGAGAATATAAGAGAAGTCACTCTCTTATAAACGGAGCAAAAAAATCTGTATCCCTAATTATTGGTGTAGTGCTTATGCTTGTAATCGCAGGAATAATAGAAGGTTTTTTTACACCGCTTAATATTTCAGAATGGACCAAGCTTGGATTTGCAGCCGTAACAGCCCTAATTTTAATCACATATTTCTCCATACCATACTTAATAAAGAAATAGTTCATCATCACAGGACTATATATTTTGCATAAATGATTTTTAAAAATCATTTATGCAAAATATTTTCCTAAATTCATATAACTAAATAAATACCTTAATGTGAAATCTTTATTGCGTTATATATAGGTGACAGGCTCTTGAGTTTTGAGTTATTTAATCAAAAGCATCGTCAGATGCTTTAATTAAATAACTCAAAACTCAAGTGCCTGTTACCTTCCACCCCTTCTAAATATAATTCCTGTTCTTAACCTGTATATACTTGTTAACCGCTGTATATTCAACCTTTTCAGCAGGACATTCAATACAAAGAACTCCCCTTCTATTCATAAGGTTGATTATCTTTTTTCTCTCATCAATAAGCTCAAGAGCAACTCCCTTGTCGAACAAATCAGCATTATTTTTAATATCCTGTTCACTTATTTTCTCAAGTTTTTCATCCTTAATAAGTATTATTACCACAAGATTATTTTTAGAAATAACATGAAGCACCTTAAACATGTTTTCAGCTTCCTCTATTGTATCAAAGTCTGTAAAAAGAAATACTATGCTCCTGTGTCTTTCCTTCCTTTTAAAATGATAAAATGCATCATCATAATTTGAGGTTTCATTGTTATGATCGATATGATAAAGTGCTTCAAGCATCTTATTTCTATGTCCCGATCCTTTTCCAGGCATTATCATATTCTTTACTTCTGTATTAAATATCATCAACCCCGACTGATCACCATTCTGGTTAACTATATCCGAAAGTACTAATGCAGTATTAACCACCATATCAAGCTTTCTATTTCCTCTTATAGTGTGACTCATGGGTCTTCCTGTATCTATTAGAATATGTACATGCTGATTCTTTTCAGGTTCATATTGATTTATAATGGGTTTGTTTGTCCTTGCTGTTGCCTGCCAGTTAATTTTTCTATACTCATCACCGGATACATATTCCCTGAGGCTTTCAAATGCGGTTCCTCTTCCAAGTGTCTTTAAATTTCTTTGACCCTCTTTAAGCTGCCTGTTATTGCAAACACTAAGCCTGTACTTACGAAGGTTTTTCATATTGGGGTACACCTTATAATCTCTGGTAAGCATGACCTTAAAAAGCTTCATACAGAGTTTAAGTTTACCTTCATATTTAACATGTAAATTGTTAAATTGAAAAGCCCCCCTTTTTGTTGGAACAACATAATACCTAAACTCCTTCTTTTCATGGGGCTGTACTGACCCCTTCATAATTTTATCTTCTGTTTCAAAATGAAAGTTAGGAATTTCATCCTTAAGCTCTATATATATTTCATGATTACTCCTATTGTAAACCTCAAAACATATTGCTTCCTTCTCATATATCGATAATTTCTCGCTGCCACATCTCTTAATTTCTATGGCTGACTCATCAGAGGTTAAAAAATAGTCTGCTGTTAATAGTGCTCCGCATATTAAATTGTATATTATAAATATTGTAAGAGAATTGTTTATTACAGCCCCTATTATTAGAAGCAAAATACCTATGGATACAAGATATATAAATCGTTTTGTAATGCTCAATCCCATCACCCTTTTCTACCTGGGTACCTTTACTTTAGAGAGTATTTCCGTAAGCACCTGTTCAGATTTAACTCCTTCAAGCTCCAGTTCAGGCTTTAGTATTATACGGTGTCTCAATGTTGGTATGGCCATCTTCTTTATGTCCTCTGGAATAACATAATCTCTTCCCTCATATGCTGCACATGCCTTTGAACATTGAAGGAGTGCAATGGAACCTCTAGGAGAACTTCCTATATCGATCATTGGATTTTTTCTTGTTTCTGCTGTTATATTAACCATATATTCCATTAATGCATCATCAACCCTAACATTCAACACCTCTTCCCTGCACATAAGTATATCCTCCGCTGAACATACAGCCTCAATGCTGCATTTGTCGATATCAATTATGGAAAAGCCTTCATTATGGCGTTTTAAAACCTCTTTTTCAGCCTTTAAAGATGGATAATCTATTATAATCTTCATTAAAAATCTATCTACAAGTGCTTCCGGCAGTGGATATGTTCCTTCATACTCCAATGGGTTCTGAGTTGCAAATACCATATAGGGTAAAGGAATAGAAAGCATTTCTCCATCAATGGAGACAGTACCCTCAGCCATTGCTTCAAGAAGTCCAGCTTGAGTTTTAGGAGGGGTTCTGTTTATTTCATCAGCAAGAAGGAAATTTGTAAATATAGGGCCGCATTTAAGTTCAAATTCCCTTGTCTGCATGTTGAATATCTTCGTTCCAGTTATATCAGCAGGCATTAAGTCAGGCGTAAACTGAATTCTTTTAAAATCCAGAGAAAGTGTCTTTGACAAAGCCTTTACCATCAACGTTTTTGCAAGTCCAGGAACACCTTCCAACAGGACATGTCCTCCTGCAATCAAGCTTATCAAGGAATGCTCTATAAGCTCATCCTGCTCAACAATAACCTTTTTTAATTCTTTATTTATCCCATATACAATATCCTTTACTTTCATTTTTTCATTTTTCTCCAATATGAACCTCTCCTTTTCTTTAAAATACTCTTTAGATACTCAATTGTTGTAACTACCTTTGTATATTCCTTAACACTGCGCTTTTCATTCTCCTTATTCATAAATTCATATACCATATTAGCTTTATCATAGGATGGAAGGCTTTCCTTTTCCCAATATTTAAGCCAACTTTCATGGGTACTGGTAATACTCCTTAAAAGACTTTTATAATAGCTTTCAACCATCAAGTCCCAGCACTTAGCTTGTCTATATAATGATGCTGTTGAGTAGAGATATTCATTTTCGCTTCTTTCTACTTCCTCATGAAGAGGAATAGTTTTTCCGAAACGTTTCCCCTTGAAATAAAAAAATGCTATTAATACTAATATAAACTGATAAATTATATATTTGATTCCAACAGGTGTGTAATTCCATAATGATTTTTTCTCAACATCAGAATATAAATGCCCCTCATTAAAATAAATTTTATTATATTGGTATTTTGATATTTCCTGAAGAAGTTCATAAGCCGCATTGGTATTCTTGGTGAGTGCCTTATTAGTCAGGCTGTATGCATTCATGGAAATAATAACGCCCTTATAATATTTATTTATGTTCAGGTCTCCCCCTATTTCAGGTGAAATATCATATTCAATAGAGGTAAGCATATCATTCTTAAGATACACCAATATTCCTCCATCTTTAACCCATTCCCTAATTTCATCACTGTTAACATCAAAACTTCCTACCCCTGCTGCTATATGTATGCCTTTATTGTCATAGGTACTTATAGCGTCCATTGCCCTATCTACCGGGTAATCAAGCTCCTTCAGTGCCTCATAAAAAACACTGCAGCCAGTTTTTGACTTGTTTATCACAGAATATGAAGGAAGCATATTTTCCATTCTGCTTGAAATGAAAAGTGTTAAGAAAAGAAAAATTGGAATCAGAATTAGAAATATTATAAAATCCCTGCTAATTCTTTTCTTCATAACTAATCACCTCATCCCAAAGCAATTTTATATTTTCACTCCATCTATCATATACCTCATTATCACAGGGCTTATGCCCATACCATGATAAATTAAATATATTTATAAGCTTTTCAAACACCCCAAGCATTTTAAAACCCTTTTTCTTTAGATATCCATATATTTCTTTGTTTGTTTTTGTTTCATCAAGGTAGACAAGATTTTTTTCATGCATTAGAAGTAAAAGGGCAATGAAGTCATATCGAACCGCTCCTCTATAATCCCCTTCTCTAATACAGTCAGATGCCTTATTTCTAAGGCTTACAGGTGTAGTTCTATTATCAATTTTTTCTCCTAAAATCTCATTTACTCTTTTTCTCTTATCCATTATCTTATTTGCTTTAATGATTATAACAACCACTATTCCAAGTATAACCAAGAGACCTGCTATTATAAAAATAGTAGAAAGATTATTTGATATAGCCCTTGAATTCCCTGGATTTGAAAACCTTTTGTTTAGAAATTTAAAAATCCATTCTGAGATTTTTTGCTTAAGATACTCTATGAAATCCATTAAGCTATTATCTAAATGCTTATATTCAGGGCGCCTAAGTATATTATTAATTACATCATCATACTCCTGTTGGGTTGGAATTATCATATTTAAAAGTTTCACTTGCCTTAGTCCTTTCTCTTTTTTCTATTTCTCTTAAGGTACATTAATAAAATAAATAAGTCAGATTGCGAAGTAATTTTGATTATTTTCTAGGCACTTAATCACGCGCATACTAACTGTATGTAAGTGATTGAGTAACGACGAAAATAATCAAAAGGACGAGTAAGATGACTTATTTATTTTTTTAATGTGCCTAACCTCAGTACCAAATCATATCCTTCCTTTTTAAACCTCTGATTAAAGTAGAGAATAGATATCATTATAGTTCCTATTGGAGTAATGACAAGCCATGAGAAAATACTCAATGGCCACCTTATGATTGTAGTAAGCGTGGATATAAAAGCTATATAACCCGGTTCAACATTTACAAACTTCAGTAAAAGGTATAATACATTTATAAGTACAAGGAAAAAGCTTTCAATAGTACTTCTAAATGCATAGACTGTTAAAGAAAACAGCAGTAGATATCCGAAAATCCTCCAGAAGTTGTTTTTAATAAGGTGAAAGCTGCGCTTTATTGAAGCAAAAACTCCCTTCTTTTCTATCACTACTCCATGCATTGAAAAACAAAGAATGGTATTGTATGCAGAATATATTACATAAGCTGCAATTACTAATATTACAGCAGTTATTATAAACATTAAATCTTTTCCAGTAAAACTGTTAAAAAGAAATATGCTATTTACATACCCATCAAAAATTGAATATATAACAACAGCAAAAATACCAGCAATAGGAAGAAATCCCGCAGCAGAAATAAATACAACACCAAATACCTTTGGTATGCTCTTAAAGGCAATCTTTATCCCATCCTCAAAAGAAACCTTTTCATTTAAAAAATCCTGACTTGAAATTTTAATCAATCCAGCATTATACGTCTGGAAAATTGTAAGTATTATTACCACTATAAAGAATATTATAATCCAAGGAAGCAAATATCCCGATCCAAGATAGATTAGTGGTGCAGAAAAAATAACTCCTATAAGTATCATAGCAAAGGCTGCAACAAATGAAATCAAACCATAGACAAGGGTAAACATAATTATAGTTTTTATATGTTTTTTCAATGTATCTATTGCCTTGTCCATTATTTCCGCAAGATTCATAATTCCCATAATAAACTCCTTATTACTAAAATTTTGATGTATAATTATATTTTACCAAAAAAGCAAAAAATAAAAAGACTAAACTTTATAAATAATGAGTAACTATAATATAAGATGCCCACTTATAAAAGTCGGCATCTTACATTTTCATTATATAAATTTATGCTTTATATTCTATTTCAATTACATACTGATCGCTTCTATATAAACTATTTGAATATTCAATAGGAATATCATTCTTTATAAATGCCAATCTTTTTGATAATAGAATTGGAAACCCTACATCGGTATTCAACAACTTACTTGTTTCTTCATCTGCTGAAATTGCTTCAATGGTATCCTTAGCCCTTGTAATTCCCTCTTCGTAATGTTTCCTTATTACTGAATATAAGGAATCCTTAGCAAAATCAATATCAATAATTTCAGGACACAATTCTACATTAACATAGCTTTCTTGTAAAACAATAGGGTTTTCATTAATTTTCCTCAGTCTTTTTAAATATAGCACCTTTTGTGTTATTGGTATATTCAATTTTGCTGCAATATCCTTCGGTGGCAGAATCAATTTGCTTTCGAAAACAACATTACCCACGCTGAATCCTTTTTTTACCATAGAATCATTAAAACCTATGATATCCAACTGAGTACCTTCTTTTCTAACCTTACTAACAAAAGTACCTCTTCCCTGCTCCCTTATAAGATACTCTTTATTAACAAGCTCTGTTAATGCCTTAGTAACAGTCATTCTGCTTACACTAAACATCTCTGCAAGCTCTTCTTCAGAAGGTATTTTTTCTCCTGCCTTGTATTCTCCACTAACTATTTTATTATAGATAAATTCACGAATTTGTAAGTAATATGGATACTTTTCATAAATTCCCTTATTCATAATTTTCCTTCCTTTTTACTATTCTATGTGTTTTGCATAAATAATTCTACATTGCTCGATCCTAAGCATTTACGTTAAATCATATTCCTTGATTCATTAATCGCACAATGCACAATGTAAAATTTTTGTGTGATTAATATAGCTAATATTATAATTTTAGATTTTAAAAAATAACACTTCATAAACAATATACTTTTTCACACATAATCTTCCTTTTATTATACTATATACAAGCTGTAAATTCTATTGCATTACATTCCTACAATTATTCTAAAATTCAACCATTTTAATAGGCAGCTATTAAGAGTTCGGTAACTTCTACACAATTATGCCATATTTTATTTGTTAAAAAAAGACTACATCTACTGGTAAATATACATCCTCAAACAAATGCGAATTATCAGTCAGAATGTAGTCTAAAAAATTAAAATTTAAATATTTGCTATTCGTGGATGAATCTAAAAATTTTAGTTTACATTGTTATAAATAAAAACCATAAAGTTATATATATTTATTTTATACAAAGTTCATTTAATCTTTGTCCTAAATAACGTGTCTTTTCAAGTGCTTTTACATTATCCTTTGCTGGATTCGCATCAGTTTGGTAAGCAAAAACAGATCCTATTTGTTCTGCATTTACATGATCAAATAAGAAATCAACAGCTCCTTCAATTAAAAGCTCCATGTTAACCCACTTGCCCCCTGTTGTAACCAGCAGTGCACCATATTTAGGTTTCAAGTTGTCAGGATCATTTTTTCTTACATTATTCTTTGAAGACCAGTATCTCTGAAGTCTTGTGCAAATTGTAAAAAGCGGTCCTGAAACAGTTCCAAAATGCATTGGTGTTGCAACAACAACAGCATCACAATCCTCAAGATAATCATATATATCCTGCATATCATCCTTAATGGAGCACCCTTTTTTTGAAAAACAGTATCTGCAATCCTTACAAGGTGAAATATTAACTCTGTATGCATCTACTACCTTAATTTCACCCTTCAATACAGATTTAATTTCATTAATTAGTGCAACAGTATTGCCATCTTTATTGGGAGAGCCATTTAGTATTAAAGTTTTCATAAAGATCCACCTTCCATTAATAATTATTATAATAGTATTAAATCATAACTTCTTCAATTTTATTACCCTTAAATACAAAGTTCATTATTAAAAATGCAGCTGATAATATAATGTATATAAGTGAATATGTTGGTGCAGCATTAATCATAACAGAGCTGGAATGGATTAATCCAATAAAGGAACATCCGCTTGCAACAAGAAAACTCATTGATGCGCCAATCCATTTTCTATCTGTAATAAAGCAAAGTGCTGCAACATATATGATAGCAATAAGCATTGAACCCTGCGAAAGTGGTAAAAATCCTTTTGCCAATCCTGCTGAGGCTAGGTGATCTGCTGATACCTTAACATTACTAACAGCAAAATCAATTCCACCTGTTTTTAGTGCTTCACCTATTGCAATTTTAGCTCCTTCAATACCACTGTTAATCTTTCCATAAATAAGCTCAAATATAGGAATAGCCACACCAATAGCCATTGCTGGATAATATTTAGGTTTGTTAACCTCAAATGCCTGGGCACAGGATGAAAGGCCTGCATATATAATAAGTACCATGGTAGCAGCAGCCGGAAGTAATGATGTAGCAATTGCTACAAGTCCTGTTGCGCAAAGGATGAAATAAAGGATACCAATATACATTGTATATGAAGCTCCTGCCTTTGCTTTCTTCCAAGCTGGATGACCCCAGTAATATGCCATAACAAATGGATTCCCTAAAATAGCTCCAATAAAGTTTACACAAGCAACTCCGATAAGTGCTGTACGTCTGTTGTACTTATCTCCACCTGATTCTGCCTGCTCAACAGCTTGAATACCACCAATAACATCAGCAAATGCAAATGCTAAAATTATTGGCAGATATTTAATTGCAATTGAAATTGCATCCCCTGAAAGAAATTTGAACTGAGGTAGTGCAATATAAATACCTAATGTCTTAAAAGATTCTGCAACTGCTCCTGAATTCATTGCACCTGTAGCCCATGCTATAATAGTACCTACACCTATTCCAACTATAGCAGGAGAAAGCTTTTTAGAATCTATTTTTGCAAAATACATTGTTAAAAGAATAAATAATGAAGGGATAATAATGGCTGGTGTTGTAAAACCCTCCGCTAGTGATGACATACAAAGCCAGGCCAAAGATCCTCCTACCAGTCCACTAAATATAGCTTGACTTGGTATATATTTAAGAATACTGTCAATTATAAAAGCACTTATAAAGGTAAAGGTAGCATGAAATATATTGGCAAGAATTCCGACTTTCCATGCCATAACCGCATCCCCAGTTGAAAGATAAACCGGAATCATAATTGCATTAATCCATACAAAGAATGTACCAGCAGCAATTCCTCCTGGGAGGGCTGTAATAGTAGGATTGTTTGTCTTTGCTCCACACCACCTGGCCATTATAGTATTCCAAGATAGCATAACAAGTGCTGCTAAGCCAATTGCTGCAATAATTTTACCAAAAACAAAACTTCCTGGCATCTTCATGACACCCATCATAATACTTGCACCAATAACTATTTTGGAAAAGCCATCAAAAAATACTCCCAAAGTAGCATCCAAATCTCCAGGCATTGACCATGGGATTTTAACGCTTAGATTTTTAGCATCTTGTACTATTTTCATATCTATTCCCCCTAAGTGATAACCTACATTAGGTTATAATTGAACTTATATCTTATATAAGTAAAGTATTCATTATACATATGTAGAGATAACATTTGTGTGTGAGGATGTGATTCTGCTAAAAAACCTTTGTCAGCCTTACCAAGTGTCATAGTATCTCCCCCACCTATATAAACACCTGATACATTAAGGAAAAACTCATCTGCCATCTTTTGTTTTACTAAATAATTACCATATCCAGGAGACTCTATAAGCAGCCTATCAATGCCAATTATTTTTAATACCTTCATTATTACTTTGCTATCTGGGAATCCCCCTGTACCAGTTACAAGAATAGGTAATACACCGCTTCCTGCCTTTGAAATTGCTTCTTTAAGTTCCTTTTGTTTATTTTCAACTTCCTCAATATTTTTAATAGGTCCTACTATCACATATTCCTTCTTCAAGTTTTTCTTTAAAAATTCCAGCCCATTTGGCGAAGTTGAAATAATTGATGGGACTTCCTTACTTTCAAGAATGCTGTGCTCTAATGGAATATCCGCAGCATCAAGTGACATTATAATATTAAGCGGTATACGAGGAAATCCTGCTTTAACACGTTCATTTTCAATTTCCTCATCCATTACATGCATTGAATAATCATCATCTGTTTTAAGGGAATTACCACCTATAATGGAAGCATCACATACTCCTCTTAATGCATTTAATATCCAAAAATCTGTAACCGCTCCGCCACCTGCCATTTGATTTTTAGCTGCAACATAAAAAGCACTTGGTTTATCAGCATAAGCAAGCTTCCCATCGATTGAAGTTACAAAGGATGAAAATATATATGGCCTGTCCTTTGGATAGTCTGGGAAACGTAAATCATCTCCATAAACAGCTTTAATTTTTTCTGATGGAACAGGTATGTTTTTAAAATCCTTCATGCTTGCGCTTTCAAAGATTTTTTTAATTCTTATATCATCAGCAATAAACTTCTTTTTCTCTAAAGCCAATTAAAAACATCTCCTTTAAAAGATCTATTACTATATGTTTCGCATAAATGATTCTACATTGACGGGTCCTAAACATTTATGCGAAATCATATTCCTTGATTCATTAATTGCACAATACCTTATTTATAATCTTTAGTGCGATTAATCAGAAACTTTTGATAAACTATATACGTTGCAAAAATTCTATTACATTTCATCTTCACAAACATCCTAGGGTCGAACCAATGTAGCAAGGCTGTTTGTAAAGATAAAATGTAAGAATTTTAATGCAACCTATATAGTATCAATGGATTTAATTTTCTCTCTAATAAAAACATATTTATTGTAGATTTCATTATATTTTTTGTTTTCTTCTGGCTGTGGTTTAATGATTTTACTATCAGAGAACCAATAATTAATCAAATCTTCAAATTCTGTGATTTCCCCGCTGCAATAACCAGCTAAAAATGCAATGCCAAATGCAGTTGAACTTTTTGGACAAAGACGCATCTCCTTGTTTGTCACATCTGCAATTATCTGACATATCTCCTTAGAGTTTGCCCCTCCTCCAAAAATATTGATTTTATCAATCTCTACATTAAAGCTGCTTAGGTTACTTCTGATATTAAACGCAATTCCCTCAATCATTGCCTTATATAAGTGGAATTGAGTATGGCAGCCTCTAAATCCCAAAACATATTCAGCATCCTGTCCAAAATATGACGCATCATTTTGCTGCTTATAATGAGGAAGATAAAACAGTCCCTCTGAACCTGCTGGAATATTTTCGATTTTGCTGTTAAGATCATCCCAATTGTCATATCTTAAAGTACTTCTAAGATGCATCATCGATTCACCAAAGGAAAGTATCTTTCCCATAAAATGACCTTTTTTACCACCAAAGTGGGGTACAGATATGTAATCCTTTGGATTTCCTTCTGAATATAGAATTGTTGCTGATGTTCCCAAGTAAATCATTAGATTCTTAGGTTGATAAGCACCTCCTCCTATCATTGAAGAGAATGTATCACCTGTACCTGCTATAACCTTGGTACTAGTAGAAAGTCCTGTTTCCTCTGCAGCACTTTGTGAAATTGTACCCAAAACCTTAGATGCAGGACAGCAATCAGGCAATATGCTTGGATTTATTCCAAGTTCAGCCATGACGTCATCCTTCCACTTAAGTTCATTCAAGTCAAAGATTTCCCCTATAATTGTTGCAGTATCATAGTCAAAGCTTGTTGCTGAACATAGTTTATATGCTATGTATCCGTGTGGAACCATTACCTTATGTATCTTTTTATAGTTTTCTGGTTCATTTTCTTTAACCCACATAAGCTTTGGCAGCATACATCCATGTGTTATGGATGATTTTAATTTCTTATTTATATACTGCAATTCCTTTTCTGCTCTTACATCTGTGTGTAATATGGCTTTTCTTACAGCCTTTCCATCCTTATCAATGCAGCAAAGGGCTGGAACAAGACCCGTAGCACCTATAGCCTTTATTTCATCTGCTTTTATACCTGTGATTTTTAAAAAGTAGCTTACAGCCTTTTTAAATTCATCCCACCAGATATTCATGTCTTTTTCCTGGTAGCCAGGCTTGTCTACATCAATTGAATGTTCATACTGAACCCTTGCAATAATATTTCCTTTTAAATCTGTTAAAACTGCCTTTGAACTTAAAGTTCCAATATCAAACCCTATTAGATACCTATTCATTTTTATTCCCCTCTTTTTATAGGCATTTTTAAAAGCCATCTGATAACTTTAGACAATATATATTTAACACCCTATCCCCGTTATTTATATCCTATTTATAACTAACAATTTAAAATTATAAAGTTAAAACTACTCTATATGAACTTCTTTCCCTTGCCGCTTCAAAAGCATCTACAATATTATCAAAATCATACTTAACCTCAACAAGCTTATCTAATGGAAGACTCTTATTGGAAAGGAGTTCTGAAGCTACACGGAAGCTATCCTTTGTATGTTTTGTAACACCTGTAAGGTTAAATTCCTTGTAATGTAAAACCTTTGGATCAAAAGCGATAACATCATTTTTACCTGTCTTACCATAAACAACTAGAGTTCCCCTTATTGCTAAGGAAGCTATTCCAGCTTCAACGGATGCTCTTCCCCCTGCGGTATAGAAACATTCTTCAACACCTATATTATTTGTAATTTCTAAAACCTTATCCTTAACGTTCTCTTCAAAAGGATTGATTACATAATCTGCACCAAATTCCAGTGCTTTTTTTCTACGCAGTTCATCTGGTTCACTTACGATTACCTTAGCACCACGAAGTTTTGCTAACATTACATGCAGTACTCCCATTATTCCAGCACCGCAAACTAATGCATAATCTCCACTTTTTATATTTGAAACATCTAAACTGTGTGTTACACATGCAAGTGGTTCTGCTAATATTCCTCTTTCAAATGGAGTATCCTGTGCAACCTTATAAATTTCATAGCCTTTAGCAACAAAGTATTCTGCAAATCCTGCAGGTCCTTCATAGCCTTCAAGCTTCTGACTGTTTACTGCATTTGCACACTGGTTATCATAGCCTCTTCTGCAGTAATAGCATTCCCCGCATCTTGTAAGACTTGCAACTACTACTTTATCTCCAGGCTTTACATCCTGTCCTACCTTGGAACCAACCTTTTCTACGATACCACATATTTCGTGTCCTCCTGCAAATGGAAATCCACTTGCCATACCAAAGAAAAATCCTTGCTCCCATGTACATACTCCAACTGCCTTTACCTTAACAAGTACCTCATCTTCATGCATTTCTGGCACTGGTAAATCTTTCATCTCTATTTTGCCTGCTTCAGGCATTATTGCTACTTTCATTGTCTTCACCTCATATTATTATAATTGTTACTATATTTGATGTATGTACAACGCAAAATTCAATTATATTCTATTTATCTAGTTATTTTGGAAGTAAATTAATGCACAGAATTTATTTATAAAGGTAGAATATACGAATCCACTGCGTTATACATAACAATCAAGCTTACCTACCGCTCATTAAAATCTCATAAGCTTCATCAACAGAAACATTCTTGTGTATAATGGCAGAAAGGGCACGAGTCATGTTAACAGTATTACCACAACCCCAAATATTTCTTCCAACAGCAACTCCCTTAGCACCAGCATCCATAGCCTCTTTAATTGATGCTAAAAATTGCTTTTCATCATCTGTTTTCGCGCCACCTAAAACTAGTAGTGGAACAAATGTCTCCTGTACAACCTTTTCAAATCCTGGCATATATGCAGTTTTAATAAAATCACAGCCTATTTCACAAGCTATACGAGCACCACGAGCTATGTTTTCAAGTGTCTTCATTTCCTTTGGTGCATCAAATCCGCCTGGTACTGGTTCTGCACAAACAGGCATTCCAATGCTATCGCAGTAGCTTATTGTTTTTGATAGTGCAGGGTATGTAATCTCTTCAACACCTGCCCCTTGTCCAACATTTACAATAACAGCATCTGCACCCATTCTTAATGCATATTCTGCATCATATGTTAATCTGCTGTCATGTCCTTTTCCTAAATATGTTGGAGGCAAGTCAAGCCTTGCAACATATCCTATATCTGAAAGTACAGACTCAAATTTTCTTGCAACACCAAAGTTTATAATAGCAGCATCAGCACCGCCTTCAACGATTTGTTCTATAGTTTTACCTGGGTTTTCAAGGCCATAATTTGCTCCATTAAATGTACCATGATCCATTGCAACTATTAATGCCTTACCATCCTTTTGGAATATGTGATTTAATCTTCTTATTTTACTCATTATTATATGACCTCCAATATTTCTTTTTCTTTTTATGAATTAAAAACTAATGTTTTTTAATTCCATATATAAGCTTATGTCTTGTATAAATAAAATGTGGGCTATGCATATGTATTGAAACTATTTCAGTATGTGGATGATCTACAGAGGTAAATGGTTCGCTATAGCCTCCAATGCTTGCACAATCTCCACCAACAAAAACACATGATGTATTAAGGAAAATTTCATCAAGTAATTCTGTTTGCATTAGGTGATGGCAATATGTAGGAGATTCAACCAATACTTTATCCAATCCCATAGCCTTTAAAATCTTTAGCAATGTATTAGCATCAGTAGCTTTGCCTTGTCCTGTGATAACAACAGGAATCTTACCTGAGTTATCCTCAATTTGTTTCTTTACTGATTTCAAATCAGTATAATCTACAACGAAGTATGGTTTTGTTATTTCTTTCTTTAGGTTTTCAAACCCATTTGGCGATGTATTGATTAACACTGAAACATCACCATCTACAAAAACATCATTCTGGAAAGGTATTTTTGTGCCAGTTGCAGTTACTATTACAGTCCATGGTGCAATTTTCAATCCAGCTTCAAGTCTTGCATTTGATATATCTGGGTCAAAAACACTTCCTGTATAATCTGGTTCTTTTGTAAGTGTTCCAGAACCAATGATAATACCATCGCATACTCCTCTAAGCATATTAAGAACCCAAAAATCAGCCTTTGCACCACCTGGATCCAAGTGATTAGTTTTAGCTATAAGCGGTCCTACAAAGGAATCGTTAAAAGCAATTTTTCCATCAATGGATGCTACATATGAAGCAAATGTTACAGGTCTATCCTCGTGTAGTTCACCAAACATAAGCTTTCCATATACATCTTCAATCTTTTTACATTTTAAGCTATTTGTTGAATACCCCATTTTTTTTGTGTTGTCAAACAAAGTAGACAGACGAACTTCTTCAGTGTTGAAATTTACAACAGGTAATGCCATTTAAATTCCCCCTTTTAATTTATTTGTTTTATAATAACTGCTTTTACCGATATAATTAAGCACAAAGCAAATAGCAGCTATAATCAGATAAATCAATGCAAACTGTGTACCATTTGGAGAAAACAATACAATATCAGGACAATGTATAAAGCCTATTGATGATAAAATTGCTAATACTAACGATGTAAATCCCGCTCCAATTAAATTTGATTTATAAATATATGCAATAAAAGCTGAATAAAGCAAACTTGATGTAAACGCACCATAAGAGAGGTTTAATATACCAGATAGCATAGTCCCTGACTTATTTGCGATTTCTACTATATCCATGTTTAAAGATCTAAATATAGAGTCAAGATTGTTATGAATGTATTGAGCTATAAAAGGAAAAAGTGATAAAAATATAACTCCTGACATCTCCTTATCTAAATAATCTACAACCTCTATAGAAACAGTTATACCTACAAAAATAAGTAAAACAATTATTACCTCATAGGGAACTATTGATAATAAAAATAATGGTAGTCCAAGGAAACATGTTATGTAGGTTAATGCCATCATAAGGGCATATGCACTTCTTGCACCAATCTTTTTCCAACCTGGATGGCCTAAATACATAGTAGTTGGGAACGGATTGCCAAACAATGAACCTAATATAGTCGAAAGTCCATCAAAAATCATGCATCTTTTTACCGGGTATCTGTCTCCTACCATTGCAGCACTTTCAACAGCCTGAAGAGTAGTTAAAAAATTTGATATCTGCAGTGGCACAATTATTGAAAGATATGGTTTTATTTCTTTAATACCAATAAAAATATCTTTTATACTGAGAGATGGTGGGTAAAATCTAAAATATTGCAGAGAATTCTTTACATCCTGAATTGATTTAAATCCAGTTCCCCATGCTATCAGCACACCAATTATTAATATTAATAGGTTGTTAGGAACTTTTTTAATAATTCTCTTGTTAAATTTAAAGGCTATAAATACTAAAAATAATGGAATAATACTTATTTTTGGCAGTTGAAAAGCAACAACAAAGCCATTAAAGGACAACCAAATCAAAGCACTTGCGGCCATATTTCCCATAAGAGCAGAAACCGGCAGCCATTTTTTTATGTATTTTGCTATAAATGCACCTATTACTTCTATGATTCCGCCAATAAAACATCCGGCAATTCCAACCTGCCAGGCTAGATTTGCATCACCTGTTGCTTTATAAATAGGTATTAATATTAACAGTATCCACGCAAAAACTTGGCCTGCACCAATTCCGAAGGGTTCAGCAGTAACATCAAATCTTTTTTCTTTTTTGTTAAGCTCATAGGCTTCATAAAAGCAAACTATACTTCCCATAATAGAAGCAAGTCCAACCCCGGGAATTATCTTTCCCATAACTATCTCTATTGGAAACCCCGCTTCAAAATATAATAATGCTACTATTGCTGCAATTTTTGAAAACACATCACCAAATAGTCCAAAAAATGCATCTAGTTCTCCTTGTCCAAAATACCTTTCTTTAAAGACTCTAATACTTTCCACATCCATACCCCCAAATATAGCTTTAAATATTATTCCCTTTATTTAAATTTTTCTTTATTTAAACAATAAGCTCCTTGTATAGTTGTATAGTTGTATAGTCATATATTCATATTTGTATAGTAACACTTCTTTTCTTAAAATTCAATATATTTTTTTAATTATATTAATCGCACTAAAGATTTTACATTGGGTGTTGTGCGATTAATTAATCAAGGAATATGATTTCGCATAAATGTTTAGGTTTAAGCAATGTGGAATCATTTATGCAAAACATATAACTCAATTGGAAAATCTTCTTTACAAATGCCTTTTATTAGGGTACAATATAATTAATAAAGGATAATTATTATCCATAGAAAATTATTGTTGCAAAATTAAACTTTATTATAAAAGGGGGTTTTACATATGAAATTATTAATAAAGGAACATTTTCCAAATTTAAAGGTTAAAACAACAAAAGGAGAACTAAATCTTCCTGATGATTTTAAAGGAAAGTGGTTTGTTCTATTCAGCCATCCTGCAGACTTTACTCCAGTTTGTACTACTGAATTTGTTTCATTTCAAAAACATAAGGCTGCATTTGATGAACTTGGAGCAGAGCTTATAGGTCTTAGCGTTGACAATTTGGACAGTCATTTTAAGTGGATAGCTTGGATAAAGGAAAACTTAGGAGTTGAAGTTCAATTCCCTATAATAGATGACGAGGACAGAAAAATCTCTGAAAGATTAGGGTTAATTCATCCAGGTGCAGGAGATACTGATACTGTTAGAGCAGTGGTAATTGTTGATCATAAGGGAAATGTTAGAGCAATGCTTGAATATCCAAAGGAAATCGGAAGAAATATAGACGAAATCGTTAGAATGGTAAAGACAATGAAAATGGCATCCATAGACAAGGTGTTTGCACCAGCCAACTGGCCAAACAACGAGATAATCAAAGACAAGGTACTCTTTAAACCAGCTCCAGATGAAAAGCTTGAAGAGGGAGCGGTAAAGCTGTCTGATTGGTTTGTATACAAGGAATATAAGAAATAGTAAAAAACAAGGTGTCTACCTTTGCAGTTAGACACCTTGTTTTTATATTACAACATTTGGATCATCCTTGTATGCAGAACCCATTAAGCAGAGCTGATTCAGCACCTCAGCAAAGATTTCGAACAAGCCTTTAAGTGTCTCGATGTCTTTAACGATTCCATATACTTGGAAGTATAGTTCGTCAACTTCCTCTGGAAATGCTGGTCCAAAAATTCCTTCATCATTTTTCACTTCAAGATAGAAATTGGGTTGAGCCTGTATAAGTTCCCTAATTTTTTCATCAGAAAATAATTCCCTTACCTTTTCTTCATTTTCACCCTTTATCACATATGCTTCATCAAATTCCGGGCAGCCGACCTCTATATCCTGCATTCCTAAAACCTTACCCATCTCGCTAAATATACCTGCATGATAAATTTTAAATCTAAATCCATCCGGATTCACATAGGGTGCTCTTATTCTTGTATAAGTAGAACTTGATTTTCCAGTAGAAACTGTATATGTATCCAATATCATTTTCCACTCTCCAACCTTTGCCTCTACCCTGTCTCCCTTCCAAAACCCTCCATCGATATAAGCTGCACCTATTTCATCTGCCAACAGCTTCCACATCTCTCTTTTGCTTGGACCAAATATGTCTCTCAATATGCCCATTTCCCATTCCCCCAATAATATATTAAGCAATCTTATTGTACATTTATTTTATTCACTATATTGTTCAAGCCAATGGTTTATGTATTTTATATATATTGCAAAATCATCAAGTCGATTATGAAGAATATCAATCATTATGTTTTCATCTACTCTCATATAGTCATGAACAAGTATATTTCTAAACGAAACCATGTTAGCAATGTCCTTTGCAAACTTCTGCGGTAGTACCCCTTCCTTCCCAAGGAGTAGGATGACTTCTCTATATGTATCCGGTTTTTCAATATCAAGGGTAGATATTATTATGTTTGAGATATCAAGAACACATTCAATGGATATCTGAATTCCTCTCTCTATTCCCCAATACTTAATCATATCATCCTTTAAACTATCCTGGTTTATACCATAAGCAATTTCCTTAAGCAATATCATATTCTTTTGGAGTTCTTTTATTTTTATATTAATGATATCAAGAATGTTTTTCGTCATTTATCATCAACTCCTAATGTTTTTTCAACCCAGTGCTTTATACCATCCATTTGAACCTTTCTAAAGGGCTCCATGTCCATATATTCTTTGAGCACCTTAACTTCAAAATCAACTTTTACATCCTCATTCTCCATATAAATAAGCTTTCCATATTTGATTACCTGATGCCTTAGCACAGGATTTGCAGAATTTAATATTACCAGATCAATATCTTCCCTTCTTAGTACAGATGTAAGTTCCCCTATCAATTCAAGTTTATCCATGGGATTATAATCATTATTTAATAAAACAGCTATATCAACATCACTTTTCTCATTATTATTTCCCTTTGCATAAGAGCCAAATATGTATATCAACCTTATCCCATAGACTTCAATCAATCCATCCATATTACCAACTATCATTCTTTTTACTTCATCAAAGCATTTTTGAAGCATCTACCAACACCACCAAAGTTTATTTAACTATATTATACCAGTTAAACAAAAATGTACACATAAAAATTCTATACCCATGGGTTATAAGTAAGGCATATTAAAGAAAATAACAAGTCAAAGATTTTGAGGATATTTTGCGTCAGACGAGGAAATGAAAGCTCAAGCTAGTTGGGCTAACTTGAGCTTTCTATATATGTTGCATTAAAATTCTTTACATTCCGCCTTTTCAAACAGCCCTGCTAAATTGGTTCGACTCTAGGATGTTTGAAAGGGCGGAATGTAATAGAATTTTTGCAACATATATACTGACGAAGTATGACACAAAATAGGCCAAAATATTGACTTGTTATTTTCCTTAATACGCCTAAATCCATGGGTATTATAAAAGCTTATTATTTAAAGTTTTCAATAAACCATTCTATTAATTTTCTCGCTATACTTCCGCTCGTTGGAATCTTAGGTACTTGTTCTACCTTAAACCAGTCAGCAGCATCTATTTCATTTTCATCTACCTTTATTTCTCCTTCTGCATATTCTGCAGTGAAACCAACCATTAATGAATCCGGAAACGGCCAGGGCTGGCTGCCAAAGTACTTTATATTTTTAACTTTAATTCCAACCTCTTCTTTTACCTCCCTTTCCACACATCCTTCAAAGGTTTCTCCAGGTTCAACAAAACCTGCGATAACACTGTACATTCCGTTTTTAAACCTTGAATTATGTGCAAGAAGGAGTTGGCCATCCTTTACAACTGCCACTATTATAGCTGGTGAAATACGTGGATAGGTAATAAAGCCGCATTCTGGACAAATTACTGCATTTTCATCCTGTTTTATTTTAACAGGTGTTCCACATTTGCTGCAGTATTTATTGTTTTTAAGCCATCTCAATAGATGCAATGCTCTACTTGAAAGCAAAAAAGTTTCTTCGCCAAGTACAAAGCTTAATTGCCTTAGCTCTATGAAACTATAATCTTTAGGCAATGTGTTTTCAAAGGTTTCAGCAAAATAACAATCATTTGCGTTAAGTGTGCCAAAATGTATAGCTTCACTATATTCAAGCTCAACATCCATTAATTCATTAAGGTGTGGAATTGCAGCCATATCCTCCTTCATTTTGACTAACAGCTTGTTGTCATTAAAAATAAACAAATAACTTTTATCAGTTATATTGGATTCCGAAATCAATCCCGGTATAAACTTAATATTTCTATTACTCATATCTTTAAAATCCCCCGTCCCATCTATATGTTTCGCATAAATAATTCTACATTGCTCGACCCTAAGCATTTATGCGAAATCATATTCCTTGATTCATTAATTGCACATCTCCCAATGTAAAATCTTTAGTGCAATTAATCTGAACACATAGTTTATTTCTATTTTATCACAACATAGTTAATAAAAAAATCAAGCTAGGCAACAATCCAACTAACAAGGCTATAATAAAGCATATTAAAGAAGGGTACCAACCTCTTACTCAAGATTGATACCCTTCTATGGGGGTTTACTTTAAGCAACTTTTAATATTATTTAGCATCTAACAGTTCTTTAACTGCTTTTAATGCAGCCAAAGCTCTGGGCATTCCGATAATCGTAATACTATGTAATATTACTTCAATAATTTGTTCCTTTGTAATGCCTAAATTTAAGGCACATTGTGTGTGGAAGAGCAGCTGCTCCTTATCACCGTTGCTTAATAACAAAGCAACAGTTGTCAATTCTCTTGTTTTAAGGTCCAATGCATTTCTTGTATACAATTTCCCAAAGACCTGCTCTACAATGGTATCTCCTAAACCATCATATATGCTGTTAAGCTTTTCAATGTATTCCTTTTTGCCTTCTCCAAGCATCTGCTCTAATATTAGCATTCCTTCTTTATAAGTGTTATTCTCCATAACCTCAAAATCCTTTTCCATTTATTTATCTTCCCCATCTAAAGACTGCTGCAGCATGATTCTCCCCTGCTCCTGGTGAAGCCATTAAGATCAAATCACCATCTTTAATTTTACCTTCTTCAAGTGCATGGTACATACTTGCCGGAATTGCAGTTGAAGCTATATTGCCATATATACTGAAGGTTTGATAGGATTTCTCACTTGGTAATCCCAATTCACTTCTCCATTCATCATGTGCCCAATATATAGGCTGATGTGAAAGAAAGAAGTCTAAATCCTCTGGTTTTAAATTAGCCTTCTCTAGCGCTTTAAACATAGCCTGAGGCATGTAATCCTTAGATTTTCTACCCATTTCTCTTATTTTTTCTGGATTTGTAGTCATAAGTCCCTTACTTGCAGATGCATCGTAATGTTTTTTATAACTGCTTGCTAATGGAAGTCTCTCTCTAACTGTAAAGGCATCATGATAATAACCATTTGAAGTTACATGGGATGCTATGTATCCTCTATTTTCTGAAACCTCCCCCATAACTACTGCACTTGCTCCATCCCCTATAATAGCTGATAAATAATCATTTTCATCCATAATTTTTGAGTGGAATATAGATGTAATTACAAGAATTTTTTTAAATGTCCCACAAGCAATAAGATTTGATGCACAAATAAACATAGAAACAAAGCTGGAACAACATGTATCTAAATTCCATGCACCCGCATTTACTAATCCAAGCTTGTGCTGTAGTAAGCTTGCATTCCCTGGAATAATTTCATCAGGTACCATTGAATGAGCTAACACTAGATCTATTTCCTCTGGCTTAACTCCTGCAGCTTTAAGTGCTCTTTTTCCTGCCTCTACCTCTGCATCTGATGGACACATATCCTTAGGAAAGAACCTTCTTTCCTTTATACCTTTAAAACAATCCTCTTTTTGTTTTTTAGGAGGTAGGTTTAAAAACTCCTTATCTTCCCAATAGTCATTAGTTACAACATTTTCAGGCATGTAAATGCCTACCCCAAGTATTCCTGCATTTTTTAACACAGCAGACCCTCCATTTCCATTAATGATAATAAATAAAATAAGTGTGGTAAATTTATCCAATGATTTTACTATATAAACATAATAGAATTTCTTATGTTATATATAGTTGATAAATTTGCCTATAAGTTTTTAATATATCTTTTAATTACACTATATATTTCTATAAACTTTTCAATATTCCTTCAACAAATCTTAAATTACTTCATATTTTTCTACTTTTCATCATTTTATTCCCATATTCCCCACCAATTCCGACCACTAATATTACCTAATTTATATGTTTCACATAAATGATTCTACATTGCTCGACCCTAAACATTTATGCAAAATCATATCCCTTGCTATATAAATCGCAACATACATTATTCAAAATCTTTATTGCAATTTATATATATAAATCGTAAAATTCTTTACATTTTGTTTTTTTAAACAGCCCTGCAGTATCGGTCCGACCTTAGGATGTTTAAAAAGGCAAAATGTAATAGAATTTTTGATTTATATTTAGCAATTTTCTAAAATGCAAAGGTGCCAATCAAAGGTTTTCAAACCCTCAATTAGCACCTTTTTTGACTTACTGAAAAAACAAACTCACATGACTTATTATCTATTTGGAGCTATCCCCTAAATATGCCTTCTTTACATTTTCATCCTTAAGAAGCTCAGCGCCTGTCCCCATCATAGTTATCCTTCCAATCTCCATAACATATCCAGAGTCAGCAATATGCAGAGCTGCATTTGCATTTTGTTCTATAAGAAGTATTGTAACACCCTGTTTGTTAATTTCCTTAATTATTTCGAATAGTTCCTTTACAATAAGGGGTGCAAGTCCAAGTGATGGTTCATCCATCATAAGAAGTTTTGGTCTCGACATAAGCGCTCTTCCTATAGCAAGCATCTGCTGCTCACCGCCTGAGAGAGTTCCCGAAAGCTGCCAGGTTCTTTCCTTTAGCCTTGGAAACAGAGAATAAATCCATTCCATATCTTCCTTTATATTTTTCTCGTCACTTCTTGCAAAGGCACCTATTTTTAGATTTTCAAGAACAGTAAGGTTTGAAAAAACCCTTCTACCTTCTGGTACAAGAACTATTCCTTCCTTTACAATATTTTGTGTTTTTAGGTTAAGAATATTTTTGTTATTGTATATTATAGAGCCACCCCTTGGCTTAACAAGACCTACTATAGATCTCAGAGTTGTACTCTTTCCTGCTCCATTTGCGCCTATAAGTGTTACAATTTTACCCTCATTAACATCAAGACTTATCCCCTTAAGGACTTCAATTCCTCCATAGCCTGCAACAAGGTTTTCTATCCTAAGCATTCTCTTCCACCCCCAGATAAGCTTCTATTACCCTCTGGTTGTTCTGTATCTCAATAGGTGCTCCCTCTGCAATAGTTACACCATAATCAAAAACATATATTCTGTCTGAGATACCCATAACAACCTGCATATGATGCTCTATTAGAAATATAGTAAGCTCAAATTCATCCCTAATCTTTTTTATGAATTCTGTTAATTCCTCTGTTTCCTTAGGGTTCATACCTGCTGCAGGTTCATCAAGTAGAAGCAGCTGTGGATTTGTAGCAAGAGCCCTTGCAATTTCAAGCCTTCTTTGCTTTCCGTAGGGAAGGGAGCCTGCCTTTTCATCCTTTAAATCCAAAAGGTCAACCTTTCTTAAAAGTTCAAGGGACTTATTAACCATCTCCCTTTCTTCCCTCCTATACTTTGGAAGTCTTAGGACTGCATCTACAAAGTTGGATTTTATTCTAAGATGATTTGCAATAAGAACGTTATCAATAACACTCAAGTCCTTAAAAAGTCTTATATTCTGAAAGGTTCTTGCAATTCCAAGCTTTGTTATCCTGTCCAGTCTTTCTCCTGTTATATCCTTGTCCTTAAAATATATTTTGCCCTGAGTTGGTGTATACACCCCTGTTATCATATTAAATGCAGTTGTTTTTCCAGCACCATTAGGCCCTATAAGGGCAACAATTTCTCCCTTATTAAGCTTTAAATTAAAATTTTTAACTGCTGTTAAACCTCCAAACTGCATTATCACATTTTCTGTTCTAAGAAGGCTCATTATTTAGCACCTCCCTTTGGAATGGGTTTCCTTGAAACTCTGATTACAATATTACCAAACCAATTTATTATTCCATCCCAACTGAACTCTCTTGTACCCATAAGCCCTTTTCTATAGAATATTACAACAAGCATAAGGAGAATTGAAAACACAACCATTCTAAGTCCTGGAATTCCATTAAAGCTTATAAACCCAAGGTTTATGGATTCATCAAGGAATCTTAATGCCTCCCCTGCTATTGTTACTATAAATGCTGAAATTACTGTCCCTGTTATGCCTCCCATTCCTCCAAGAACAATTATGAGAAGAATATTAAAAGTAAGCATAAATCTAAACATAAGTGGATCTATTGTGCCAAGAAGAGCTGCTAGAAGTCCTCCTCCTACTCCTGCAAAGAATGCACCTATTGTAAAGGAGAGTATCTTGTGATTAAAGAGGCTTACTCCCATTGCTTCTGCAGCGATTTCATCCTCTCTTATCGCCTTAAACGCTCTTCCATAACTGCTTTTTATAAGAAGTATCATAAATATAACTGTAAATGCTGCTGTACCAAAGCTCCACCAGATGTTTGTGTAAGATGGAATCGCCTTAAGTCCAAGAGCTCCATTTGTAAGGCTCTGCGTATTTGTAAATACTATTCTTATTATTTCAGAAAAACCAAGGGTTGCAATTGCAAGATAGTCACCCTTAAGCCTTAACGCAGGAGCACCTATAAGATATCCCACTATCGCTGCAGCTATACCTCCAATAAGAAGTGCAGGCAAAAATGGAAGTGTTATTCTATCTAAAGGAGCCATTATTGGTGTCATGAAGAAGTTTTGTTCCTTTACTGCAGTTGACATTGTTAGGATTGCTGTTGTATATGCACCTACTGCCATAAAGCCTGCATGTCCAAGTGAAAACTGCCCTGAAAAACCATTTATCAGATTCATACTTAGTCCAAGTACTGTGTATATTGCACAAAGATTTAATATTCTAAGCAAATATGCATCAAAATTCATATCTGCATATATTAAAAACATTATTAGAATTCCTATGGATGCTAGTGTTAAAATGATGTTTCTTTTTTTCATAGTCTACACCTTCTCCGATATTTTTTCTCCCATAAGCCCATTAGGCTTAACCAAAAGTATTAATATGAGAAGTATAAACGCAAAGGCATCTCTGTAGCCAGTTAAACCAGGGAGTAGGGCAACCAGCATTATTTCACTTATGCCTAATATAAATCCGCCTATAACTGCACCTTTTATATTACCTATTCCACCTATTACCGCTGCAATAAAACACTTAAGTCCTGGTATTATTCCCATAAGTGGAGCAAGCTGTGGAAATTTCAATGCCCACATTATTCCTCCAATTGCAGCAAGCATTGAACCTATTCCAAAGGTAAAGGAGATTGTCCTGTTATCATCTATGCCCATCAATCTTGCTGTTTCATAATCCTTTGAAACAGCTCTCATTGCCATACCACTTTTTGTTTTATTAATAAGGTATAGAAGAGCCAAAAGTAATACTACAGTTATTACTGGAATCATAAAAGTAAGTCTTTGTATAGTTACGTTTCCTATCTGAATCATATCGCTAAAAAACTTTGGAGTTGGAAAAGCCTTCGGTCTTCCTCCAAATATAACTACAGCGAGATTTTCGATTAAAAATGATGCACCTATTGCCGAAATCAATATCGATATCTTTGGTGCATCCCTTAGTGGTCTATAGGCCACTGTCTCAACAGCTATACCTAAAACTCCTGTAAGGATTACTGCAATTATAAATGCTATATACCATGGTAAACCAAAGGTGATAATTCCGAAAAATGCGAAATAAATTGACATCATAAAAATATCGCCGTGTGCAAAATTTATAAGTCTTAATATTCCATAAACCATTGTATAACCTATTGCTATTAGTGCATAAAGGCTTCCAAGGGATATTCCATTAGCCATATGCTGCATTAACACATCAAACTGCATACATTCACCACCCATATTTTATTTTTATATGTTGCAAAAATTCTAATACATTTCATCTTCACAAACATTCTATGCTCAAACTAATATAGCAGGGCTGTTTGTAAAGATAAAATGTAAGAATTTTAATGCAACCTATATAGGTGGCAGTACCAGACTTATAAATTAATTTATACCTCCAGCAACTGCCACCTAACTACATTACTTTTTAGGTTCTATTGTATCAAGATATGTGAACTTTCCACCCTTTACCGTCTTAATAACGGCATTCTTTACTGCATCTCCATTTTCATCAAGGGTTATAACGCCTGCAGCTCCCATAAAGTCCTTTGTTTTTGAAAGTTCTTCTCTTATCTTTACAGGATCAGCTGAGTTTGCCCTCTTTATTGCATCAAGTATCAGTATATAAGCATCATATGATAAAGCTGAAACTGCCGCTGGCTCCTTATTATATTTCTTTCTATATTCTTCAAGAAATTTCTTTGATTCATCAGTTATTGGTTTTTCAGAGGTAAAGAAGGTTGAAAATATAGCTCCTTCAACTGCTTCTCCTCCTATATCTATAAATTCAGGAGTTTCCCATGTATCAGTACCTATTATCGGTGTCTTTATTCCAAGCTGTCTTGCCTGCTTAATAACAAGTGCTGATTCTGTAAAGTTTCCAGGTGCAAATATAACATCTGGATTTTTTGATTTTATATTTGTCAGCTGTGCTGTAAAGTCCTGGTCCCCTGTGTTGTAGTTTGCAATTTCAATTATTGAATTTTTATCTCCAGTTAATGCTTTAAAAGAATCTGTAAAGAACTTTGTAAGCCCTATGGCATAGTCATTTGAAACCTCCTGGATAATTGCCACTTTTTTAGCACCAAGCTTTTCAAATGCATAGTTTGCCATTACTTTTCCCTGGAATGGATCTATAAAGGCAACCCTGAAATAATAATCGTTACCCTTTGTAACAAGTGGGTTTGTACAGGATGCTCCAACTGCAGGAACCTTTCCTTTTTTAACTATATCTCCAGCAGCCATGGAAAATGAGCTTCCCCAGCTTCCTATTATTGCAGAAACCTTCTCTTTTTCAACAAGTCTTGCTGCTGCACTTGCCGCTTCAACCTTGTCTGACTTATTATCAACAAGTACAATTTTTACCTTTTTACCTAAGACTTCAGGATAAAGCTGATTTGCAAGGTCAATACCTTCCTTTTCAAGTGCGCCTCCCGCCGCATTGGCACCTGTCATTGGCTCAAATACACCAATTTTTATAACATTGCTGTCATCGGGGCTCGTCGTGCTGTTGTCTCCACCTTTTTTGCTTCCACATCCTGCTAGTAAAATTGTTAATGTGAAGATGATAGCGATGAATAAAGATAACCTTTTTTTCATAATGCCCCTCCTTAATTTTTAATAGTCCATTTAATAGCTTTGCAACAATGTCATTATAAACGCTCATATTTCTCTTCAATTTAACAATTTACAACGTTAACTTTCAATTAATATGCAGGATTCAAATGTCATTATTGCATTTGTTATAAAACTATTATAATTATGTCGATATGTTTTTGCAAGATAAAATTTATATTTATTCATTTCTTTATTGTAATATATTTTGTTATATTTACCACTACCATGAATAGCCAAGCTATTCATGGCTTTATTAATTATCTGCTTAACACATATTTTTCAAAATTGAAAGTTCAATTAGTATGTTATTCAATTTAACAAGTTACTTATTTGAGTTTTTTATTAAATTATAATTTATATATTTGCATTTATTTTTTAAAATACCACATTTGATGTTTATCATAAATTAAATACAAACAACTCTTTATATTTGATTTATATTTTACATATATCAAATACAAAGAGTTGTTTGTGTTTGCAAAACAGTGCTTTCCAATTCAGTATAATCATTGAATTTTAAATTCAGCAAAAACTATCCATAACACCACTAGTATTAAACACATGGCAAGTTAGGTAAACACTGAATTATCAATGGTCACCCAGCTTTGCCATGTGCCTGGAACTTTTTAAAACAAAGGAATTAATACTCCACTACATTATAGTATCTTCTATCATCAGGGTTATGGTCTCTAACTATTGCAAAATAGTAGCAAAACCATTCCATTGGTGGAAATAGAACAAAAGGTGATAGGTCCGGATGTAAACCATCAGATAATTCCTTGTAATCAAAAACAATGTATTTCCCTTTATATTTTCTAACAAAGTCTAAAGCTCTCTCTGTTGTATGTCTTGAAGGATCAGTTCCTAGTAAAAACATAAATGATGAATTCTCATCAGTAATCTCCAGTGGGCCATGTCTGAATTCTCCGCTTTCAAGGGTAGACCCATGAGACCATAAAAACTCCATATTTGTAATAACCCCTTCCTTGTATGCAAGGGAATATAGCGGTCCAGCAGCAACTGTATAAAAGCCCTTCCAGTCATGTACCTGATTTGCCATTTCAAGTGCCTTATCTTCATAAGATTTTACCAGATGTGCAAGAACTCGAGGTAGTTTTTCCATATCATTTAATATGCTTTCAACCTCCCTATCAGGAGCTATCCTTTGTATATAACTGCATGCAATATAATATACAGAAAGCAGATGTATTTCCCATATACAGTGAGCATGGTAATCAACTACAAAATCCACTCCTAAGGCAAGAGGATTATCCATTGTTTCAGTAACTCCTATTGTTATAGCACCTAAGCTTTTTGCCTTTTTAAGCGCCTCAACAATTTCCTCTGTTTTGCCTGAATGGGAAATTAATATAACTGCACAGTTTTCATCAATACATCCTGGTGTATTATCAACAAACTCCCATCCTGTATATGACTTAGCATCTATCGTACTATATTTATCAAAAATATATTTACCAGTCATTCCCGCTGCTCTACAGCTTCCACATCCAACAAAACATATTTTTTCTATTTTGTTTTCAAAAAGTTTGTCCACAATAGGAGTAATTTTCTTTACTGTTTCATTTATAAACCCCTCTACCTCATCCACCATATTTTCAGTTACTAAAAAATCAACTTTACTTTTATCAATATTTAACATGAATCTTCCCCCTTCAATTATTATTTCATCAATTAAAATATCTTTATTATTTAGGTCAATTCAGCATAAAACGTGCTCTTCTCTCCACTTGTATATGCTCTGGTAAATTCCAGTGCTCTTCCTTTAGAATCCACAGTTGTATATTCAAGAAGAAAAACTGTACTTCCTGGTAAAACATTTAAAAGTTTAGCTTCTCCATTCCTTATTTTTATAAGAGTTAGGGTCTGATTGGAAGAGCTTAACTCTATATTGTTTGCAGCAAATAAATCATATAAGGAATATACCTCAAAATCTATGTTTTCAATATTATCTATAAGGTTATATGGTACATATGTATCTTCAAGGGTAATTGGTTCATTGTCTCCAAGCCTTAACCTAAGCATCCTATATACATATTCATCCTTATCTATGTTAAATATAGCTGCATATTTATACCCAGCTTTTCTTTTTTCTGAATGTATTAACTGGGAGGATGGCTTTATTCCCTTGTTTATGAGCATCCTGCTAAAGCCCTTTAATGAAGAAACATCTCTCTCAATCTTAGGTTTGGTAACAAAGGTTCCCTTGCCTTGAATCCTTTTCAAAATTCCTTCTCTTACCAATTCATCAATTGCATGCCTAACAGTCATTCTATTTAATCCATACATCTCAGCAAAATTCCTTTCTGATGGAATTGCAGTTCCATATTTGTACTCTCCTTCTTCTATCTTTTCTCTTATATGCTCTCTAAGCTGAGCATGCATAGGAACCTTGAAATCCATTAATTACACCTCCTTTAAATAAAACTTTACAAATAATACTACCATGCTCCAAAATAGCTTATTGTCTTTGCTGCAGTTTTAGCTCCTAAATCCAAACAGCATTCCACAGATTTATTGTTTAAAATTCCATATATAAATCCTGCAATAAAGGAGTCTCCTGCACCTAATGTATCTACCACATCAACCTTATAAATATCCTGTTTATATAGCTTTCTTCCATCAAAGGCTATGCTTCCATTTTCGCCTAATGTTGCAACCACAACCTTTGACCCCAGTATCTGAGCTTTTATTATATAATTTTCAATAAAACTGTCATATCTATCATATGAGAAAAATGCATAATCTACATAAGGGAGCATTGAATTTACAATCTCCTCTTTTAGCTGATTCGAAAAATCAAAAGAAGTTATGATATCTGCTTCTTTGAATATATGATAATATCCTTCAGTTCTTCCATTTATGTCTGAATGAACAAGTTGGTGAGTTTTTATAAAGCTAATATCATCCTCATCAAGAGTAAAATGTTCAAATACCCCTTCGTCATACGCTGTAAACACTCTATTTTTGTTTATAAGTTCTATTTGTGTCACAGCTGTTTTACCCGGCTTAGTATGAAGTCTAGATACATCAACTCCCCTACCCTTAACTTCGTTTACAATTATTTTTCCCTTATCATCATCCCCAATTACCCCTATATAGGAAGTATCAACTCCTAACTCTTTCATGTACACAGCAAAATTTACTGGACTTCCTCCAGGATAATTTTTGTTGAGGTTTTTATAAGAATCTATACAATTATCACCAACTGCTGCAGCCTTAACCATTTTTACTCCCCCTTTATTTAAGAATGCTCTTGAATATACATCTGTCTCCCCTTGTAACAGCAGTGGAATATTCCACAGACTTTCCTTTAACATCATAGGTTATTCCTTCAAGCATTAAAACTCCTTCTCCATCCTTAATCTCAAGGAACTTATTTTCTTCTTCTGATGCAAAGTAAATACTTATTCTCTGGCTTTGCTTAAAAAGTTCAATACCATAGAATTTCTTTAAAATACTATATAATGAGTTTTTTTCAAGATTGTATTGTTCAATATTTTGACATAATGAATAGGGTAAATAAGATGCTTCAACAGCAAGAGGCACATTTTCTACAATCCTAAGCCTTTTAACCCTAACTATTTTATCACCCAAAAATATCGATAGCGTTTGTGCAAGCTTTTTATTAGCTTCAATTTTATCAATAGAAATTAACTTCGTTTCTATTTCATAACCACCATTATTCATCGCTTCAGAAAATGGTTGAAGTCTCCAAAAATCCCTCTCTATCTTGTTTGGAGAAACATATGTACCCTTTCCATGAATTCTATATAGTTTATTCTCATCCACAAGCTTTTGCAGAGCAACCCTAAAGGTTATTCTATTTACATTCCACATGTCTTGAAATTCTCTTTCCGAAGGCAGCTTGTCATTAGGTTTCAAGTTGTTAATTATTATAAACTCCTCAATTCTTTCACTAAGTTCTGAACTTATAAGGTTAATTTTCTTTGCCATATTCCTCATCCTTTAACTGGTTTATATACTATACCACTTACTACTTTGAATATACCACTTCGCCATATAACATTCAATAACATTTGAATTCTTTTAGTTTGAAATATGGAACTTTTAATTTTATAAAAAGTTGCTAATTTTCAAAATTTCATATTTACAAAATGATGTTAATGTACTATACTTACAGTTAATCAAAAACAATTAACTTCAAAGAAGGGAAGAGTAGATATTAATCGGTAGCCGAAGCGAGTGGAGGTTGGTGGAAGCTCCATGTGAAGGTTAGTATTGAAGGACATCCTGGAGAAATTTACTTGAAGGCACAAGGCTTGTAGAGTAAATCGGTATCCCCCGTTATAGGGAATAGAGATGACTTAAATAATTTAAGTTAAATAGGATGGCACCGTGAAGTGTTTACTCTCACTCCTAACAAGGAGCGGGAGTTTTTTTATATACTGAAATAAACTAGTGTATTTATTTATCAGCCCTCCCGGGAATGTTTATATATAGGCTGAAACCAATATAAATATAATTTTTTATTAAAGTATGTATAAAAGCCGGATGCCGCATTCCTCACACATTTTATTTAAGCCAATAAGGGTGGCACCGCGAAATTTCGCCCCTTGGGATATTTTCTCCCAGGGGGCTTTTATTTTACCCATGGGAAAGTTGATTTTAATAAACGGCATAAATATCACTAAAAGCAAATAAAAGAAAGGGGTAATGGTTATGAAAAGAATAATGGTTCAAGAGTTAAAAAATCATATTAACGAAGATGTCATAGTTAAAGGCTGGCTATACAGAATAAGAAAATTAAAATCAGTTACCTTTTTAATCTTAAGAGACAGAACTGGAATGGTTCAGTGCATCGCAAGCAATGAACTTTCAGACATAAAAGGATTGAAGCTTGAAACTGTTATTTCAATTACTGGTAAGGTCGTTCCTGGTAATAACTCCTACAACCCATTTGAAATTCAGGTTGAAGGTATTAATATTTTAAGCGAAGTAACAGAAGAACTCCCAATAGAAATAAACAAAAAAGATCTTGAAGTAAACCTAGATATAATGCTTAACAACAGGGTGTTAAGCTTAAGGCATGAAAAGAAAAATGCAATATTTATGATTCAAAATATAATAGTTGAGGCCTTTAGAGAATTTTTAAAGGGTGAAGGCTTTACTGAGATGTTTACACCTAAAATTGTATCAGAGGGTGCTGAGGGTGGAAGTGAAATCTTCCATTTAAAATACTTTGAACAAAATGCATTTCTTACTCAAAGTCCACAGTTTTATAAGCAGATGATGGTTGCAGCAGGCTTTGAGAGAGTTTTTGAAATAGGTCATGCCTATAGAGCTGAAGAACACAATACCAATAGACATCTAAACGAATATGTTAGTATGGACTTGGAGATGGGCTTTATAGAAGGCTTTGAAGACATTATGGATTTAGAAGAAGCTCTTATGAAGTATATATTAATAGAACTTGAAGAAAGGGGCGGCAAGTATCTAGAACTTTTAGAAGCTTCACTTCCTGTAATAACAGACAGTATTCCAAGAATCAGGTTTAGTGAAGCATTAGATATATTAAATACTAATTATAACAAAAATCTCGTTGGTGACTTAGACCCTGAGGGTGAAAAACTAATTTGCAGCTATGTTAAGGAAAAATACAACTCCGATTTTGTATTTCTAACCTACTACCCAAGGGAGAAAAGACCAATGTATACAATGCCCTATGGCGAAACCGAAACCGAGAGCTTTGACCTTCTATTCAAAGGAATAGAGATAACCACAGGAGGTCAAAGAATCCACAACTACGACATGCTAGTTAATAACATTATCCACAAGGGATTAAACCCTAAAAATTATGAATACTACCTAAGCACCTTTAAATATGGTGTTCCTCCCCATGGTGGTCTTGCCATTGGACTCGAAAGGTTAACCGCAATGATACTTGGATTAAACAACGTTAGAGAAACTTCCCTCTTCCCAAGGGACAGAACAAGACTACTTCCATAGGTATCATTTCATTTTAGTCTTGCAAAAAACAGCATACAGGTAATACAGTTATATATCCTCTATTACCTGTATGCTAGTTATTGCTTGTAACATCCTTTAATTACTTTTTCAATTATTACTCCAATCATAATTCCAGCCATGTAACATACCAAATCACTCCATAAAAATCCATACCCTAAAATCAATCCCAAAAGACGAGTTCTTCTGATTCCATCTATCCATGGTGAATGATATAATTGGCTAAACTCTACAGTAAAGGAGAATATAACTGCTGCTATAGCAACCTTTAAGGATGACCAATTTTTAAATATAAAACCTATTCCTAAGAACACCATTAGAGCCCACAAAATATCTCCTGCATATAAGCCAAGCCATTTGGGAAGATAATTTGAGAATCTTCTTGAGCTTAATCCTAATAACATTACCAAGATTATTGAAATACCATATACTATTCTATTACGTTTTTTTATTGCCAACTTATTTTTCATATTATCCTCACTTAGCCTTCACTCTACTAAAGCCTTGTTATCATTAATATAAAATTGGGTATTCATTCTCTCTGAATAAAACTTTAATCTGTTTAAAACATAATCGGCCTCACTGCCATATACAGGTGTTGGCTGACAATCCTTTATTTTTACAGGAATTATCCTACAATCTACCATACCATTCTTTTTTATTTTTAAGTTAAGAATAATTGTCTCATCTGTTCCATTAGGTATCTGCTTGTCAAATACAAAATTACCAAGGCTATAAAATACAAGCTTGTCTTTGTATTTCTCAACCCCTTGAAGCACATGGGGATGATGACCTATTACAACATCACATCCACTATCAACAGACAAGTGAGCTATTTCCTTTTGAAAATCACTTGGGTAAAAGGAGTATTCATTCCCCCAGTGAAGGGTTACTATTAAAAAATCACAATTATTCTTTGCTTTTCTAATGTTCTCCTTCATCAATTTTTGTTCAAGTCTTGCAGTATCTGGTTTTGCATCAGAATATGTAAATCCTTCTGCAGGAAACATATTATATCCTAAAAAGCCTATCTTGACTCCATTTTTATTAATAAACAAGGGGGTATTAGCATCCTTTTTGTCCTTACCTGCACCTACTGTTTGGATGGATGAACTATTCAATACCTTTATTGTATTTATCAATCCATCTCTACCATAATCCATAACATGGTTGTTTGCAAGATTCAAAACATTGTATCCTGCTCTTTTCAGTGCATCTGCATTCTCTACATCACCCTTGAATATTAAATCCCTTCTTTTTAATACATAAGTGCCCTTATCAATTAAAGGACACTCCAAATTACCAACTGCAATATCTGATTTTTTTAATATATCCTTTATCTTAATGTAAGGATAATCAATACCCTTATTGATAAGCTTATCTCTTACCCCTCTATCTAGTAGTATATCTCCTGTAAAGGAAATTGTTATATCCTTTTTTATGCTGCTACTTATAATAATTGCTGCAGCTGCTCCAATAATAATAAAAATTATCGCAATAATTTTCCTCATATTAACATTCATTCCTCTCAGGTGATACCCTACAATTTCTATCTCTAGGCAACAGGTACTTGTGCGTTGGAAGGTAATAGGTACTTGAGTTTTGAGCTATTTATGTAAGATGATTATTAAATCATAGTTTTTACTAAATAACTCAAAACTCAAGTGCCTGCTGCCGTCCTACACACCTCAACTACCCGTTACCCATATATATCATGCCTAATCTTTCTTAACAACCCGAGCTGTATTGTCCCTGTGGAGCAGGTGCATCACTTTTCTTTCCCTTTATAAAGCTTTTTGTCCAACTAGGCTGCACTGGTTGTTTGTTCTCTTTTATACTCTTTTGCCATTCTTCATCTGTTAATCTTGATTTGCTTTGGAATTCATAATAACTGAACACTGCACCTCTTGTCAGATATAGCTTCCCTCCAATTGGAACAACAACAAATATTTCAGCTGCCGGTCCTACTCCAACCTCAAGATATCCTCCTTCTGAGAATCTATTTGGTGCTATGGTATGAACATCAGCAATAACTGCCATATTCTTATCAGTTTCAGATGTAATTTCATACCACCTCATTCCATCCCCAGCACAGGAGCTTGTAAGATACTCAAGCATTCCTCCATATGTTAAAAGTTGATTATATTCTGTATCTGTCAACTCCTCATTTCTCAACTCCTTTATAGAGCAGTTTATAAGGAACTGGAGTAAATCTTCAAAGCTGACCATTTTACTTTTCATTTCCTCTGTTATTATATCCTTCTTAGTAAGGTTCTCCCTTGAATACTTGGTCAGCCATAATAACCTTTCATATGCTTCTATATTCGGCTCCACATATCCCTTAATCTTAGGAGGCTCATACCCTCCTCCGCATTCTACACCACTTTGCTTTCCATAAAGTATAGTGTCATGCCTCAATTCAGCCCAGCTTCCAAGGGCAGTGTTTATGGATTTATCCTGCCATGCATTGTTAGCCATAAAGGATGGATATCCCTCGCCAAATACCCTTGTAAAGGATTTAAGTACCCATAACCATCCATAGTACATGTTTGAGCGCCATGTTGTATCCGACAATTCTCTAAATTTATTCTTCAGCTCTTCAAATTTTTCAATATATTTAGGCCATTTCTTTTTAACCTCACTTGTAGTAGTTCTAATGTCATATGCTCTCTCTGAACCTAATACACCCATTACATCAAGTCCTGATGGTATTGGCCATGTTAATGGTTCTACCAGCTCTTGAATAATCTCTGAATCAGGAATGTATCTCTGACCCATTAGCCTAAACTGCTTACCAACAGGTGTAGTAACATCGGTATACTTGGCAACTATTTTAGGCTCAGGAAGCTTTTCCGCCTCAGCATATAATTTTTCAATTTTTTCAGGATCATTTAACTTATTTATATCAGGCTCTTTACCATATACATTTACTAAAAGCTCCTTATAATGATATAAATTCAAGTCATCTGTTTTTCCAACATAGAACACTGTGGGATTATATATTTTTTCCCAAAGGCTTATATCCTGTTCTTTATCGTTTTGTATATAAATGCTGTAGGTTAAGAGCAGTGCCTGAAGTGTCTGCTCTATATTTCTTTCCTTTTCCTTTTTATATAATGGGAAAGGTGCTGTACCATACCACATCATTGCTTTAAAATACTTCTTCAAATCATCATTTCTTGTGTAATGTCCTCTAGGCTTGAATTGACTATAATCAAGCTGGTATGGGAATATTACAGATTGTGCAAAGCCTCCTTCTCCTGAAACAAGCTCCATTTCCTTATCTCCCATTTCCTTTGCTTCTGCTGGAATATCATTTGGCAAAGTATTTCCCAGCAAAACCTGTGACACATAGAAATATGCTATATTTTTAGCAGCAATATTTTTCATATCAGCATTTTCTATTTTATTATACAGGTAAATTGATTTGTTAAGCATATCATCTGTAAAAGTCTTAAGTATTCCTATAAGCTTTTCATTTTCAAGTGTTCTTAAGGAATAATCATAGAATACATGATATACCTGAAGAACAGAATCTGTACTTATAAAACTTGGTGCCTTGAGATAATCATTGTTTTCATAAATATAAAACAGCTGTTCTTCCTTTGTTGGTACTACTAAAAATCCATTTTTCTCAATTAATTTTCTTTGTTCACTTGTAAATTTTCCAAATTGATTTGGATTTACAACATTCGAAAGACTAGCCGATACTTTATATGGTTTTACCTTTGCTTCAAAATCAACTGGTGTAAAGGGTACATTTACTTCATTAGTACTGGTATCATATGTGAATAATGGTTTCCCATACTTCTCCTTTGGTAATGACGAATTATCCTGCGTTTGACCTGTTTGCTTAATTTCAGCATTATCTTTTTTTGTGCCGCATCCAGGTGCAAATGCCATAAATGCAGCAATACAGGTTAAGCATAAAAAAGCGGACATACATCTCTTTCCAAACACGTAAATAAACCTCCCTTTTAAGGCACATTAAAAAAATAAATGAGTCAGATTGCGAAGTAATTTTGATTATTTTCTAGGCACTCAATCACGAGCATACTAACTGTATGTAAGTGATTGAGTAACAACGAAAATAATCAAAAGGACGAGTAAGATGACTTATTTATTTTTTTAATGTGCCTAACTATATTGAACTATATATTTCGCATAAATGATTTTACATTTTTAAAAATCATTTATGCGAAATATTTTCCTAAATTCATATAACGCAATAAATACCTTAATGTGAAATCTTTATTGCATTATATATAATAATTACCACTGCTATTTTGTATTAAACACAGCAAGCTTGTTGTTTTCATAAATGAAATCTAGCTGTTTCCATTTATTTTTTCCCTTAATCCTCGCAGAAATGTTCAGTTTCAAAGTATTATCCCTGTATACATACAAATCAGCTATATCTGTATAACTTTCACTCCCACCTATTGCTTCAAATCCAAAGCCCTTCCATTTATATGAATTCAATGCTTTTCTGCCATCCTGTAGTACTTCAACAGCAACTATCTCATCCATTTTATCGTTATCTATATCGCAGAATACATAATCCTCAAATGGTCTTGAAAGCCTGGAGCCCAACCATTTTGGAGATACTTCCTTTCCATCCCAATTGTAAATGAATGGCCTTCTCGAAAGTACTGAATGGAATTTTGCAGTTTTATATACTCCAATAGAAATCTCCTTAATCCCATCTCCATCCACATCAGCTGTTTGAACCTTCCATGGATTTAGTTCTTTAAAGGATTGCCTAAAGATTTCCTTTAATTTATTATCATATGAATATATAATTAGCTCATCACCATACTCTTCATTCTTATTTCCTGTAAGTATAAGAATTTCAGGTGTATCCCCACCATTTAAATTAGAAGCACATCCGCTTATTATTTCTTTTCCTCTATCAGTATCCCCATAGCTGTATCGTATTTTCCCTTGAAAATCATAAAACTTTATACTATCATTCTCTAAAATATAGAATAGCTTATTGTTTTCATCAATCATTCCTGCATTTATAAACTTTCCTTTTTCAATATTTATTATATGTGTATCAAAAATTGAGCTTCCTGACTTAAAGCCTGTAATATTCAAATTAGGAAACTTACAAATAAAGAAATATTGATTACTTCTTACAAAATATCTTTTAAATTGTCCATTTCTTTTGAAATACAGATTTGTCATACTAAAGACAGCTATAATCAATATAAATATTGATATAAGAATAATGTGTTTGTATTTTTTGATCTGTTTCATATAAATTACCTCTCTAACCATTATTATACACCACAGCAAAGAAAATGACATTATCAAAATTCCTACTCAACAAATACCTATCATTTTTAGCACAACATAATATTTTAAATCGTTATATCAATACATATAATAAGATATTAGTATATTTAATAAGATAATTGATATAAAATTAATGCCTATGAATAATTCAGGTATATTTGATTAAAACAGGTCATAATTAAAGATTGGAATAATATATAAACAAGTGTATAGTATAAATATAGGATATGGTTATCATTACTATGTGTGAGGGGATGATATTCTACGTTACGAGGTACATTTTAACCTATGATGTCCAATATCATTTACTAATGATACTATATACAAAACAATGAAATTCCCTACATTCCGTCTACTCAAATAGCTCTGCAAAACTATTTGGACCAAATGTAATAGAATTTTATCTTGTATATAGTAAAACTCAAGATGTTTTATTTTATAAATTTATGGGAGGGAGATCTATGGGAACAGAAATAATTGTGCTTCTGGGTGTATTAGGCTTTTTAATTTTTATATGGGTTATAGGCTTTAGAGTTATTCCAAGTAATAAAATTGGAATTGTTGAAAAATGGTGGTCACCAAGAGGTTCCCTTAATGAGCAGATATTAGCCCTTAAAGGGGAAGCAGGCTACCAACCAGAGGTTTTAAGAGGAGGTATACATTTTAGAACTCCGTTAATGTACAAAATTCATAAATGTTCTCTTGTAACAATACCCCAAGGGCAGATTGCATATGTATTCTCGAGGGATGGAAAACCCCTTGAACCAACACAGACCCTTGGAAGAATTGTACCTGAGAGCAATAACTTTCAAAACGTACGTGCATTCCTTGAGAATGGAGGACAGAAAGGCCCTCAAAGGGGTATCATCCGTGAAGGTACTTATGCATTTAATCTTGCACAATTTATTATAATTACTGAAGATAAGATATATTATCTACCAATGGGCACAAAGGCTGAGGAAATGGCAATAATAAAGATGGCGGAGATTCTAAAGGAGAGAGGCGGTTTCAAACCTATTATTATAAAGGGTGCTGATGACAAGGTAGGTATTGTTACAGTACATGACGGTCCTTCACTTAACAGAGATGACATAATTGCACCAACCGTTGGAGATGATTCCGCTCAATACGAAACATACCACAATAACTTCCAGGATCCAGAAAAATTCTTAAAAGCCGGAGGCTATAGAGGTAGACAGCATCAGGTTTTAGTTGAGGGTACTTATTTTATAAACAGATTGTTCGCAACTGCTGAATTGATTGATAAAACTATAATAGATGTTGGATATGTAGGAGTTGTTGTATCATATATTGGACCTAAGGGAGTAGATTCAACAGGTGAGGAATACAAACACGGAGAACTTGTTGAAAATGGCTACAGGGGTGTTTGGAGACAGCCTTTAATGCCAGGCAAGTATGCATTTAATAACTACTCAGGAAAAATTATTAAAGTTCCAACAACTAATATTATATTAAAATGGATAAGCAATCAGAGTGGAAATCATAGATTTGATGAGAATTTAAAGGAAGTAAGTCTAATTACAAAGGACGCCTTTGAGCCATCACTACCCCTATCGGTAGTTATGCATATAGATTATAGAAAAGCTCCTCTTGTAATACAAAGATTCGGAGATATAAAGATGCTTGTTGACCAAACTCTTGACCCAATGGTTTCTGCATACTTTAAGAATATAGGGCAAACTAAAACCTTGATTCAATTAATACAGGAAAGAAATGAAATACAAGATACAGCTTCCAGGGAAATGAAGGCTAAATTTGAGCATTACAATCTCGAGCTTGAGGAAGTGTTGATAGGAACTCCTTCATCTTCTGAAAATGATAATAAGATCGAGTTCATTCTTGCCCAGTTAAGAGAAAGACAGATAGCAATGGAAAAAATAGAAACCTATTCACAACAGAAAAAAGCTGCAGAAAAGGAAAAGGAATTAAGAGAATCCGAATCAAAGGCAGCACAGCAGAAATACTTGACAGAATCTGAGATAAACATTGAAATTCAAAGCAACCAAGGTAAGGCAGAATTTCAAAGATCCCTTCAGGAAGCTTCTAAAATTAAAGCTATTGCAGAAGCTGAAGCTGAAAGGGAGGCTAGAGTTGGTATAGGTAAAGCTATTGCAATCGAGGAACAGGTAAGAGCATACGGCGGACCGCAGTATCAGGTAACTCAGGATATAATGAACAAGTTTACAAGTGCAGTTGAAAAGGCTAAGATTGATATAGTTCCAAAGACTGTTATAAGCATGGGCTCAGGAGAAGGTTCAGGAGGAATGGCTAATGCCTTTGAAATGCTTCTTAGTCTTTTAATAGGAGAAAAGCTTGGGGTTAAAGTAGGAGAAATTGATGATAAAGAACAGAATGAAAAGGTTAAAGCTGTTAAAGAATCCATATTGAAGGCAATGGACAGCAAAGAGGTAAATGAAATAAGCATGGATGCAGAAACACATTCCCAGGCAGCACCATCAGTTGAATCTAAATAACAAAAGGAACTGATGAAGAAAGTACCAATCACATAACAAGTGGCAAGCTGGATGTCCCTAAGTTATCAGGGTATCCAACTTGCCACTTTGCCATGTAACTGGCACTATATTCATAAGGAATGCATCAAATTTTAGCTGTAACTCTTGTTTTCCAGCTATCCCTTCTATAAACCAAATATCCATAAATACATACTATTAGATTGCTGAAGCTCATTGAAAACCATATTCCTGATGCCCCAATACTTGTAAAGTGTTTGAATATGAGTATCATAGGAAGCCTTACAAGCCACAATCGCCCAATCTCCATTGACATGGAATATTGGGTATGTCCAGAACCTTGAAAGATTCCTTGAAACACACTGAAAATACCCATGAGAGGCATAGAAAATGATATATACTTTAGATAGGTTATTCCCTGGGATATAACCTCCGCATCATCTCTCGATTGTATGAAGAAATTTATAATATCATTATCCTTCCATAATAGAATCATACATCCTAAAATTGAAAATGAAATAGTTAGCTTCAATGCCTTGTTAAAAGCTTCCTTCACTCTTTCAACCTGTTCACAGCCTAAATTTTGGCCTGTAATTGCAGTTAGTGCTGCTCCAATTCCCATAGCAGGCTGCATTATAAGAGAAGTAATTCTATTCACCATTCCAAATGCAGCAATCGTTGCAGTTCCATAGGATCCTATAAAGCCATTAAGCACTATAAATCCAAGTGCTGCACCAGACTGGCCTACAGAGGATGGCAGTCCAACCTTAATAACCTTCTTTATTATCTCCCTATTAAATTTAAAGTTTTTAAAGTTTGGTTTTATTATTGTTGAAGGCCTCAATAATATATACAAGCCTGCTACTGCAAGTAAAGCTCTTGATATTAAGGTTGCCCAGGCAGCTCCTGCTACCCCCATCTTAAATGTGAATATAAAAATAGGATCCAGTACAACATTTAAAAGTGCACTAATTCCACTGAGTATCGTAGGAATCACAGTATTGCCTTGTGCATTCATAATTGAATTATAATTAAAATACAAGAACATGAAAGGCATATCTAAAAAGGTTATTCTCAAATATATATTACTATACTCAGCAAGGGCTCCTGTGGCTCCCATTAGTCTAACTATAACTGGAGTTATAAAGAAACCTATAATTGCAAAACAAACAGAACATATCATAGATATTACAATAATTTGACTTGCATATTTGTTTGCCTCATCATATCTTTCTGCTCCAATTGATTGCGAGATAAGAGCTGTACCAGCAACAGAAATCCCTATTCCCAGGGAAATAAACAGAAAGTTTACCGGCCATACAAAGGAAGTCGCAGCAAATTGAACTGAGCCAAGCCTACTTACCCAAACCCCATCTGCAAGATTATAAAGAGTTTGAATTAAATTATTTATCATAATAGGCAATGCCAGCATGATGATTACCTTGTACATGTCTCCATTTAGTATTAACTCTCTTCGTTCCTGTGTTTTCATAAATCCCACCCCATTGTAACTTACTAAATCCCGAGATATTTTAAGTATATCATCAAACAATTTATATTCACATTACAAAACCATCGGTTTATTGAAGCATTAAAAGTTCACCAATTGAAAATACCAAAATGTCTAATACTAAAAAGTTTTTAATATACAATCCAAAATGCCTTATAAATTTGGTACATTTACTAGTTATTGGTTCCAAAAGTTGTCCCAATGTTCTATAATATTAATAAATACCAACTGATTATACCATTAAATGTAATTAAAAATATTTATCTTCGAAAGGAGCTATATTATGTTTAAGTTTCCTGAAAACCTTTATACTGACGTTAGAATTGAGCACGTATTTGAAACTAACATTGTCTACACTCTAGGAAAGCTTGAGCAGCTTAAGACAAGAAAAACCAATGGTGCTTTCATTAGAGTTTTTGACGGCAGCATGTGGTACTATTCATCCATTTCCGATGCTGATGATGTGCAAAAGGAAATAGATAGATTAGCTGGATTGGCAAAGCCTAATGCTAATATTAATGAGAATCCTATCATTGAAAAATTTGAAGCCAATAAGGGCAGATTCTTAAACTATGAAGAGGATGATATTTCTAAAATCAGTAAAGATGAAAAAATCAATTTACTAAAGAGCCTTTTCCCTAATATAACATCAAGAAATACCATTAAAATGTGGACAGCCACTTATGTAGACAATAGAACCGAAAAGGAATTTTACTCAAGTAAAGGTGCAAATCTTGTGTTTGATTCACAAAGAACTGGAATAGCCTTATCAATGAGATTTGCAGAAAATGATAAGAATTTTTCCGATTCCTTTCAAAAAGGAGGAAGCAAGTTCAGCCAAATAAAGAATCAGGAAATACCTTTGGAGAAATTTATAGATAAGTGCGAATACTTCTTAAGAAATGCACAGCCAATTGAAGAAGGTAAGTACACTGTAATACTTTCACCACTTGCAGCAGGAGTTTTCGCTCATGAAAGTTTTGGGCATAAGAGTGAGGCTGATTTCATGGTTGGTGATGAAACCATGAAAAGAGAATGGGCAATCGGAACAAAGGTTGGTTCAGGCATATTGTCCATTGCTGATAGTGGCTTAGAACCTGGAAGCGGATTTGTTCCATATGATGATGAAGGAACAAAGGCAGAAACAACCTATTTAATAGAAAATGGTTTCCTTAAAGGAAGACTTCACAGTTCCTCAACTGCTGCAGATCTTCAAGAAGCAACAACAGGAAATGCAAGGGCTATTAACTTTGAATATGAACCTATTGTTAGAATGACAACAACCTATATATTACCTGGAAATAAGACAAAAGAACAGTTATTTGAAGAAGTTTCAGATGGGGTTTACATAGAAACAATAAAACATGGTTCTGGTATGTCAACCTTTACTATAGCACCATCACTTGCCTATAGAATTAGAAATGGTAAGATAGCTGAACCTGTTAAGGTTTCGGTTATAAGTGGAACTGTATTTAATACTCTTGCAGAAATAGACGGGCTTTCCAATAAACTTGAGCTTCTTTCATTTATTAGAGGAGGCTGTGGAAAGATGGAACAATTCCCTCTCCCTGTAGGTTTTGGTGGGCCATATGTAAGAGTTAAGAGTATGAATGTACAGTAATTTATTAAATGGGAGGGTTGAATTATGATAAAGGAACAATATACAAGCAACATAAAGCAGACTGCTTTAAATATTGTAAATTCTAAGATTGAATCATCAAGACAAAAGAACATCTCAAAAACTGGTATCAGGATATATAAGGATGGTTTTATAGGAGTTGCAGGGGCTATAGGAAAATATGATGAAGCTAAGCTTACCAATGATGCGGTTGAAGCTTTAGAACAGCATGTGGAATACAACTGCAGTCCCTCAGAAAACAGATGTGAAAAGCTTGATAAATCCTCTGAAATTATTAATGAAAAGGATTTCATAGGTGAATTCCAGGAAACCCTTGAATCTCTTAGCAAAGAACAAAATGAGTTTATCTTCTCAAATAAAATAATAATGACTGAAGTCGCAACCAGTTTAAAAAATGATAAAAATCTAGATCTAGAATATAAAGACAAAGCCTTAAATATTGAGCTTGTATTTAAAGAAAAATCTTCTTCAAATATTTTTGATGGGTTTGTAGGATATGAAAGCAGAAAATATGACCGAAAGAAGTTTCTTGAAGAAAGCAATATGTTTTTAAATGCATATAAAAACAAGGTTGAACTTCCCAAAAGTAGCATATGTCCAATTGTTTTTGGAAATACTTCAATGGATTTTTTCTTGAAACTTGTCAGTGATTTAAACGGAAAACTCTTTGGAACAGGTTCTTCATTGTTTTCAAATAAAATAGGGCAGCAGGCATTTAGTGATAAATTCACATTTTATCAAACATCAAATCCAGATGATGTTTATAACACTCCATTCTTTGATGCAGAGGGAGTTGTAAACAACGATTATAGATATGCTCTTATTGAAAACGGAGTAATAAAAACTCCATATACAGATAAGAAAACCTCAAAAATGTTTAACCTTACACACACAGGAAGTGCAGAGGCAGCATATGATGCTATTCAAGATATCGGTCTTTCAGGCTTTAAGGCCAAAGAATCCAATATGAGTGTCAAAGAGCTTCTTGGGGGAGAAATAGGCATCTTCGTTATGATAGCATCAGGCGGTGATTCTACTCCAGACGGAAATTTTGCAACACCTGTACAGCTTGGTTTTCTATTTGATGGGGAAAAGCTTATAGGGAGGCTCCCTGAATTCCAATTATCCTCAAATGTTTTTGACATGTTTGGAAAGTCATATAGAGGAGTAGGCTGCAACAATATATTCCCACTATCAGAGGAAAAATTTGTTGTTTCAGAGCTTAAAGTATCAAGTATATAGTTTAAGGTGGCATGCATCAGAGATTTAATAGTATGGAGCTGTCGCACTAACGAATATTATCGCCTTGAGTGCCATGTGCCTGGCACTTTTGAAAGTTATTTTTGTTAGTGCGACAGCCCCATATTATTGTATCAACTCTTTATAAAATAATCATTTTATACAAGGAAAAACTCCACAGCAGTTTAGTAACAGTTACCAAACTACTGTGGAGTTTTATTGAACACTAATCAAATCTCACAAATGCAACAACCTCTCCCTTATCACAAGATATAAATCCATTAGCTTCATAAAAACCCCTTGTTTCATCTGTATCATCAGTAATCAAAACATTCTGGCGAACATTACTATATTTATCAAACACACACTTTAAAAGCCTTGAACCTATTCCATTCCTTTTATATGAGCTTAATACTATTATGTCTTGTATGTATATAATAGTAAGCCCATCTCCTACAACTCTAATCAACCCAGCTAACTTATCATCATCCCATGCTGAAACAACCATTAAGGAAGATTTAATTGCATTTATTAAAGTTGGCAAATCCCTAGTATAGGCTATCCAACCAGCATCCTCATATAACTCCTTTATGGCTCTTTCATTAAAGTCTTTAGTATATTTATAAATTATATTTCCCACAATTTTCACTCCTTCATTTCTATATAAAATAAAGAAGTTACATCCATCTCTTAACCATTCCAATTCCTCCCTGATCTACAATTCTAATGCATGAATCATATAGATCAATTTTCCAATTGTATTATTCCTTTACTGTTGATTACTTTAAGCGTATTATCCTTTAGTATATCCATACCTAATACTCCATCAAATTCAAAGTTGTTTAGCAATCCTGTAAATCCTGTATTAATATTTATATATGAAATCAATGCATCATTAACAATGATTTTATAACCTTTAACAACATTAACTACTGTTTTTTCCTTTCCATGAGCACCCAAGACTTTTAGCTCCTTTTTCTTTATAACAGTAAGTCCTGCTTTTTCAACTAATCCCTCGCATATCCAAGACTTTCTTGCGCCAGTATCAAGTCCAAAAACTCTTATCTTGTTATGCTCGTCCACAACCAATATTGCAGGGAAACTGCTTTTAATTAGGTTTGGGGTATAGCCATCTTTATTCTGCTTTATTATTCTAAAATCTAATTTTTTATAATTTATTTCAAAATCCAGCTGACTTAAAACATCCCATCCTAAAATTCCATCAAATTTAAAAATGTTATATCCAAAAATACTGAATGATAACTGTTTTTCATCCATAACCAGCACTGGCAAATTAAAAACCTTTACATTACCTATCGTTATTTTATCTACCAGAGCAATCCCCATCTCATCCATCTTATTATTACACGAGCCTACTTCAACCCTTTCTTCCGCTTTCTTTTTTATACAAACATTTGCTAATGCAGCATCTGTTAAAACTGTTACCTCCGCTCCAGTATCAATAATAAACGTCATTTTTCTATCATTAACACATATATCTGCTGCAAGCATCCCTATAATATTCCTTTTCAATTTGATGATTGATCCTTCATTGTTATTGTCTATTCTAACTCTAGGGAAATTACTAATTATATCTACAAATTTTTTTGATTGCTTATCTAGATTTCTATTAGCACATAAAACTTCATCAACTATCTTCTTATAATTATCATCAACCATAAATGGTTGGGCTAGACTTTTATATTCAACAGTACTTCTATACTTGCTAAACATGTTTTCTCCTTCCAATATTTCTAATGCGATATAGAACTCTACTTGTCCATCACATATATTTTATTATATAAGTCTCTATATGCCTCTTCCAACCATGGATGAATAACCATAAGCTTTTCTCTATTGTCCCATTGATATTTCAAGTAGTTGAATGCTGCTTGTTCTAAAGATATGTTTAATCCATCCTCCACTTCTTCTATATATGGTGGAGTTCCATTTTGATCCCATTCCATCTTATCAGCTACAAATAAAACCATATCAAGCATGGAAGCATTAGCTTTTAATGTTGTATGGCATTCTATAGCACTTAAAACATTAATATTATCTACTCCAAATATCTCCTGAGCCATTACCGTAGATATCTTCTGATGTAGAATTAAAGGGAATCTTTCTTCCTCTGGTTGTATATCTAAATTAAATAATTTAGCAACTTCAATCTTTCTCTCATTTGGTATAACTCCACTTATATCATGAAGAAAACCAGCAATCTTTGCAGAAGCTTCATCCACTCCAAATTTTTTTGCTATATCATGTGCCTTTCTTGCCACATGAACTGAATGCTCAGCAATTATATGTCTGTTATTTTTCATCAATATGTTATATGTGTCTAACTCAATTCTTCCTGTAAACTCATAGTCTCCTATAAAGTCATAAAATATGTTATTCAAAATATTATCCTCCTAAAATTGCATAGTAAACTGTATGTTATATATATTATAAGAATTCTTTATATTACTTTTACCTCAATCCTTCTCTTTATATCCTTTAAATACAATAACACCTCCAAATATTGCATTTAATAAACCTATATAAGCAATTATTCCTTGCATATCAATACCATTTCCATGGTAGCTAAAATCAATAAACCTTAGCATAATCATAAAGCCTATAATAAGCAATGTACAGCCAATTATCACTTTTTTCAATTGAATTTTCCCCCTATATTATCCTAGATTCATTTTTGTTTCACTATGCTAAATTTACTTTTGTTATTCTTTAATATTAATAACATATATAAAAAGCATACTCATGTTGTAACATGGCTAACACTTTATACTACATTGCTTTCAAATATCTCAATTAACCTTTCTTTTTCTCTAGCCCATAGTATTATTTCTGCTTTTATAATTTTTTCTTTATATTTATACTTATACTTTAGTGTTACTGTTGATGGCTTTTTATCATCAGATAAAACCGACCATTCAATTATGTTTGACCATTCTGCTACTACTCTTGTACGTCCTTTAATTAATCTTTTTTCAACACCCTTTGTTGTTAAAACTGTCTTGGTCAAGCAATTCAGAACAATTGTTAATACTGCAGATATTTCAATCCAGCTTTTTAGTATTTTGTTTAAGTAGTATGATTTTGTATTGTATCCTAACATCACCATAACAACCATTAATACAAAAATATACACAGCTGCCCACCAAAATATATTATCTTTTAATATCAGTAAAACCTTACTTCCAGCTTTTTCTCTCAAATAATATATAACCCACAGTACTAACATAATTGTTGTAAGTATTGCCCCTGCTAAATAAAAGTTATTTATTTCTTTATAAAACTCCACTATTCCATCATCCTATCCTATGTTTACTAATTGCTAACTACGTATTCTTCTCATTAGTTCAAATTCCCTCCATGTCATCAATATATGTATTAGGTATCTGGGAAACCTCCGAAAAAAGAACACTTTTAAAAATCATGAATTTTAGAGAAAACCCATTTTCATAGAAAGCAAAATATAACTATTTATTAGCTCTATGTTCAAAATAATAACTAGTCAATATTTTGAGGATATTTTGTGTAAAACAAGGAAGCAGGTTTCTGAAGCTATCAGGGCTAACTTGTAGTTCTGTCGACGAAGTATGACGTAAAATAAGCCATAATATTGATTAGTTACTTTTTTTAAATATGGCTAAGCTTCGATTTACCTCTATTATGTATAAATATAATAATTAGATATATTGATAATCCTAATACTAATATTGCTAAAGCTAACAGCATAATATTAAGAAAATATGACCCTTTTCTTATATTAAGTATTCTCCACTTAAATTTTATTTCCTTCCACAATAGTAATATACTTACACATATTGGTGTCAAATACCCTTAGGGAAAAAATATACTCTTCTCTGGTATCTTTCACTTATATTAAGAGTATCTAATTCATGTATTATAAATGTAGATAAAATCAAAAATTTTGAAATCTCTTACGATTGTACAATTTGTTATACAACATTCCCCATCCATTTAAATAATATTACGCGTATAAATAAAAACATCCTGTATATTTCTATACAAGATGATTTATTATTCGAATTCCTAAGCAAAATCTTTAAAATATTATTGGTTAAATCGCAATATCACTTTTGTTTATCAATGCAGAATACAAGGTAGCTAATAGTACACTTACCTACTCATTAATCTACGGCTATAGCTCTACAAAGCTATTTTCTTATTAAATATATCAAATAATTCTTTATCATGGCTAATAACAAATATTATTTTGTTATTTTTAATACTCATAAGTGTTTTTTTCAACCAATTAACTCTTTCTTTATCCAAATTTGAAGTTGGCTCATCAAAAAATAATACATCTGGTCGCTTTATTAGATTCTTTATAATAGATATAACTTGTTTATCTCCACCGGACAAGGAATCTACTTCCTTGCTCCAATTACTTTTAATAAAAGCATTAAGTTCTTCAGTCAATTCAACACCCATATTAGTTAGACTATTTATAAATTCATCAACATTGGAGAAATATGACACTTCATTAAACAAACCGCATAAGCTTTTGTTAATGCCTCTGATATTTTGAGGAATATATGCAATCTTCTCTCTTCTTAGTTCAACAGTATTAATTTCTTCAATGCTATACTCTTCATTAAAAATAATTTCAGTTTCATCATTATCATATCCTTGTAATACACCAATAAGTATTTTTGATAATGTTGTTTTTCCTGAGCCATTGAACCCTATAATCCCTACTATTTCTCCTTTTTCAGCCATAATTTTTACATTATTAAGAACTTTGCTTTCTTGGTTATATGAGAAACTTATGTTAGCTTTGATATCTTCAATCTCTGAAATAATTCTGCTGCCTTCTTTTCTTTTTTCTAAATTAAGTAATTCTTCCAACCTTTTTAATGATGACTTAGTAATTTGAAAATCCTTTCCTAAATCAATATAGTAAGCTATGTTAGCCATTATTGTTACAAAATAACTTGTAATAGTAGTTAATTGACCAATTGTCATCTTCTTATTAATAACATTATAGCCACCAATAAGAAATACTATTATTTGAAATATTAACGCAAATATACCCTGGGTCATTCCGAAATTTGCAATAGTTTTTGTATAGTCAAATATGTTTTCAAAATAGTTTTTGAATGCTTCTTTTAAGTTATTATCTTGAACAGAATAGTTCGCCTCTGTAACTATTTCTTCCATGTATTCCAACTGATCATTGTAGGATTGAAAAAAAACAGACATTTGTTCTTTAGCTTTTAAGCTTTTTCTGAATATAGGAGCCTTAAACCTTTTATATAAATAATAATACAGCGGGCAAATTAAAAGTATAACCAACATCAAACGCAAGTTAATCCTTCCAAGGATATAAACTATTATTGATAATTGAACAAACTTTGCCAATATGGAAATAAAATTATCAATAAAAAATCCTACAACTTTAACAACGTCCGAGTTAATTCTTTGGTTTAAATAAGCAGAATTCAATGATTTATACTTTTGATATTTTACTTTTCTTAATACTTCAAGCATTTTTTGTTTTATATCAAAGTTTATCGTTTCACTAATTTTGCATGAAGTGCATCTTATATAATACTTCAATAATTGGTTTCCAAATCCAATTATAAACAATATACAAATCATTGGTATTATATTTTCAAAATTATTAACTAAAATCAATCTGTCAATAAATTTACCGTTTACATATGGGGAAAAAATTTCTAAACCTACACTAATAATAATTAATATCCCCAGAGATAAAATATCAACTTTATACCCTTTTAAAACCTTAATATATCTTAAATACTTTTTCATAGTATTAGATTCCCCCATTTTTTCTTCAAAATTTTATATAGAATATATAATTAAGTAATAGAGGGGGAATTCGTCTCTCCCCCTCTACACAGCCATTCTACTTATTAAGCAATTAATTTCATACTACAATAATAAATTTAAGTACAGTATGTATTGCAATTTTCACAACTATATAATGCACATGCAAATAACACAATGAAATACAAGATATAATGTCTTCTTTTCATCACTTGTATTTCATTTTCATCTAAAACTCCTAGCAATAATTACTAATTGTTGACCAGAATGTAGTTAAAGTAGTTGTGATTGTGATTGTTGGGAATATCGCAGCTTCTTCATTAGCTATATCTTCTGTTTTTTGAAGTTCTAGAACCTCTTCCATTTCAAGTGTTTTTTCGTTACTCATAATAATCCTCCTCCCCTTTAAAATTTATTTAGACCACTTATATTAAGTGAACCAAACAGCAAACAAAAGATACATTATATAAGTTATACTTTTATATTAAATTTATATTTACAAGTGGCATCCAATTCAGTGGATTCTTCTTTTCAATTCCATCTAAACCTAGTAGTATGCCTGATGCCCCTGAGAATAAATCTGAAGAAAGTTTATAAGAGTAGCCTCCAGGGCAATATATTCCAGTATTACGCCTTATTAAATATAGCTTTAATCGATTAATAACCACATTATCTACTTTATAATTAGTCTGATATCCATGATTATTGGTTATACTGCTTAAGATTAATGTGCTTCCTGCACCATCAAAAAGCCCAACCAAATAAAAGCAATTCATCAAGTTAATATTTAGTATATATTCTAATTCTTCATGGAAAATATCTATGCCAAGAACATCATTTAAATACCAAATAGGTACCGCCATACCTATGCTTCCACCTGATAAATAAGGTAATAGTCTTTTATTGTCATCCAATGTTTGCAATATTTTCAAAGCATCATCTTTTTTAGTTCGCGAAAAATCACGCTCCAATGTTTTAATACCTAGTTCCAGCCAATGCTTTTCTCGTGTCATGTTATAGGCATGTAATAAAAATAATGCTGCTCCAGACCAGCCATCTATTAATCCAATAGGTATAGCACTTAAATCAGTAGTTTTTAATTTTTTATTTGCTTTAAAATATTCTTCTATCAACCCAGCTATTGTTAATACTTCATTTCTATAATCTGGATTTTTCGTTTCAGTAAACATATAGTAAAATGCTAGTCCAATACCTGATAATCCAGATCGGATTGAGATGTCCTCTTTATCATAAGTTCTTTTACTGGTTTCTAACAGTAACATTGCATCCTTTTTAAATCCTACTTCATACAGAACCGAAGCAATACCTGCCTTCCCAGTAAATAATCCCATCTCAATATCTTTTAATTTATTGTTGCTTAATACATAATTAATCCATTCTATACAAATTGGTGGAATACCACCAGTCCTATACAAGCTAAGTATCGCTCCGAATCCACCTGTTAAAACATTATAATTTCCACTTATTGTTTCAAATTGCCTTACATCTCCTGAAATGAGACTTTCCTTCATTGAACAATTTGCTATAATGCCCTGCCTCAATCCTTTAGCAATTGTATAATATGTTAATTCCTTGTCCTTGTCGATATAGATACCTTTTTCAGTAGATTTTTGAGCAAACTCCTGTAGATGTGAATCACACTCATATCCAATAGTTTTTATAAAATTATAGCATTCCCTTCCAAATGTATTCTCTATCCATTCATAATGATATTCTTCAATACTTTCGTCTATCGTATGAACAGGAGATAAAGGTAAAAGACAATACTTAGCAATTTGCTTTAAAGCATACCAGTCTCTTTCACTTCTACACTTATGATCCCTTTTTGTAAACCCAGCAGTGAACATAGAAGGTAATTCATTCTTATTCAATTCACCCGCAGACTCAAAATCTATTAATTTTACATCTAATTCACCATTAACCATAACGTTAGAAGGTTGAAAATCTCCAATTCCAACATTTCTTTCATGCACACTTTTTAATAACGACTTTAGCTTTGTTATTATTGTAATAACTTTATCTATATATTTAGGCTTGTCCTGCTCCATATGAAAAGGATAGTTTATGGATATCCATTTTCCAAGATCAATTCCTTCAATATACTCTTCAACTAAGAAGAAATGCTCCCAAACTTGAAAATAATCTAATACATTAACAACGCCTTCAACACCTGATAGTTTTGATAAATTTTTATATTCTATTTCCAGCCTAGTTACTGCATCATTACCTTCACCATCTAATCCCACATGTGGGCGAGCCTCTTTTATGACTACATTAATATTATCTTTTTCCCGTATAGCTAAGTATATGCCTCCACCATTAGTAAACCTAAGAGAAGACTTAATTTTATACTCTTTAAGCTTTGAAGGTTTCAATTGTGTTTCACTATTAGTGGTAACAAAGTTATTTTTAAGTTCCTCTGGTTCCTCAATAAAAGATGGTATTCTATAATAAGGAGTCCTTAAATCTGGAACAAGTTTGCCATCAGGATTTTTAATACATAGTGTACCATCATCAGACATCATTTCTTTAAAAGCTCCATATCTATAGTAAATATTAGTATCTTTCCAACGCTTATCGCTTAAGATATGTGGCCCCTTTTCAAATCTATTTAATGATAATTCTAGGAGTTTAATTAGCTCTATAAATTGTTCATCTCTTGGATATATAGTAATAAACTTTCCAGAGCTTACCCTATTGCCATTTTTCGAGTTTTTGAACAGTAATGAGCCTTTGTTTGGTACATGCTTAAAGGATATTTTTTTATCTATTAAAATTTTACTTACAATATCCAGAATTTCTTGTGCATTATTAAGATTTGCACTTATATGTATTTTCCAACCTTGATCTTGAATAACAATATCTTTATGATTATAATATTTCCAATTACCATGAGAATCCTCCGAAACATACCAATCCTTAGGTAGACCATTCACCTCATACTGTATATCTGATGAATCTCTATTAGATTTTTCATAAAAATCACTATTATTATTTATGTATTGAAGATATGCCAGGTTGTCTTTCATTTTATCCCTCCTCATAGATAATACACAATGAATTTTAACTTTATATCAAACTGCCATCAAAAATTTTTGTATTTTTTTAGCTATAGGAAAATATTCCACTAGCATTATTAAAATAACAATTAACCTTACAATATGATAACTCACACCAGTTATTGTTTTAGAATTTATAATGTTAACTAAAACAATTAGCGATCCTAAAAATGTAATTGTTTCAGAAACAAGCACTAACTTGTTGTATCTTCTTTCCTTTATCTTGATGAGAGCATTAACTATGCCAACTATAGCTATAATAGTTATCATTAAGTTATAGTTAGCAAATTCCTTTAAGTTAATAATTTTGACAACTACATTACTATCATTAAACAAATTCCCTATAAATTTAAAGTTACCTGACAGCACTACGTAAAATATAAAACAGAAGATTATCTCAATTATACATTCAGAGACAGCAATAAATTTCTTATTACTTAATTTGTCAGTTTTAAAATTTGTACTATTCATACTAACCTCCAGAATTATTGTTATGTGTTTTATACATTGAACTTTATCATACTTTTTCCCTTTTGTCAAATATTTACTTTTTTAGAATTGAGTAGAAAATTTTTTATAAATTTAATCATTTATAATAGTTAGATGCCAAGTATTATAGGAAATGATATCTATGCCTTTCTATAATACTTGGTACCTAACTAGTTAACAAAACCTTACAAACGCAACAGCCACTTCCTTACTACAGAATACAAACCCATTGACTTTATAATCTTTTAGCTATTCCAGGATTATGTATAAAATATAAAATTAAGTAATAGAGGGGGAATTCGCTTCTCCCCCTCTACACAGCCATTTTACTTATTAAGTAATTAAATGCATACTACGATTTTATGTACAAATGTATTGTAAATTTCACAAATAAGTAATGCACATACAAATAATAAAATGAAACATAAAATATAACGTCTTATTCATCACTTGTATTTCATTTTCACCAAATATTTCTAGCAATGATTACTAATTGTTGACCAAAATGTAGTTACAGTAGTTGTAATTGTAATTGTTGGAAATACTGCAGCTTCTTCATTAGCTATGTCACTTGTTTTTTGAAGTTCTAGAACTTCTTCCATTTCAAATATTTTTTCGTTACTCATGATAATCCTCCTCCCCTTAAAGTTTATTTAGACCACTTATATTAAGTGAACTAAACACTTAACAAAAAAACACATTATATATGTCAATCCAATAGATGTAGATATTATTAATTTATAACATCCTCTTCCAAAGGTATTCTCTATCAACTCATAATGATATTTTTCAATGCTTTCGTCTATTGTTTGAACAGAAGGTAATGGTAAAAGACAATCCTCTGCCATCTGCTTTAAAGCACACCAGTCTCTTTCTCTTCTAGACTTATGCCCCGTTTTTGTAAATCCAACAGTAAACATAGAAGGTACTTCATTACTGCATAAATAATAGCACAAGCAATCTTTAACAGTAGGAAAAAAGTATTTGAATTTCACAAATATGTTACCATATTTTTACTGCTTTGTCAATTTTTATATTTACGCGATACACTATATTAGTGTCAGGCATCTATAGGTTTAAAAATACCGCTTATATATCAAAAACAACCATCTATCTATAAATGGTTGTTTAGGTAAGTAAATACAATTACAATGAGAATGTAATAAGAACGAGGGGGTGATTTATTGAAGGTAGAGATAGTTTTAAAGCCTGATTTAAAAGAACCGCATATAGTTATTTATACAGATGAAGTAACAAAGGAGATACAGCAAATTGCTGACAGGCTTTCAAGTTCACAAACTAAAATATTAACTGGGACTAAAGAACAAAAAATATTTTTACTTAATCCTGAAGAGATTTATTGTTTTTATAGTGAAAATCAGAAGGTGTTTGCAAAAACAGAAAATGGTGCCCTATGTGTTAGGCAAAAGCTATTTGAACTTGAAGAGCTATTTTCCGGGACATCTTTTGTAAGGGCATCTAATTCGTGTATTGTAAATATAGAAAAAATAAAAAATCTTGAAATCTCTTACACTGGTACAATAGATATTATCTTTAAAAATGGTGATAAGGAATTTGTATCAAGAAGGTATGTACCAAAAATTAAAAAATATTTAGGAATATGAGGTGATTTTATGACAATAAAAAAAGCAATATCAAGAGGACTTTTAGGAATACCTATAGGTTTTTTTATAAGCGGAACAATTGGTCTTGCTATCTCTTTATATGAAAGAAAACTAATTGTTATCCCTAACATAGATGCATCAGTAAATCCACTTACAGCATATGTAACACAGTATATAGTAAGCGCAATTGTTGGGTTCGTTTTTGCCTCAAGTTCAGCTATATTCGAGGTTGATAGATGGAGCCTAACAAAGCAAACCATTTTACATCTGATAATTACATCAGTTGTATTCCTACCTTGTTCTATACTAGCAAGATGGATTGAACCTGATTTATTATCAATAATCATATATTTCTTAGTATTTATTTTAATCTACTTTATAATCTGGATTATTCAGTATTCTACATGGAAAAAAAGAATTGAAAAGTTAAATAAAAAACTTCAAAATAGATAAGTTTAGAGAAAATACCAGGTACATGGCAAGTGACAAATTGGATAACGTTGGATTATCTAATTTGCCACTTGCCATGTGCCTGGTACTTTAACACCTAAAAGCTTATTTCTTCTGTACTCTTTAATTCTACAAACCAATCGCTAAGCACTGTATTATGATGTCTAACTATTTGGGAAGCTGCCAGCATGTCGGTATCATATGTGCTGTGTCCATCCTTAACAAGAATTGTACTATACCCCAATCTAAATGCACTTCTACATGTAGTATCAATGCAATATTCAGTTTGAAGCCCTGCAATAACAAGATTCTTAATTCCCATGGAATTTAGAACTTCCTGCAGGTTTGTTTCATGGAAAGAGTCTGGAGTATATTTCAAAACAGTTATATCGCCCTTTATAGGAGCTATTCTAGGATGTATCTTCCATCCTTCCTTACCCTCTAACATAGGCCCGTCCTCTTTTTCTGTATGCTGTATGTAGATAATAGGTGTATTTGAAAGTCTGGCCTTCTCTATTAGAGAAGATATATTATCGAGAAGTTGCTCTCCCTTGTACACTGGTTCTTCAAATAACTCAACTTGTACATCAATAATAACAAGAGCTGTATTTTTGTTCATCTTGCAGCACCTCACTAAAGTATTCTTCTTTTATGCTATATAAGTATTCTTTACTTTTAGCATTAATCCTTCATAATTTTCTAAATAGTTATACAATATGTTACATTTATTTAAATAAAATTGCAATATATAAATAAATCGTCCTGTTGAAAGTATACAATCCTTTAATAAAATACTGTAAAAGGTAAAAACCATTGGTGTTTATCCAATGGTTTTTACTAAATTATACTTGAATTTATTATTCAACTAGTTTTTCTATAATAGGACACAATGGCTTTCCGGTGTTCAAACTATCCCATACAAAACATTTTATTATGTATTTTCCTGTGTTTGGAATAGAAATCATTCCTTTTAAATCAGCTGTTGATAACCCTTTCATTCCATGTGATATGGAGTTATATTTAATTAGTTTATTTGTTTCCTTATCATATAATGCCATTAATAGCATTACGTTTTTATTTGTATATTCTTTATTTTCCACATTAATTGTAATGGATGCATTCTTACCAAGTTCAAGGTTTTCCATATTTTTTACCACTTTAACATCTATTGGATTATAATTCTTTGCTATAACATTCTCTTCTATTTTTGCTATCCCTAAAACTTGTCCTTTATTATCCCTTGCAATTATATTGCCCTCATACATTCCTGGTATATCTGGCAGCTTAATTTTCAAATCCAATTTATTGGCATCTTTGTTAAGCTTTCTAACTGGATTATCGATTTCTATTCCCTTCATCAAATTAGAATAGTTAACAACTTGAACTATTAAGTCATAGTTTGTAATAGGTGCTGTACTAAAAGCATTTATCTCTAGCTTATATTGTCCTGCTGGAAGATTCTTTATTTCAATGTCTTCATCACTTCCCGAATTTCCAGAACTTGCAACTTCAATTTTTCTGCCATTTACAACCTTATAGAATGCAAGGTCAATATCGTCGCTATCATTAGTTATATTCCTAGTTTTAATTCTAAATATTGCATTTGGATCTTCCTCAGTGATATTGAAATCGACATAATCCAACTGCTTATTCATTATAGGTCTTGCCTTTTCAACCTTAAGATTCGTCTGTTCACTATATACTCCAGGTGCTTCAAAGGTAACATCAGTGTTTTTGTCATCAGTTAAGTTCAATACACTTATTTGTGCATTGCTGCTCTCACCAGTTTTTCCTTCATAAACCAGAACATTTGGATCAAAGGATATTCCCTTTAAAGAAGCGGTGATCCTGTGCTTGCCTGTAGCATTAATCTCAGTTTCTCCATCTGGTAATCCATATCTTGATGACAGCATGTCAATTTCCCAAGCTCCAGGCATTGGATCCTTAAGCACAACCACCTGTACTGGATAATCCTCTGCAAGCCTTATTATATTGCTTCCCATATATGTATATTCCTGATGGCAAATTCCTGTAGGATCATAGAATGTTGGTATAAGCATACTCTCATCACTGTCATCTGTTCTCTCAAGCTTTATTTCAACCCTTTTAGCTCCTTCAGGTATCCTTACAAAGTGTCTTACAACATCCTCAACTTTAAACTGCCTAGGTTCATCTTCATAAACAACAGGATTATTTAAGCTCAAATCCATATAGTTTACTATTGTTACAGGTATTATACCTTCCTTTAATGGTGTGGATGGGTCTTCCATTCTGATTATTGCTGAGTTCACACCTTGTTCAAGCTTAGTTTTATCAATACTTACCTTTATACTTTTAGTTTCCCCTGGCTGAAGACTTAAATTGCTCTCAGATAATGTAAACCAATCTGTTTTATAGCTATATGCATCCTTAGAAAGCTTAACAGTAACTGGTAAACTCTTTGTATTTGTTACGTTAACCTTTACTTCCTCCGGTATATTACCACATCTCACATTTAATCCCTGTGGGTAGTAATCAAGCATCTCAGTATATTCTACCTCTGATTTTAATTCTATTTCACTTATATCTATATATGAATCACTTATTTTTAAATCCTCATTTGAAAGGTTTCTATTTTTAAGACTATTTAGATACTCATAAGCGCCTATTGGGTTTATCATTCCTCCACCAATTTCAATTGGCTTATACATGCTTCCATTTATAGTTTTATCTCCTGTTTCAAAAATTGCTTCTTTAACTACAAGTGGATGGAATGGTAAATCCTCTTCATTTATTGCCTGCTTTAATGAAGCAACAATTCCAGCCATGTATGGACTTGCTTGGCTTGTTCCCTGCATAAGTCCATGCCCTACAGTAGGCTTAATATCTCCCCTTATCTTAGCATCAGAGCCTGTATACCACATTGGATATGCAGAAATCATACTTCCTGGACAAATTGTATTTGGCTTTAATCTTCCATCATCAGTAGGTCCTACACTTGAAAAATCCCATTTACAATTTTCTACCTGAGGATATTCATAGTTTAACCATGCAGCATTGTATGCACCAACAGTTATTGCCCATTCTGTCGTAGAAGGTGCCCCAACTGTGTTTATTCCAGGTCCATCATTTCCTGCTGAAAGACAGAAAACAATACCATATTTCTTACTTAGCATATTTAAAAATATTGATTCAGGGTCCTGATCATTTAATGCAGGTAAATGTCCAAGGCTCATGTTAATAACATCTACCCCCTTCTCAGCCACATATTCACAGGCTGATAGATATGTAGCTGAACCTGTTGAACCATGACTTTGAAATACTCTACATGCCATAACTTGGGCTCCTGGCGCTGAACCCTTTAATGTACCATCGCTAGTTGTATTATTATATTTATCCTTTGCATCCTTATCCACAAAGGAAAATTCCTGATAACCATTACCAGTGGCATCTGCTGCAACGTGAGTTCCATGACCATTACCATCATATGCAAAATTTACTAACCACTGCTCACTTCCATCATTTTTATCAAAGCTTGTAACCTCTGATATAACAAAATTGAATGAAGTTCCTTGATAATTACTTCCAGTTTTAAAGTCTTTAAAATGATTAACAAGCTTATCATAGGAAGCTTTATATTCATCCCTAACTACTGGTTGTCCATTTTTATCAAGTACCAATTTATTATCCTTCAATTCAAAAATTGGTATATCTACAATATCCTTTACAGCCTCGTTGTATATTTCCATCTGCTTATCATTTGAAAAATCGTTGTTCATATCAGTATCAACATAAATTTCATCATTTGCCTTATTGTTATCTCTATAGTTTACAACAAGAACAGGAATTTTATCACCATTCTTACCTGATTTACCATTGTTATTAACATCATGATATTCTATTGTTGAAGACTCTTTAAGGTAAACCTTTGATTCTTCAAAAAAACCAATTAAAATGTTTTCTCCTGTACAATCCTTAGGCAGCTTTATTTCCTTACCATTTATGGTTACTGAATTACCTGTAACTCTGTACTCTTTTAGTAGTACATCGCCTTCACCTAATTCTCCTGCTGCCTTCCAAAAGTCATTATAGCTAGCAATTTTTATTTTTCCATCGCTTGTTGCTGTAAGCATTTCATGTGCTGGTTCAACACCTGAGTCTATTATTGCAACCTTTGTATCTCTTCCATCATATCCTTTTTTCCACAGCTCAGCTATGCCTGAAACTCCGTGAGCATACTCAAGATTTGGATTATCTATTGGAACATAATTTAGGTCAGCATTCCCAATTCCATTAACTGGTTTAGGCAGCGTGATTTTTCTGTTCTTTCCTGCTGCCTTTATTCCACCTATGTTTGATATATTTAATGCTCTGTTCATAGGTATTTTAATTAAAAATACGCTTGTGCTCATTCTATTAATTGAATTTGCACCTACTGATTTTAGCTCCTTTGTTACATCTCTTCCGTCTGTTATTAATAATATTTCCATTGCATCATCTACTACAGGTGACTCTTTTTGTGTTTCTTCAATGACCTTGTTTATCTGCTCTTGAATAATTACCTTTTGTGACTTTGGGCGTTTTTTTATATCCTTATTAGTTGAAGCATAGGCTGTTGAAGTTACGACCATAGCCAATGCTAAAACCATTGAAATAATTTTTCTTTTCAAAGTTTGTCCCCCCTGTATATGATTTCTTATTATATTTTAAAATACTTATCTTCAATGCCTCAATTATAGGTTATAAAACAGCTGTAACAAATCAAAATTTAATTAAAGTAATCTATTACAGCCTATAACCTATGTATTATATGCTAATAATGTTATTTAACAGCTATTTCAATTATCTCACTTTGTGGCTTCATTTCTTCTACATTATCACATACAAAACATTTAATTGTGTATTTACCTTCTTCAGGCATTGACAACCTTTGAGCTATTTCAATATTTTCATAGGATTTCATTTCCTGCACCAATGCAGTATAATCTACAAGCTTGTCCTCACTATCATAAAGACCAACTATAAATGTAACCATTTCGCTGTCCTTTGAACAATTATTAATGTTGAATACTAATTTTGCATCATATCCTAGTCTTATTGAAGTAGAATCAAAGTTAGGTCTAATAATAAATTTATTTGATGCTAGAACATTTACTGTTAATACGCATTCTTTATCTCCAGTAAACTTTAATATTAATTTACAGAAGCCTTCCTCCAATGTACTTAAGAATTCTTTCTTTAATACTATTTCTCCATCACTAATCACATAGTCTGTTCCTTGAACTAAAACTTTTCCGCCATATTCAATTGAACTTAACTCATACCCATTGCTTTCAAGTCCAACTACAAAATCCTCAGGATTTTCCTTATAGAAGTTGATTAGTGTATGGCTTAGCTCTGGAAGTTTATCCATTACATTGATAACAAGCTTTGCATCCTGTCCTTCGCTGAAATGGAAATATAATTTCGTCTCCCCTATTGCTAGCTTCTCTATATATTCCTTTTTAAGGGTTACGACATTACCTTCTAATGTATAATCCTTACCCTCCACAAGTTTAGCGCTACCATCATTTATTTCCTTAAACTCGTTCTCATTTAATTGTATTTCTACTGTACAATCTTCAATATTTTTTCTATCAACTTCAATAATACGTGGATTTATCATTGAATTTTTTATTTCTTTTTCTGATATTTCAACTTTTATTTCTGCAGTAGTACCTCTATCAAAATAGAAGCATAGGTTCCTAATTCCATTAGGCAAGCTGTTGAAATATTCCTTTTTAATTAACACTCCAGTTGCAGTAGTTTCATAATCCTTACCAACAACAAGTGTATAATCACCATCTTTTATTGATAAAAGTTTATTTCCATTGTAATATATACCCACTGTTAAATCCTGTGGTGTTTTCTTGTAAAATTTTAACATACTTAGATCTACAATTGAATTTTCCACATTACCTGATACAGTAATAACTATTTCATGTTCTTTAGGGCCATATGCATCATCATCAAATTTTAATTCAAAATAGTTTTCACCATTTTCAAGCTTATTTAGGTATTCTTTTTTAAACACTAGCTTAGCGCTATTAAAGCTGTAATCCTTTCCAAGTATTAATGTATAATCATTGTTTAATATTTCTAATATTCCATTTCCATTTGCCTTTATATCCAGCTCTACATCTGATGGATTTTCCTTATCAAATTCAGCTATATTTGTAATTAGCTCTGAAGGAATTGTTTCTACAGTTATAGATAAATCATCATCCATGCCATGGCTAAAATGGAATACTAATTTTGGATATCCTAACGGTAGTGTGTTTAAAAATTTTTGTTTTAACAAAATTTTATCATCTTTTAATGTATAGTCTTCACCTTCTATTAGCATATAACCTGTATCACGAGTCTTAATGTATTCAAGTGTATTTCCATTATAGCTAACAGTTAATTCAATATCCTTAGGTTCATTCCTTTTGTATTTAACACCATAATTTGTTATTAATGAGCTCCTTAGCATTTTCACCTTAAGCTCAGCTGTTTTATTGTTACTAAACATGAATATTATAGTTGTTTCACTTCCAAAAGTTCTTGTTTTTAAATACTCCTTTTTAATTGTTACTTCATTACCTGAAATAACATAATCTTCTCCTGGCTTTAAATCCAATACAACCTTTAGTTTCAAAAGAGTATTCCCATTAGGATTCATTGTTACAACTATATCCTTTGGATCACCTTCATCAAACTCTGCAGTGCTAGGTGTTATTGTTGGATCATTTATTACAATTGAGCTGTCCTTAATAGTTAATTCTAGCTTTGCATTGTTCCCTTGATTAAATATAAATGTCAGATTTAAACTACCCACTGCCTTTTCTTTTATATAATCACTCTTAATAGTTACCCTGTCTCCTGATATTGAATAATCCTTGTCTAATTGTAATCCTTCTTTTACATTTTTTATCCCTGTAAGGCTGTTTCCATTAAGGCTCATGCTAACTTCAATGTCCTTTGGATTTGCCTTATCAAATTCTGCTTTTGTTGGAGTTATTGTTGAGTCTATTATTATTACAGAGTCATCCTTTATTGTAATTAATAGTTCAGCATCATTGCCCTTGTCAAATTTAAAGGATAACTTTAGAGTTCCCTCTGATATTTGGCCTAAATAATCACTCTTAATAGTTACCTTATCCTTATCAACAGAATAATCTGTCCCTGAGGCTAACTCATCCTCTCCATTTTTTATACCCATAAAGCTGTTTCCATTAAGGCTCATGGCAACCTCAATATCCTTTGGGTTTGTTTTATCAAATTCTGCTTTTGATGGAGTAATTGTTGAGTCTATTGTTACCTCTTCTCCTTCTGTTATTATAACTGCAAGTGTTGCAGGATTTCCCTTATCAAACACAAAGGTTAAATCAAATTTTCCTATTTCCTTTTCCTTTAGGTAATCCTCACTTATAGTTACTACATTTTCTGACACACTGTAATCAGTGTCCATTTCTAAAGCCTTTTCTCCCTCTTTTATATCCACAAGATTGTTACCATTTAGGTTCATCTCTATTTGTGTTGCACTTGGAGTTGTTTTACTAAACACTATTGAATTTGGAGATAGTGTTGAATTTAATACTGGTGTATCTCCCTGGATTTTAAAATAGTAATCTCCTTTTACATCATAATTCAATCCATTTCCCGCTAAATCTTCTATATTATACTTTGATATTTTTATATGATATTCTTTGTTGTTTTTGTAATTATCCCCACTAAGAAAGAACTTTATATTCTCTTCATTAGCATTAAAATCGCTTGCTTCTAAATTAATAGCTTTATATTGTCCGTCATCTTGTTTTTCTTCAAATAATATATTTCTCGAAAAATCATACTCATCATCTATTTTATAATTGAAAATGCGCATACTCTCACTAAATTTAAACTCTATTACATTTTCTTTTTCTAAAACAGTAGGGTCATCAGCTTCTGTGCTTATACTTGTTTCACCTGACATAATAGTACAGCCTGGCTTCTCAGTATCAAAATTAAATGGCAATAATAGTGCCTTTCCACCTTCTGCCAATTTACCATCAAAAACCACCTTAGGTACAAAGTTTTTATCATTTGATTTTATTTGATCAGTTAATACTAAATAATAAGGATTATTGTCTTGTGATACATCGTAGCTGCTAACATCTATATCTATTGATTTTGTTTCACTATTGTATGTTGCAGAAAACCCATCAACATTTTTTCCACTATTATCAATAGCTTTTATAATCGTAGCATCATCTAAGAGTTTATCTTTATAATCACAATTCAGCTCTTCATTAAATACTAATTTAATTGCTGGGTACTTATTAGAACTTGTTATTACAGTGCTAGTATCTATTTCTGCATCATTCTCTATGTTAACTTCATTATCACTATTTATTTCTTCAGTATCCAATGTGGAATTTGCATAAATTATCTTCTCTAACTCTAATCCCGTATCTTCATTAGCATGCACAGTACCCATAGGATAAATGCATATAACACCCAATGTCATAACAAATGTCAAAATTAGTGATGTTATTTTTTTAAACATTAGTTAATCCTCCCCATTTTTATAGAATCGTATCCTTAGCAATCAAAAAGGTCTCTATATCCCGAGCAACCTAATAATATTTTGCTATATTAAATAAATGTATTAAGGAGTTATATAGCTATAACAAATTTTACTCTATTTTATAACAAATAAAATTTCTTTAGCCCCTTCTTCAACTGATGTAATTACAGCCCTATATTCTCCATCATTAAGTATTGATTCAAATACTGCTGGGATTCCATCCTTAAGTTCCATCTGGTCGACATATTTTAAATTATTATTTTCATCATATATACAAATTGTAGCCTCATCATCTACACTATTTTTAATAGTAATTGTAATCTTATTATCCTTAACTTTATACTCACAGCCTAAACTACTTGTATCAGCTGCCTTAACTGTGATATTAGCTGTTGCTTTATGACCGCCATCTTCAGTTATTGCTGTAATTACAGCTGTACCTTCCTTAAGTGCTGTAAGTAATCCATCCTCTACCCTTACTACTTCAGGATCACTTGAAGTCCAAAATACTTCTTTGTTAGATGCATTAGCTGGTTCAATAGTAACCTTTAATCTAAACTCATCACCTATTCTTAATTCCTTTATATTTACACTAAGCTTTACACCAGTTACACTAACTCTAGCTGGAGGCTGCGGTGGAGTGTAAGTACCACCTCCATTGTTGTGGTTTCCTGTGTTGGTATTGTCATTTGTGTTGGTATTGGTATCGATTTTAATATTGTTCTTACCTTCACCTATAACCTTAACAGTGTAATTTTTATTCTCTACTTTATTTACTTTTGATGTCTTCTGAGTATTAATTTCCACATTTGCATTTACTCTCATAGTTTCAATTGCTGTATTTCCACCTAAATCAAGCTTTCCTTCTTTATTAACTGATACTTCTTTAAAACTTCCTTCAAGCTTAACACATTCATTCATATTTTCTAGTGATAGATCCAACTTTGAAACTTCTGAATCCTTATCCACACTTATACTAGCTGCATTTTTCACTAATATATTGTAAAATTTTCCCTTTAATGTCATATTTGCAATTCTGTCTTTTCTTCCTAATATTTCAACATTCCCAAAGGAACTATCCTTATTCTCAAGTGTCGCACTAGTATATACTATAGTTTTTTCAATGTTTGTATTTCCTGAAATTATAATTAAAGCTTTGTTATTCTGTGACAATGTAAGTGTTTTGGATTGGACATTATTAAAATCTATAGAATTTTCAGCAGCCGCAATAAGTAAGTCAAATTTAAAATTATTGCTTTTTAGATTAGCACCTCTGATATTTTTTTCTCCTCCTGACATAACTTGAATATCTGCTGCAGTAACATTTTCTAGATATGCATTGGAATCAATTCCTGAATCAATAATAATTTTACCCTTTACATTTGCATTTCTTAATTTTGCATTTCTTGCAATTATGTAAACATTCCCATCTATATTGATTTTATTATTAACATCAGTTGATCCATAAATTTGATTTGTCTGGTCAATTACTAGACTATTTATTTTTTCATCTGCTACTTTTTCTTTAACTGTGAACTTTGATGTATATGCATAACTTGTAAAGGTTTTAGCTCCATTGGGTTTTACATATAAAGCAAGATAATAATTACCCGGCTTTTGAGGATACAAAACATCAATTGTAAAAATCGATTTACCTACACAAACTGGCTTATAGAAATATCCACTTCTATAATAGTCCTTGTATATTTCTTGCTCAACCTTTCCTGTATCGCAATTCCACAAAAACGCTCTGTATTGAACAATTCCCGTATAATTAGGAGAATTAAATTTAACAATTACTCTATCTCCTGTATTATACTCAGGCTTGGGTTGGCTAACAATTATTAATTTAGGATTTACCTTAGCTTGAAGCTTTGCCCTAGCTGGTACACTATTTAGCATCATAGACATACAAGTAAAGACTATAAGGAATACCCCAAGCCACTTTTTAGCTTTAACCATACCTACCACTCCCTCTAAACTCTCTAGTTTATTTCTATTTTAATCAAACCTATTTTGCTTAATATTTTATTCTACCTATAATTTTATTTTAAAACAGAATTCTTTTTAACTATGCACTACTTTTAATAATATACTTATATAAATATAATTTAAAATTCACCTCCATTATATGTGCTTAAGATCTAATATTATACAAAATAGGCTAATATAATATAAATTATGTGTTTCTTTACATATATATTTATATATCAAGTGGTAGTAATTTTCATCTACTATTTTTTTCTGTATTTCGTCATTTTTTTCTATTACATTTTAGTGAATAAGTTATTTTAACAAAATACTGTCGAGTTTTGGGCTTTCTTGTAATATGTTTTAGCAAGTTACCAATTTATTATGGTAAAGTTTTAATTCGTAGATATATGGTATTCTTATTTGTTACGAATATTTTACATCTCCATCTTAAAAAATGCAGAAATATCATTTATACTATCCCTATATCTTTTATTTTTTTACAAAGCATAATTATACATAACTTTAGCTATACTAATAGAATCAATATTTCTTAATCCCACACTATATCTCACAACTACATTCACTTTATATTCCATATTTTTAATTATATAATCCCATTTATCCTATTAATTTTTGCATTCCCTTAAAATCTTTGTAACAAAAAAAAATCATCCTGTACATTTTTATACAAGATGATTTAAAATAGAATCATTAATTTAATAGTATACATGCTCGCAGTCCTATATTTATAAAAATTACTATAATCACCTGCCTAAAACATCGACTATTTGCCCTGCTTAGAAATATCTTCAACCATAGAAACGATTGGATAGTAATCATTATAATGCTTTTGTATAAACATAGCATTGCGCTTTTTATACAACCGCTTTGCAAGCTTGTCAGCTATTGGAATTAATATCCTCTCATTAGCACAAAGAACTGGTGATACATGACTGATGCTGCCTGTTGCCTGTTTGTTAAGGCATCCACAGTAGTGGTTGCAGCGTGCCCTAATAGCACACTCTGCACATGTATCCTTCTCTCTTTCGTTCTGGCTGTATAATACTTCTCTTTTACTTTCATCAATTCCAGTATCTACATTGCCTATGAAGTAAGCATCATCACCTACGAACTGTACACAAGGGTATAAATGCCCATCTGGAGATATGGATAACTGCCTTTTCCCAAGCTCACAGCGTTCATGACAGTAATTTTTTTCATTTATATGGGAGCTTATCTTAATCTCAAAGGGACTAAGATAGAATTTTTCTTCAGCCATGGTCATATCATAGTAAAATCCACTTAGGTTTTCGTACTGTTTTTTAAGTTCAAGCATATCATTGTCTTCCCATTTACCTGCATAGTTTAAAGAGCATATTATATATTTAAAGCCTAAATTATATAGGTATCTTACAGAATCAGCATAGAAACATGCAGTGTCAGGATTTATCGTCATCAATACTGGTGCATATGGACGAGCAGCTATGAGTTTTTTTGCTTTATCATTTATAATATCAAAGGTTCCATTACCTAAAACATCTCTTCTATATTTATCATGGGATTCTTTTACTCCATCATGGCTAAGTGCAATAAAAATATTATTTTTCTTTGAATATTCAAGAAAATCATCATCTAACAGCAAACCATTTGTTGTAACCTTATAATGAAACAATCCATCTTCATGTTTCTCCTTCCACTTTGCATACTCAATAGTTTCATATATTATATCCTTATGCAAAAGTGGCTCTCCACCAAAAAAGATAATACCAGCAGAATCACCTTTAGGCATAATACTAGAAGCAAGATCAACAGCTTTGCGGGCAGTTTTTATACTCATAGTCTTTATATTTGAATGATCTACATAGCAGTACTTACAAGACATATTACAATCGTTAGTTAAATGAAGAGTAAAGTGCAAATCTTTTCACCATCCTATATCATTCCCTGACCTTTAAGCCAGTTAATAAAATCTTTTACCTGCTCACGCAAATCAACTTTTACATGCTCTTTAAGCTCATTTTCCATTTTAGTGTAGTCATCTTTGTTTTTGCTAATAATATTCTTTATATCTTTTGAATCAAATTTATAATGTGGATCATAAAAAACAGCAACCATCTTATCCCCTGTTTTATCCTTAACGCCCTGGGATAATGTATCTGCTGTAGAAAGAAATTCGAATTTTTCAACAGATGACCACATATTTTGATTTTTATCAGCCCATTCATGTATATCATCTTTTGATACAAACTCATATCCAATATGCTTTACTTTATCAAAGCCATCAAGTGTAAGGTCAGCCTCAACTGTTCCCATCTTTTTTGATTTTTCTTCCTCCGATGGTGAATAAAAAGTATCTGTCTTTGGTATCTTCACATTTTCAAGAATAGTAGCATTTTTTTCAAAAATAATTCCTTCTTTTTTAGCTTCTTCAGAAATGACATCAAATGCCTCGTCTTCTGAAAGAAATGCAGGTGGAGCCACCGAAATGCATCCAAAGCTCCCCCTGCCATCTCCGTGGATAAATATTGGCACAGGTTTTCCTATCTTGGCATTACCACCATCTTTATTACTACATGCAGTTAATGTCATAAAAAGAAGTGAAGATAAAGCAACAGCCACATATGCATTACCTCTCCAGCGTTCAGGCAATGTTTTAAGCAGATTGGGATTTCTAAGTATCTCTTCTTTTTTAGGATACAATGGAGTTTTATAGTTTTCTATGGGCTTAATTTCCATACAACAACTTCCTCCCAATATTTAGGCATTATCTATTGTGACATATATTTATCCTTAAAAGTTCCTTAAAAAGTAATCTGCACTAAATACTACCTAGACCCTGTCTACTTATATGAGAATTATAATATTCTTTAAAGTATCATGTATTTACACATTCACTGATTTTCTATAGAGCTTAATTGGCATTTGCACTACTTTCCAATTAGTGCAATCAATCCATTTGCAAGAGTTTCTCCCCAGCATAAATAGTCATGACCGCTTTTAAATTCTTCATAAAACACATCATAGTTCTTCTTTAACAAAGTATCTCTCATCTCTATGTTCGTATCTCTCATTTCTTTATCATCAAGAATTCCTATGTTTAGATAAAACTTAAGGTTTAACTTATCATTTATGCTATATTTCTTTGCCATCCAATTTCTTTTACCTGGATCATTCCTTTCTTCCGACTTATACCAGTATGAACCAGATTGCGATAATACATTTCCGAATACATGTGGGCATTTTAGCCCTATAAATGAAGCAGTTAATCCTCCAAGACTTAATCCACCTATAATATTTTTTTCTGGGTTATCTGATATATTATAATTTTGCTTTATCCATGGAACAACTTCATTCCCAATAAAGTAAGCATAATCATCATTGCATTGAAGTTCGTCCCATCTTTTATCAAGTAGGGATTCTATAAAAACTGTAATAATTGGGGGTATTTTTTTATAACTTATTAAATTATCTAGAACATTCTTTGCTGATATATCCAGATAATCTTGTCCATCAGTTAATACTAAAAAACCATATGGCTCATTTTCCATGGAATATCCCTCTGGAGTGTACACCCAAATACGTCTCTCATTATTTAACTTGGTGCTCTTAAATTGATGCAATTCCATGTTTCCCTTTAAATTATCATTTCTTTTCTTAATCCATATATGAGCATCAGCTTTAGGCATAACAATATATGTTATCACATCTTCCTCTCCGTTTTCCCCCATCAATGTTAATTTATTTTTATTTAAACTATCCTGCTCTAAGTTTTTCCATCTTTCATTCCAATTATCATCTAAAGAATCATTAACAGAAAAAGAATAATTAAAACGGATATCATTCCTTTGTTTGCAAGTTTTATACCATATATTTGTATCTAAAAGCCTTTCAAATTTATACTCATCCAATTTGTAATCCGAACAGTTCTCATATTCATATGTAATAAATAACAATATATTTTGTGTTTCATCATTTCCCTTATAAACAAATGTAACTAGATCGTTCTCAGTATCTCCATCTATTTCTTCTATTATAGGCGCGCCCTTTTCTTCTATCTTGTTCCAGAATGTTAAAACTGCATCATGATCTCCAGCTTCAAGCTTCTTTTTTAATTTCATGATTTCTCTGCTCATAACTCCTCTGGCAAACATTGATAATCACCCTTTCATAAATGCCAAGTGTCTGTAACTTGACATCAGTCTTACTTTCCAATCAAAGAAATCAATCCATTTGCAAGGGTTTCTCCCCATGATAGATAGTCATGTGCACTTTTAAACTCTTCATAGAACACATCATAGCCCTTGGCTATCAATCTATCTCTCATGTCCTTGTTAAAACCAAGCATCTCTTCTCCTTCAAGGATTCCTACATTCATGTAAAACTTAAGATTTAATTTCTCCACTGCTTCATATTGTCTTGCCATCCAATTTCTTTTGCTAGGTTCCTTCATATCCTCTTCCTTGAACCAATAGGAGCCAGACTGTGATAGTACATTCCTAAATATATGGGAGCATTTCAATCCTATATAGGAAGCTGTTAGCCCTCCATAACTTAATCCGCCTATTATATTTTTTTCTGGATTATCAGAAACATTATAGTTTTCCTTTACCCACGGAATAACTTCTTTTTTTGTAAAATCGACAAAGTCATCATTACATGTAAGTTCTACGTCTCTAGTATTGATTGACTCAATAAAAACTGTTACAATTGGAGGTATTTTTTTATCATTTATCAGATTATCTAAAACAGCCTTTGCTGACATAGCCATATACTCTTCACCATCATTTAATACTAAAATGCCATATGGCTCTTTACTCTTTGAATATCCTGAAGGTGTGTATATCCTAATACGTCTTTCATTATTTAATATCTTACTTTGAAATTTAAACAACTCCACATTTCCCTTTAAAGTATCTTTTCTTTCCTTAACCCATATTTGTTCATCTGCCTTAGGCATAACAACATATGTATGTACATTTTCTTCTTCTTCTCCAGCTGCAAATACCAATTTATTTTTATTTAAATCATCATGTTGAATATTTTGCCATCTTCTTTCCCAGTTATCATCTAATGGATCATTAATAAAATACAGGTAGTTAAAACGGACATCATTTCTTATTTTATATGTTTTATACCATATGTTTGTGTCCAGAAGCCTTTCGAACTTATACTCATCAAATTTATAATCCGAAGTACTCTCATATTCATAGGAAATATACAGCAGTATATTTTTAATCTCTTCATTTCCCTTATAAATAAATGTAACTAAATCGTTCTCTGTATCACCATCTATTTCTTCTATTATAGGTGCGCCTTTTTCTTCTATCTTGTTCCAGAAATCTTTTACTGCATTAGGATTTCCAGCTTCAAGCTTCTTTTTTAAATTCATAATTTCTTTACTCATAATTTCTTTATTAAACATTAATAATCATCCTTTCTAAACATATTGTAGCTGTACAATTTATTTCCTAACCTCAGGCATTTTGTCAGCATAATCTGAGTATTGTGCATGTTGGATAAGCCATCTTCCATCTTTTTTTACTAAAACTCCTGAAAATCTCATTGGTGTAATGAATATTTCTCCTCTCTCATTTTCATAAAGTAAATCCAAAGTATCACAAAGGATTTCTATTAGCTTGTCCTTTGATTTTCCATCACCTCCTAATCTATATTTAGCTGAGCCACTTATCCATTGAATTATTGTTTCAGTAGTTATAGTTCTGCTTAAAATTGCTTTTGTTGTAAAATAAGCAGCATCATCATTGACACATATTATTGCATCTTCATAATTCATCTTAAAATTGCCCCAATACTTCCAATCTGATTCAACTATCCCTCTAGCTGCATCAACTCCTAAGCAAAGTTCATCTGCATCTGTTCCTATTACTACTAAATCATCATCAAGTAAGAAAACTTCCTTTATATATTCATCAACATAATTTACATCTCGTTTTGTATATCCCTCTTGGAATACCTGAAGTACTTTTTTGATTTCTTCAATCTCTTCATTTGAACTAGCCTTAGACATTTCAAATATACTCTTGTCATAGTTTTCATCAACAAATCTATTTTTAAATGATTCTGAATCCAGTGAAAACTGCATTTGATGAAATTTCCAGGAATTATTTTCTTTTATGAGTACACAGGTAAACCTAAAAGGCCATACATAATTTTCTCCTTTTTCAATTTCCTTTAATGTATTAGCAATCTTTCTTACTGCATATAGTGCATTTTCCTTTGATTGTTCTTCTCTTTCTAAAACATCCTTTACCTTGGTAATTGTCTCTTCCATTTGCCTGTCTTCTGTTATTGTATTTCTTATATTTCCTATTGAAATAACCCAAGCCGTGTTTTCATCTGCAAAAATCCTGGCTTCATCAAATTTGAAGTCCATTTCTTTCCAGTAGTTGTTTTCTGTATTCCAATGGGATCTAATCAGTTCCTTTATATCATTAACATCAAAACACCACTGGTTCATTTCACTTCCAAGTACAACAGCTCCATCCTTTAAAGAAAATGCTTCCCTTGCAAAATCATCGAGCTTACTCATATCTTTCTTTGTATATAAATCTTGAAAATTTTTAAGAACTTTCTTTACTTCGTTAATTGAATTTGCATTTTTATAATACTTCATAATAAATCCCCCCCATATATTTTAATTAGTATTGTTTAGATTTTTTAAATTAAATACACCCCATTATCACCCCAATACAAAAAGGACTGCTGATGAAATAAATTTCACCTACAGTCCCTCTTACACCAAGAAATTAAAGAATCACTGTATTTTTCACTATAAATCCCATAAACTATGAAAAATATAATAAAATACAAATAAATTTCTTCTTTACTTGAATATAAATAGAATTTAAGAAAATAAAAAGCTATACTGCTAAGACAGTACAGCTCTATTTCCAAAACAAACAAATTAGCATACATAATAAATACATGATTTGATATACCTTTTGTTTCAATAGCTAAATGTAAAATATTTTTGAAACACGTGTATATGTCTGAAATCATAGATAATTATATGCAGTAAATCTAATCTATTTTTTAAAGGACTGTAAATGCTGTTGTTCCTAACTTTTAATCTTAAAGTTAAATATACCCTCAACAAATAAACCTAATAAAACAGGTGAAAAGCTGAAATCATATCTAACCAATTTATTTAGTTCACCTATATACTCATAGAAATGCCAGGTCATCTATTATATAATAGATAAGCAGCACTTACCTTCTATAATGTATATGGTTTTTGTTCACTAAAATTTAGATTAAAAAATTATAACAACATAATCATTTAAGCAATCCCTCCTCAAATTGATTTTAATACATAGATTATATTTCATATATTAACTTATATTTCCTATAATGTCAATGTATAAAACATAGAAAAATCTTATTTCTTCAATGCTGCAAGTATCGCCTTTTGCATGTGTAATAGGTTTTCCTTGGCATTGTAGCCTATAAAATGGTTGGATTTTATTATGTCATCAGTTACTTCATTTCCTCTGGTAAATGGCGGGCATGGATTTACAATACAATCTTTATTTGCATATTTAATTTTGTTTATGTCTACTTGATATGGGATAAACTTTTTATATTCCTCGTAATTCTCATTACTAACTGGCCAGCCATCTGTAAGTATAATATCAGCAGACTTAAGTCCTTCCTCAATATTATTGGTTATATTTATTTCTCCTTTAGATTCCTCTTTTGTATATTGAAACAGTTCTTCATTTACTTCATAGCCCTTTGGACACACCTGAGTTAAATTCAAATCAAGCTTTGCAGCAGCTTCAAACCATGTATTGGATATATTTGCTCCCTCTCCAACAAAAACAAATTTCAAGTTTTTTAGATTTCCTTTTCTTTCTCTTATAGTTTGTAAATCACTTAGTATTTCACAGGGGTGGCTTTGTTTTGACATAGCATTTATGACAGAAAAACTTGCCTCTTTAGATATAGCTCTTATTATTTCCTGCTTTGGATATCTAATAACTAAATAATCTATCCAGCAATTTAAATATCCGACCTTATCTTCTAGTGGTTCTTTAGCTTCAAAATTGATTTCCATATTAATCGAATTAGCACCTAATTGAAATATACCTGTTTCAAATGAAATTCTTGTTCTAAGACTTGTCGCTGGGAATGCTGTTATAACAGTTTTGTCCGTTAAGGGTTTATAATCTTCCCCATTTTTGTGTTTTTGTTTTATTTCATCTGCAAAATCCAATAAATAGGTTATCTCATCTGATGTTAGATCCTTAATGCTAACTAAATCTTTCAATGTCCAGCCCCCCTTAATTATTTTCAAAATGCCCTGCTCACAACCTGTCCATTAAACTCTAAAGCATCCTGTATTCTTAATTTTTGTACTTCACTTAATTCTGATATATCAAACCATCTATATTCTGAATGCTCACTGCTTAAACGTATATCACAACCCTGTGGTAAATAGCATTTAAATATACCAACCTGCGAGTTGAAGCTTTTATGATAATATAATCCAGTAAACGCACTGATTTTTATGTTCACACCCAGTTCTTCCATACATTCGCGTTTAATGGCATCGTGTATTGTTTCTCCAGGTTCCACTCCGCCACCAGGAAGTCCCCATCTTTTATCTCCATATGTCTGTTTTAACTGCAGCACTTTCCCTTGTTCATTTATAATTGCTGCATGTACACTAAATCGAAAAAAATCATTAAATCCCATATACTTCACCTTTCTTTAATCAGAAACTTATAAATACTGCTTTATGCCGCTGTTAAAAGCTTCATTATCACCAACTTCAATTCCAAATAATGCTTCCTGCAGTGCAAATGTACTTGAATAGAACCTTGCACGCTCCAACATTGCTTCTATATTAGGGTAAACAGGCTCAAAGGATTTAACAAAATCCTCTCCATATCCTCTTGGGCAGGTTAATGCTGCGATATCAACTGCTGGATCTCCAACTGAGACCTCGTTAAAGTCTATAACTCCGCTTATTGTTTCATTATCAGTATTAAATATTATATTAGAAGGTCCAAAGTCCCCATGTACTATAGTCTGTTTTATGCTAAAGTTCTTCTCAAAAAAATCATTGAAGTTTTTACCCACTGAATACTGTACCTCTTTTCTCATAAAAGGAAAAAGCTTTTTTTGTATTCTATCAAATAGGTCTTTCCATTCGCTTAAACTATCAACATTATCAAATTCATCGTTGCCAAATTCCTCAATTGGTATGCCATGCAGTTCCTTTAGAAATGTTGCCAATTGTTTTGCAATAACATCCTTATCTTTAACGCTATGAAATATCTCCTGTTTAAATGAAACTCCCTTTACCATTTTATATCCGCTATAAACGTAGCCAACTTCAAGAGGTTCAAAGTTAACATATACAGGATCAGGAATATCCAAAGTAATATGTTTCTTTAACACCTTTAAAATATGGTTTTCTCTTTTTAATTTATCAATTCCCTCCTTGTATTTAGGAAATTTAAAAATAAAATCATCATTAATAATAACAATATCATTATTTTGTCCTTCATTATTAAAGCTGTATTTCTCTATAACCAATCCTGGGTTCTTTTTCTCTATAACTTCTATGTATCTATTCATAGTTTCTCCTCTCGGTAACAACATGTTATGATATATAAAATTATAATAAATCCTCCCTTAATATTGCATACAGGTCACTATCTTCAAATCCTTCATGGCTTCTATATTTTTTTCGCATTCTACCTTCAAATTTCATTCCTGCCTTCTGCATTACTTTTCCTGATGCGATATTACTTATGGAATGATATGCTTCTATTCTATTAAAGTTAACTTCCATCAATCCAAATCTTAAAACTTCTCTAAGAGCTTCCGAAACAATTCCCTTCCCCCAAAAGGCTTTACCAATGCAATATGCAACATCTGCACACATGTCATATTCGTTTGAGCAAATTAATGCAATGTTGCCAACAGGTTCATCAGTACCCTTTAGTACAATTGCCCAAAAATATGTTTTATAATCACTATACCTTTCAATTCGTTTCCGCAGTGAACTTTTTGTTTCATTAATATCCTTGTGGGCATTCCATCTCATATATTTAGCAGCCTCTTCATCCTTTGACCAATTATTAAACATTGTTTCAGCATCCTCAATCCTAAACTTTCTTAGAATTAAACGCTCTGTTACAAGAGTAACTGTACCTTTATGTTTAAGCATTTTACATTTCCTCCAGCCCTTGTGAAGTTATATCTATTCTATAAATTCTAAATTTTCTCTTTATACTTAATCTGCGGTATTATCTTTCAATGTACTTTAATATTCCTTCTATAATTATTCTTCACCTACCATATAAATCCTTTACTATATTAAAATAATTATAAATTCTCCATCATTGCACTAAATGAAAATATTTTTTAAACTTGACATAAAGTATGTAAACATCTAGAATATATGTTTATGGTAATTTTTGAAAGGAGTTAATAAAATGCTTACTGATAAAAAGGTTATCTTCTTTGATATGGGAAACACTCTTTTACATTTTCATTACGGAAAATCAGATGCTGAAAAGGATTTCACTGGATTGGAATATTTAACTACATATCTAAAGAAACTTGATTACAGAATAACTCTTCAAGCAGTAAAAAAAGATTTCTATGATAGATGGAATGAAGCCCTATGCTTAAGAAAAGTAAAATTAACAGAATATCCAATTGAGAATTATTTGAATTCATTTATGAATAAGTATGATTTAAATCTTAATCATAGTCAGTGTATTGAAGCAATTGATGTTTTCTATTCTGATTACAAAAATCATGTTCAAACAGAGAGTGGGCTTTATGAAACTCTTAGAAAAATAAAGTCAAAGGGATACAAAATTGGGGTGATTTCAAATTCCTGCAGATATGATGAAGTTATGATTAATTGTTTTAAAGCTGCAAAAATTGATACCTTGATTGATAGTTATACCTTTAGTTATTATCTAAGGATATGCAAACCTAAAAAGGGAATATTCGAAAAAGCTCTTGAAAAAATGGATGTTTGTCCAAAAGAAGCTGTTATGGTTGGAGATAGCCTTGAATCAGATATAAAGCCTGCCCTTGATTTAGGCTTAAAAACTGTATGGCTAAATAAAGATTCAAAAACAAATGATACATGTATCAAACCGGATATTGAAATCTCTAGTATATCAGACTTATATAAATATGTTTAAATTTATTACAATGATTACTAATAACAAGGAGGGTTAAGTATGCCTGCTAATTTAGCTTATCACTTTGCATCATGCGAAGAAGGAAAAAGTATACTTACTACAGAAGATGATTTTATCTTATCCTTAAGCAATCTGGAAATGTCTATACGTATGAAAAAGGATTTTTATGTGAGCAAAGATGAATTCATAGCATTTTTAAGTAAAAATATCCTTGAATGGGATAGTAACGATATTGAAAAAATCGAATATGCAGTAGAAGAAATCCAAAAACTACTTTTTAAGCATAACATACTTATAAATGAAGAAATTATTTTCATTAAAACCACTGGATATGAGGAAGAGCACTGTGGATATACAAGACAAAATGCAATAATACTCCCTGTTTATAAAATAAATACCTACACAAAAGAAAATCTGATTCCTTTTATTTCCCACGAAATATTTCATATTTTATCAAGGAAAAACAAGATATTTAGAAGCAATATGTATGACATTATTGGTTTTTCTCTCATTAATAATTTAGAACTTCCACCTAAAATACAAAATATAAAGATAACCAATCCTGATGCCCCACTCATTAATTGCTGCACAAAAGCTAGAACTGATGGTGAAAGAACTTTTATCGCTCCAGTATTAACTTTTAACAAAGATAAATATAATTCAAAGGAGAAGAATTCCTATTTTAAAAGTATTGAAGAAAAACTTATTATTATAGAAAATACTAATGGTGTTTGGAGATTTAAAAACAAAAATGACAGTCCCTTATTGTACATCAGGAGTAAAATTGAATTTTTATATAATGAACTTTTAGAAAACACCACAGGTTTATTACACCCTGAAGAAATCCTTGCCAAGTGTTTTGCATGCATGATTACAGAGAAATCAAATATCAATAATCATGATATAATTGAAAGGATGAAATATATAGCGCTATAAAAGATGAATTATATGAGCATAAATGGCAAACACATATAAAAAACAAGTTGGATAACCCCATCCTACCCATAGTTATCCAACTTGTCCTAGTTTACGCCTTAATGTAGTATGTCCTCCTACATAAGCTCAATGTCTAACTCATATAAAACCTTATTGCATCTTTCGAGATGTGCTCCTTCTGTTTTTACACCATGCAGGTATCTATCTATCGAATCAATGTCCTTTAACAGCTCTACAAATAAGTTATCCGATATCACTTCCTTCTGACTATGCTGTACAACTGCATTAACAATTAGATATGTTTCATCTTTTGTTATTATAGGAAGATTACCTCTATATACCGAATTGTATCTGTCAATAGCTTCATATATATATTTTTCTCCTGCTTCAGCATGATTCTCATGTCTTCCAGTCATTACTACACCTATATCATGTAGTGCAGCAGCAATCCCAGCTAATTCAGGATCCATTCCCCTTTTAAGTGCCAATATTTTTGCAATTTGTGAACTTGAGTACATGTGCATTATATTCCAGCGAATCGGGAAATCTCTATCATCATCTGATAAATCCTTCATTTCCTCAAGCAGCATCGATAAAATCCTGTTTAAACGTTTTACAGGCAGCTTAATTACATCATTATTATCCTCTTTATTCATATAAATCACCTTACCTTAATAACTATTCTTCATATTATAATAGCATAAAAAATAAATAGGTGATGTTTATTTTTTCCACTTTATTATTATACTAAGCTTACCCTCACATATCTCCTTTGAAATTGTATGCCCCATTTGTTCAACCAACTCCTTGGTTATAGCAAGTCCAAGCCCAGTACTTTTTCCGCTTCTTGTACGATCGGCTGTAAAAAAACGCTCAAACAAATGCTCTGCATCTTCCTCGCTTAAGTCTGGAGCATCATTTTTAAAGGTTGTTACAATATGGTCTTTATGCTGCTTCAAAGATATATACACAGAACCACTGCCATGCTTTAGTACATTCTGTATTAGGTTTGAAAATATTCTTCTGACTGCATTTTCATCAGAGATAACTGGTGGTGCTAAATCATCTATATCAATTAAAGGAGTTATTTTCTTACTCAAAAAATCATTGTAAAAGGAAGCAATTAAATCACACAGAATATTAGATAGATTTAATGATTTAAATTCAAATTTATATTCCTTTGCTTCAAGTCTTGATAAATCATAAAAACCAGCTATTAAAATTTGAAGTGACTCTGCTCTCCTTTTTACTATATCCATATACTGTTTTTTTTCATTTTCAGACGAGCCATTATCCTCCAAAAGCTGTATGTATCCCAGTATTGATGTTAGTGGTGTCCTTAAATCATGTGAAATATTGGCAATAGACTGCCTAAGTTCCAAATCCATTCTTTTATACTCAGTTTCAGTTTTTTGCTTTTCTTCTAGCATCTTGTTTATTTCTAAAGACAACTTTTTAAATTGTTTATCAGATGAAGAAATAAGTATCTTTGCATTAGTATCAGCTCCATTTATGTTATTAAGCTGATTAATTATACTCTCAACTTCTTTTCTTGATAAAATATAAATGGTGACAAATATGCTCAATATAATTGTTAGAAAAATAATTATTAAGGTTTCCATAAATGCCACCATCCTTTTTAATATTGTTTACTTGATCTCCATCTTTTTAAAATATACAATGCTTATTATTGTAAATATTATTGTATACATAATACCTATTAATGCAGCCTTCATCAAATCATTAGATGCCATTATTCCAGTACCACCTAAATTTTTTAGCTGTGTCGTTATAAGAATATTATAAACATATTCAAATTTACGGGAAACAAGTGCACAGAGTATTTCTATAATCTTTCCCAAAACCCCAAACAACCCAACATAGCTAAAGGCAAATGCAACATTATTTTTAAACATAATAGCTAATAAATTTCCTACAGATATCGTTCCAGTCCACAATGCTGTTGCTGCTAACAACCTAAGTATAAAATCATTTACTATGCTTAATGAGAAACGATCCCCTGCTTTAAATAAAACAGCCCCACTTCCAAAGAACACGATTAAAATAATACCAGATGCTATAACTGATAAAATCAATGTAACAATGAACTTCGATAAAATCAATTTATTTCTTGAAATACCAGAGGAAACAACATTTTTAAGAGTTTGATTTTTTTGTTCCTCAGCTGTAACCATCTCAACTATCATAATAATTATATATACTGGCAGACCAAGGCTAAAAGCCCCTACTTCAAAGACCATTTCATAATAAAATGGAACCCTAGAAGTTGTCTTTATTAAAATATTTCCCAGCAGTGCAAAAAACGCTATTGATCCAGTCATACACCAAAAGTATACTCTATTAAAATTTCTATATAACTCTGCTTTTATGTAATTACGCATGGTGAGCACCCCCAATCAAATCAATAAAATAGTCCTCTAAATTTGCACCAATTTGATTTATTGATGATACCATAACTTCACCATATACAAGAGCCTTTGTTACAATTTCAGGTTTATCTACATACTCATACATCCTTATTTCATTATCATTTCGAACCTCATACTTACTTACCCCAAGCTGTTTTTCAATTATAACAGAAGCCTTTCCGGTATTATCTACTTTAATTGATAAACATTGTCTGCATTTTTCTTTTAATTCCTTAGATGATATCTGTTCTATGAGTTCACCATTATTAATAAATCCATAGTTAGTTGCAAGTTGAGAAAGCTCCCCTAATATGTGACTTGATATAATAATTGTTGTATTTTTTTCCCTGTTAAGTTTTAAAAGAATCTCTCTAAATTCAACAATTCCAGTAGGATCAAGTCCATTTATAGGTTCGTCTAAAAATAGTAAATCTGGACTTGCCATTATAGTAAGTGCCAACCCTAAACGCTGCTTCATACCAAGGGAGAAGTTTTTAAATTTTTTCTTTCCGACATCCTCAAGCCCTACAATCTTAAGTGCCCATCCTACACATTCCTTTTCCACAATACCTCTTTGTATTCTGTAATACTCCAAGTTTTTTTCTGCTGATAAATAAGGAAAAAAGCTTGGGGTTTCAATTATACATCCCGTTCTCATTCTTGACTCGTCTAGTCCACTTTCAGATGTTTCATTAAAAAGCTCTATCTCTCCACTAGATGGCGCTGTAAGCCCACTTACCATCCTTAGTAAAGTTGTTTTTCCAGCTCCATTTTTACCAACAAGTCCATAAATATCGCCCTGCTTTATTTCTACATTTACATTGTTTACAGCAGGATGATCATGGTACTTTTTAGTTAGATCTCTTGTTCTAAGTACTATCTCCTTCAATTAAGTCAACCCCTTTTTTCTATTATGTCTATATATTAAAATACAATTTACAAGATACTCTAAAGAAAATCTTAAGAAAGTCTTAAGTTTAGGTGTATTAAAGAAAATAACAAGTCAATATTTGGGCCTATTTTGTGTCATACACCTTAATCGCTTATTTTAAATCCAATACCCCATACCGTATGAATATATTCAGTATCTGGGTCAACCTTTGAAATTTTTGAACGGAGATTGCTTATATGAACATTTACTGTATTATCATCACCTAGAAATTCATCCTCCCAAACATGTTCAAATAAGTTTGCCTTAGTAAATACTTTGTTGGGATAAGACATTAAAAGCTTTAATATAGCAAATTCTCTTGCTGTAAGAATGATATTTTGTCCCTTAACTGCAGCCTCTACTGTTTCACAATTTAAAACTAAATCCTTATGTCTTAATACTTTCTGCTCCTCACCTGTATTGGAAAAAAACATATATCGTCTCAACTGAGCTTCAACCCTTGCCAAAACTTCTTTAACATCAAAGGGCTTTGATACAAAATCATCTGCTCCAAGTCTTAACACTTCTATTTTTATATCTTGTCCAGGTTTTGCAGAAATAACAATAATAGGCATTGTTTTAATTTTTCTTATATAGGCAATAAGCTCCTCTCCAGATACTGCTGGAAGCATTAAATCGAGCAAAACAAGTTGAAAATCATACTGTTCAAGGCACATTTTAGCTTCGGAGCCAGAAAAAGCCCCTCTCACATTGTATCCCTGCTTGCTTAATATTTTGCACAGTAGATTATTTATATCAGCATCATCTTCTACAACTAATATATTTATGTTATCATTCATTTTTTCCACCCCACGGTCTATGCTTTATTATAATTTCATATGTATATTCCAATTTTAGCATATATTTTTACATCTATCACCTTTGCTCATCATTACTCATATATTATACATAGTAAGCTAATTAGGAGGTTGTTTAGTGCTTATTCATGTTGTAAAACAAGGTGAATTCCTCTGGCAAATCGCCAGACGCTACCGTGTTACTGTACAAAGCATATCAGATATAAATGAACTTCCAAACCCAAATGAGTTGCTAATCGGTCAGGCACTCGTAATCCCTACAGAGGATTTTGTACACGTTGTAAGCGCTGGAGAGACATTATGGGAAATTGCACAAACCTATGGCACAACTGTTCAAGCAATATTACAAGCAAATAGGATTACCAATCCTTCATCTATTTACCCTGGCCTTTCACTGTATATTCCAGCTCCGCGGTATATAGTCAAACCAGGAGAAACATTAGGACAGATTGCAAGAAGATATGGTATTCCTCTGCAAACCCTAATTAAGGTAAATAATATTAAAGATCCAAATCTTATAACTCCGGGCACTGTATTAGTCATTCCTCGAAAGCATAGACCTTTAATTGATGTAAATGGATATATCATTGAGTTTGGTCAAAGTGCTGTTCCAATCATACAGGAGGATGGCAAGCATCTAACATATTTTAGTCCATTTGCATACCGAATTCGAGAAGATGGTGGATTAGAACCCATAGATGATGTTCCTGCAATTAGGGCTGCCAATGCTGAAAACATTATCCCTATGATGGCTATTACTAATTTTACTTCTACCGAGTTAGGAGGCAATCTTGCCCATGTTATTCTAGCTAGCCCTGAAATACAGGATCGTTTACTTACAAATATAATTAGGATAATGAGAGAGAAGAATTATAAGGGATTAAATATCGATTTTGAAAATGTGCTGCCTGCCGATCGTGAACTATACAATAGTTTTCTTCAACGTACAGTAAACCGCTTACATCCTGAGGGATATTTTGTTTCAAGTGCTCTTGCTCCAAAGACAAGTGCAGAACAAAAGGGACTTTTGTATGAAGCTCATGATTATCAGGCACATGGCAGGATTCTAGACTTTGTCGTATTAATGACCTATGAATGGGGCTACCGCTTTGGTCCTCCCCAGGCTATTTCACCATTAAATGAGATTAGACGTGTTCTTGATTATGCAGTTACCGTTATACCCAGGAATAAAATATTTATGGGGTTCCAATTGTATGCCAGGGACTGGCTTCTTCCCCATGTAAGAGGTCAGGAAGCAGAAACCTTTAGTCCACAGGAGGCTGTACAAAGAGCTTTAACACACCATGCAGCCATTCAATATAATCCAATAGCTGCATCACCCTTCTTCCGCTACAAGGATTCACAGGGGAAGATGCATGAAGTATGGTTTGAGGATGCACGCAGTGCCCAGGCAAAATTCAATTTAGTTAAAGAATATAATCTAAGAGGAATCAGCTATTGGGTTTTGGGGTATCCCTTCCCCCAAAATTGGGCCCTGCTTGAAGATAACTTCACTATTAGAAAGTTAAGAAGGTAGATTAGCTTCAACTATATTCAATACAAAAATCGTAATAATAAAATTAGTGTGCTCTATCACCTCATTCTTATTTAGGCGTATTATAGAGCACACTAATACATTATAATTATTTATTGTTATATCCACCAAATTTGTTTTACCTCACTACATGTTTCATAATAATTTTATACAGATACCTAAATTACTAAATACTCAATTTCTACTAGCCATTTTCGAATTTCTCTATCTCCAATTTTGCCCAACGCCTTTATTGATGCTTTTTTAATGTCCTCAATATTCAATCCATATCCATGCAATTCAGCAGGATAGCTTTTTACAAATTGATAAATCTCCCTTGCTTCACCTGCAGTTATTACCGATAATTTCAATTTATTGTAGAGGGATAAAAACTGTTCTTTTGATAGATATTGTTGAGGCAGCATATCAAAGATAGAGATGCATTCATTAAGCTCTTCTTTTCTTTTATTTTTATTAACTTTTTTAGGTGTTACCTTATTCTGAATATATCTTTTTTCCTTAATGAAATATTTTGAGATTATTTTTTCAAGCTGTTTAACCTGTCTATCCAATAAAGGCAGCTTTACTCGGAGTTGTTCAGAAATATCATCTGGTATTTCCACTCCCGCAGGTATATTCAATGGTAATTCCCAATTATCTATTACCTTTGAAAGTATCTCATCACGCTCAAGATCAATCTCCTTGAGCCCCTTTACAACCAACCTTACCATTTCTGGCTCCAGCCCTGTATGCTCCTTGAAATGTATTATCCCTAGCTTATAAATTCTTCCTGTCTCTTTATGTAATACAGTATACCTATATTTTAGCTGTCGACCGCATTCACATCGTATATCAGGGTTCCCGGATAGGTTTACTTCATAATTTAATAGTATCCAATCAAGCATACTCTCCATCGTTTTATCAGAATCCTCTAGCTCTTCCTTTGTAAGAACTTCCCCCTTCTTTTTGCACCAGAGGTTTAACCATTTAGTTTTCATACCTCGTTTTACTTTCTCATCAAGTATTTTCCTTTGCTCTTTAGTTAAGGATAGATATGCAGAATCTAATTCTTCTTGGGAATGATCAGTTACCATTTTACTTCCCCCATTTCATAGAAAATCTTTTATGTGTCACACATTTCATTTCTTAACATCAATTTTTGCTCCATCTATTTCAACATATCTATTATCTATCCAATTAATATTAGGCTCTTTTCCCCATCTATCTATATTAATAACCTTTTCTTTTTTTATTATATTAAAATATATCTTTTCTAATTTTATTATTGTATTTCCTCCCAAGGCACCTTGATCTAATCCAACTACTGCAACTCTGTATTTATCATTAGGAGAATTAACTTCCCTCATTAATTTTTGTGATGTAAACACATAGCGAATAAAAACTGTAGCTACAAAAATAAAGATTATTATGCCATAAAGAAGCCCTGATATTATCTTAAGGAGTATGTGAGAATTTCTAGAACAGAACAATGGATAAACTAAAAGCAGCGGTAATGCAATTATCTCATTTATAAATATTGGAAGTATAAGTAGAATAATCAATGGTATAAAAAGTCCATGACTAAATCTTTTATTGTTATCTTTATTCAATTTTATAAGAACAAGGCTTGATATAATAACATATAGAACATAATAAACAGTTTGTATTACATTTGATATGAAGTAGAATTGGTTTAAAACTAATATAGCAGAAATGAAGCAAAGAATTCCTGCTACAACAGTTGCTTTGTTCCAGAATTCCTTTGAGTTCACAAAATAACCCCCTATCAAAGATAAACTCCCAAATATGTATAATTTTCATATTACTTAAAAGCTGTCCATCTTTAATTATTATACAATTTCTTCTAACATATATCCAATGATACTATCAGAATTAAAATTAAGTTTCATGTGCTTTGTGTTTCATAATAAAATTAAAAAGGGGGTTGCTGGGGTAACAGGCACCTGTGATGCTTTTTCAGAGGATTTCCAGGTATATATAACGTGGCAAGTTAGATAACATTAAAATACCCTAATGTTATTTAACTTGCCACGTTACATATGATTGGTTTTTTGTATTATTTTCTGTTTTTGTTGTAATACACCACCGCAAGGGCAATTAATATTATTATAACCGGCCAGCTAAACACAAAGTCAAATACTGCTCCTATTATAGCTATTATAATACCAACTATAAGTAGTATGCCAAATACAGGTAGTGCAACTGCTGCAAGAATCATAAAAACAAGTGCTATTATTATGATAGCTAATATTATTCCAAACAAAGTAATCATAGCATCCCCCTCCTTCCCATTCTAAAAGTATAGACGCACATCATAAACTAAATCCCACATTAAAAATAAATTTTTTATCCATTACAAACAATTATAGTGTCCACTGTAAAATTTATTCCAATATAAAGCCTAAAATTTGAATATAATATTCTACTTAGGGACTATATTTCCTTTACCACCATAAATCCACCATGGACATGACTGTTCATCTTTGTTAAAATCCCATTTATAAATAAGCCGAATCTCCACATGGAGTACGGGGGATATATTTTATGGGGTGAATCCTGGTTTTACCAGGTAGGGGGAACCTCTCACCGAACCCGTCAGCTAACCTCGGAGGCAATGGAGGTGAAAGGATATGTTTAAATTCAAAAGGGTAAAAACCCTTCTAATTACCATATCTTCTACTCTTGCTATAGCAATGTTTATTAGCACCACAGCCTATGCAGCTACTTATAGAGTCCAGTCTGGCGACTCTTTGTACACAATAGGGAAATTGTTTAATACCTCTTCCAGTACAATAATGCAGACTAATAAGCTTTCAAGCAGCAGCATATATCCTGGACAAGTATTAAACGTTCCTGGAGACACTTATACTGTTAAAAGTGGTGATACTCTTTATTTAATAGCAAAGCGATATGGTATATCACTTGATTCACTAAGAAAAGCTAATAATGAATGGGATAACTATATATATCCTGGTCAGAAGCTTGCTATTCCAGGAAAGGTAACAACTACTGCAGCAAACACTGGTGTAATTCCATATACATCAAGTGATGTCGATCTTCTTGCAAGGTTGATTAGAGCTGAGGCAGAAACTCAGCCTTACAGTGCTAAGGTGGCTGTTGGTGCAGTAGTAGTTAATAGAGTACAAAGTTCAAAATTCCCTAATACAATCAGAGAGGTAATATATCAGAGGATAAACGGTTACTATCAGTTTTCCCCTGTTCTGAATGGATGGATTAACCGTCCAGCAACACAAACTGACATAAACGCTGCATATGAAGCATTACGTGGTAAAGACCCAACCAATGGAGCACTTTTCTATTTTGATGATAGTGCTACAAACCAATGGTTATGGGCAAAACCAATTGCTATAAGAATAGATAGAATGGTATTTTCTTATTAAACTAAGGAGGCTGCAAGATAACTGCAGCCTCCTTAATATTATATATTTTATCAAAAGCTATTTTCTTAATACGCCTAACTACTTTTCTATTTCAAGATGCTTAATTTCATGTCTATCCCATAAATATACTCCTAGTGTATAGAATCCCGTAACTATTATATTTATATAGTATGTTATCCCTCTCCAAGCTATCATTGCAAAGGCTCTTACCCCAGGCGCAAATATCGCTCCAAAGATAGCATAAAACGCTGCTTCTGATGCTCCTATCGTCCCTGGTATTGGTACAAAGGATACTGCTATAAATAAAAGGGCCTGAAGCGAAAGTATTTCTATGAGGTTACTTCCATTTAAATTTAACCCTTTGTGTACAAAATACGTAACACTGAAAAATGCTGTAAGCTGCAGAGCTGTAAATAATACTGCTTTTATGGCTAGCTTTTTATTTTGGATTAACATTGGAATATTAATCTTGTATTCACTCATCTGCTCCTCTAATTTTAATAATTTCTCATCTATATTTTTAACAAGCTTTATTTTGTGAGCAAACTTAAGGATTCCATAAACCATTTTCTCTACTGCTTTAGGATTATATATAAGTAAAACAATGCCTAAGAGAATCATAATATTTACTAAAAATCCTACTATTATAAATGCTGCAGCAGGTTTTATCACCCTAAATACAATACCTGCACCAAACAAGGATAGTATTAATGAATATAGTGTTACAGTAGTTTGGAATACAACAAATTTATTAACAAGTATTGCAGTTCCCTTACCTACAGTAATATTGTCTTTGTTCATATAATATATTTGAGCCGGTTGACCACCTGTTGATGATGGAGTAATCAAGCTATAGTATTGTCCAATCATAGTAAGCTTAAAGGCATACCACCATGATGTTTCAGTTCCAGTTATTTTTATTAACTGATAAAGTGCAGATGCATCAAAACACCACGATACAACAAGTGCCAGCAGTCCAAGTACAATATATACTTTATTCGATTCAAAATACAGCCTTACAAAATCCTCTGGATTCACATTTATCAATACAATTCTAATAGTTACAGCTATAAAGAAAATTATTATTCCAAACCCCAAAAGCTTCTTTTTCATACATCTTCCCCACTTATCAATAAAATTTACAAAACTATGTAACGGTACATTTTTACAAAACAACCCAATTAATTTGGCTAATCATTTAAAAATTATAACCTTATTATAACTAGGATATCTTAAAGCTTACTTAAGTAATTCTTATATTTTTCTTAATTTTAAAATGTAGTTATCTTAAGCATATAGATTAGCTATATATTTCACATAAATAATTCTACATTGCTCAACCCTAAACACTTATGCGGAATCATATTTCTTGATTTATTAATCAAACAACACCCAATGTAAAATCTTTAGTGTGATTAATACAACAATAATTCTGTTTAGTGGAAAATAAAACACCATTGTGTTAGTATATTACACATAAGGCACATATTGGTACAAAAATAGCTATTATGGTGAGAATTTTTATTCACATCATTTTGCATTTTAATAATTTATATAGGAGGGAGTATATTATGAAAAAGCAAAAGATATTTGCTATCATATGTACTATGTTATTAATATCATTATCTCTTTCAACTATAGTTATGGCAAACTCTAAAAATGACTACTTAGCGCTATCTCAAAAATCGAATAACGACATAATCTCATTTTACATTAATAATAGAAAAGCTCTTATTGAGAAAATCGATGACAACTCTATAATATTACTAGAAGCTGGACAGGCACATAAAGCTGCTTCTGTTGAGCAAATGTGTAATTATGTTGTTGATAAAAACTTTTACTATTTAACAGGAATCCCAAGGCCCAATGCTATTCTTGTAATTACCAAAATCGCAGGTAAAGTTGATGAATTTCTATTTATAGAAGAGTTTAATTGGGATGTAATTGAAAGTCTTGGACCTGAACCGACCATAGAAGAAGCTTCAAAAATAAGTGGGATTAAAAATGTTAAATATATTCAGGATTATAACAAAACAATGTCTGATATAGTCAAAGCAAATAAATTTAATAACTTTTACATAGATTTTCATGTAAACGATGAATCAGAATATGTAAAAGAAAGGCTTAAAAGAGAAAAGTTCTTTGAAAATGTAAAAACCTCATACCCTTTTATTGGACAATCTACTAACATTAAAAATACATATAATATTTTAGCTAGCATGAGAGGGATAAAGGCACCTCATGAAATCGAAAATATTAAAAAGGCTATCAGTATCACAGAAAGTGGTATAAGCAATATCCTAAAGAACCTAAAGCCTGGGGTTATGGAATACGAGCTTGAAGCACACTTTAATTTTGTTCTTAACTCAAATGGTGTTAAGCACCCTGCTTTTGCGAATATAATCGCTTCAGGAAAAAATGCAATAGATCTTCATTACAGTGTAAATAATTGCAAGGTGGGTCCTAATGATTTAGTTGTCCTTGATCTAGGTGCAAAATATAATCACTATTCAGCAGATATTACAAGAACATTTCCTGCTAGTGGCAAATTTACAGAACGTCAAAAGCAAATATACAATATAGTTTTAAAAGCACAGCTTGAAACAATTAAAGCCATAAAGCCAGGTGTAACAAGACAAGAGGTGGAAGATACAGCACTCAAAGTTCTTAGTGAAGAATGTAAGAAAATCGGTTTGATAAAAAACGAAGGTGAAATAAGCCATTATTATCCACATGCTGTAAGTCATTCTCTTGGTCTTGAAACCCACGATAAAATGAATTACAAAGAGCCTTTAAAGCCAGGAGTTGTACTTACTGTGGAACCTGGATTGTACATATTTCAAGAAGGCATTGGTATTAGAATAGAAGACGATGTTGTTGTTACTGAAGATGGCTGTGAAGTTCTATCAAAGGGATTAGTAAAAACTGTTGATGATATTGAAGCCCTAATGACAAAATATAAATAATAGAAGTGAGAACTCTATCCCATATTAGGTAAAACAATTTAAACCCCCCTTATGGAATGTTGGGTCTTAGAACTTGATAAATCTATATACAAAATAGAAATTCTATTACATTCCACCTTTTCAAACATCCTAGAGTCGAACTAGCCTCGCAGAGCTGTTTGAAAAGGTGGAATGTAAAAAATTTTATTACTTTGTATATAGTAAGAAAAGGTATCTATATACGCAGAATTTCTATTATTCTGTATATAGATACCTTCATTTTAACTCACATTATAAAATATTTTTCATTTAGCTTACACTTGTATATCTTTTTAATCCCCTTCTCCATACAAATAAAGAAACAACAAACCAAACTAATGATACAACAGGAAGGAAGGAATATATACTTTTATATGCCTGATGAGAAAATATATACAGAACAGGCAAAAATCCTACAAATGCAAGGGGAATTATCCATGTAATAATAAATGCAACTGGCCTTGAGTATATGTTTTTAGGATACCTTGCTAGCTGCATTAGCTGGCTTATAGGTGATTTTATTTCAAACTTATCATTTAGCCAGAAACCTATTGATGAAAAGGTTATAAATATTGCTGCCATAAGAATCACTGAAAATACTAGAGCAAATAGAAATCTCAGACAGAAGGCAGCACCAATTTGAGGCTGCATCTTCGAAACTCCTCTCATAAAAATCAAAAAACCAAGGATGGTGTTTGGAATATATTGAGGTTGTATGCTGCCAAGTGTTAGCTGAAAAAGTACTGAATAGGGTTTTAAAAGATATTTATCCATATCTCCATCAAAGGCCAGTCCTTCAGGAACAAGTGTTACATTTGAAAACATCATCCAAAACAATCCTGAAACCAGTTCAAAAAATCCATATGCTGCTAGTATAATTCCATATTCCCACTTCCCAAGATGCCCTATTCTTCCTATTGTAACAGAAAGAAAAAGAAGCTCAGTAAACATATAAATTAACTGAATTAGAATTCCAGATATATAATCTCCTCTATACATAGACATGGAAAGCATTCTATATTTATATGATATCTTCGTATATCTTAAGTGTTTAAGAATTTCATTTTTCATACGCCCACCACCTCTAATCTTTTAGAACCTTTTTTGTATAATACAGAGTAACCTATAGTTAAAATTACTGCCCATATTAATTGAATATAAATTAATGATGCATCTCCCTTTATTAGTATTGTAAGTGGTGTGTCTATTATTGAAGCATAGGGAAGAACCCCTACAATTTTTCTTATAAAGCTTGGGTATATAGCAAGTGGCACAAGGGTTCCAGAGGCTAGAGTGTAAAGGAGCATATTTAGTTGATGAACTGCCTCTGTCTTTTCTGTCCAAAATCCCATTAAACCCATGGATATGTTTAGAAGGGTTGAAATATAAAATCCTATGATGCTGCTTAAAATAAATGGTACAAAGTGCAGATTGCTGCTAAATAAATTTGGCATGAAAATAAATGTAAATATAACAAGGGGAATTGTAAGAACAAAAATCGAGTATATTAATCTGCTTATTTGTTGAAACATCCAGTATTCTAGAAATCCTACAGGCTTTAACAATATTCCACATATGCTTCCATCTGTAATCATTCCCCCAACACGCCAGACAATCCCAAAGGTTACTATTAATGAACGAAGTATTACGGATACAACTGCATATGTAAGAAGGGTGTCTTTTGTAAAAAATCCTCCTGAAATATCTCCTGAGCTTGATGAAAATGCATTCCAGAAAAAATAGGCCATAACAAGCATAAGCGTATTCATAGTAAACATCATTGCTATCGCTCCCCTGCTTGAAAGTCTTTCAAGCATACATGCCTTAAACTGTGCTCTAAATCTTGAGAATATACTACCAAAATTCTTTTTAACTCTAAGCCTGGAATTCATGCTATTTCACCTCTTCCCCGTTATACATATACCTGACAACTTCTTCTATATCAACATCTGAAATAGTTATATCCAATATATTTGCACATTCCATTGCAGCTTTTATAATCTCTGAACTGGATACCATACTCTGTATATAGTCAACAGCAAGCCTTCCTTCTCCATCTATGTCTATACTATTTACTCCTTTTATATTGCTAAGTGTATTAATTGTATCTTCTTTATTGGATTCAACACTTAGGGTAATTGTTTTAGGAAGTTCCTTTGACTTTTCCAAAAGACCACTAAGAGTTCCATCATAGAGTATTTTTCCTTTAGAAATAAGTATAACCTGCTTTGCAAGTATTCTTATATCAGAAAGATCATGGGTTGTTAAAAATACTGTTACACCCCAGTTTTCATTTACATACTTTACTAGATTTCTTACCTGCTCCTTTGCAAATAAATCAAGCCCTATGGTAGGCTCATCTAAAAATAAAATCTTAGGATTATGCAGAAGTGAAGCAACAATCTCACATAGGGTTCTTTGGCCAAGGCTTAACTTTCTTACAGGGACATGTAAAAGCGGCTCAATATCTACAATTCTTTTTAATTCAGTAAGCCTTCCCTTTCCCTCATCTCCTACATTATAGAGCTCCATAAGCATATTAAAGCCCTCATCAACTGGGAGGTCCCAAAGAAGATTTGACCTTTTACCAAACAAAACTCCAATAACCTGCGCAAGCTTTTTTCTCTCTTCAAAGGGATTAAAGCCTGCTGCTTTTATTTCTCCTCCTGTGGGATGCATTATACCCGTAAGCATTTTTATGGTTGTTGTTTTTCCTGCTCCATTTGGTCCAATAAAGCCTACTATCTGTCCTTCAGGAATATGAAAGGAGATTCCATTTACAGCATTAAAATCTGTATACTCCCTATGAAACAAATCCTTTATTGCCCCAGCTATTCCAGATCTTCTTTCAAACCTTTTATATACCTTTGAAAGGTTTTCAACATAAATCATTACCATCACCTCTTTAGATTTATTTGTACACTTATAATCTCAATCCCACTTTAATTATTCTATTTCATAGAGCATAAAAAGGGAAATTTCCCCTTACATCATATTTTATATTGCTATAGGTTATAAAAGGTACACCATCATGTGCTTTGCTTGATTGTAGTTTTTCATGCAATAGCTTGACACTTTAGAGATTTTTATGTAGTATATATTTAGAAGGTGGAAAAAGTCTACCTTTAGTTTTGATGAAACATTTTTATATATTATGTTAACTTCATGTGTTTTAATATAAGTATAAAAAGGACACCTAACTAGTTAGGTGTCCTTTTTAGTATGGAGTTGCCTGGAGTTGCGAAGGTAGCAGTGAACCCTCCGAAAAAGTAAGCACTTATAAAAAATGAAATAAATACTCTCTAAATTTAGTAGGTTTTAGACATTAAAACGGGATTTGATTGGGTAACAGGCTCTTGAGTTTTGAGTTATTTAATAAAAGCATCTTACGATGCTTTTTATTAAATAACTCAAAACTCAAGAGCCTGTTACCTAGAGATAGCTATTTCATGGCAACCTCACTTTTTTATGCCTTTGCAGTATTGGCCAACCATATAAACAAAGCAATCAAACCTATAGATAAAAGCACAGTAAGTAAAACCTTCCATGGGCTTACAGGGTATTTACCGTGTACCTTCCCTGTTTGTCCATTTATCATATATCTATAAACCTTGTTATTATAGGTATAAGCAGAAACCCATATCGGAAGGAGAAGATGCTTATATTTTATATCATTAAAAGCTGTCTTTATATTTACATTTCTAGTCTCATCAGCATTTATCTTATGAACAACCCCTGAGTATATACTATTATTTATAAGACTCTTTGCCATTGTCCAGCCATCCTTCAGGCCAATGCTGTATCTTTCAGCAAGGAAACCTGATAGGAATTGAGGTTCATAACGTACAAGCTCCTTTAGATTAAAAGGTTCTATGCTTTCTATAAGATTAAAATCCCTTTGCTTAGATGCATTAATCAAAACATCATCAAAATAATGGGCGTAGCTTCCATTTACATATTCCCATCGAGTCTTTCTAACCTGCTTTGATACCATCTTTTTCTGTCCATTTTCCTCAACCCATTCAGTTTCAGTTACATAGTAGTATGTACCAGCCTCAGCTGTGTAATATGAGTTGGTATCGGCATCATAGGTCCAAAAAGGTATGTATATTCCTGTTATCTTTCCATTCTGATACATACTTTTCAACTTTTTAGGTGCAAAGAACCTCTTTTTAATCCATTTACCAAAGAACTCCTCTGCTTTCTTTTTTGAAATCTTAAAAGGAACAAGGGATTCGGGTGCAATGCCTGGTAATTCCTCATTTTTAACTATATGTGAAGAACCACAGAATGCGCAAAATTGAGCAGTTGCATTTTCATCCATAATGGTTTCTGCTCCACATTTTTCACAGTGAATAACCCTTTTCACACTGCCCCAGTCATTGTTTTTGTCATCCTCTGCTGTGGAAAAATCATACTCTTGTATATCTTCATTGTTTGTATTGATTTCAATTTTATTATTACAATAGGGGCATACTAATGTTTGAGATTCAGGACTGAAAACCATGTTTCCTCCACAGGCTGGACATGGAAAGTTATCTGTCCTTTCTCTAACCTTTAAATCCTCCTGGTTATTCTTCTCCAAATGAATCCCTCCTACTCATTCTTTGTCCCACACTCAGGACAGAATTTAGAATTAGCAGGTATTGTTTTTCCACAACCCTTGCAAGTTGTTTCTGTGGATTGTACTGCTCCACATTCTGGGCAGAATTTAACTCCCTTATCTATTTCGCTTCCACACTTTATGCATTTCACCTTTGAACTTATAAGTGTCTTTCCGCATTCAGGACAGAATTTAACCCCTGAAGGAATTTTTGCATTACAGTATTGGCATACTGACACTTCAGGTTGGTTCGTTGTTTTTAATGCTTCACTCATAATGCTTCCTATTGCATTTCCTGCTCCGAATCCAACTCCCGCTCCAGCTAGACCGCCTCCAGTATTCTGAGCAGCATCCCTTATTGCTTCTGCTGCTTGATACTGGGTATACTTTTGCATATTTCCTATTATGCCCATAGAAGTTCTTTTATCAAGAACCTTTTCTACTTCCTCTGGAAGGGATATATTTTCAATAAATAATGAAGCCAGTGCTAATCCAAGCTCTTCAAATCTGGGTTGAAGTTTAGCTACTGCATTCTGGCTCAGTTCATCATAATTCATAGCCAAATCCATAGCAGGTATCTTTGACTCACCTAATAAATCTGTTAATCCTGATATAAGTGAACGCTTTAACTGCTCTGATATACTTTCTGTATCAAAGGACTCATTTGTTCCAAAAACTTCTTTTAAGAATTTAACAGGATCCTTAACCCTAAAGGAATATATTCCAAAAGCACGTAGCCTTATCATTCCAAACTCTGCATCTCGCATCATAATAGGATTTGAAGTACCCCACTTCTGGTTTGTAAACTGCTTTGTATTTACAAAATAAACCTCTGCTTTAAATGGTGAATTAAACCCATACTTCCAAGACTTTAATTTTGTGAGTACAGGCATATTTTCAGTTGTTAATGTATATCTTCCTGGTGCAAATATATCTGCAATTTGCCCTTCATTAACAAATATAGCTGTCTGAGATTCTCTTACTGTAAGCTGTGCCCCCATTTTTATTTCTTTTCCCTGAACTGGGAAGCGATATACTATTGTATCAGTGGTCGAATCTGTCCATTCAATAACTTCTATAAACTGACCTTTTATAAAATCAAATAATCCCATGCTAAACCTCCTCATATTATCATTATTTACTTATGGATTTTACATTCTACTATATAGAATGCTTGAAGTAATATATATAATAGCATTTTTATCAATAATTACAACTAATTTTCTACTACCAATCATCCCTTAGCAATCCACATATGTATCTATCAACAAATTCTCCTTTATTCATTACATGCTTCCTTAATAAGCCTTCCACTTGAAATCCAAGGCTAGTTAATAATGCCAGGGAGGCTGTGTTCTCTTTTTGTAAATTTGCATATAATCTATTTAGTTTCAGCTCCTTAAAGGCATATTCAATTATAAGCTTACAAGCCTCAGAAGCATATCCCTTTTTCCAAAAATCCTTAACTATCCAGTATCCAATTTCACTATTTTGGCATTCAAAATTTATATTTTCTAAAGCAATAACTCCTATAAATGTATCTTCTTCATTATCAAAAATACCTAATTCGTATGTAGTGTCGCCATTCTGCACAGAATCTAAATAGTTAAAATATTGTTTTGCATCCTCCATTGTATATGGATATGAAACCTTATACATATATTTTGACTGATCAATATTATCTAAGTAGTGTTGGATAGTTTTAGGTTCTACCCTGTCTATCAAATTCTCCAAATAAATTCTTTTACCCTTTAAAACTAATCTACCCAATAATATCCCCCCCATCAAGTTTAATTAATACCCATTTTATATTTATTTATCTGTAATGTGATAAATTCCTATATCCTGCCTATCATAACAGCCATCTCACGACTTTCTATTCCTAAAATATTAAGAAGAAGTAAATGTGATAGAATCTTTACTTTATATATAGATTCTTTATTTTTTATAAAATACCTCTTATATTTATCAAATTTACTTGTGTGAAAATATGGTAATCCATATTGTATATAACTTAGGTTTGTATGCATATGAATATTCTTTATATAATTTCCTTTATTTACCCTAGAAGTTAATTCGGGACATACCTACTATCCTAATGCAACAAAAATTGCCAGACCTGGATATAAAACATAGTTTTACTTCCCATGCCTGGCATATTATATGAAGGGTTTACATTTTTACCTCACTATATATCAACCTTTACAATAAATATATCTCAGCACAATCAAATGAATTGTTTCTATCTTATGTACCTAAAATCGTATATCTTGCATTATAATATTGTTACTTTTTATACTCTATAATACCATTCTCCAATCATTATGCATTTCCTTCATATTATGGATATTTTCTTTCGACTTATTTAGCTATTTTAATGCTTTTATATTTTACTGATATCATGATAATTCAGTTTCTATCTGGTTTCCCTAACAATTAAATTTTAAGAAAATATGTCGAAACTTTTTTATTCGATAATCACCAAATAACCTGCTAATACTTTGTTATATGTAAAAAGATGCCAGGTATATCACTTTCTTATACCTGGCATCTTTCATATTATATAATGTTATCAAGAATGTTCTCATAATCTTTTTCATTTTCACTTAAAGGAAGCTGCACTGTTATGGTCTTCCATACCTTATCCTTTACTATACTTCTTGTCAATATTCTTTGCTTTTCTGTCTTATAGTAAACTGTAGAACACATCTTATCTTCATTAATATCCTTATGAGTTATATTTCCTGCCCCATATGCTTCCTTCAGGTCTTCATTATACTCACTAACTGCTTCTTCAAATATCTGCTTATCGTTTCTATCATCTATTCCATTTGGTTCATAATATCCAAATATCAAGGAAACACCCTTATCATTTACATATTTCTTTTCATACCATGGGGCATCATCTTTTTTATCTTCCTTAAACTCATTAGGAATATTTAGTTTCCATTTATCTATAGATATCTGCTGCATACTTGTATTTTCTAAGTTCTGGCTGTTCTCAGCTTGAGAATTGCTTTGATCGGTATTAGCTTCAACATCCTGCTGATTACTTTTGTTATTTGCTGTCATCCTTTTAGATGCTATCGTGTAGCCCAAACCAAAAAAAGCTGCTATAACTAGTACAATAATAAATACTTTTAATCCCTTATTCATTTTTCTCCCCCTATTATATATAAATCATAAAATTCTTTACATTTTGTCTTTTTAAACAGCCCTGTAATATTGGTCCGACCTTAGGATGTTTAAAAAGACAAAATGTAATAGAATTTTTGATTTATATTTAGCTCTACCATTTTTTCATATGTGTAGATTATTCTTTAGGCACATTAAAAAAATAAATGAGTCAGATTGCGAAGTAATTTTGATTATTTTCTAGGCACTCAATCACGAGCATACTAACTGTATGTAAGTGATTGAGTAACGACGAAAAGAATCAAAAGGACGAGTAAGATGGCTTATTTATTTTTTAATGTGCCTTAGTGCAACTATCCCCTATTCTAATACATCAAATGCGAAATGTTAACCCACATATTCTTATGATTTATGTGAATAATTAAGAATATCTTCTGCAGACATCCCCATCATTGTAGAATCATATAGTTAATAAGAATCCACTGCAAAGAATATATGCAGTGGATTCTTAGATTATAAATTATCTTCTTGTTTTTTATTTAATTGTCTGCACAGAATAGGTTGCTGTAAGGTTGTAAGTAACTGGTCTTTTACTTGTTGTTGATATGCTAATCTTATAGGTACCAGTTTGAGAAGCATTATATTGAATAGTACTAGTTCCCTCTCCAACCTTTGTTCCTGATGGATCATATAGCTCCATATTTAAGCCTGATCCTCCGCTTAAGCTGAGATCTATTGTCCCCTGTGCAGTAACATTTATAGTTACTTCCTTTGCCTTTTTATTATTTACATTCCCAGTAAAGTTCTTTGTTTCAGTACCAACTGTCGCTGTATTCTTAACAGTTACAGCTATTGTTTGAGATGCTCCTGTATTTCCTGTTGCATCAAAAGCCTTTGCCTGAATGTTGTAAGCTCCATCAGCCACAGCAGTTGAGTCCCATCCTACGCTGTATGGACTTGATGTATCCTCGCTAATCTTAGTTTCACCAACATAAAATTCAACTCGACTTACTGCAATATTATCAGCTGCATCTGCGTTTATTGTTACCGTACCTTTTACAGTTGTGCCATCTGCTGGAGCTGTCAAACTACAGGTTGGAGGAGTTGTGTCAGGCTTTGGTGTATTATCAGTAGCAACAGTTATAGCTGTTGATGCTCCTACATTTTCTGCTCCATCAAAAGCCTTTGCCTGAATGCTGTGGTTTCCGTTAGCAACAGCTGCTGAATCCCACTGAATGCTGTATGGGCTTGTTGTGTCTGTTCCAACCTTTGTTCCATCAACGTAAAATTCAACTCTATTTACTATATTATTATCAGCTGCATCAGCATTTAAAGTTACTATTCCATTTACAGTAGCATTATTAGCTGGAGCTGTTATACTGCAAGTTGGAGGCTCTGTATCTGCTGGAACTCCGCCACCAAAGTTTGCTGATGAGAATAATGCAAAGTCCTGTGGTCCCTGTGGTACATTGTAAGCTGTTACTTGAACTGTGTAATTTCCTACCTCAGGAGTATTTATATATACGTTCTCAACATTGTTTAAACGATCAAATCCACTGTTATATGGACTTGTAAAATCATTCCCATAATAAATCTTTCCAGTTGGAGATGTAACCTTAAGGTCAAGGTCATTTACAAGAGCCTTTGATGCTGTAGGTGAGCCTGGATAGTCAGTCCAGACAAGTGATACCTTCAATGGAGTATTTTGAGCTTCAACTGAGTAAGTATAGCTCTGGTTTTGACCTGTAGCTAACTTAACAGGTTCATCTTCATATTTATATTCTTTTGAAGTCAAGGAATCTGTAAGACTTATACGTCCCCATCCTTGATCACGGCTTGGATATCCAAATCCCATATCAGTACCGCCATTAATAATTGCAGCCTTCATCATTGCAGGACTCGGAGTGTGGCCCCATTGTTTCTCCATATATTCTCTAGCAACTGCTACAGCTCCTGCTGTAAGTGGAGTTGCCATTGATGTTCCACCCATATATGCATAGTAGCTGTTAAATCCCTGCCAATAGTTTGATTCAGGTGCAACTGATGATTTTGTTGAAAGAATCCAGGTTCCAGGGGCAACTATATCTGGCTTTGTTCTTCCATCTGCACAGTTTCCACGACTTGAAAATGCAGCAATTTCATTTGGGTTATCTCCTATATTTCCCCATCTGGTTTCTGGCATATTAGGTCTATAGTTTTCTGAAGCACCAACTGTTATACAGTTTTTAGCTGTTCCAGGAGCACCTATTGAATCATAAGCAGTTCCAGCGTATCCATCGCCTTCATTCCCAGCAGCAAAAAGTATTATCATATCATTGTTCCATACATATTTATCAACATTTTGTGAATCAGTAGTATAATCACCATATACTGCTGCACCCCAAGAGTTTGTGTGTATTCTTGCTCCTGCATTCCATGATTGAGCAAACAAAGTATTTAGATCATTTGGCAGTCCGCCAAGTCCACCACCAGAATCTAATACAGATTGCATAACAAGATTTGCTTCTGGAGCCGTTCCCTTATATTGTCCATTTGATCTGGCACCACTGCCAAGTACAGAACCTGAAACATGGGTTCCATGTCCATGTGGATCATCTGCTGTATTTCTTCCAAGTGGATAAATTGCATTTATTCTTCCCTGGAAATCCAAGTGCATACTGCTGTCATTCTTTCCTGTATCTAACCCTGTATCACAAACACCAACAACCTGCCCTGCTCCTTTATAGCCTAAATTCCACATATCATCTACATCCATGTAGCCCCTTGCAATGTCATTATATAATTTATATTCTGGAGCTGGCTCAATAAATTTAACTGAATTCAGCTTTGCAAGCTTTTTAAGCTCATTGCTCTTTATTTTTATTACTAATTTTTTATTTACCTTGTCCAACTTTTCTCCGCCAACTTCAGCTATTTCATTTTCTATGGAGGTATCATCAAATGTGATTATATTTACCTTAACTTCTGCATTTTCTTTTACCTTTTCCGAACCATCCTTTAAAAGAGGATGTATCTTAAATGCCGGATGATAGATAATCACATCATCTACAAATGAGAGTTCTTCTGCATTTTTTGCGCTCTCTGGAGTCATTAAAGTCAAGAATGAAAAATCAGGAATATACTCTACAAGTTTTGCTCCTGTATTCTCCAATTCAAGCTTCATTTCTTCATAGATTGGTCCATTAAAAGTTACTATATAAGGACCAACCTCGCCATTACCATATTCCTTCTTAAGTTCATCTGGTATATCAATTTTCTGGTGTGTTTCAATCTTCATACCATTTAGATAGATGGTATTAGATTTATTATTCTTTGCTGAAGCTGTAAATGATGATGCTGAGGACATGAAGAACAGTAAAAATGCAGTTACAATAAGGCTTAAGGTACGTTTAAAGCCTTTACTCATATTTATAAACCTCCTTTTATTTGAATACAAACTCCCCCTAATTTCAATCATCCGCCTCCTTTTTTATTAGAGGTAATTGTATTTTTACAAATAAATATTATGATAACTACTAGATTGCTGATTTTTATAAGCAATAAGACTTATTCTAATAGAACCATCTTTTATTTCGTATGCTATTAATCATAAATATATTAATAAAGGAAAACATATATGCATTGCATATCGTAAATGGAATAGGATTACTATCATAAAAGCTATAAAAATTAAAATCGGGGATACACAGCACACAACTTACGACATATTTCATCAATAAAAAACCATCTAGAGTTGAACTAACCCAGATGGTTTTTTTGAATAGTTATATTTTTTAGTTATATAAATCGCAATAAAATTTTGAATAATGTGTATTGCGATTTAAATAATGTTAATTTCTAAATCAAATGTTTAAGCTATTAGAATTGTTTATTATATGTAACTTCTTAAGAACACTTAAATTAGGAATATCTTTAATTTGTTTCGTTTAAACCGCAGCATTTCTTCACTTTACAATCTTTTTTCTCAAGCAAAGCATTGGCTCTTAAAATACCTTCCTCAGTATTTTCACAGAAGTTTTCTTCTCCTATCAAATCTACAAATCCATATTTTTTAAGCATACTATATGGCTGCTCTTGAAGCTCTGAAAGAATGAGCATTGTATTATTCTTTTTACACATATCATAAAGCATATCAAGGGCATGATAAGCAGAAGCATCCATTGCAGGTACATGGCTCATTCTTAGTATAAGTACCTTGGAAGCAAAGCTCATCTCTCTTACTACATTTACAAACTTATCTGCTGCCCCAAAAAAGAATGGTCCATTAATCTCATAGAAGGAAATATCCTTTGATACTTTTAAATCATTGTAAAGTTCAAGGGTATCATCATCTTCACTAGCATCAAGTACACACTTAATATCTGTAACATCAGACATTCTCCTCATGAATAAGAATGAAGACAATACAATCCCGACCCCAATTGCTATAACTAAATCCATAAATATAGTTAAGAAAAAGGTTACTAAAAATACAATTGCATCACTTTTTGGTGCTTTAGCTAATCTCTTAAATGCCTCCCATTCTCCCATATTGTATGAAACCATAATCAATATAGCTGCAAGGCAAGTCATTGGAACAAGCTTCATATATGGTAAGAACAGCATCATTATAATTAAAAGTACTACTGAATGAACAATTCCTGCTACAGGAGTTCTTCCACCATTTTTTACATTGGCAGCAGTTCTTGCAATTGCTCCTGTTACTGGAATTCCACCAAAAAGTGCAGAACATATATTTCCTGCTCCCTGAGCTACAAGCTCCATGTTGGAACGGTGCTTTCCTCCAATCATACCATCTGCAACAACTGCAGATAGGAGTGATTCAACACCTGCAAGTATTGCAATTGTTAAACCTGGAACAAGAAGCTCCTTTATCATATTTAAATTAACATTAGGAATACTTATCGTTGGAAGTGCAGCAGAGATGCTCCCAAAACGGCTTCCTATTGTTTCAACATCAATGTGCAGTACACTTGTTAAAACTGTTGCTCCTATAATTGCTATCAGTGTTCCCGGAATTTTTTTATTTATCTTAGGCCAAAAGATTATTATGGCAAGGGACAATGCCCCTACTAAAAGACTTTTATAATTAATTGTATTCATACTCTTAAAATAAGCTATCCATTTTGGAGCAAATTCAGAAGGAACCTTATCCATTGTTAAGCCTAAAAAGTCTTTGATTTGTGTAGAAAAAATAGTAATCGCGATACCACTTGTAAATCCTGTGGTAATAGGATATGGAATATACTTTATCATACTTCCAAATTTAAAAAATCCCATGATTAATAAAAATATACCTGCTATCAGAGTTGCAACAATCAACCCATCCAATCCAAACTTCTGTATGATTCCAAAAACAATTACAATAAATGCGCCTGTTGGTCCTCCAATTTGGACTCTACTTCCTCCAAGAAGAGAAATAATAAACCCGCCGATAATCGCCGTATGCAGACCCTTTTCTGGAGAAACACCAGAAGAAATTGCAAGGGCTATTGCAAGTGGAAAAGCAATAATTGCTACGATAATTCCGGCAGTAACATCCTTTATAAATTGCTCTTTGGAATAATTCTTTAAACATGTAAACAGCTTAGGAATAAACATCAGCCATCCCCCTTATAATAAAAATTAATAAAAATAGTTAGCACTCGAATGTTGCTACCATTGACATAATATCACATTAATCTACACACTACAATAAAAAATTATTAGCAACTCAATTCGCAACCTATGGATTATGCGACGTAACGTAGTAGTTAGTTTGTACCTTTAAAGACCGTTCCAACC
>DAMCZI010000006.1:0-150437 GCA_032095175.1 Clostridiaceae bacterium
CTGGGTATAAGTCCAAGATATGTTTTCATCATACCACCGCCCTGTCATTTACTATTACTCCGTCCTCAATGGTCAATACCCTGTCTGCATATTCTGCAACCTTGGGGTCATGGGTTATCATTACCAGGGTCTGGTTATATTTCTTTATGGATTCGGTGAGGAGCTCAAGAACTTCTTTTGTACTTTTAGTATCAAGGTTTCCTGTAGGCTCATCTGCAAATATGATTGATGGTTTTGTTGCAAGAGCTCTTGCTATTGCTGCTCTTTGCTGCTGGCCTCCTGAAAGTGCTCCTGGAAGATGCTTTCTTCTTTCTTTGATTTTTAAGGTGTCCATCAGCTCTTCTATGTAGGCTTTATCAATTTTTTGTCCATCAAGTATTAGAGGAAGTGTAATATTTTCTTCAAGTGATAGTATTGGGAGTAGGTTGAAGAATTGAAATACAAAGCCTATTCTTTTTCTTCTAAAGATAGCCAGTTCCTTTTCGGTCATTTCGTATATATCCTTACCTTCGATATACACATGACCTGCTGTAGGCTTGTCTAGACCTGCAAGAAGGTGTAAAAGTGTACTTTTCCCTGAACCGCTTGGACCAATTATAGATACGAATTCCCCTTTTTTGATTGTAAGATCAGTTGATTTTAATGCCTGAACCTTTGCCTCTCCATCTCCATAAGTTTTTTTAAGGTAGGTAGTTGTTAAAATATCCATATAGATCCCCCTTATCTCATGTTTATAATGGAATTATTATTAATTTTTTTCATAGGCATTTATAAGCTCATCATTGAGGATAAAAGAAATATTTATACAACATGCTGCATTTAATCAACATCATGAATAGCTGAAAATATTGATTTGGTTTATAGAAAATAATTTATAAAATTCTATTGCTGTAATTAAAATTGAAACATTTATTAAATTTGTATCAAATACATTTCTTATTTAATACAAATATTACCACCGTTTAACATATTTATCAAGCACATTTTTACAAAAATGCCATAGAAAAGTATCCCTTCCTATGGCATTCCTATATTCTATATAATTCAAAACCTTTATAAATATCAAAAACTATAAATAATCGTTAACAATGATGCATTTTATTTCATCAATACTCTTTAGTCTTATATCATTTGTTATAAATGCATCTGCACCACTTTCAATAGCTGTTGCTATGAAAATAGCATCTGGAGTTTTGAAGCCATACTTTGCTCTAAGCTCAGCAGCTGTTGTACTTATGCTAAAATCTATGTTTCTTGCAGATAGGTTTGGAAATGTACTAATTGCTGCTCGATAGGAACGCACCAAATTTTCATTCCCATCCTTTAATGGTTTTGCTAAAACCTCTGTTAATACAAGTATCGATGTTATGCCAAACACCTGTCCCTTTTCAATTTGTTGAAATACTTCAATTGCTATATTAAAATACACTGGATGTTTTTCCATAAGATATATAAACAGGTTTGTATCAATTGCAATTGTCCTATACTGCTTTAACTCCTCTGCTAGTCGTCCCATTTGTCTCGCTCCTGTCTAATATAATCTGTCCCTCCTGCACTATCCCACATTTCTTTTCCTAATCCAGACAGAAAATCTGTGTAGGATTCAGGCTTTTTCATTAAAAACAATCTATTTGTTTTTTTATCATAATCCCATATAAACTCATCACCAAGCTTTTCCTTTATTACATCTACTAATTCAGCCGGTATAACGAGCACCTTATAATCATCATTTACACCATTGGGTTTATTTACAGGTTTCATATTTTATTCACTCCCTTCATCCTACATATTTTATTATAACACACTTATCTATTTTTATAGACTTATTCATGATTCTTACTAAAATATATTCCATAATCTTGCAGCACACATCTCTATGCACCATCTAAAATTTTACTCTTATTTATTTACCTATCTTCTATAGATCTAAAATCATTACATCCTCGCCACACTCCAATTCTCCAGTTGTCCTAAATCCAAATTGCTCATAGAATCTCTGTACTCCTTTGTTTTTTAGGGTTGTACTTAGGTATATCCTATTGCATTTATATGTAGATTGTAATAGTTTTATTAATTCCTCTACAGCTAAGCTTCCATAACCATTTCCTTGATATCTTTTATCAATCATGAACCTATCAAGCCATACATGTCCATTATCAATGTCGGTTCCATGCATCGCAAAACCAATCATTTTATCATTGTAATATATACAAACAGGAATCCACTGGGGCTCATATTTTGATTGTGCAATGGATAGGGCATTGTCCTCTATATAGTCTCTTTGATTATCAGCGACCCTTAGATTTACACATTCCCTCCAATTATTTTCATTTACTTCTTCAATAAATAAACCCATTTTTCTCATCCCTTCATTAGTAATTACGTGATTACTTTTTTTGTAAAATAAAAAAAGAGACTATATCTGTGTATTACACAATTATAGTCCCTAAACTCCCATCCCTTTCCTAACATACTAATATATATTATATGACAAGCTATTTATAAACGTCAATGGACGAGGTAGCAGGCGCTTGAGTTTTGAGTTATTTAAGTAATATGGGTATTAATTGATAATTTAACTAAAATAACTCAAAACCTAAGAGCCTGTCACCTAAAGATGTATATAACTAGCTATTGCTTATTGTCAATTTATGATTTTTATTATTCTCACAGTGTTTTTAGCAGACTTCTTCATCCTCATTTAAAACCTCTTCAACATTGTCTAAAGACTCTTCCTCTGAGTTTCTATCATGCTTCTCGAGTATTGTCATAAAGAACGCTGCTACTGCACCAATTATTCCAAGTCCAATCCAAGCTGTTGCCATGGTGATATTCATTAACACTTTACCCATTATCAGTGGTCCAAATGTAAAGCCTGCTCCCATTATGATTCCAAGCATTGAACTCATTCTTCCCCTATGGGAAGCTGGAGTATGGTTTGCTATAAACGGAGAAGCAGAAATTGAAAGAACTATCTCTCCTAGCGTAAATATAAATACCGAAACATAGAAGAACTCAATGCTATTTAAAAAGCCAAGCATACCAAAGCCTACTGCATAGAGTATTCCTCCATATACCATGCTCTTTGTATTTCTTGTTTTTTCAAGAAATTTTGTAATAAATGGTGTACAAAACATTACAACTAATCCGTTAAAGCTTGCTAAGGTTCCAAAGTATTTTGCTCCATTAGCACTAACTTCGCTTACATGCATTGGCATAAGAAATGACCACTGGGAATAAACAAAGTTATACCCAAACATTATAAGAGCAAAATATATAAGTATAGGTCGTTTTAATAATACACTTAATATTGAGCCTTCTTCACTTTTTTCCAGCTTTCTTGAGTCATCGTCAATCTCTTGACTTGCTATATGCATTGTTTCTTTAACCCCTACAAAAACAAGCACCAGTGCAAGTAATGCTGTGATGGCATCACCTATGAAAACCCATGGCAGATGTTTTTCAAACAGAAGCCCGCCTATTGTAGGTCCTACTGCGAATCCAATATTCCATCCCATGTAGCATAAAGCATAGGCACCCTCTCTATTCTCTGGTGTTGTTAAATCCGCAACCATCGAATCATGAGCTGGTCCAGCCATAACCATGAACATTTCAGCAGCTATGATTGTGTATACCATGCTCAATGATGGGTTCATAAAACCACATGCAATATACAATACTGCTGCAATTCCTTCACATATAATTATTACTCTTTTACGTCCAAGAGTATCTGCAATCTTACCACCAATAAGTGAGGCAGGAAGAAATACAAATCCTGATATTGTCATATAAAACCCTGTAGTCGCTGTAGATAGCCCAATTTTCTTTGTTAAGATAAGAGTTAAAAGTGGTCCTACAAAACAACCAAGCGCATTTATTATTTTTGATATAAATATAATATATATTTCCCTTGGGAGATTTCTATATGGACTTATCAACCTAAAGAAAACATTTATTACTTTGTTATTTCTCATTTATTTCACCTTCTCATACTATTTAGATATCTTTTCTTATCAACTGCAAATCTAAGTTCATAGTTCGACTTAATAAAGCGTTCTAGTTTAAACTTTTCTACAAGGACATAGCCATTCTTTTGGAATGCCTTGGCACTTCTTAAGTTGTAGTCTGCCACAAGTCCAAATATCATATCTGCATTCTCACCTAAAAATCCAAACTTAGTGAGCATTCCTATAACCTTTGTACCTATTCCGCCTCCCCAGAGACTTTTATCCCCTATAACAAGGTCGATTCTTCTGCAGTCATTATCTTTGTATTTTTCTTTTATTTCTTTTATGTTCATCTTCTGAAGCCAGCATTCCCCTATGGGTCTTCCATCATATTCAGTTATGAAGCAAAAGGCTTCCTGGGATACCATGCCGTAAATTACCTTTATGTCATCCAAGCTATATGAGTCAACATCGTCTCCATCAGCATAGTATAAAACCTCAGGATCGCTGTTCCATTTTAGAAGTATGTCAAAATCTCTGTCAGTCATAGGCCTAAGTTTTATGGTTTTACCATCGGGCATATTGCCTTCAAGAACTATGTCATGCTCCCTTATTACTCCCATAGCCGCCACTTCCTAAAATTTTCCCTTTATGTAAGCCTCTATAATGTCTAAAATTCTTTCATCATATCCTATGTTTTTAATATATCTTTTAAAGCCCTCTTCAACATCATTTATGCTCTTATTAAAGGATGAATAAAAATCCTTTTCAAAATCCTTTGATGGTTTATTATAATATTCCTTAAAGCTTTCCATTCCGAACACTTCAATTAAATATCCAATAAATGCTCCAGCTATTGGATATGTCAAGGTATCACTGTAGCTGAAGAATCCCTCTTTGTTCATTAAGCTTGAAATTGGAACATAAAGCTCTTTATTCATAAATATCTGAACCCAGGCTTCGTTTGGAATTCCCCACCAGGTTCTGTCAAAATACATTGCAAGCCCTTCCCTTATAAAATTAGGCTCTGGTCTTGCCATGGTGTTATAGGATATCATATGGACATCCTCATGGTATCCAACACATTTTATTTCTTCATTGTACACTGCATATATTTCATTAGGCATCCTTGCAAAGCCACTGCAAGGGTCATTATCTCCATAAAGTTCTCCTACCTCTTCCCTTGTATTGCAGAGAAAATAATTAATTTTTTTATCCATCTTTACATTTAAAACATCACAAATACATTTATGACAGCTTTCCTGTCCCTCAGTAATGCTTTTTAAATCCCTCTCTGCCACGCTTCCCCCATGATAATGAAATACATAATTTTCCGTTTCTTTCTTTTGCCACATAAAAACCCCTCCATAATTTTGTGATAATCAATGTTTAGTCCCATCTCCCCTCTAAAAATCAAAAGGACTGCAGGTGAAAAAACTTCACCTGCAGCCCTGATTTTCAATAGACTTGGTATATAAGAAATTATAAATTCAAATTATTATGTAGGTAAACTTATGCAGCATATCTGAGTTTATAAATTCTTTTTATAAATGAAAATGCCATGCAGTCAAGCACAGCATAACATCTACCCCAATAATAAAACACAATATTATTATATAAGCGTTTTACCAAAAGTCAGGATTACAAATGTTATTGTTCTTCACCAAATAGACAAACCTGAAACTCTCTAACACAAATAAACCTTTTAATAAGGTCATTCTTGCGTATTAATTTATTCAGATTTATAGACTATTAGTTTTGAACAATCTGCTCATTATCCCAACCCTTTCATAATTTGCTAATTCATATTGTATCATTATTGTAATCTCATGTCAAATATTGTTTTATTTTACCTATACCTCTTTACTTTAACCTATAAAATTAATATAATATATGAAATAAACTAGCGATGGGGATGATAAATAATGAACACATCGGCAATGCAGATTGCAAAGGCATCTGTTGAGGTAGCTACTACATTATCAAGAAGCGAAGAAGAAGAGGTTATTAAAAAGCTAAAGGTTAGTGGGATTTCTTCTGTAGCTGTAGACGTTGGAGGAAATCTGATTGATTCCATACCAAAGATCCTGGAAAGAGCTCTTGTTGCATCAAAAAGAACGGGGCTTATTCAAGAATCCCATGTTTATGACGGAGCTGTTGTTGGTGCAGCAAGGGAAGCAATTATGCAGGTTGTTTCAAAGGCAAATGGTTTAAATGTTGGAGGAAAGATTGGAATTGCAAGGGGTGGAGAGCATCTTAGTATATGTATTTTTATGAGTATAGGACTTTTGCATTTAAATGAGGTTGTAATTGGGCTTGCTCATAGATCCATTCCAGAACATCTATAATTATGTCGCAAGGTAACAGGCACTTGAGTTTTGAGTTATTTAATTAAAGCAGCGATGCTTTTGATTAAATAGCTCAAAACTCAAGAGCCTGCCACCTATATAAAAAATTTCTTGACAAATGCAAAAAATTTCTTCATAATCTTTATAAACATTTATTATTTTGTAGTTTGGTAGATTTTTTATTTTTGATTCAAATAAGTAGTATGGTAGTTTTGTAGAAGATATGTATAAAATTGCCCCTTTATTGGGGTTTATTTGTTTATGCTTAGAAACTCTTCTGCTGAAGAGTTTTTATTTTTATTTTTGAAAAAATTGCATAATCCATTTTAGTCAATTAATAATACATCCTATATGTTTGGCATAAATGATCCTAAATTGCTAAGCCACAAACATTTATGTGAAGTCATATGCCTTGATTCATTAATTGCACAATACCTTATTTAAAATCTTTAGTGTGATTAGTATAATTTGTATTTTAATTTATCTATTGGAAATTATGTAGTTTTGCTAAATATTTATTACTTGAGGAGGATGGTAGTATGGTAGGAAAAAAATTATTAAGAAAGGCTGCAATAGCAGCAGTTTTGTGTGTTTCATTTTTGACAGGGTGCACAAAAACAGCATCTGTAGGTGATACAGATAAAAACAAGAAAATCAAAATAGGTATTACTCAAATCGCAGAACACCCTGCACTTGATGCAGTACGCAAGGGCTTCATCGATAGGCTTTCCGAAAAAGGCTTTAAAGATGGTGAAAAAATAAAGCTTGATATTAAAAATGCCCAGGGTGATTTTACCGTTGCCCAAAATATTGCATCAGACTTTTCATCAAAAAAGAAGGATTTAATATTTGCAATCGCGACTCCAAGTGCACAATCAGCATTTAATGCAACAAAGGAAATACCAATTGTATTTAGTGCAGTAACTGATCCTGTATCCGCAGGTCTTTCCAAGTCATTGGATGGTAGTGGTACAAACATTACTGGAACAAGTGATATGTCACCTATAGACAAGCAGTTTGAAATGCTTAAGGCAGTACTTCCGAATACTAAGAAGGTAGGAGTATTATATAATACAAGCGAAGTCAACTCCCAAACCCAAGTGGATATGGCAGCTAAAATTGCAGGTAATTTGGGTATTGAAATTGTAAAAACTGGAGTTACAAATGTAAATGAGGTTTCCCAAGCATTAGATACACTTGTAAAAAAGATAGATGTTCTATATGTTCCTGCTGATAACCTTGCAGCATCTTCCATGGCATTAATAACAAGCAAGTGTATGGAGAAAAAAATCCCTATTATTGGCGCAGAAAAAGCCCATGTTGATGCTGGAGCCCTTTTAACTGTTGGAATCGATTACTATGAGCTTGGCAAGCAGACTGCAGAAAGTGCAGTTCAAATATTAAACGGAAAGAATCCAGGTTCTATTCCTATAACTACATTGAAAAATACCCAAAAGGTATTCAACATGACTAGTGCAAAAAAGCTTGGTATCAGTATTCCCGAAAACCTTTTAAAGGGAGCTGTAATAATAGGAGGTGAACAATAATATGTTTTCCTTCTGGATTAACATACTTGAGCAGGGACTTATATTTGGAGTTCTTGCGCTTGGTGTATACATTACTTATAAAATATTGGACTTTCCGGATCTATCAGTTGATGGAACCTTCCCATTAGGTGCTGCTGTTGCAGCATCTACCATTTTTTTAGATATAAATCCTCTAATCGCAACATTCCTTGCCTTTGTATGTGGAATGCTTGCAGGCTTTTTTACTGGAATTCTTCATGTAAAGCTGAAGATAACAAACCTTCTTTCAGGAATTCTAGTAATGAGTGGATTATATTCAATGAATCTTAGGATAATGGGAAAATCCAATATACCTTTGTTCAATAAAAAAACTATATTTTCATATGGCCTAAAACCAATTTTAATAGGAATTATATTTGTAGTAGTATTAAAACTGCTGTTGGACTTTTTATTAAAAACAAAGTTCGGTTTTCTATTAAGAGCAGTTGGTGATAATCCTCAGGTTGCAACATCTCTAGGTGTTAATATTGGAAGTGTAAAAATTATCGGCCTTATGCTTTCTAATGGTTTGGTTGCATTGTCTGGAGCATTAATGGCCCAATATCAAAATTTCTCAGATATCGGAATGGGAACTGGAGTAATGGTAATGGGTCTAGCATCTGTAATACTTGGAAAATCAGTTTTTAAGAAGATCTCTCTACTATCTGGGACATCTGTTGTTGTACTAGGGGCAATACTCTATAAGGCAAGTACAGCCTTTGCAATGGACTTAGGCTTTCCACCAACGGATTTAAAGCTAATTACAGTTGTTATAGTTTTGTTAGCCCTTTCTATTAAACCAAATTCTATATTAAAGCTTAGAAAACCAATAAGGACGGGAGTGATTACAGTTGCTGCAAGTAAAAAATCTATGTAAAACCTTTAATGAAAACACAGCCAATGAAAAAAGAGTATTTTCTAATTTTTCAATAGATGTCAATGCTGGAGACTTTATTACAATCATTGGGAGTAATGGTTCAGGAAAATCCACTCTTTTAAATCTAATCTCAGGTACACTGCTTCAGGATGCAGGCAGTATTTTTTTAGATAAAGAGGAAATATCAATGCTTTCAGAATATAAAAGGAGTAGAAATATAGGGAGGGTGTTTCAGAATCCTTCAATGGGAACCTCTCCTTCCATGACCATCTTGGAAAATCTATCTCTTGCATTAAACAAAGGAAAAAGATTTGATTTATCCCTTGGTATTTCTAAAAATAATATTTCCTTTTTTCATGACCTTTTACTGCAGCTTTCCTTAGGTCTTGAAAATCAAATGGAAACAAGGGTTAATCTTTTATCTGGGGGTCAAAGACAGGCATTAACCCTGCTTATGGCAGTAATGTCCAATCCAAAGCTTCTTTTATTAGATGAGCACACTGCTGCTTTGGATCCAAAAACCTCTGATTCTATAATAGACCTAACGGAAAAGCTTGTTAATGAAAAGCATATTACCACTCTAATGATAACCCATAACCTGCAGCATGCAGTTAGGATTGGAAACCGTTTAATTATGATGGATCAAGGAAAAATCATTCTCGACGTTAATGGAGAAGAAAAGAAAAACCTTACAACAGAAAAACTCCTTAACTACTTTTCAAATCTTAAAACTGAATCTACCCTGAGTGACAGGGTCTTACTTTCATAAGCAAGGCATCAGACAACGAGGAAAGGGGATGTTCACAAAAGATTTTCAATCTTTAGTGAACATCCCCTTTGTACTTATATAATTATGTTTTCTGAATAATTCATAATGCTAAATTTATAAGAATAATAAATGAACTGTGATTACTTCTTCCTCACTGGAATCCAAACTTCGCCTGTTATGTTAGGGGATTCACCATAATACATCTCAAATTGAGGGCCATCATCATGTTCATAGCCAGAAGTTGGACCCCATTCAGAATAAATTCGTCGCCATACATCCTGTAAATCACAATTTTCATCTGGGAAAATAGCCCATGTTGACGCCGGTACAGACAATCTTTCATATTCTTTAGGAATAACCATATTGTCTTTGACATATTCGCAAATCATGTACTTGAATGAATTCTCTGTGTAATCATACAAAGCAGCATGTAACACAGTATCAGGGCTGCGACCTAAAAGAGCATTCATGCGGTCAACTGAACCATCTTCGTCACATTTAATACGAAATTTTGGTACCTGAATAAATGATGATTCTTGACTATCTGTCCGGATGATACCAGCAACACCAAATACCTCAAAGGCCTCCTTTTGTTCAATACGATAATTCATCTCAATTCCTCCTTTTATGGATAGGTAGAAAGTCATTCGTGGATAGGACTTGAGTGTTATTCCCATATTGTGAACCGATGAAGGGGCAACGCCATGCATACTTTTAAATGCTCTGGAAAATGCCTCTGGTGATTCATATCCATATTTCAGAGCAATATCAATAATTTTTGTATTTTTATTTTGTAGCTCAATGGCAGCCACCGTTAATCTTCTACGGCGAATATATTCTGAGAGCGCTACACCACTGATAAATGAAAACATCCTCTGAAAGTGATATACTGAACAACAGACTATTTTCGCTAATTGCTCATATTCGATTGTATCTGTAAGGTGTAATTCGATATAGTCCATAGCACTGTTCATGCGATCAATCCAATCCATAAAACTCTCTCCCTTCGAGATGAATATAGCATAATAACTGAAGGAAATCCTTGCAATTCATGCACCATAATATCATGTATGAATCTGCGTTATATGAGGTAACCTTTAATTTGTCTAGTTTTGCCACCGCGAAACTAGGATATAATAAATTATACCATCAGCAAAGAAAGGAAAAAAGGAGAGTTCTTTCCCCTTTTTTCCTTTCTCTGTGTTTTATACTATAATACCTTTGATAAAAACTCCCTTGTCCTTGTATGCTTTGGTGCTGTGAATATATCCTCTGGGGAGCCTTCCTCAACGATCTCTCCGCCATCCATAAATATAACTCTATCGGCAACCTCTCTGGCAAAGCCCATTTCGTGAGTTACAACAACCATTGTCATACCCTGGGAAGCCATCTTTTTCATTACGTCCAATACTTCCCCTACCATCTCTGGGTCAAGGGCTGATGTTGGCTCATCAAATAACATAACATCAGGAGACATAGCTAAAGCTCTTACGATGGCTATTCTCTGCTTTTGTCCTCCAGAAAGTTGTCCTGGATAGCTGTTAGCCTTGTCTTCGAGTCCAACTGTCTTTAAAAGCTCTATTGCTCTTTTTTTAGCATCATCCTTATTCATGCCCTTTACCTTAACAGGTGCAAGTATTATGTTGTCCATTATACTTAGGTGTGGGAACAGATTGAATTGCTGAAACACCATACCCATCTTCTGTCTTATCGAATCTATATTTTTTTCATTTTGAGTGATTGACATACCCTCAAATATTATCTCTCCACCTGTAGGCTTTTCAAGAAGATTTAAGCATCTTAAAAAGGTACTTTTCCCTGAACCACTGGGTCCGATAACAACTACAACCTCACCCTTTTTAATCTCTATATCTATTCCCTTTAAAACATCAAGCTTTCCGAAGCTCTTCTTAAGTCCCTTTACCTTAATCACTTGCTTTCATCCTCCTCTCAGCAATTCCTAGAACCCTTGACAGCAGGAAGGTCATTGCAAAATACACCACTGCTGCAAATATAAGTGGTTCAAAGGGTTGGAATGTGTTTCCTCTTACAGTATCTGCATTATACATAAGTTCATGTATTCCTATTATTGAAACTATTGATGATTCCTTAATAACTACTATAAACTCATTTCCTAGAGCAGGAAGTATATTCTTTATTGCCTGTGGTATTATTATGTGCAGCATTGCCATGGTCTTACTCATCCCAAGTGACCTAGAAGCCTCCATCTGTCCCTTGTCTACTGCTTGAATTCCTGCACGAATTATTTCTGCCACATATGCTGAGCTGTTAATTGAAAGTGTTATTATTCCAGCCATAAAGTCTGGAACGGAGTCTCCAAGGAAAGAAAGACATGAAAAATCTACACCTATCTTTGGAAGCCCGTAGTATATTATATAAAGCTGAACAAGTATAGGGGTCCCCCTTATAAACTCTATATATGCTGAAGCTATAAACTTTAAAAGCTTACTTAGTATATTTCCATTTGAAAGCTTCATAAGTGCTAAAATCATTCCAAATAACACACCAAACATAACTGTAAAGATTGCAAGTATTACAGTTATTTTGGCACCATCTATGAAAAAGTTAAAATATTGTGATAAAAATCCAAAATCCAACTTTCATCCTCCTCTCATATTTATTCCCCGAGATTACTCCCGGGGAATATATCCTATATCTATTTTTTGTTTTCAAGATCCTTGCTCCAGTTTGCAAAGAAGCCCTCTATCGCATTATCCTTCATAAGTCTATCTAATGTTTTGTCGATCTCATTTACAAGCTCACTGTTTCCCTTCTTTATTGCAACTGCTGAACCACCTTCTTCATCAGTAAAGGTTAAGCTTGTTAAAGCAATATCATTATTGTTTGATATATATGCCTTTGCAACAGGCAGTTCAACTATTATTGCATCAACCTTTCCATTCTTTAGCTCAAGTACAAGGTCTGAAACCTTTCCAAGTGCCTTAATCTTTGCACCCTTTATCTGTGAATTTGCTATCTTCTCTTGAACTGTACCCTTCTGTACTCCTATCTTCTTCCCACTTAAGGACGCTGCATCCTTAACGCTGTCCTTATCCTGAGCTCTTGTTACAACTCCCTGTATAGCCTTGTAGTATACCTTTGAGAAATCAACCTGCTTTCTTCTTTCGGCATCTGGAGTCATTCCCGCAATTACGAAATCAACATTTCCTGAATCAAGTGCTGCAAGAAGTCCATCAAACTTCATATCCTTTAATTCAAGCTCTACTCCTAAGTCCTTAGCTATTTCCTTTGCTGTATCAATGTCGAATCCAACTATTTCGTCCTTTCCATTTATCTGCTTGTGAGATTCATATGGTGGATAATCTGCACAAGTACCAACAACCACTTTTCCAGCCTTCTTTATTCTTTCAACGGCTGTTTGAGAAGCTGCACTATTGTCTCCCTTTGGCGTTTCTTTCTTTGAACATCCCCATGCTGATATTACCATAACTATAACCATAAGCATTGCCGCAAGCTTTGCTAACTTTCCATTAACCATTTTTTCTCCCCCCTCAATGTTTCCTTGTCATCTTTCTGCTTAATTATACAACCATGTGTATACATATGCAATAGAATTTTATATTTTTTTATTGGAAATTTATCCTTGAATTTGATTGTAGCTCTCTATTCTCTGTGGTATATCCAGAATATAAAAACTTTTCTGATAAATTTATAATTATATAGTCCCTGATTATATATGTATTTTTATGTAGTGTATGCAAATAAATTATAAAACAAAAAATTGTTGAACAATCTTATTTACATTATGAAAAATATGGATTATAATAAACTTAGTTTTATCAATAAAATTTATTTTATTGATAAATATTATTCGAAAGGAGCGAATTATGATAAAAAGCAAAAGACTTACCTCTCCAGATGAGGTTAGAATTTTTTCCAATCCATTTAGAATGAAAATACTATCACTTTTTCAATCTGACATAGACCCTCTTACCGTTAAACAGATGGCAGATAAGCTAGGGGAGGTTCCTTCGAAGGTGCACTATCATGTTAAAGAACTTGAAAAAATAGGTGTTCTAGAGATAGTTGAAACCAGGGAGAAATCAGGAATAGTTGAGAAATACTATCTTCCTACAGCAGAAAACTTTTTAGTTGATAACATCATTAGGACATCCAAAAACAATGTTTATGAAGATGGACAGGATGATTTTATTAGTCTTGCCATAAAGGAAGTCAATAAGAACCTCGATTCCTTCAGAGAACATGTTAATGAAAGCGAGGATAGTGGAAGACTTATTAGCCTGCTTGATGGATATTTAACTCCTGCTGAAACCAGGGAGCTTCATGATATGATTGTTAATTATATAAAAAGCAAACAAAAGAAAGAAGGGACAAACCACTACAGCTGCACATTTTTGACAATAAAAAAATTGGAGTAATCCTGCTTTTCAAATACTGACAAGTTACTCAATTAAAATTTATATATACTACGACCTATATATGTTGCATTAAAATTCTTACATTCTGCCTTTTCAAACAGCCCTGCTAAATTGGTTCGACTCTAGGATGTTTGAAAAGGCGGAATGTAATAGAATTTTTGCAACATATAAATATTAAATACAATATAATTTTCCCCATTAATAACAAAATAATTTTTAAAATTGTACAAAAAGGGAGTGGGTTGTGTATGAAAAAATTATTAAAAAACAAATATGCACTTATGCTCTGGGGTTCAAGATCCTTTTCAAGATTTGGGGATGCACTTGAAACCCTTGCGCTCATGTATCTTGTATATGATCTTACGGGTTCAGGTCTTGCCATGGGAAGTATGCTCGTTTTCAGTGTGCTGCCTAATGTAATTGTAAGCCCATTTGCAGGAGTTATTGCTGACAGATATAACAAAAACAAAATAATGTTTTTCACAGAGCTTGTTAGAACCATCTGCATATTGATTATTCCTTTACTTATGATAACAAAGACAATTGCTCTCTGGCACATATATGCTATTTCTGTAGTTGTTTCAATTGCAGAAAGCTTCTTTGAACCAACTGCCGGTACAACTTTTGTTCTTGTAGTTGGAAAGGAGGATATGCCTGTTTATAACAGTGCAATAACCATTTCAAATCATGTTTTAAGGATATTAGGGTACAGCCTAAGCGGTATAATAATGTTTTCAATGGGTAAAGAAATCCTATTTATAATTGATGCAGTAACTTTCTTTGCCTCTGCAATAGTTTCACTTATTGTTAAGATACCTAAGGTTGAATCAAGTCAGATTGAAGAAAACCATAATTTTAAGGAACAGCTTTTATCAGGCTTTAAATATGTCTTGCACAACAAAATAATACTCACTATATTCTTTGTAATAATTATGATTCAATTCCTTGGAACACCACTTGAAACCTATATTCCAATCGTTATTGACAGGATACTTAAGGTTACAACCAACTGGTCAGGATATTTCTATACAGCTTCAATTGCAGGAGCAATAATAGGGAATATATTATATCCCATTTTAAAGAAAACATCTTTAAAACTTGAAAATTTATATCTAATATCAATATCAATTCTTGGATTAACAATAGGTGTTGGTGCTTTCCTTCTAAATCCATTTTACTATAGCTTTATGTATTTTGTAGTTGGAGTAGTTGGCTCAACACTAGGCACCTGGAGCTTTACAGAAGTTCAAATTCTTACAGATACTGCTTATCTTGGAAGGGTCAGTTCAATAGCAACAATGATAATGTTAATAAGTACCCCTCTTGCTGGAGTTGTATTTGGAGGACTTGCTGATATAATAACTATTCCTGTAATATATAAGTACGTTGCAGTGCTTTGGTTTGTAATAGCAGTTATTTCATATATCTCAACCAAGAAAACTTATAAATCCTTCACTTCACAATCTCAATTGAATAATGTAGAAGGAGTATAAATGAGCAGGGTAACAGGCACTTCAGTTAAGAGTTATTAATTATATTTATCACATAAAGGATTCTACATTGCTCGACCTTAAACATTTATGCGTAATCATATTCCTTGATTCATTAATCGCACAACACCCAATTTAAAATCTCTAGTGCCATTAATATAGTCAATACATTATATAAAATAGCTCAAAAGCCTGTCATCTAATCTAGAAAAAGCCCTATAATAAAGGAATTTAACTTCCTATATTATAGGGCTTCTTTCGTTATCTTCAATCAATGGCTTCATTAATCTATATCACCTACTCATAATATGAATATCCTTTTTCAAGTCCATCAAAACCTCTGGTTAAAACTGCTGTAAGTATAAGATAAAATGCACCTACAACTATAAGAGGAATAAGGGAAGCATCCCTGTTTGAAGCAATTTTTCCTGCTCTCAATAGTTCTCCAATTCCCACAACATATACCAGGGATGTATCCTTAACCAAAGTAATCACTTCATTTGCAACAGGGGGAAGAATTCTTTTGGTCATCTGAGGAAATATGATGTACATAAAGGTCTGCTTTGGATTAAATCCTAAAACTGCTGCTGCCTCATATTGTCCCCTGTCTATGGATTCAATTCCCGCTCTGAATATCTCCCCAAAATATGCTGCATAATTCAATGTAAATGCTATAATCGCCGCAGTAAATCTATCAAAGGTCACTCCAACTATTGGGAGGCCAAAGAATATAAATACAAGCTGTAGAAGAAGAGGTGTTCCTCTCATTATGCATATATAATACTTTGCAGCCTCCTTTATAGCCCTAATCCCCGATAGCCTGCAAAGTGCAGTAACCAAACCAAGGGGAATTGCAATAATAAGGGTAAGGCTGAAAACTTCAATTGTTGTTATAAGCCCATCCATCATGGAGGGTATTAGCGAGTATATATAATGCATTTTTATCCATCCCCTTACTTCACAATATTTTCTCCGAACCACTTTTCTGATATACTTGCACTTGTTCCATCCTTTTTCATTTCATCAAGTGCAGTGTTTATTGCCTTAATAAGTTCAGCACTTTGTTTTCTAGCGCCTATTCCATACTCTTCTTTTCCAAAGTCTTCATTTAAAACCTTGTACTTCTCTGTTCCTCTTTCGTTTATATAATATCTTGCAAGGATTCCATCTGCCACAACAGCATCTACTCTTCCTGCTTCTAAGTCCATAAGCGCTTCATTATTTGTATCAAAAAGAACTGGTTCTCCTCCATTAAAGGATTCAACTAGATCAGGTTCCTTATTTACAGCATCAAGGGAGCTCGAACCATTTTGAACTGCAACCTTTTTCCCTTTAAGCTCTGCTTTGCTATTTATAGTTGATGATGAAAGTGTTATTATCACCTGTCTGTTTGCAAGATATGGGTTTGTAAAACCAACCTTCTCCTGCCTTTCTGGAGTTATAGTATAACCATTCCATATAAGATCTATATTTTTCGTGTTAAGCTCTGTTTCCTTCATAGACCAATCTATTGGCTGAAACTTTGCGTCTACACCTATTCTTTTACATACTTCCTTAGCTAAATCAACATCAAACCCAACTATTTGCCCACTTTTATCCTTGTAACCCATTGGCACAAATGTATCATCAAGACCTATAGTAATATACCCCTTTTTCTTTATGTCATCCATACTTTCACTGCTGTTTTGCTTTTTTGAACACGATGAAAATGTAACCACTCCAAATACTAAAATCATAACTACTAGAATTGTATTAATAAATCTCCTTTTCATTATTATCTTCCTTTCATTAATTAGTTTTATAATAATTACAGCGCTGCAAATTATATCATTAATAATTTAAAATTAATTTTTACAAAGAAATCAGTAGTATAATAACTGTATATATTTAAATTTGATTAAATATAAAAAACAACTTTATATTGAAGTTCTAGGGCTTAAGGAGTTATATTAATTTCATAGAAGTTATATTAATCGCACTAAAGATTTTACATTGGATGCTGCGCGACTAATGAATCAAGGAATATGATTTTGCATAAATGCTTAAGGTCGAGCAATGTAGAATCATTTATGCGAAACATATAATTGATTTGGAGTTAAAATTTGATATAATAAAAACTCCCTCCTCCAGCCTATTGCTAGAGGACGGGAGTGTTAATCACGTGGTTCCACCTCTATTCATTGATACCTCACGATATCAACCTCTTCGAGTACGGCAAAAATGCTTATACTCTAGCACTATAACGGGTGCAGGTTCCCGGGGACAGTCTACTGCCTTAAAAGGGTTCGGTGTCCGGCTCTAAGATGTGTTCAAAATACCTTCCAATGCCCCTCTCACCAACCGGGAACTCTCTTTTTAGGAAACTGTATTCCTACTATTTCTTATCAATGCCTTCAAGCAATATCAATTTTTTTATAAGTTTACAGCAAAACAAATACTATGTCAACAGTTTATATGCATATTTATTCTCTTACTTGCATAGTAATTATATCCAAAGCATGATTTATCCCAATTAAATCTATTAAATTTTTTACTGATTAATATGGATAGACCTGACCATCCTTTATAAGTGCTTCCTTAATTTCAATTGATTTTTTTGAAGCTTCAAATGCAGCCTTAAAATCGCCAAGTTCTTCATAAACTTCACTTAATGCTTTATAGGCAAAGGATAAATACTTTGAATTTGAATGTATTGAAAGCTTCTCAATACCAGTACTAATAGATTTTATTCCCTCCTGTGATTTATTTAGCTTGTGAAGTATCAAGCCTTCATAAATCTTTAATGTCCATGTAAATAAATAATCAACCTTCGAAAACCTGTTAACAGAATAATCATATCTTTTTATAATTTCAAATGCTTTTATATAATCTCCAAGCTTATATAATAAAATAGACTTTTGATGAATATACCAATTACTATCCTTGCCTATTAATTTTCTATATTTCTCAATATGCTTCAATGCTTCATCAGTATTGTTTATTTCATTTTCATATAAAGCTAAATTCAATTCAATAGAAATACGGCTCCATTTGCTCTCTGTAAATTCAGAAAATTGAATCGCTTTCTGAATGTTATATTTGAACTCATCATACTTATCTAAAATTAGGTAAGTAAGAGCCTTCATTCTATAAATCTCATCTGCCATATAATATATATTGGTTTTTCTTGATATATCAATGGCTTCTTGCGCAATAGAAAGGGTCTTGTGCATGTCACCCATTGAATGATACGCTCCCATTCTATTGTAGTGGTTTTCAATTTCAAACATTATGTCCTTAATTGGAGATTTTAAGTATATTTCATATGCTTCATCAAGTATACTCAAACATTTGCTATATTCGAAATTCATGAGTGCTTGAAAAATAAGGTTTTGATACACTTTAGCAGCATCAGCATATAAATTATTGTTTATATATATTTTTACACATTCTTTTATAATGTTTTCTCCCTGTTTAAAGTCTTTAAGATTAATCAGGGGTTCACTGTATACTTTAAGGATATCAGCATATATTTTTGAGGAATGGCTAAATACATGTTTTTGCAAAAGGTCCTCTATTTTTATCTTAGCTTCTTCATATTTATCATCATCATTAAGATTCTGAGCTTCTGTAATATATCTATTTATTTCTTCAGTGTATATATTTTTTTCGTTCTCTTGTTCCTTTACTCCGTCTTCATCTAAAAAATATGATATCGGTTTCCCTAATCTTCCTGCCAAGTATTGAAGGTTTTTCATTGAAGGTACAGCTATACCATTTTCAATTTGACTCAACATACTTTTAGTCATTTCATTTCCAGCAAGCTCAGATTGGGTTAATTTGAGCTCTTTTCTAATATTTTTAATTCTTTCGCCAATTATATTTTCCATCTTTATATTTAATGAGCTGCATCACCAACTATGTGAGCCCACTAAACCCTCACCTCATTTCCTTACAGTTCTTTCACACAGTATATTTATAAAAAGTTCATTCAAATACTTTAAAAGTCTTAAATGTAATTTTCCTTTTGAATCAATTATAGTACAGAATTATTAAACAATCAATCATATGACAATATCATAAATTTAATCTCACTTTACTTTTTAATATTGACATTTATTTTTGACTAATTATAATATAATTATAGTTAAACTTTATTAAACTTTATTGAGAATTCTATTAATTAAAGCAAAGCAACAAGACGCTATGTTTAATTTTACTTAACTCACTCACATAATTAATCAATTATACATTCTCTGTATTACAAGAATTTTATTTAGTTAGGAGGAGATTTAATGAATATCCATGTTATCAGTAATCAGTTAACTATTAAATCACAAGAAAAACAAAACATCCTGTTATTCTTAGGTTCAAAACTTATATCAATGTTTGGTACATATATTTATGAATTTGCCCTTTCACTATATATTTTAAAGGTTACTAAATCAGGTACATCCTTTGCCCTGGGAATTATTATGGGGACACTCCCAAATGTAATTCTATCACCTTTCTCAGGCTCTATCGCTGATAGAGTTGATAGAAAAAAATTAACAGTTACACTTAATATATTAAGTGGCTTAGTTATATTTCTACAGTTATTTGTTTCCTCAATATATGGCTTTAAGGTATATCATATATATGCAGCTACATTTATTCTTTCGGTTATAAATAATTTTTATGATGTTGCATTGAGTTCATCAATACCAAATCTTGTTACCGATAAAAGTTTAATGAAAATAAACTCATATAACCAATCAATAGATTCCATTGCATCTTTACTATGTCCTATTATAGGTGGCGCTATATACGGCTTAGTCCCACTTGGTATATTTTTGACTATAAACGGAATATCATTTTTTGCAGCAGCTCTAATGGAACTTTTTATTAATTTCAAGCTTAACAAATCTAATACAGAAAATCCTGCTAAAAACTCTGGTATGTCTTTTAAAATTTTAGTAACCGATATCAAGGAAGGTCTTTCCTTCATTAAAGAAAATAAAGTAATTTATTCATTACTTAAATACGTATTAATTATGAACTTCTTTTTTAATGCAGCATTTTCAGTTAGCAACACCTATATTTTAAATAACGTTATAATGGTTAAGCCCTGGCAATTTGGTATAATTCAAGGGGCATTATCAATAGGTATTCTACTTGCATCAGTATTAATGGGTATAATACCCGAAAAAAATAAGAAATTAACAGGTCTTTCATTATCCCTTTCCATTATGTCAATATCTATAATTGCTGTTGGATTTTCAGCAATAAGTATTATAAAATCCATTAACATAAACATTTTATTTATATACTTTATTTTAGTTTTCTGTATAACAGGAATATTCATAGTTACAACAAATGTTCCAATAGGTGTGTTAATACAGAGGCTAACACCAGATAACATAAGAGGACGTGTCAACGGTGTTAGAAGAACTCTGGCAATGGGTTTATCCCCTATAGGAATTATTCTTGCAGGGGTTGCTTTGGACATCATGCCAGCATATATACTTAATTTCCTTTGTGGCGGTGCTACACTAATTTTGTCAATTGCTATGTACAAGGACAAAAATATGCAAGATTTATAGTAAAATATATAGAAGGTTGATTAACATTCTCCTATCTATATACAAAGTAATAAAGTTCTTTACATTCCGCCTTTTCAAACAGCCCTGCAAAGCTGGTTTGACTCTAGGATGTTTGAAAAGACGGAATGTATTAGAATTTTTACTTTGTATATATATGTTTCACATAAATGATTCTACATTGCTCAAACCTAAACATTTATGCGAAATCATATTCCTTGATTCATTAATCGCACAACACCTAATGTAAAATCCTTAGTACGATTAATATAATGTTAGTCAACCTTCTTATATTCTTATAATCTACGCTTTAAAATTTCCAAGAACTATTCTGTCCAATTCCAAAATTCCACATCACCAACCTTAACACCCGATACCCATTTTTCATTTCTTAACTTTAAAATTTCCTTTGTAGGCCCAGTAGCAACAACTCCATAGATGTTGACTCCATTGGATTTTATATAATCAATTCTTTGCTGCAGCTCTAAATCGCTGTTTGCAATCTTCTCCGCTATTTTTTCATATTTCTTTAATAAAACTAATGTTTTTATAAAGTTTTCGTTTCTTATATTACCACTGCCATATTCTTCAATTGAAGGTGAAGATTTTGATATAGTTTTCACCCTGCTAAATAAAAATCCTTTCTTCTCAAATGAACTTATAATTTTCATATCATCATCATGCCACATGGGTTGATATGGAAAACCAATTGGTGAAAATGATTCTTCACTTCTTTGTTTTGATTCATCATCAACTCCTGTGTCAACTGCAAACCACAAAGGTTCCATATCAAGTTCTTTAAATTTGCTTAGAATCTCATCTGTTTTATAAAGCTTATCCATGGAAATATATGCTTCTGCTACAGTACCTTCTGGAAGCTTATCAAGCCTCTTCCATTCTTCTTGAAAGTTGTATTGTTCTTTTGAATCAGGATATTGGAACATGTAACCTGAGTAACCTTCTTCTATTTCTCCCCATTTCATTGTTGAATCCGTACATTTATTAAACAAAAATTTAAAGTTTGCCTGTCCTATATTAATCTCACTGCTTCCAATCTTTTTTCTAAGTTTGCCCTCTATATTCAATGTAAAAAAAGTTCCTGCACTATTTTCACTATGACCAAAACTTATATTTGGCTCTGTAACCGCAATTGTCGATCTAACAATATCTTTATAAACATCCATTCTATTAGGTTCCCCAACCAAGTAAAATAACGAAGTTATTACTCCACAAACAAATGTAAAAGCGATAACAATTCCTATAGCTGTAAATGCATTGTGTATCCTTGCTTTCCATTTTGCTCTTTTGATAATTCTTCTTTCGCTTTTACTTGTATTGATATCTACGACTTCATTTTCATCCTCAGCATCTTTAGTTAAACTGTTATCCATTTCTTCCTCCAAAAATGCCTGGTATTCTTCTATTTTATCTAATTCCTTCTCAAGTTCCTCTCTTTCCTTCTCTGTCAATCTTCCTTCTCTATAAGCTTTTAGCTTTTCTCTAAAATCTTCACTCAATATTATCATCCCTTCTCTTTATTCGTATTCTACCCCTTGCCCTAAATAAAAGCACCTTTAAATGTGAAAGACTTACATTCATTATTTCTGCTGCTTCCTTATAGGATAAGCCGTTAAAGTCACATAAAAGAATTGCTTGTTTTTGATTTTCAGGTATATTTGCAATTATTTCATTTATTTCATTCATCTGCTCCTGTCTTAAAAATTCCTCTTCAAGTGTCTTTGACTCACTAATCTGCTCAAAATATCCATCATCCTTAATCAAACTCTTGCTCTGCTTTCTTTTAAAGTCAACAAATGTATTGTATGCAACTCTAAAAAGCCAGGGCTTAATTTTCTCTTCATTGCATCCTTCGAGATATAGATATGCCCTGTAAAAGGTCTCTTGGACTATATCTTCTGCTAAATAGCTATCCTTACAAAGGGAGAAAATATAATAATATATGTCTTTCATATACAACTGATAAATATCATCTAATTCTTGATTTTTCATTTTCTCCCCCCTTCACTCTATTTACGTATAAGAAACAAAAAAGTTACAGCTATACTGTTATTAAATGTCCATTTATATGTTTTGCATAAATTATTCTACATTACTCCACCCTAAACATTTATATAAAATCATATTCCATGATTCATTAACCACACAATACCTTATTTAAAATCTTTGGTGCGATTAATATAGCCATTATATCTTAATAATATAGTAATTATCAGATTTTGTAATATAATATTAGCTTATATTAAGCTATAATATATTTAATCGAAATATAATAAGCTTTAATGAGGTGATTAAGTATGAGTGAAACTAAAAATATCGACTGGGGTAAGCTTGGATTCAATTACATGAAAACAGATTTCCGATATGTTTCCATATGGAAGGATGGGAAATGGGATGACGGAAGATTAACCGAAGATAATAATCTCTGCATTAGTGAGGGTTCAGCTGCTCTTCATTATGGACAGCAGTGCTTTGAAGGATTAAAAGCCTACCATACAAAGGATGGTAGGGTTCAGCTTTTTAGACCTGATCAGAATGCAAAGCGTATGAATAGAAGCTGTCAGCGTCTTTTAATGCCTGAAATTCCAGAAGAAAAATTTATTGATGCATGTGTTCAGGTAGTAAAGGCAAACGAAGCATATGTTCCACCCTATGGAAGTGGAGCAACTCTTTATCTTAGACCATTTACAATAGGTGTGGGAGATAACCTTGGAGTAAAACCAGCTTCAGAATATATTTTCTGTGTATTCTGTTCACCTGTTGGACCATATTTTAAAGGAGGCCTTTCACCTGTAAACTTTACAGTTTCTGATTATGACAGGGCAGCACCATTTGGTACTGGAGCAGCAAAGGTTGGAGGCAACTACGCTGGAAGCCTTATGCCCCATGAAAATGCTGTAAAGAAAGGTTTTGCTGACTGTATCTACCTTGATCCAGCAACCCATACGAAGATTGAAGAGGTAGGAGCAGCTAACTTCTTTGGAATAACTAAGGATAATAAGTTTATAACTCCACTTTCGCCTTCAATACTTCCCAGTATAACCAAGTACTCCTTACTCCACGTTGCAAAGGAATACCTTGGTCTTCAAGCAGAAGAAAGGGATGTTTACATAGACAACTTAGATGAATTTAAAGAAACTGGGGCATGCGGAACTGCTGCTGTAATAACCCCTATTGGAGGAATCGAATATAAAGAAAAACTCCATGTATTCCACAGTGAAACAGAGGTTGGCCCAATAACCAGAAAGCTTTATGACACTCTATACGGAATTCAATTTGGAGATGTAAGTGCTCCAGAAGGATGGATCGTAGAAGTTAAGTAATATTTTAAGGGGCTGTCGCACTAGCGAAAATAACTTTCAAAAGAGCCAGGCAATAATATTCGTTAGTGTAACAGCCCCTTTTTCATTTCAACTCTATTTTATTCTTTTTTATTTTATGCCATAGATATATAAAAAATTTCGCAAACCCTAATTGTTCACCTACATAGTTTGCTACACACATAAGAATCTTCGTAATTACTATAATTATAAATAAAACACTTGCTACTTTTAGAACCAAATGAATATATTCCATATTCATCCCCTCCTTGTCAGCAATTTTTGACCAACAGTTTATGTACATATATAAAACTATTGATTTAATTTATTATATGTCACCCTCTTGCCATTTTCAACCATTTTATGTTTTTATATATTAACTACTTTTCCAATTATAAAGTTTTTATACATATTAATAAGAATTCTTATACCAATAATACATCATTATTAATCCATGTTAATGGTAACACATTATTGTTAACGATTTTTAACGTTTTTTATTGACACCATGAACATAAATGATATAATGTTAATAAAGATGAATACAGGATGACACTTATTCATTTTATTAAGTTACTAAAGGAGCAATGTTTATGTTTATCGAAGAACGACATCAGTCTATTCTGGATATAATCAAGGAAAATGGCAGAATCTCTATTGGCGAGATACAAGAAAAATTTGGTGTTTCAGTAGATTCCGCTAGGCGAGACTTAAGAATTCTTGAAGAAAAAGGATTGCTAAAAAGAACACATGGCGGAGCCATTCCTATTAGGCAAATAGGCTTTAGCAAACCACCAAAAATGACTGCTCGCGATATTACAGAGATTAAAGAAAATTATTTTGCCATAGCTATGAAAGCACTATCATTAATTCATGAAAATGATGTGATTTTCTTAACTTCAGCAACTGTTGGATACTTTATGTCTCAAAACCTTCCCAAGGATATTCGACTAACAGTTGTAACCAATTCAATAATAATAGCAGAAGAATTAAGGGAATACGATAATATCAATGTTATTATGGTAGGCGGCGAAATGGACAGCAAAGGAAATTGCTATGACAATTTTGCCATTGAATTCATTAAAAGCCTACGATTTGATTTCAGTTTTATCACAGCTGCTTGCATATCTGCAGATTTTGGAGTTTCAATACAAAAATCAAAGGGCGTAGGTTTCATAAAAGCAGTTATTGAAAGTTCGAAATGTTCCGTTGGACTGTTCCCAACTGAGAAAATCGGATTTGAGTCAATAATTAAGATCTGCCCTGCTGATAGTTTAGATAAGCTTATAACTGACTGGGATGCTCCTGAAGAAGAATTGAGCAAGTTCGATAAGCTCGGCATTGAGATTATTGTTGTTGAAAAGGAAGATTAATAATTATAGGGAGTGATAAAAATGATAATGCCAACACACATCGTTGCAGCAGCAGGTGTAGTGGAAAATGATAAGGGAGAAATTCTGTTGGTTAATACATACCATGGAGGATGGGTTTTCCCTGGTGGACAGGTTGAAGTTGGAGAAAATCTTACCGACGCAGTTATTAGAGAAATAAAAGAGGAGAGCGGAATTAATGTCGCAGTAAATAAGCTTTTTGCGATTTCATCAAACACAGGAATAAATAATGGATATAACGGAGTTAAAAAAGTTCCTACAAAGGTAATGATGGATTTTATTTGTACCTTTGTAGATGGGAAATTATGTACTTCTGATGAAAATTCCGAATCATGTTGGGTAAAAAAAGATAAAGTACTTGATATGATTACAGCCCCGGCCATCCGTCAACGTTTTCAAGCATATTTAAACTTTGATGGCAATGTACAGTATTTAGTATATGTAACGCAACCAGAGTTTGAATTAAAACTAAGTAGAAAAATATAAGACCTTTACAAATATAATATTGAAGGAGAGTATCCATGGATGCTCCCTTTCAATATTATTTATTACAATCCATATGTCTCAAAAATTGTCAAAATATTATTATTGGCAAGCTTATTAGCCAGTAGTTGTTTGAATTTAACCGAATGTGTTTTATCTTCCAAACGAAGTTTCTCCAGTTCCTTAGATATTTCGTTTTGCTTTAATATCAAATCAACATATACATTTTTATCTAAGGCTCTTGTTAATCTACTCAATTGATTCACTCCTTTTTATGTTCAAGGTATATAACGTATCACATTTTGAATATCTAATATATTTTTTACTTTAGAACAAAGCTTCATAATTTTTGACTTGCATAGTTTTCCCGTATATAAAAACTTTGTAATTACTATAAGCACAAATAAATTCCTTGATGTATTTTAAACAGATCTTATTCATAATACATCTACCATTTCATTACTTTTGGGACTTCATTCCCATAACTTATTGACTTGCGTATATTTTGGGATTATAATGTAAATAATAATGTGAGGAGGTGTTCAATTTGCAAAGAATAAATCGTGAAGCATATTTGGATTTTCTAATTCGTTCAAAAGACAGACAAATTATCAAAGTAGTTTCCGGTGTACGTCGTTGTGGAAAATCTACTTTGTTTGAGATTTACAAAGATTATTTATTGGAGAATGGTGTATCCAAAAATCAAATTCATTCTATCAATTTTGAAGATGTTGATTATGAACATTTGTCAAATTATCGTTCTCTTTATGATTATTTAAAAGGACTATTGCTATCCGATCAAATGAACTACATCTTTCTTGATGAAATCCAACATGTATCTCAATTTGAAAAGGCAGTGGATAGTTTGTTCATCAAAAAAAATGTTGATTTATATATTACAGGTTCTAACGCGTATTTTATGTCAGGAGAACTTGCAACACTTTTATCAGGGCGATATGTCGAATTACAAATGTTACCTCTTTCTTTCAAGGAATTTTGCCAAGCTTACAATAACTTTACCAGTGAACGTACACCCAAATCAACCTATGAAAAATATAGAGCCTATCTCTTAAACAGTTCTTTTCCTTATGCTGCATCACTAGGAGATAATCATAAAGATATTACTGAATATTTACATGGTATATATAATTCTGTGCTTTTAAAAGATGTTGTAGCACGTTTGCGAATACCAGATGTTATGATGTTAGAAAGTGTAGCAAAATTTGTATTTCATAATATAGGCAATCAACTTTCATGCAAAAGAATTGCAGATGCTATGGTTTCTGCAAACAGAAAAATCGATACAAAAACCGTAGAAAAATATGTATGTGGACTCCGTGATAGTTTGCTTGTATATCAAGCAAAGCGCTATAACATAAAAGGCAAACAATATCTTGCCACATTAGAAAAATATTATGTTGTCGATATTGGACTTCGTTACATGCTGCTTGGCAGTAAAAGTACAGATATTGGTCATATTCTTGAAAATGTTGTGTATCTTGAATTGCTTCGACGTGGATATGATGTTTATATAGGACAAATAGGAAATACAGAAGTTGACTTTGTCGCTATGAACGAAAAGGGCAACACCTATTTTCAAGTATCTGCCTCTGTTCGTGACGAAATTACACTTAAGCGAGAACTCCGACCCTTGCAATCCATCAACGATCACTATCCGAAATATCTTCTGACTCTTGATGAAGATCCTGAAGGCGATTATGAGGGAATCCGGAAAATTAATGTACTTGATTGGCTGCTCGGAAAAGTAGATTAATAAACTATCACTATTTTCATTTAATTAAGTAAAGATTGGTAATTATAAAGGGTGATAAAAATCATAATGCCAGCACACATTGTTACAGCAGCAGGTGTAGCGGAAAATGATAAGGGAGAAATTTTGTTAGTTAAAACATATTATGGAGAATGAATTTTTCCTGGCGGACAAGTTGAAGTCGGAGAGAATCTTATTGATGCAGTTATTAGAGAAATATAATATTGAAAGGGAGTGTCCATGGATGCTCCCCTTCAATATTATTTATTACAATCCATATGTCTCAAAAATTGTCAAAATATTATTATTGGCAAGCTTATTAGCCAGTAGTTGTTTAAATTTAACCGAATGTGTTTTATCTTCCAAGCGAAGTTTCTCCAGTTCTTTAGATATTTCGTTTTGTTTTAATATCAAATCATCATAGACATTTTCAAACTTCGCTAATTTACTAATAGCTTCTCCGGTATATCCATTTACATCATGTTGTACTTTAGTATCATCTACAACATAAACATTTTTATCTAAGGCTCTTGTTAATCTACTCAAATAATTCACTCCTTTTCATGTGTCAAGTACAATAGATATCACATTTTGAATATCTAGCCTATTCTCTATATCAGAACGAAGCTTGATTAGTTTTCCTAAAACAAACAAATGCATTTCCACTTAGGTATAGCTGAATTACACCGATGATAAAAAACTCTGCTGTTGCTAAATAACATTCTCCTAGAACTACTACCTGGACACCAAGACTTATAAGAAGGATTCCCCCCATTACAACAGACATAAGCCATGGTTTATTGTTTGATTTTTTAAAGCTTGCAATTGCTGCTATAATATTTCCTAACCCGAATAATACAATTGCAATAATCCCTGGAATAAGCCAGTTCTGAAAGGGAAGGATGGTGAGCCATTCCCTTGGATATTCAGAAAACATTCCATCTTTTGAGCTCACCATCATTATTCCTGTCCAAATAGCTCCTAATGCTAATATTAAATCATAACCACCTAATATTTTCATACTTATCTTTTTATTCATTTTCACTGTCCCCTTTATTCCAATATCTTAAGAGCTCTATATTTAGAATAATTAAATTCAACCCAGGAACCTTTTTTAGAGAGTTTATTATTCGTTTTATTAAAATACCTATTAAGTATACTTTTATCTTCTACACCCAACCTTGATTCATTTTCAAGCTTTTTAATCTCAGGCAGAGCATCATAGGATAAGCATGTCAGATAGTATACATCTATTTTTCCCGTATCATTAAATCTCTCAATATTCTTTTTTGCTATAAATGCATCCACATTTGCATAGTTAAGAAGTACATAAATGGAAAGCGCTGCAATTATCGAAAGCTTTGCCATTGGCACCTTCTCTATCCATAATGCTGCAAGGGATATTATAAACAGCACAAAGAGGAGAAGTATAAACACATGTACAAATACTCTTAAATAGGTATATCCATAGGTTCTTTCATATAAAGACATCTTAAAGTGGGCTGAAAACAGCATGTTTCCAGTAAAAAGTACAAGCAGTGTCAAGAATATGTTTAAAATAAGGTTTATCTTTTTGTTGTCCTTATTCATGAACTTAATGCAGCAGAGCAATATACTGAAATTTATTATGGTAACAAGAACAAGTTCAAAGAATCCTCTTCTTGCATATTCTGCATAGGTAAAACCATTTGGAAGAATGTTTTGCCCTCTTCCATATAGATATGAAAATTGAACTATGGAAAACATTAGGTATATAATATCTATCACAGATATTATAGTCAGTATCGTCACTGGCTCCCATTTACCCTTCACCTTGTTTTCTTCAACAATTTCACATTCTCCAGTATATTTAAAACTCCAAATGTATCCAAAGATATATATAAACACTATTGCAATAACCACTATATCCGCTGCAGCATCTCCAAAGTTAAATTTAGGAAATACTTTATAGAAATTAGTTATATAATATCCAAACATCATATCAGCAGAGGACAATAAAACAATTATTATAAAAATTAGTGGCAGTGAAATTCCAAGACCCTTTAATATATTTTTTTGTGTTAAACTAAGTTTTATCTTACTTTTATTTGTTTTGGTTATACTTATAAATTTAAAGGGCTTTAACATATTTTCAAATGGCAGTGCAAAAATTCTTTTAAATATCTTGGCTATAAAGCCTATTTTATACCATTTAAAGCCATCATACTTCATTAGCATAAATGCTGCTGTTAACAGTCCTGGAATCAGTAATATGTTTATTGTATTTAAAACTCTGTTGGAATGTATTGAAAAATTTAAAGCAAGGATAAAGGAAAACCCAAGTGCTAAGAAACCCATTTTCTTATTCTCTTTTGATCTTTCTTTAATGCTTAAAAGATAAAATATAGTTAAAGCAGCTGTGAATATAGGATATGAAATTCCTATACTCTTTTCTCTAAAAAAGTAATTGAAAATAACGCCTATAGCTATTGATGCTATTATTGTATAGAGTTTCTCACTAATTCCAACTCGTAAATCAAATTCCCTATGTTTTTTTAATCGCTTCTTCCTTTTTAATTCTTCATTAATACCAGGAAAGCTTTTATCTGAAAATATTAAGTTTTCCAATGCCTTTAACCATACAGGACTATAGCTTTTTTCTATGCAGGTTTCTAGCAAGTTTCTTAAAGTTGATCTATCAATAGATGAAAACTTGTAGCTATCCATTAACGATACCCAGTAATAATCCTCTGAATTAGAAGCTTTATCTATATCAAACTCCAATTTACTCTCATCAATGTCAATTAGAAACGTCGCAACATTTCTATAACGCTCTTTAACAAATCTAAAAACTATATTTCCGGATACTCCTAACCTCTCCTCAAATATCCTTAAAATTGCATCCTCTTCAGTTTCACCTTGTCTTAATGGTCCTCTTATTAACAGGTTTTCATTGTCATTCCTATCATTTTTTATTTTTGTAAAAAGAACCCTCTCTTTATTTACAACAATCCCCTGAACATATTCAATCATTTAATCACCCTTTATTCCTCTTTTTTATATTCAAGAATATCCCCTGGCTGACAGTCTAATTCTCTGCAAATAGCCTCAAGAGTGCTGAATCTAATTGCCTTCGCCTTCCCTGTCTTTAGTATGGAAAGGTTTGCATTTGTAATCCCAACCTTTTCAGCAAGCTCACCAAGAGATATTTTCCTTTTTGCCATCATTACATCCAAATTAACTATAATTGCCATATTATCCCTCCTGGCTTACTTATATTGTTAAGTCATTTTCTTCTTTGTACTCTACAGCCTGCTTAAATACTTGAGAAAGTACAAATATAAAGAAACCTGCAAGTAGAAATATTAAAAACTCGAAGTCTGTATGGACACCACTTTTATCAATTATTACTATTTCAAAGTCCTTATACTGACCATTTACAAAGAAGTTCACTATATAAGTTCCTGCAATTGCAAAGCAGTATATTGCTATTCTTTTTATAGCTTTCACATTGTCCCATATAAATGGAGTCCTCTTTATAAGTGAATTAATTATTCTCCTTAAATTGAAAAGCATACCAAAAAGTGATGCTCCCCCAATTACATATAAGCAGCTCGTAACAAAAATGTTGCCTATACGTATCTCCGATGCACCTGTAATACTGATTATTCCTGAATACACATATAAAATCATTCCAACTACAATTAATACATCAAGAACTATTTTCAAAAATAAAGGTAATGAAAACTTCTTATTATCCATAATGTTTATTATCGGAAGTGAATATCTTCCAACAAATTTCCCCTCCTTGCATGTTTTATTTTATAATTATATACTACCATAGTTTTTATTGTTTATCAATAAACATTTATTAATTTGCATTATTTTTTTCTTAAAAAAGGGTAAATAAAAGGTAACAGGGGGTTAATTGTAAAGCAAGAAGCCACTTTGAAAAACAAAAAGCCATCTTTGTAATCGACAACTGAATATTTGTAAACGAAACGCAGTTTTTGTATCCGAAATGCCTGTTTTGTAAGCGAGATGCAATTTTACAAAGGGGGCTGTTGCACTAACAAAAATAACTTTCAAAAGTGCCAGGCACATAGCAAGTTCAAAGTGGCAAGTTGAACAAAGCCTAGAATATCAAGCTTTATTCAACTTGCCACTTGCCATGTGCCTGGCACTTAAGGCGATAATATTCGTTAGTGCGACAGCGCCCCTATCACTCTAGTATATATACCTTCACATATTTCACAGCCCAATTACATGCTTCTCTGTAGGTATTAAAGTACACATCAATTTTTTCTCCTTTTATTGCAGAACCAGTATCAGCAGCAATTGCAAATCCATATCCTTCAACAAAAAGCCTTGTACCATATGGAATATTTTTAGGGTCCACCGCAATTGTGCTGTATCCATCTGGATCTCTAACTGCCTTTCTACCAGATGCAGTATAGGTTCTTCCTACTCCCCTGACTGCCCAATAGGCTGTGGCCCTTGCCTTAAATACCCTTTTATAGGGCATCATTCTTCCACCTCTTGAAACTGGCATAAGTGGATAAGTACCCTGTACAATAAGCCTGTCTATTGGCTTTTTGATTATAGTTTCCTTAACTACTTTTCTTGAAACTTCATTACCATTTTCATAAACTATTTGAATTGTTACCTGCTTTTCTCCTGTTTTTCCTTCTTGAGTAACTTTTCTTTTAGTGTTGGCCAGTTTTCTATCTACTTTAACTACTTCCTTAAAGTTCATTGGTCTATTTTCAGTAATTGTTTTAATTTCAACTCTAACTATTTCTATTTTCATACCTTCAGATAGCTTTGTCTTGATATCTGGCTTAATCCTATCATGACTATTTAATGTAATTCCTTCAGCTTTAAGCATTAATTCAACATTTTCTTCAGCTGATTGTACATTAAGTTCTTTCCCTTCAAGTACAACATTAACTTTAACCGCTCTTTTTACAACAATAGTACTATCTTTCTCCAATTTTTTATCCAATTCTGGCTCAACCTTGTCCTTTAAACCTAAAGAGATCTTCTCTTTTTTCAAAGCTTCTCCGACTGTACTCTTATAAGTTATGATTTTTCTTTCCTTCCCATCTACAATTAATATAACAGCCTTCCTTCTTGCAGATATAAAAGTAAACAAAAAAGCTACTGCCAAGATTACTACAACTAAAACAGAGTATCTTCTGATGTTGGACTTCTTTATCAAACTTATTAATCTGCTAATGAGGCTCACCTCCTAATAGTAAATATATGTAAATAATAACTATAACCTTGATCTTTGTCAATTAAATCCATGTCCAAACTTTCTTAAAAAAAATTTACATTTATATATAAGCAGTACAGCGCACAAAAAAGCCAGAGTAAAATTATACTCTAGCTTTTCACAGTAAAATTCTTATTTGTTATTTACGTTATTTTTCTGTATCCTGGGCATATCCTTTCCATGAGGCATCCTTATTACTTTTCTAATAGCATTAGCCTGCTCCTGTGTTAGTGTTTTATCATCTACCAACTTCTTAAGAAAGTCTCCCTTCTGCCCCTTTAAGCTCTTAAAATATGCATCTCTTTCATCTTTAGTCATAGATTTTATTTTATCCATTTCCGCTTTTCTTTCACTTTCCTGCTGCTTTATGCCTTCAATTACCTTAGCTACCTGTTCTTTGGATATGGTTCCCTTTTCTACAAGCTCATTCAATTTATTAGTTATCTCATTTAATCTTGCTTTCCTATTTTCCTCTTGTTTTTGAGCTAATTTATTTTTAACAACATCAGCCTTTTCCTGTGTTAAAATCCCATTTGATACAAGCTCAGAGAGTATATCCTGTTTTTTGTCCCTTCGTCCTTCAAAATATGACTTTCTTTCCTCTGGTGTCATGGATTTTATCTTATCCATTTCTGCTTTTCTCTGTTCTTGCTTCTTATTCATATATTCAGCTATCTTGTCTGACTCATTTTGAGTCAATGTCCCATCCTTAACCAGTTCGGAAAGCATATTTACAAAGCCGCCATTTTCTTTGGGTCCTTTCATTCCAAAGCCCTTTTCTCCTTTAAAGTGGTCCTTTCCTCCCATATCCATTCTTCCTTCACAGGGAGGCTTTTTATTTGATGCACCCTGTGAGTCACTTGCAAAGACATTTGCACCAGTCGAAAAAAGCAAGCCTCCTATAACAACTCCTGAGATAATTTTAATTAAGTACTTCCTCTGGTTCATACAATCACTCCTTTAGTTTTAAATTATATATTTAGTATTAACTTTTTCTGTGATAATTCTGTGATATAATAAGCTTTTTTCTGTGAAAATATTGTGATATGTAGGTGGATGTTGCATAACGAATAATATGGTCTTAAGTACCAGGCACATGGCAAGTGGCAAGCTGAATAAGCCCTAGAATATTAGGCTATTCAACTTGCCACTTTGCCACGTGCCTGGTACTTTTGAAAGTTATTTTCTTTTGTGCAGCAGCAACCTTTTTTATCTAATTTTAACTTTAAAATCTCCCTTTATCCTTGTTGGATAGTCCTCAATTAGTAGATAAACTGGACTTTTAAATTTAATATTATTGTTAATATAATAATATATCCTTTGTTTATTTCCATCACAAAATCTACTTCCAATACTATCAATATCATATACTTTCCCGTTACTGTCCTTAAAACTATGGCTAAATATATGATATAAATGATTTTCATCTATAACTTCATCTTTTCCCAATTCAAATTCTATACAAAGTCCATCATAGCCATTACCAACAGAAATAAACTTCAGCCTATCATCTGGTGCCTTTATAAGCTTCTTACTATCAGTATCAACAATAACAGTTAATTTATCTTTATCAAGGGCCTTCATACTGCTTCCTGTTATATAAAGTTCCCTTGGATTATTAAAGTAATTGCTCTGAAAATATAGTATTTGGTTATTATCATCTATTGTACTTGCAAATACACCATTTCTTATGGTACTTCTAATCTCTCCATTTTCATCTACTATTGAAATATCATTGAAACCCAGTATCTTCTTTGAGTTGTTTTTGTCATACTCTATTTTAACTGCAGCTCTGGTAGGAGTAATTGTTACATCCTTAAACAATATTCGCTGTCCTTCTATTTCAATGCTTTGATTTAGTGTGTATATCCTTTTCATATTTTCGAATTTTTTCTTATCTATTGGTATCTTGAAACTCATAATTGGAGTTAATATTCTATCTTTATCTGATAGAGAATTTTCAAAGTATTTTTCCTTTAATCTTATGTTTAAACATATCTTATCCGGTATTACTGTTTTCTCTCCAAAATTGATATCTATAACCCCTTCAAGTTTTTTCTCTTTATTCATATCCTTATTACCAAAGGGCTCAAAGCTCATACTAGTCTTTAAATCTTCACCCTTTTCATCTTTAAACTCCATTGTTTCTATGAAAACAAATTTGTGATCACCCTTATTTTCAATTGAGTAAAATATTATAGCCTTAGAATCATCTACAATCATATCCTTTATTGTAAATACCAAGTCCTCATGCTCCTCTGACATATTTACCTGCTGAACAAAGTTGTTATCAACTGCATCCTTAATACCCTTATCATAATTTATAAGCTTTACAATGTATTCAAGTCCTGGTATTGTGCTAATATATTTTGCAAAGGCTGGTGAGATACGTATTGAGGTTACAAAGATTATGATGACTGCAACTGCTATATTTAAAAATTTTTTTACCTTTAATCTTTTCTTTTTCTTCTGTCCAATTTCTATTCCCTTTTTTATATATTCATCAATACAATCTGGCTTTGGAATACTGTTGATTTTTTCTCCCAATTCCATTAGCTCCTTTTCTTCCTCATCAAACATTCTTTTCACCACCTCTATTTAATAATTCTCTCAACTGGTTTAGTCCCCTTGAAATCCAGGTTTTTACTGTACCCTCAGGGCAATCCATCAAAAGTGCTATATTTGATACGGTCATATCCTGAAAATACTTTAAAACTATAACCTGCTTATATTTAGGTTCTAATTTTTCTACAGCAAGCCCTAAATCCATGCTATCCAAATTGCTTTCACTATCATCTGTAATTCTTTCTTCTTCAATAGATACTATTTTTCGTTTTCTCTTTTGCTCATCTATGCAGTAATTAATTAGTATTTTTGTTAACCATGTATTGAAATACCTTGGTTCCTTAAGTCTATTTATTTTAATATAGGCTCTACAGGTTGTTTCCTGGATAGCCTCAAGTGCATCATGTTCATTCTTTAGATAACAATAGGCAATGTTGTATAATTTATCCTTATTGACAGCTATAAGCCTGTAAAATGCTTCATCATTACCCTTTTTTGCAAGCTTAACCAATTCCTCATCGCCCAAGTGTTTCACCTCCAACCAAGCTTTACTTTTAATCCTTCCTCATTTCATGCATTAGACTGAGAAGTATGGCATTTAGATTCAAAAATTGTAACATTTATATATAATTCTTCATTTAAAAATAATAACCTTTAGTCACATTAAAAAAATAAACAAGTCATCTTACTCGTCCTTTAATTCTTTTCATCGTTACTCAATCACTTACATACAGTTAATATGCGCACGATTGAGTGCCTAGAAAATAATCAAAATTGCTCCACAATCTGACTCATTTATTTGTTTTTAATGTACCTTATTTTCTAAAAACCTATTGACATATTATGCATAGTGTGTAAAATATATATAAAGTGAGTGTGCCTAGCCTATTGGCGAGCGGTACAGGGATTGTATCCTACACGCAGAAACGCCTGCGGAGTCACATATTGGTGATTCCATGGGTTTTTTTATTTCCCGGGAAATGTTTTACATATATTTGTACTTACACAACTATTATTGCTAAGTGAGTGTACCTAGCCTTACGGTGAGCAGTACAGGGATTATCATCCTACACGCAGAAATGCCTGCGGAGTCACTAATATAGTTTGCATTAAAATTCTTATATTTCATATTCATAAACAGCCCTACTAAATTGGTTCGCCCCTTAGGATGTTTGTGAATATAAAATGTAATAGAATTTTTGCAACATATAATTGTGGTTCCACAGGCTTTTTATATTTATCTTATTATATATTTTGGGAGGGGTTTATATGATTAAAAACTGCAGAAATGAAATTAAAAATTACACATGGAGAAATTATCTTGAGAAAACGTTTCTTTTTGTCAAATTAAAAAGGTAGTGGGGAGGGTGACATCGTGGAAAACATAATAGAGGTTAAAGGTTTAACCAAAGAATTTACAGTATATAAAAAGAAGGGGTTTATAAAAAGGGAAGCTTCATTGGTAAAGGCAGTATCCGACATATCCTTTAATGTTGCTGAGGGAGAGATACTTGCATTTATAGGACCTAATGGAGCAGGAAAATCAACAACAATAAAGATGTTAACAGGTATACTTCAGCCAACTGGTGGGAACATTTCTGTAATGGGCTTTAATCCTTCACGAGACAGAAGGAAAATTGCATATCACATAGGTACTGTATTCGGTCAGAAATCACAGCTGTGGTTTCATCTTCCGCCAAGGGACAGCTTTGAGCTGTTGGGAAGCATATACGATGTTCCAAAGGAAAAGTTAAAAAAGAGAGTAGACTATCTTACAGAGGTTATGGAAATTGAAGATTTAATGGATATTCCCGTAAGAAAGCTTTCCCTCGGGCAGAGAATAAGATGTGAAATTGCTGCCTCTTTAATACACAGTCCTGAAATAATGTTCCTTGACGAGCCAACAATAGGGCTTGATGTTATAGCAAAAAAGAACCTTAGAAATCTTATTAAAAGGATAAATCAAGAGGAGAAAACCACAATATTTCTAACCTCACACGACATGGGGGACATTGAAAAGCTCTGCAAAAGGATGATAATCATAAACTGTGGAACAATCCTTTTAGACGATGATGTAAAAAATCTAAAATATAACTATGATAATAAAAAGGTGATATCAATAAGGTATGCCGAGGATATCAATAAAGAACCTGATGGACTCTCTATAATTAGTAAAGCACCAAATGGATTAAAGGTTGAAGTTGATACAGAAAAATCCAATATAGATCAGGTTGTTGGAAGCCTTTTTAAACTTGGGACAGTTGATGATATAAGTATATCATCTAAACCACTTGAGGATATTATAGGTGATATATACAGCCTAAGGCAGGTGAAGGGCGGTGCGTAAATATTCTAAAATACTTCAAATAAGCCTTAAGAACAGCTTTGCATATATAAAGGATTTTATAATATCAAATCTTTTCATGATAGTTATAATACTTGTCTATGTTCTTTTATGGAAAAGCATATATTCAAGTAAAATAAATATAGAATTCTCATTTAAAGAGATGATTTGGTACCTTATAGTAAACGAAATCGTTGTTTTAAGCAACAGTCAGGTGTTTAAGGATGTTGAAAGGGATATAAAAAATGGTGCAATTGCATACCACCTTAATAAGCCCTATAATTATCCTACCTTTATGTTCTTTGATACAATGGGAAAGAATATAACAAGCTTATTTATTAACCTTGTACTAGGAGGAATCCTCGGAATGGCTTTCGTTGGAGGAATTTCTTCATTAAAGGTACAAAACATTCCTTTTATGCTTGTTAATATAATATTAGGTATTATACTAAACCTTATAATATATATCCTAATTTCTCTTTCATCCTTCTGGGTTGAGGAGAACAGACCCTTTATATGGGTATACAGACAGTTTGTATTTGCTTTCGGAGGCTTCTTAGCTCCAATTACTCTTTTCCCAAAAGCAATATACAATATAACACTACACATGCCATGGACTTATGTTGCATATCACACTGCAAGAAGTTGTGTAAAATTCAGCTTTGAAGGGTTTTTAACTACAGCCCTCTGGCAGATAGGATATATCCTTTTATTTGGAGGTCTTGCACTTTTAGTATTTAGAAAGGGGGCGAAGGTTTTAAATGTTAACGGCGGTTAAAAAACATTTTAGTCTTATAATGAAATATTTTGTATTCAATCTTAAATGCAGCTTGGAATACAGAACATCCTTTATTCTTCAGGTTGTAGGGATGGTTATAAACAATTCATCCTTTCTATTCTTTTGGAGTGTGCTATTTAACAATGTTAATAATATAAAGGGCTATACCTTTTCAGATATTATGGTGCTCTGGGGACTTGCAACCTCAACCTATGGCTTTGTTTATATATTTTTAGGAAATGTAGGGGATCTATCAAACCTTATTGTATCAGGTGGGCTTGACAGTTACCTCATTCAGCCTAGGGATGTTGTAATAAACTCCTGTGCCTCAAGAACTCAGATGTCTGCATGGGGAGATTTACTATATGGGTTTATATTGTTCTTTATTTCCGGTAGTGTAACCTTAAAGGGACTGCTACTATTTACCCTATTTACTATAACTGGAGGACTGATATTTTTCTCAACCCTCCTTGTAGCCAATTCCCTATCCCTTTATCTTGGGAGCATCGAAAGCAGTAAAAGAATGATAGAGATGTTTTTTGTAACCTTCTCAACCTATCCAAAGGGCATATTCGGTAAATACCTCAGAATGGTATTTTATTCAATACTACCAATAGGCTTTGTTGTTTACATGCCCGCTGAAATAGTAAGAAACTTCGATTTTATAAAAATGCTAATCGTTTTCGCAGCAACAGCACTTTATCTTTTAATTGCCTATGGAATATTCTATAGAGGGCTTAAAAGGTATGAGTCAGGAAACCTTATGGAGGGGAAGATATAAAAGAAGCCAGCCTCTTGAAATGTCAAATGTCAAGAGGCTGGCACATTTACCCTATCTCATCTTTTCACTGCATTATTAGTATTATGAAGTATTATACTTTATTAGTATAATTGATTTAACTATATTGGGCTATTATTATTTTTTGTGCAGTTACCCTATTATTAATTATGCATTTATTTTAGTAGTGCCATAATTATGGTTCAATTTTCTCTAATAACTCTTTAAAATTGTTAAAAATTAAATACGTGTTTTCATCATCTGTAGATTCATCAAAATTATATGAATCATCCCAATAATATATTCCTTGCAAATCTCCCTCAGTAATCATTACTATTATACCTTGTAATAAATCGTCACCTATTATAATAGCATGTTCCATTAAATCATCACCTAATTTATTCATCCAAGTACTAATATCTGATGTCTTACTTTCTGTATTTATCCCATAAAGTACATCTATATTAATATATTCATCTATACTTTCAATATATATCTTATTTTCTTTCTTTTTATCTACTATTCCACCATTATAGTTAGCTAAAAATTCTTTATATTCATCTGGCAAACTCACATTGAATTTTTTCTCTAAACCTTCTATTTCTAATTTAGATGCATTACCAAATTTATTTATCAAAATAAATCAACTCCTTTTACTTTTTCTTCTTTATAGACATACCGCCTCTATGAGTGTAGTCTTTGTGAATTTCTTTATTAACTTCTTGCATTATTTTTCCGTCTTGATTATGGTGCCATGTATTATTTATAGCATCTCTTGGTCCATTAGGTGCTAATTCATCGGCTGTAACACTTACTTATCAGCTTATGATGGTTTTGCAATCCTTGTTATCTTGGATTTAAATCTATTTCAACACATAAAAACATTAATGCTCCAATTACTAAAACATTAACCTTTGTAACTTCTTTAACTGCATTATTTAGGTTATGTAGTATTAAATTTTCTTACTGTTATTGATTTATCTATATTGTACTATTACTGTTTTTTATGCAGTTAACTGAATTATAGTTTTGCATCCTAGTTATTCAATCTCCAATTCAAATGAACCATTTACTTCTATTGTTGTATCAACTTCTATTTCTACATCATCTTCAAATTCAACTACAATATCATCACCTAAGTCTTTAATTCTACACACAATAATATCACTATCATCTATTTTTTTTACTGTTGCTATTGCAGTAATATTTGAAGAATTATTAATAGATTGAATAAATCCATTTCTATACTCATCTATAACTTTGAATTCTGTTACTAAGTCTATTTTTAGACTACCATTTATAGTATCACCTTTTTTTCTCTTGATTGGAATATTAGTATTCTCCAGATATTCATCATATTCTATAAAATGAACATATACTCCTTCCAGAGAACTATTCACTTTAATTCTAGCCCATCTTTCATAGCCATCTCCATATATTTCTTCAATCTCATAACTTTTCATTATTAAAACTCCTTATTATAATTTGTTGAATGATTTTATGTCACTAGGCATCATTGATTGGATTTTTCCATCTTTAAATATTACTACAACACCTTTTTTAGGCCTTGCCACTCCCTCTAAGTAATATATCTGTTTTCCATTAACTTCTCTAAATATACCATTATTTTTAACTTTTAACACTTGATCAGTAAAATTGTTAAATCCATCTACAGTATTCTCAAATTCTGATGCATCAAATCCTTATCTTTCTGCTAATGAAGGTATACGTTATGGAGACTTTAACATTTGGTCTCTTATAGGTTTAGCCGCCCCCTTAGTAGCAATACCTTCTGTTGAAGCACTTCCTACTGCACCATTTTATGCTGAAATACTTTTATTGTATTCAACATTCTCTGCAAGTCTTCCATTGCTGTACATCGTTATTGTGTTTTTTATTCCGAATCTCTCTACTCCTTCCATGATTAACGAAAGTTCAGCTGCGCCAAAACACACTGCTCCTATTTTAAATCCTGTATCAATAACATCAATCATGTCTCGGGGACCTATGGTCAGAAGTTATGTCGGTGGAAGAACAAGTTCAGCAGATTATAAAGGAGTTTGAGGATTATCTGGGTACTCGTGACATAGAGGCCGTAAAAGCTATAATGCTGTTGTCAGAATACTAATAGGCAACAGAGCCACCGATAAAAACCTCCGGTTTTTTAATGGATAAGTTATGTGTTCCAACACATGCAAATTTACTCCTCTACTTCAAGGAAAGCTACAAAGGCAGAAGTATCTCCAACATAGCTTTCTATTGTTTTTAAGTTCTTTCCTCCTTTGATTGTTTTAGGCATAGAAAAAAGGCTAACGCATTTTTCATCAGCGTTAACCTTCATTATTACTATAAATATATATTTGACTTTTACTTTTGTTACTACTTACTGCATAAATGAGATTAGCTCATAATTGCTTATTCCTCAATGTTATATATCTTTACAGCAGCATCCTTTCCATTCTCAAAAAAGTACAACCTTTCGCATTTTGGACATCTCCATACATTATATTTAGGGGATGGAATCATAATTGGGTCAATGGAATCTACATTTAGAATATCATCCCATTCCTTATCAGTGTATACTTTTAATTCAATATCATTTGGTGCTTCATTGTTTGATAGTAGTTCACCACATCTACATGTCATTTTCGCCATAGTTTTCACCTCCTTATTATTCCATCTGCTGTCCATATTTGTACATTTCCTGGTAATTTCCCTTTGTATACTCCAGTAGCCCTATTTAATATAGTATTGGCTTGGTCAGCTGTAATTCCCACACCTCTTCCATCTATAATAACAGCCTGTGCACCTTGTTTAAAAGCATCTTGAATTCTAGTTACAGGAGTATTTAAGCTTGTTCCAGTTAATGTTTTAAGTTCTGTTTTAACACCATTTATTAAGAAATCTGGTGTTTTAACTCCTTGTGCTACTGAACGTGGTATAATTTCAACGTTCTTACCACTGCTTAATAAATCATTTATAACTGTTCTTTCTGCTTGAATTAAGTCTGTTAAAGAACCTGTTAATTTACCAGCATTACTTACGGCCTTAGCAGCAGCTTCAGAAGCCTTGTCCATTTCTTTTGTAATATCACTTACATTTTCAGTTGCTTTTGCAACATCACTTATAGCTTCAGTCTTTTTCGCAACATCTCATACAGTATCTAGATTTTTTATAGATGTCTTTACTAGTGTGCCTACTTCATTCCCATATTTTATTGCTCAAACAATTGGCAATACGCTTATTAGGTCTAATAGTGCTTGGCCAGCATGCCCCTCTTTTTCAAGAACATACAACACCACTGAAATACAAAATTTGCTTATTATAATTATGGCAAATTATTTTACTTTTTCAAAACAATAAAATCCTCTACTAATAAATTCCCATTCATATTAAGCTAACAGAAAATAAGTATAATAGACAGATTCAAACGAATCTATCTATGCTTCCAGATTGGTCTGTTATGAAAAAAAATGTATTTTTTTAGATAGCAAAAATTGCTTAATGTTAGAACTTTCCTCGTAAAACATTATAATCATCATATCATTATCTCCCTCAGCATAAAAAAATACATTTGTAATTTCATCACCTTCTAATGTAAAAGCTAAAAATTTATATAGGCTATCTAAGTTAATTAATTGTTCTATTTCCTTAGAGTTATTAGCTAGATAACATGAAGTATCAGTTAAATCAAAATTATCAAATGCTTTTTCTATAATTTGATTTAGTATATTTTTAGGTATGGCAATTTTATTTTGTTTCAGTATTGTTTTTACTAATTCTGATTCATCATTAATATGCCAGTCTATAATAGAATTTTCAACTACAAATACTAATCTTTTATCTCTACAAAACTGAGATAATGCTTCTATAAAATTTTGCAAGCCATTGGTCTTATTTTCATCAATACACATGCCTAACATATATTATCAGCCTCCAACTGAATAATTTTATTAACTTTGAGAAAGCACTCTTATTTCAAGACTTAATTATTCACATTTTCTGCAATTAGATTGAATTTCCATACTATATATGTACATACTTGTGCATATTTCAATTACATCCATATTATAACATACTATGCATAACAACCCAAAATGCCAGCCTCTTGACATTCAAGAAGCTGGCACTAATACTTTACTTATTAAATATCCGCAGGGAAAACCAAACCCACTTGTTTCCTTATTTCATCCATTGTCTCCATCACTATCCTGGAAACTTCTAAGGAATTAATTTGAGATTCCATCTTCCCTTTATTTATTAAATCTATGAACTCCTGAACTTCGTAGCACATATCCTCAGTAATATGATGTATTGATAAGTCTTCTTCACTGCCATTTCTAAACCTTATCCTTACCCTTTCGAAATTGCCAATCCTATCTATTATTATACTTCCATCTTCACCTTGAATTTCTGAGGGCAAGTATGAATTAGCTATTTTTGAATACATGACTACTGCATCCATGTCATCATATTTAAATAATGCACTGCCTTCTCCATCAACACCAGAGTCAAGAAATACAGAATTCGCCTTTATCTCATTTGGTCTTCCAAACAGGTTAACCATGGGGTGAATACAATAAACTCCAATATCCATAAGTGCACCATTTGACAGCTCTGGTTTAAAGGCGTTTAAAACTATGCCTTCCTTGTATTTATCATATCTTGAAGAGTATTGGCAGTAGCTTGCAAAATACCTTCTTACTTCACCTATTCTATGAAGGTTATCCTTAACAACTTTAAAGTTTGGAAGAAGCGTTGTTTTCATAGCTTCCATTAAAACAACATCATTTTCCCTTGCAGCTTCTATCATATTAATTACCTGCTTTGTATTTGATGCAAATGCCTTTTCACATAACACATGCTTTTTATTCTTAAGAAATAGTATTGCCTGCTCTCCATGAAGGGCATTTGGTGATGCAATATAAACACCATCAATCAAAGGACTTTTTGCCATTTCCTCTAAATCAGTAAAAACCGCTTCCACACCATATTTTTTCGCAAAGGTTATTCCATTTTCTTTGTTTCTTGAATAAACTGCTGTTAACTCAAAGCCTTCTACCTTTGATGCACCTTTCAAAAACCATTCAGTTATTTTACTTGTACCTATAACTCCAAATTTAACAGGTTTTATATCCATACTTCTTCCTCCATCTCTTTCTGCTTATTTAGAATACTAATAGCATATATAAAAATCAGAATTTATTACATTTGTTATTTTTAGATTTAACAACATTCTGCTCATTAATGACCCTTCCCTTATAAATGGATCATGGAAGTAATATAACTTGATATAAAAATTTACAAGCAGTTTCAATTATATCATCCGGAAAATCATATTCATTGGTGTGAAGTTGGGGATGTTCCGGCCCTGAACCTATACCAAACATAGCACCACTTGTTACTTTTAAATACTGCCCAAAATCCTCTGACCATCTAAAGGGAACATCAAGTTCTTCAGCCTTGTATTTATTATCTTCAACAATCTTTCTAAATTTCTTAATGGCTTCACTATGGTTTCTAGTTTCAGGAAATTCATCGCAAAAGGATATGGTATAAGCTAATCCTTCTCTTTTTGAAACCTTATCAGTATAATTCCTTATACTGTCTTCAACCCTGTTTAATTCATCCTCATTTTCTGCCCTTATTGTCATCATTATCTCTCCAAAACCAGCAGAAGTTCCAAAGGCTCTTTCTCCAATGGAAACATTTATTATGGTGCACAGCACCATTCCATTATAGCCACCCATTTTAGGGACTTCATTTATAAATTTAATTATATCAGCCGCAGCATTTGATGGATTGATTCCATACTCTGGATAAGCAGCATGTGAAGGCTTGCCTTTAAGGCTAATAATCATTCCCTTAGAAGCACATGCAAATACATCCTTTTTAATAAGTATGCTGCCCTTCTCATGCTTTGGTATGTTGTGAAAAGAATAAATCTCCTCTATTCTATTTTTCTCTAAAAAGCCATCATCAACTATTAATTTTGCTCCTTTACCTGTTTCTTCAGCAGGTTGGAATAATAAATATATGTTTTTATTATTTATTTTGTTTTTTTCAACCATAAAAGCAAGTGCACATATTATGGTAGCATGTCCATCATGTCCACATTTATGTGATATCCCTTTATTTACAGAACAGTAGTCTAAATCTAAGCTTTCCTCTATCGGCAAGGCATCAATATCTCCCCTAACAGCAATACCAGGCAAGTCCTTCCCATTATCACATACAGCATAAAAATATCCTTCCCTCTCTACTATCCTAAAGGAAGTATGCTGCTTTATAAAATCCTTGAGTATATTAATTGTTGTCCTTTCCTCTCCCGAAAGCTCAGGGTTTTTATGAAGCAAATGCCTTAATTCTATACACAACTGAATTTCTTCTTTACTTAAATTAACCATCAAGAGGACCCCTTCCATACTTTATTAGATATGCCAGCGAAACCTTAGAAAAACTTAATTTTATTATGTGTTGTATTATGCATTATCCGCTTAATATTTATAGTACAATTGTACCAAATAACAAAGGCGTCAGCAAAAAACTTAATTAAATAATTTAACCTATAGAAAAATGATTACTTTGTAATATTTTTTAATCCAACAAGTCTTTTACAGTTTAGTATTGAATTTTAAATTTTATAGTGATAGAATCTATTAAAATAGCGTTGATGGAAGCTAAGATTATTTGTACGAATACTAAGAGAGTCGGTGGTTGGTGCAAACCGATGTATTCAGTAATCCCTCCACTTCCGTAGCTACTGGTGATGAATCAGAAGGATTGTACCCTTTATAGTACTTTAAGTGGCTGTACTTGTACAGCAAGCTGAGTGGCACCACGGGATTAACCTCTCGTCTCTGTTTTTATGGAGATGAGGGGTTTTTTATATGTTTAATTTTGCTTCATAGCTGTACTTGATATAAGCTAAGTTCTCAACCATATAAAAATAAGGAGGTTTTTTTATGTTAGATATCAACCTAATAAGGGAAGATACCCAAAGGGTAACGAATGCTTTATTGAAGCGTATAGATAATGTGGACTTTTCACAACTCCTTGATTGGGATAGTGAAAGAAGAGAAACAATATCAAAAATGGAAGAGCTTCAAAGTAAACGAAACCAGATGTCAAAGGAGATAGGGGCTTTAATAAAAAACGGCAAGGATGTAAAGGAGCATAATGCAAAGGTTAAGGAGATATCACAGGATATCAAAGTTCTAGAGGAAAAGCTCAATTCAACACTAGAGAAAATAGATGACTTCCTCAGAGGACTCCCAAACATACCCGATGATGATGTACTTTCTGGAGGAAAAGAAAACAACAAGGTTATAAGAGAATGGGGCAATAAGCCCAACTTTGATTTTGAATTCAAAAACCATGTTGACCTCGTTAAAAATCTGGATTTAATTGATTATGACAGAGGTATTAAGCTTGGTGGAACAGGCTTTTGGGTCTACAAGGGTGATGGAGCCTTACTGGAATGGGCACTTCTAAACTATTTTATAGAAACTCATATTGCAGATGGCTATGAATTTATACTTCCTCCCCATATTCTAACCTACCAGTGTGGATATGCAGCAGGACAGTTCCCTAAATTTGAGGATGATGTATTTCAGCTGAAGGAGAAGGAAGGGAAAAACTATACCCAATTTATTTTACCAACATCCGAAACAGCACTTATTAATCTGCATCGAGATGAAATATTAAAGGAAGAGGAACTTCCTAAAAAGTATTTTTCCTACACTCCATGCTATAGAAGAGAAGCTGGTGGAGGCCATGCAAATGAAAGGGGAATGATCAGGGGACACCAGTTTAATAAGGTTGAAATGTTCCAATATGCAAAACCAGAGGATTCAGATAAGGCATTTGAAGAGCTAATTACCAAGGCTGAAAAATTAGTTCAGGGATTAGGACTCCACTACAGGGTAAGCAAGCTTGCAGCAAGAGATTGCAGCGCATCCATGGCAAGGACCTATGATATTGAAATATGGATTCCAAGTATGAATGAATATAAAGAAGTAAGCTCTGCTTCAAATGCCCGTGATTATCAGGCAAGAAGGGGAAAAATCAGATTCAAAAGAGAAGGCAGCAAGAAAACAGAATTTGTTCATACATTAAATGCTTCAGGACTTGCAACCAGCAGACTGCTTCCTGCCATAGTTGAACAGTTCCAGCAAAGTGATGGAAGTGTTGTTGTTCCTGAGGTTTTAAGGAAATGGGTTGGGAAGAGTGTACTATATCCCAAAAATATATAATTAGCTTTTTTATTAATGATAGAATAAAAGCTCTAGGTATGAAGCAAGCTGCATGATGTAAGTTATACATCCTGCAGCTTGCTTCATACATGGCATTTATCCCTTTACAACTCCCAGGGTAGAAAGTCTCTTTGTTACTGTAATAAGATCAAGTTCATTTGCTATTACTGTTTCAATATCCTTATAAGAAAAACGGCATTCTTCTGCAACGTCGGATTTATTATGTTTTCCCAGAACTACTCCTGTCTTCTTTAAATCAAGCATTACTTCCTCAACAGAATAGGTCTCCTTAGCTTTTGTTCTAGATAATCGTCTGCCTGCACCATGTGAGCATGAATTAAAGCTTTCTTCACAGCCATTTCCAGTTACAATATAGCTGTATGAACCCATAGATCCCGGTATTATTCCTAAATCACCACTTCTTGCTCTTATAGCACCCTTTCTATGTACCCAAACATTCTTACCATAATGATGTTCCATAGCTGCATAATTATGATGGCAGTTTATTAAGTTTGAATATTCTACGGTGCAATTAATAGTCCTATCACACCACTTTGTAAATATTTCCTTAACCATTTCTATCATTCGTTGCCTGTTTTCCCTTGCAAATTCTAAAGCCATGTTCATATAGCTTATATATGCCTGTCCTTCCTCTGTATCAACTGGTAAAAATGCTAATCTATATTCGTCTGGAACCTCTGAGTACCATTTCCTATTTAATTCCCTTGCTGCATTATGAAAATAGTCGCAAATCTTATGTCCTAAGTGTCGGCTTCCAGAATGCAGCATTATGCATACATGACCATTTTCATCCTGCTGCAATTCAATGAAGTGATTCCCTCCTCCAAGAGTTCCAACTTGATAATACAAGTCTTCAATCTCAGGTATAAGGTTAGGTGCAAAGTTATACTTATCAAGGTTATTAAGTGCCTCATCTGCTGACTTGCATTCCTGTTTTTCCTTATGATGATTAAATCCTACAGGGATATTTCTTAAAATATCTCCTATTATACACTGTAAAAGTGTCCCTGATTTTGTTATAGTTTCAGTAAGCATCCTTGCTTCAATATTAGTTTGAGCAAAAGCCATTCCACAGCCAATATCCACACCTACGGCATTAGGGATAATAACTCCATCAGTTGCTATGACTCCACCTATTGGCATTCCCTTTCCTGCATGGGTATCAGGCATAAGGGCCACCCATTTATGTAAAAATGGAAGTCTTGACAGGTTATGCGCCTGCATTAAGCATTCTTCTTCCATCTCAATTTCATTTGAAAGCCATACCTTTATAGGATATTTCTGCTCATTTAAATTTGTTACTACATACATACAAATCTCTCCTTAACTGTTTTAATTGTATTATAAATTGACAACTACTTAATATCATTAAAAAAAGTTTGCGATATATAGAATACCGCGGTTACCTAATAACAGATATTTCTATGCAACTGCATTTATGATTCTATAAACATCTCTAAAAATTTAATTTGTTCCATACATCAGGATGTATAAGAATGTTATAATTATATAAATTGTATTAAATTTAAATATTATTAATGTATGGTGATAAACTATGTCAGGATATACTGAACTAATTAAAAACTTTGAAAAAATCAGGGCCTTTGCTCGTGATTTCTACATCTATGGATTTAAGGGACGAGGTGATTATCATAGCGTTTCTCCTCGAAGTTATGATAATGAGCGCAGAAGAATAGAAAGCTATCTAAGTGAACATATAGTGAAAAACCGTGATAGCAAAGGGAAAACTATTTCCATATCCTCTAATACAGTTGCAAAGACCTCAAACCCTTTATTTAAGATATGGCAGACAAAATCCTTCACTAAAAAGGATTGTTTTCTTCATTTTGTAATATTGGATATTCTCTCTCAGAACAGTAATTTAAGTGTAGTGGAGATTGCAGAAATAATAACTAAAGACTATACAAGTGAATTAATTCCAGGTGAACCCATTGACACGATGACAATCCGAAACAAGTTAAATGAATACACAAAGCTTGGAATATTAAAAACAGAGAAGCTTGGTAAAATTCTATGCTACTCTTTATGTGATAACCCAATATGTTGTTTAAATCCAAACACAATAGAGAATCTTAATACAGCTTTATCCTATTATAAAAATGTACTACCCTTGGGATTTATAGGTCATTCGATAAATAATACAGTGGACAGCCCCTTTATATATAGGCAGATTTTCTTTGCTCAAATACTTGATAATGAAGTACTGCTTAACATATTTGGCGCTATGAACAATAAGAAGGTTATTAAGCTTAATATAATCAGCAGTAAAAGCAATAGAGGAACTAAGACATCAGTTATTCCTCTTAAGATTTTGTCTAATACAAAGACTGGCAGGCAGTATATTGCGGTTTACAGTGTAAATAAGAATAAATTCTCCACTGTTCGGCTTGATTACATAAAGGATATATCCTTAGGAGATATATATTCTGAATATGATAGTGTTAAAACTGAATATGAACTGCGATCTAAAAATGCCTTCTCAATAATGCATCAAGTAACAGAGAAACCTCATAATGTGAGGATGCTTATTAGTATTGACGAAAATACTGAACAATATATGCTTGAAAGACTTAAGAGAGAAGGTAAACATGGTGTTATAGCAAAGGTATCCTCTAATGTTTTTGAATACAGCATAGATGTTTCGGATACTCTTGAGATGGTTCCTTGGCTTAGAACCTTTATAGGCAGAATTATTGAAATAGAAGGCAGTGAAACCCATGTTATAGCACAGTTTAAAAGGGATATTAATTCTATGGCAGCGATGTATTGTAAGTAAAGTAGGTGTTTATATGAATGATATTTATAATGAGATATATGGTCTATACTATTTTATGCTTGAAATAATACTTGGACAGGCATCTAAAAGTCCTGTGACACTAGAAGAAATCAACAATATAGTAGCTCAATATGGTTTTTCAGAAAGCAGCATATACTTTACTCCTGATGTTATATCCAACGGTGAAGGATATAATCTTTTGAAGAAATCCGATGCTGACTATAATTCTGTTCTTAAGTCCAGCCCCACAAAATTTTTAACAGACCTTCAAAAGTGCTTCATAAAAAGTATGCTCCTTGATAAGAAGCTTCGCTTATTTTTTGAGGACAGCATGCTGGATGAGCTAAATAAACTATTTTCTGATATAAATCCCCTCTTCAATCCTTATGATATTATCCTTACTGAAACGGCTCTTGATAGCGATAATTATTCAGATGAGAAATATATTAAAAACTTTAAAACCATACTTCAATCCATAAGTAATAACAATGCTTTAAGGGTTTGTTTCAACAATTCAAGGGGTGAGCGTAAAACAATAAAGCTTGCTCCATATAAGCTGGAATACGGGATTCGTGATGATAAATTTCGTCTATGTGGCGTTAGTATAGTTCATGAAAAAGCTAAAAGCTATGTAAAGCTTAATGTTGCAAGAATGTTATCCATATCCGTCCTTAATCAGTCCTTTGACATTGATTTTGAAGCCTTCATAGCTGCAAAAAAGAAGCCTGAACCCATTGAAATAGAAGTGTCTAATCTTCGTAATGGCTTTGAAAGGGTTTTTATAGGTTTGTCAAGCTATGAGAGAATATCGAGCTTTCATGAAGAATCAGGCAAATGCAGAATTAAAATCTACTATAATGATGATGACGAGCAGGAACTTTTGATACTTCTATTGTCATTTGGACCTGCAATTAAGGTTTTGGGTCCTATGGATTTTAAATTGAAATTTAAAGAGAGAATAGAAAGGCAGTTTCAAATGCTAAAATAGAAAGCCCCAGGCTTATATACCTGAGGCCTATTCATCTTTCTTTTCAATTAAGCTCATTAGCTGCTCTAGAACTCCAGCATTTGACGAAAGCGAGATATTACCAACCTTGTCGCAAATATGTTCAAGATATTCAAGTTCCTTTAATCTATATAATGTTTTATTTTCATCCATTAGCTTTGCTGTATTAAGCAAGCTTCTAGTAGAGGCTGTCTCTTCCCTGCGAGTTATTACATTTGCATATGCCTTTTTCTCTGCAATTAGCACAGTATTTAATATATCCTTTATATCCCCAGGAAGAATTATATCCTTAACTCCTGCTTCAACAAATTCTACACCAAATTGTTCCTCTTTAGACTTAACTTCCTTCAATATTATAGTTCCTATCTCATGCTTTTCTGCAAGAAGCTGATCCAGCTTTCTTGTTGCTACATATTCTCTTAAGGCAAGCTGCATAGTTGTATAAAGCTGCTGCTCAAAATTATCAAACTCCATTGCTATCTTTACTGCATCTGTTATTCTATATTGAAATATAAAGTTCATTCGAAGTGTTACTTTATCTTCAGATAATAGTTCCTGTCCGGATATTTCAATCAGCCTTTTTCTGATATCAACTACTTTTACCTCAATACTATTTATACCCTTTAAGAAATAATGGGTACCCGCTGGCAGAGTTTTTACGAACTCCCCATTCATTGTTAAAATTCCAAGCTTACCAGTTGGTACTATAAATATATCAATGTATTTGCTTCCCTGATTTTTAAAATATTCATTCTTAAATATAGACTTGTCAATTTCATCAGGGACAAAGGGATTATTAGTATCTAAAACAAAAAATGTATGCTTTTTTAGTGTATTAAAATATGCATGCTGACCACTGGCAATAATATCACAAAAGTTCCCCTCAGAATAATGTAGAGCTATTTCATTATCTTTAAGATTAATTACATCAAGCTTTTCAGCGAAAATCCTATCTTCTAAGAACAATGCAAGTTCATAGCCTGGGTCAAATTTATCCGCCATGTCTACAGAGAGTATCCACTTTTTTGAAAATGGCATAGTAATGTAGGTTCTAGGCGTCAAGGCCTTAATAAAGCTGTTGTTTTTAAATAACAAACCTACTTCATATGTATTTACAACATATTTCATAAACATCCCACCTCGTATAATAAGTTTATAGTCAGTTAAATGATTGCTATAAACTTATTTATTTTTATATTTTAGTATAGACAAGAATGTGTCTGTGTCTTTCTGTGGGTATTCTCCCAATTCCGTAATTGCTGTCTGTTTTACTTTCCTATCTATACAGATTTCATTAACTATTTATAAAGGAATTCCCTAATGCTAAAATATTTCTAATGGAACTTTAGCGAAGGTTACTGCTTATCTCTCCTGCAAAACTATTTGTTATTGCCTATTAAGCTTGCAGCCTGACCAGAGTATCACATTCTGCTTACACAAATGTTGCATCTCCATTCGTAGCCACCAGCAAGGTATTTCGCTTGGATGAATGCTGATTACGCGAGGTTGCAGTCAGTGCTCTGGATTAGGATAATTCCTTTCTAAGTTTCCTCATTACTCTCGAAAGGTGGTGATTTCATGAAGAAGATAGACTACTTATCAACTCTATTTGTTGGTATTGATATTGGTGCGAGACAAAATGTTGTCTCCGCAATTAACTTTGAACAAGAGTTTTTAATCCAAATGAAACCTGTTCCTAATACACAATCTGGTGCAGATCAATTAGAAGCTATGCTTGCTGATATACTTAGCAATAGTACCTTTAGAGCTGTCATAATTGGCTTAGAATCCACTTCATTTTATGGAGTGCATATTGCAAATTTCTTATCTGCCAGTGAAAAGCTTATGCCATACAAGCCCTTTGTTTACTGTTTGAATCCTAAGGAAATTGCTAACTACAAAGCTTCCTTTAATGCCCTCGATAAAAATGATGGCATTGATTCTTTTGTTATTGCTGATTTTGCAAGGGTTGGCAGAATTCACACCGAACCTTGGCGTGGTTCTCAATATCTTGCTTTGCAAAGGCTTACAAGACACAGGCTCCATATTGTTGATTGCTTAACTAGAGAAAAAACTTATATGCTCTCAAATGTATTTCTCAAGTTTAGTGAATTTGCTTTGTTACAGGGTGATGAACATCCTTTTTCTGATAAATACGGTGCTACTGCTTCTTCCATATTGACTGATTTTCTATCTTCTGAGGACATTGCAAATACTTCGATTGAAGATCTTGTTGATTTTGTCAATAAAAAAAGTCGCAAGCGAATTTCTAATCCTCAAATGACTGCTGAAGTTTTACAACAGGCTGCACGTAATTCATACCGCCTTGATAAATGTTTGTATGAGCCTTTGACAACTTCTATTGCCTGTTCTTTCAACTGTATTCAGGCCTTCGAGAAGGAGCTTAAAGCTATTAACAAGGCTATTGAAAAAACTGTTATGGGAATGAATCCTGTGGAATATCAGATTCTCATGTCAATCCCAGGCTTTGGTCCTGTTTACTCCAGTGGTATTCTCGCTGAGCTAGGTAGTGTCCATGCATTTCCTAACAATGATGCCATTGCTAAATACGCTGGCATCGTGTGGAAAGAAAATCAATCTGGTGGTTTCAAAGCTGAAAACACACCTATGAACAAGGCAGGTAATCGCTATTTGCGCTATTATCTGATAGAAGCTGCTGGAAGTGTCGTAAGACACATTCCTGAGTATCAGGTATTCTATCAGAAGAAATTTGCTGAAGTAACTACTCATCAGCACAAACGAGCACTCGCACTAACATCTCGTAAACTAATTCGTTTGATTTTTGGATTGCTGGCTAAAAATCAACTCTACTCTTCAAATAGAGTAGATTAATCTATATAGAATTTACGAACATACGTTCTGGTTTCGGAGTATGTTTATTAAGGTTACCCTATTTTAAAAAAATCATTTCATATTCTTTTCATTTTGTTCTTGACATATTACCAAATTGCTTTATATATTCAATGCACTTTATGGTGCTATTTTTACGAAGGCTGGCAAAAAGTTTATAGCAAATTCCAACGGGCAAAAATTAAGTATGCTTTAAACTAGCTGGAAGCTTAAAGCTCTGAGCTAATTTAAATGTAGAAGCTATTCCACAATACATACGATATCCTTTAATGCACAGGGTTAGTTTCTGCTTGCTAGAGCAAGAAAAGGGCTTGCTTTATATATTCAATGCACTTTATGGTGCTATTTTTACGAAGGCTGGCAAAAAGTTTATAGCAAATTCCAACGGGCAAAAATTAAGTATGCTTTAAACTAGCTGGAAGCTTAAAGCTCTGAGCTAATTTAAATGTAGAAGCTATTCCACAATACATACGATATCCTTTAATGCACAGGGTTAGTTTCTGCTTGCTAGAGCAAGAAAAGGGCTTGCTTTAGCTAAAACTCTTTGCCAAACCACCAAGGATAAAAATTACCGCGACAGGGTAATATTGGAGGGGATTTGAACCCCGCACTTTTAGGTGCTGCCATAGCTGTGCTCTACCATTGAGCTACGCAAGCCTTAAGGGCTTGAGGAAGGATTTGAACCTTCAACACCAGTTTCCTTTATGAATAAGCCCAGGCATACATAAGGTCAGAGACCAAATGCACCGCACAGTTTTAAAACTGAAGCATATAAGCTTATTCATACAGCTCTGTGCTGTAATTATATATTAAAACTAATTTCCTAAATTATCATAAAAAAAAGTATGCGAAAACTCTAGAAGAATTAAAAATAAATATAACAGCACTTAATGCTTAAAACCACTTGTTATTGACAAAACTAAGATTGAGAATAGACTTATGTGTTTTTTTATTATAAAATGTATTGTAATCAACTATAGGTAAAAGTACCTTAAAGGAGAATAATATGACAACAACATTTGAAGAATTAGGATTAAATCCAAACTTAATAGAAGGCTTAAAAAAAGAAGGTATAACTGAACCCACAAGTATTCAAACTCAGGCAATACCACTTGCATTAGAAAATAAAGATATAATAGGTCAATCAATAACAGGAAGCGGAAAAACATTAGCATATCTTCTTCCTATATTTCAGAGAATGCATACAGATAAAAGGGAGATGCAGGCTATCATTTTGGCACCAACTCATGAACTGGTTATGCAGATATTTAATGTAGCAAAGCTTTTATCTCAAGATTCAGGTCTACCTGTAACTTCAACTTCAATAATAGGTGAAGTAAATATAAAAAGGCAAATTGAAAGACTAAAGGAAAAACCACATATAATTATAGGCACTCCTGGCAGAATATTAGAGCTTATAAAATTGAGGAAAATAAGTGCGCATACTGTTAAGACCATTGTCATAGATGAGGGTGACAGGCTTCTAGATGCAAACAATTTACCTCAAGTAAAAGACGTTATTAAAACTACCCTGAAGGACAGGCAATTAATGATGTTTTCAGCAACTATAAGTGAAGCTGCCATAAACACTGCAAATGATTTAATGAAGGAGCCTGATGTAATAAAAATACAAGATGAGCCCATTAACCCAAACATTAATCATATGTATATAGTTTCCGAACAAAGAGAAAAGGTTGAAGTTTTACGAAAGCTAATAGCGGCAGTAAAGCCTGAAAGAGCAATTGTATTTCTAAACAAGAACGAAGAAATACAAGAGGTTACATCAAAGCTTCAATTCCATCACATTAAGGCATATGGAATATATGGCGCTGCCTCAAAGGAAGAACGAAAGAAGGGCTTAGAGGATTTTAGAAGTGGGAAAATTCAGCTATTAATAGCTTCAGATATAGCTGCGAGAGGTCTTGATATAAAGGGTTTAACCCATATTATCAATTTAGATTTGCCTGAAAATATAAAGGAGTATTTACACAGAGCAGGTAGAACTGGTAGATCAAAGGTTCTCGGTAATACCATCTCTATTGTTACTAAAAGAGAACTCCAAACACTTAAAAAAATTGAGAATACCTTTAAAATAATAATTCAAGAAAAGACATTATATAGGGGTACTTTAATGGATTTACCTGTATTTAAAACAAAAAAACAACCGAAATAAACAGCAATAGTGACAGGGAAACCTCCGAAAAAGTAAGCACTCATAAAACAGTGGTTCTTTTTTGGAGGTTTCCCTGTCACTTAAGCTAGTTTTAAAGCTATAAAATTTACAATCGGTAGAATATATAAATAGAATAAATATGGCACACATGATGTGTCAGCCCTAAGGTTTGTCATTGGGACGAGTAAAGCTATATTCCATGGAATTAAAGCAGAGATGACTATTGCTGTGTTTTCAAGATCAACAGCAAAGTTTAATTTATCTATTTTATTCTTTTCATATACCTTTTTATTAAGCATATGGGTTATTATAACTGCAAGTACCTGACTACATGCAAATAAAGCAGAAATAATACTAGTAATTGTTATGTTTCTATAAACCTCATATCTTGAATTTGCATTTATAGTCTCAAATCTTTTTAGCATATTTGTACCCTCAAATATACCGGATAGAGCAGATGATATTAATATAACCAGTGATGTTTTAAGCATTGAAAGAACTCCTCCACCCTTTATTATTGAGTAAAGAGGACTAGCCTTATCCATATTATACCCGTATATAATGAACCTTACTGAATCCAAGATTGTATTATGCTGTATAAAAATACTCAATAAAAAGGCTGTAATTATGCTAATAACCATGGATGTTTTAACATTTACCTTAAAAACAGCAAAAACGATAATAATAAAAGCAGGAATTAAAGCAATAATACTTATATTAAAAGCTTTAGCTATTTCATTGTTTATGCTACTCGATATATTTCCAAGTGGAAATCTGAATGACACAAGTGTATAAAGGATAATCGAAATAAAAAAAGGAACAATGGATGTTTTAATCATATTTTTTATATTTTCATAGATATTCGTTTCTGTAAGATGGGCAATAAGACTTGCACTTGAAGACATTGGGGAACACCTGTCTCCAAAATATGCTCCAGCAATAATCGCTCCTGCTGTTGCGGCAATACTCACACCGCCACTCCTTGCAATAACCATAAGCGCTATTCCTACAGTTCCCACAGTTCCAAAGGATGTTCCAATTAAAGTTGAAACACAGCAGCTTATTATAAAGGTTGATAATATAAATAAATTAGGATTTATAAGCTTTATCCCATAATAAACTATTGCAGATACAGTACCAGATGCCATCCATATGGCAGTAATAGTGCCAATAAGTATAAAAATTTCTATAACTATGAAAGCTTTTTTACCTCCATTACAGGCCATCCCTAAAACATCCTTTAAACTATATCCCCTTCGTACTGCTGCTATAAAAAACAGCACAAAGCTTATCATCAACGGATATGCAGGGAATATTCCCCTAAAGGCACTTAAGATCAAAAGAAAAAATGAAATAATGAAAGCAACGATCAATTCCATAATAATCACCTATCCATCTTAATTTATTACGTAAACTGCTTTTTTCTTACTACATTACAAAACTGTAAGCTACAATTGCTTTATTGTAAGGTTATTAGATATATTAATATAATATTTTCATATATAATTAAATTATAAACTCAAGTAATAGCACTGAATTTAGAATGATATGTTTAATAAGGAAATAATTCTTTATACTAATCGCACTAAAGATTTTAATTGGGTAATGTGCAATTAGTAAATCAAGGAATATGATTTCACATAAATGTTCAGGTCGAGTAATGTAGAATCATTTGCGTGAAACATATCAATTAATTTATAATTATGACAGTTATTTTTATATAAATCAAATAAATTTTGCTGCTACAGCTTTTGCAGAAGGGAGAACTTCCATGAAAAAAAATACATTAATTAAAATAATTATTTTCGCTGCAGTAACAGCAGTATTGGTATACATATTTCATACCAGCAATACATATATTTGCATGAGAAAAATGTTTCATTCAACTGAAGCCATAAAAAAGTTTATTCTATCCAAGGGTGCTTTAGCCCCATTAGCTTTTTTTATAATACAAGTATCACAGGTTATAATATCACCAATACCAGGAACCTTTACTTCACTGGCAGGTGCTGCAGTTTTTGGTTGTCTTAACTCATTCCTATTAAGTGGTCCTGCCATAATTCTAGGCTCTTTACTTGCTTTTTTCCTTGCACGTATTTTCGGAAGAAAGCTGGTTATAAAGCTTATTGGAGAATCAATATTTAATAAATATGAAAATATATTTGCTAAAAACTTTGTTGTCACCCTTTTTCTCCTTTACCTGGTGCCTTTTTTACCCGATGATGCGATATGCTTTCTTGCAGGTTTATCTAAAATTCCTTTAAGACTTTATGTTTTGATTCTTATAATTGGTAGATTACCAAGTGTTATAATAACCTCTATTACAGGTTCAAATGTACTTAATCTATCATTAAATCAATGGATAATCCTAGGCATACTATCCCTGTTTGGAGTTTTAATTTATCTCCGCTACCGAAAATCCATTGAAGCATTTATTAATTCCAAACTTGGGCTTGAATAGATGTAGAAACATTTATTCGAAACATATCTATAAAAGGTATGAAATTTAGATTTAATATCTAAACTTCATACCTTTTATATATTAGCTGGCCTGATCAGCCTCAAACTGACTGTAATATAGGTTAGCATAGAAGCCATTCTTTTCTAATAGCTCCTTATGAGTTCCCTGTTCAACAATATCTCCGTGATTCATAACGAGGATTAAATCTGCATCACGTATTGTAGATAAACGGTGAGCAATTATAAAGCTTGTGCGATTCTCCATAAGGTTGTTCATTGCTTTTTTAATCTGCATCTCAGTACGAGTATCTATGGAGCTTGTTGCCTCATCAAGAATTAGTATCTTAGGATCCTTAAGTATTGCCCTTGCAATGGTAAGCAGCTGTTTTTGACCCTGGGATACGTTTGATGCTTCTTCATTAAGTACCATATTATATCCATCCGGAAGCGTACGTACAAAGCTGTCAACATGGGCTGCCTTTGCTGCAGCTATAACCTCTTCATCAGATGCATCAAGACGACCATAACGTAAATTCTCCATTATAGTACCATTATATAGCCATGTATCCTGCAAAACCATACCGAACATTGAACGCAGGTCATTTCGAGTAAATTCCTTTATATCATGGCCATCAACAAGTATTGCTCCTTCATTTACATCATAAAAGCGCATTAAAAGCTTAACCATAGTTGTCTTTCCTGCACCAGTAGGTCCAACAATAGCAACCTTTTGACCTGGCTTAACCATTGCAGAAAAATCATTTATTACTATTTTATCTGGATTGTATCCAAAGTGAACATTCTTAAACTCAACACTTCCCTCTACTGTTTCAAGCTTTACAGGGTTTTTAGCTTCAGGGATTTCTTCTTCCTCTGCAAGGAATTCAAATACACGTTCTGCAGAAGCTGCAGTTTGCTGAAGCACATTAGATATATTTGCAATCTGTGCAATTGGCTGTGTAAATGAACGCATGTATTGAATGAAGGCTTGAATATCTCCAACCTCTATAGTCTTTTTAACAGCAAGCCATCCGCCTAAAACGGACACAGCAACAAAACCAATATTGCCTACAAAGGTCATAATAGGCATCATCATGCCGGAAAGGAACTGAGATTTCCATGCAACACCATAAAGCTGGTTGTTGTATTCATCAAACTTCTCAACACTTTTTTCCTCTCCATTAAATGCCTTAACTACAGTGTGTCCACCATACATTTCTTCAACATGGCCATTTACATGACCTAAATAAACCTGCTGCTCCTTAAAGTACTTCTGAGAGCGTTTTACTACAAGTATTATAAATATCATGGATATAGGAATTATTAATAGTGCCACCAGTGTCATCATCCAGCTAATGCTGAACATCATAACCAAAACTCCAATTACTGTTGTAACTGATGTAATAATTTGAGTCATGCTCTGGTTAAGGGTCTGGCTTACTGTATCAACATCATTAGTAACACGGGATAATACCTCTCCATGGTTCGTACCTTCAAAGTACTTTAGAGGCATACGGTTAATCTTTTCTGATATTTCCTTTCTAAAGTTATAGCTTACCTTCATAGAAACACTGGACATAATCCAGCCTTGAACATAACTGAATAATGCACTTATTAAATACAAGGCTGCTAGAAGCAGAATTATTCTTCCTATATAGTTAAAATCTATTCCACCACCAGTACCAGAAATTTTACCCATTATACCCTCAAATAACTTTGTAGTAACTTTACCTAATATTTTAGGGCCTACTATGGAGAATACAGCACTGGCTGCTGCGAATAAAATCACAACCATTATAGATATTTTGTATACACTTAAGTAGCTAATCAGTTTTTTCATTGTCCCTTTAAAGTCACGGGCCTTTTCACCACCCTGCATCATGCCTCCTGGTCCATGTCCCATTCCCCCACGTCCCCTGGGCTGCTTATGTTTTAATTCTTTATTTTCATGCTCACTCATGCTAGTTCCTCCTTTGAGAGCTGTGATAAAGCAATTTCTTGATAGGTTTCACAATTTTCCATAAGCTCTTTATGGGTGCCTACGCCAACTATTTTGCCATCATCAAGAACTATTATTTGCTCTGCATTCATAATTGTTGAAATACGCTGTGCAACAATGAGCACTGTGCCAGTAACTGTATAGTCTTTCAAGGCTTTTCTAAGGGCTGCATCTGTTTTAAAATCAAGGGCTGAGAAGCTGTCATCAAAGATATATATTTCCGGCTTCTTTATAAGGGCACGGGCAATTGATAATCTCTGCTTCTGTCCTCCAGATACATTTGTTCCGCCTTGGGAAATTTCCCTTTCAAATCTTTCAGGCTTTTCATTTATAAACTCCATTGCCTGGGCAACTTCAGCAGATTTTTCTATATCATCAGCCCCTGCATTTTCATCACCATATTTTAGATTGGATTCAATTGTTCCACTGAATAATGATGCTTTCTGTGGAATATAGCCAATTTTGCTTCTAAGTTCCTTCTGCATAACCTCTCTTACATCTACCCCGTCTATGAGTACCTGACCATCTGTTACATCATAGAAACGAGGAATCAGGTTAATCAATGTTGTTTTTCCAGAACCTGTAGATCCAATAAAGGCTGTAGTCTGACCTGGTAGTGCTGTAAAGTTTATATTATTCAATACATTCTCCTCTGCACCTGGATACTTAAAGGATACATCTTTAAACTCCAGCACACCCTTTTGATTTTCATCAAACATCTTAGGTTCTTTTGGATCAATAATTGTAGGCTCAGTCTCTAAAACCTCAGCAATACGCTGTGCTGATACTGATGCTCTTGGTATCATGATAAACATAAGTGAAAGCATTAAAAATGACATTAATATCTGCATTGCATACTGCATAAATGCCATCATGTCACCTACCTGCATGCTTGAGCTTTCAATCTGATGTGCACCAACCCAAACTATAAGCAGTGTAACACCATTCATTATAAGCATCATAGCTGGCATCATAAACACTATAACTCGGTTAACAAAAAGGTTTGTACTTGTAAGGTCTTTGTTCGCTTTATCAAAACGATCTTCCTCAAATTTTTGAGTATTAAAGGCTCTTATAACCATCATACCCGAAAGGTTTTCACGGGTAACAAGATTTAACCTGTCAATAAGCTTTTGTACTATCTTAAACTTTGGCATTGCCAATGAAAATACAGTGAGTATTAATCCTAGGAGCACTATAACTGCAACTGCAATAATCCATGACATTGATGTGCTTTTGCCAATAGCCCTTATTACTCCACCAACACCCATTATTGGTGCATAGAACACCATTCTTATCATAATTATAATAAGCATCTGTATCTGGGTAATATCATTTGTAGTTCTTGTTATAAGTGAAGCTGTTGAGAATTTATCAAACTCTGCATTTGAAAAGCTCTCAACCTTATTAAAAATATTTTTACGCAAATCTTTTGACAAGCCTGCTGCAGATTTTGATGCTAAAAATCCAACAGCAACAGTACATGCTGCAGCTAAAAGGGATATTAAAAGCATAAGCATTCCTGTATTTATAATATATCTACTTTGTATTTTATCTGTATTCACACCCAATTGGGCATACTCAGCTTTAACTGAACCAACAGCAGCTTGAGTAATCATTTTATCACCTAATGCTGCAAACTTCTTGTCCATGGAGTCAGTTATCTTAGAAACCTCTTCATAGGGAAGCTTAGCTATAACTGCAAAAAGATCAGTGTTTGCAGGTATTTTCATTCCATTAAAGTCAATTACTCCACCCTTTGCATTCTCCTTTGCCTTTTCAACTCCTGAAACTGCAAGAAAAGCTTTTCCCATCACAGGGTTCATATTATCAATTTGTGTTTTATCAACATCCTTAAGGATATAAACAGGCTCCTTTGCCAGGTTTGGATAATCCTTAACATACTTATCATAGTCTGGACTTGATTTATCCACTAATGTGTAATTTTCTATAATCTCCTTTTTTTGTTCTGGACTCATAAACAATGTGAGTTTATCCATTTTACTTTGTCTTACTGCCTTAGGAACTGCATTTTCAATACCACCCTGTTGTATTCCCTTGTTAACGATGTTTGACATGTAATCTGGCAGTGAAAGGTCACACATTGCCTGGACAAATAGCAGTATTATCGCAGCCATTATCATTGCAGTAAACGGTTTTAGGTACTTTGCTAGTTTAAACATTATCGCATTCACTCCTTACTCAATAACGATATATTAACACTGTGAAAACTCTCACATCCTACTTTGGGACACAGGATAATTTATTCAAATTATCTTTCATATGCATAAGTAGTTTTTTTAATAACTCTTGTTCTTCCTGTGTAAAATTTTCAAAGCATCCCTTTTCTAAATTATTCACTATACTCTTTACTTGCTCACAAACTTCTTTTCCTTTCTCTTTAATATATACCCTTGAAACTCTTTGATCCTCCAAGTCTGCTTTGCGCTCAACCAAGCCAACCTTTTCCATTCTGCTTATCATAACAGTTATAGTTGCAGGCTTAATTTTTATCCTTTCAGCCAATTCCCTCTGGCTTTGACCGTCCTTCTCAACTAAAGCAAAAAGCATATGGGGCTGACCTGGATACAGACCTACATCATTTAGCAAATTATACATGCAATGATAGTGAACCCTTATCACATCAACAAAAGCCCCATAAAGAGAATCATGATTGAAACAAGTCATTAAATCACCCCTAATTTAGTTAGTCGACTAATAATATTTTAAATGTTACCACCTCATATTGCAATAGTCAATATATAAAATAGTTCATATAATGTTTTCCTTTCTTAAGGCGTATTAATGCATTTATGCTTCTATTTACAGTAATATTTGCTTTTATTTCTAAAATATGTATAATGTTAATAACATCTTATTTTGTTATATATATACATATTTAAAAGGAGGGTATACTTTTGAATATTAAAGAACATATGAAAAATGTGGTAAAAGATAAACTAGATGCCTATAAATTTAATAAGCAGTACGACAGAACCCAAAACATTCTTAGAGATAATATTAGACACAACGCTCAAACAATGTTTAATCCTAGTTCTTTATCATGGATATTAGTTACAGCGACATTCTTCTTGCAGCTTATTTCCTTATCCACAACATATTCAGGCAGCAAGGTATATTTTGGAGGTATAAATCTTCCATTTGGTCTAAGCGCCCCCTTTCTTTTTTCTATTTCAATTCAAACAATAGTTTTTTCACTAAGCAACTACTTGAGAAAAAATTATAGAATATGGACCATATTCATTTTACTTCTTTCATCGCTGTGTTCAACCTACTTTTCCTACATAGGTATATATAACTATATAAACTCTCCAATTGCATACCTTGAAGAAAGATATAATCAAATATATCATAATATGTCCGACAAATATAAAATTACCATCGATAACTCAAATACTGAAATGAAGGAATGTGTTTTTGACATTACAAGTAAAATTCAAAAAGAATATTCAAGGTTATTAAAGGAAAATGATAGCTACACCAAGTTAAGTAACCAATTATCCAAGCTTCAAGTTTCCAATAATATAATAAAGCCAAATATAAAAGGTGTATCAAAACCGAACATTAGCAGCTATGGTAAGAACCTGGATAAATATTACGAGGATATGGCTAGATATAATGCTGCTATATCAAATATTATTGGACAAACAACCCAACAAAATGCCTCTCTACAGTCATCAATTTATGAAAATAAAGCCAAAAGTCTTTTAGGCGGAAAATCCTTGGACGAATTTACAAAAGAGCATATAGATTTACAATCCAACAAAGAACTAATTGATAATGTTATATCCTCACTGCACAGCCAAATATCTCAAAATGGCCAGATACCATTTGACAAAAAAATAATCGAGCTTCAGCAGTACTGTATAAATTATATAACCTCAAATTCTGGTGAAAGCAATACCTTTAACACAATACTGACAAATATGTACACTATCTATTCTAGTGTTACTTCATCAGATGCTCCTGAGAGCTTCTATAATACCTTAAACTCCTTTATAACTCTAGGCAGCCATAATCAAACTTTCATGAAAGACTTAAATACTGTAAAACAAGAAGTATATGTTGAAAATTACAACAAAGAGCCTAATGGAGATATTTCTTTGAAACTAACTGATACATTACTACTTTATTCAAAGCTTCAATCAGAAATAAAAAATGGAGCATACATACTTAATTCTATTTCTCCAACTGGAACTATTATTGATTTGAATAATCAGGAATTTGTACTTGAAAATATGTACATACTCCCAATTAAAAATTTATTTAAGAGGACAAATTCCTTAGGTATCGCTTGGTTCTGTTTTGCATTTGCAGCTTTAATAGATGGACTCACCATTCTTTTTGCACTAATGCATAGGGAAAATACCAAAATGCTGCTTGCAAATAACAATAACGAAATAGTAAAAAACAGTGAGAACTTAACGGAAGAATTATTATTATCATCCTTGGCCTTTCATCCTGTTAGTGATGAAAGCAAAAGCTCTACTCATTTATCTCTTGAGCATTTAGCCAAGTTTATAAAATCCTTTGAAATAACAGACATAGGTATGGAGAATGGGTATTCTTTATATTGTCCTCTTGATAAATTAAAGGAATACCAGATTTTCCTATCCATACTTTGTCAATTTAATCTGGCAAAGATTGTATCAAAGGAGAGCTTTTACATGCTGGAGGCAGCTCCAACAATCAGCGAATTTAAACAGCTTATAAAAAATCAGCCAGCTTTGGAAGTCCTTGATGAGGTAGCATCAACTACCTGGCAGAACAAAGCTGATTACTATGTATTGCTTAAAACAAAATTTATTATATGGGCAAATAAAAAATTTACAACAGCCTCCTCTAATAAGGAGCTTTCTAGCATAGTAACAAACATACTTAAAGATTTAGATCAATCTGATCATTTAAATTAAGGTTAAAGGAAGTGATAGAATGCTAATTGCATTTTCATTTTTTACATTGATTATTATTCTTGCTATTTATAGAGTCATTAATAAAGAACGAAACATATCCCAAGAAAAGCCTTTATGGAAAAAGCTTGTTTACTGGGAAACAATTCTGTTTCTCAGTATAGTTCTTAATGTTATAATGTACATTAATAATGCCTCTGTTTATAAATTATCAAGCTATATAAACAATGGTATATTGGATTTACTCATTTTTATAGTGTTTTCCTGTTCTATTATTCAATTGATTTCCCCTTCAATGTTTTCTGGAAAGGTTCATCATGGTATAAAAGCATTCTTTAAAAAACTCATGATTAAAGGCCCCACTAAGAAATCTTTTAATAATACCGAAAGCTTAAGTAATGCAAACAACTTAGTACATAATAAAGCAGATGTTTATCCAATTGAAACCAACACAACCTGTACTAGTAATTTAAAGGAATTCCAGGAGAAATACTTTGAATTGTTTTTAAATACACTATGCATGTTATCATTTTCTTTTGTTATATTTATCAATATATTTTTTACCATTATGTCATCAATATATGGTTTTAATACCTTGGCAGCAGCTTCAAGCAGTGAATTTATAAAATATAAGCATATGCAAGAACAACTGGATTATATATCATGTGCTTTTCTTATTTTTACATTATCCATTGCAATAAGGCAAACATTATTCTATTTAATAAAACTTAGAAGCTGCACACAGCCTATAAATACAAATAAAGAACACAATTCAGCATCATACGAAAGATATATGCTCATTCAAAAGCGCCTTAACAAGTCCCATGAAAAGCTATAGATATGAAAGTGCCAGGCATTGGAAAGGAGTTATCTCCTTCCCTCAACCCTGACCTCTCTCCTTGGAAGCTTATTTACATATGTTATTGACTTTTTCCCTTGAGCACAATACATAGAGGTAGATGCTATGCAGCAAGCAAAGCTTATAGATGAGCTTTTAGTTAGGATTCTCCTTCTTAAAGCTGATTAAGAAGGTTTGCCATTTCTATAGCAGTTACTGCTGCATCATATCCCTTATTTCCAGCCTTTGTTCCTGCTCTTTCTATTGCCTGCTCAATAGTATCCGTAGTTAGCACTCCAAATATAACAGGTATTTCTGTATCAAGAGATACGCTGGCTATACCCTTTGATACTTCATTAGATACATAGTCAAAATGTGGTGTAGCACCTCTTATAACAGCACCAAGACAAATCACACCGTCATACTTTTTTGTTTTTGCCATTTTTTTAGCTACAAGAGGTATCTCAAAGGCTCCCGGCACCCATGCAATTTCAACATTATCCTCTTCTACCCCATGTCTCTTTAGAGCATCAATAGCTCCTACCAGAAGCTTTCCTCCTATAAACTCATTAAATCTTCCAACAACTATACCAAACCTTAACCCTTCAGCAACTAAATTTCCTTCAAATGTTCTCATTCTACTTTCCCTCCTCAAAACTTAACATGTGACCAAGCTTTTGTTTCTTTGTTTTTAAATAATACTCATTTCTTTCATTATGATTCATTTGTATAGGAACCCTTTCTACAATTTCAATTCCATAGCCTGTTAAGCCCTTTATTTTTCTAGGGTTGTTAGTCATAAGCCTAACCTTTTTTACACCTAAATCTGCAAGTATTTGAGCTCCTATCCCATAATCTCTCATATCTGCTGGAAATCCCAGGGCAAGATTTGCTTCTACTGTATCCATGCCCTTATCCTGTAAGGAATAGGCCTTTATTTTATTTATAAGACCAATTCCCCTTCCCTCCTGGCGCATGTATAATAAAATTCCTCTTCCCTCTTTTTCAATATTTCTCATAGCTGCTGCATACTGCTCTCCACAGTCACATCTTATGGAGCCAAAGGCATCGCCAGTAAGACATTCTGAATGAACTCTAACTAGCACAGGGGCACCATCTGAAACATCTCCCTTAACAAGGGCTACATGATGTTCACCATTTAAGGTGTTTTCAAAGCCAATCATTTTAAACTCACCATATTTTGTTGGGAGCTTAGCTTCTGCTGCTCTTCTAACAAACTTCTCATTTTTTCTTCTAAAAGCAATTAAATCAGCGATTGTTATTATTTTTAGATCATGCTCCTTAACATACTCCATAAGCTGTGGAACTCTTGCCATGGTGCCATCCTCATTCATAATCTCACATATAACACCTGCAGGATACAAGCCTGAAAGCCTTGCCAAATCAACTGCAGCCTCTGTGTGACCTGCTCTTTTTAACACTCCTCCATTTCTAGCTTGGAGTGGGAAAACATGTCCAGGTCTTTTAAAGTCACTCTCAGATGACTTTGGATCTAGAACCTTGCTTATAGTTAGTGCTCTCTCAAAGGCAGATATTCCTGTTTTAGTTTCTTCTGCATCAATCGATACTGTAAAGGCTGTTTTGTGATTGTCTGTGTTTTCCTCAACCATATGATGAATGTTTAGTTCTCTAAGTCTCTCTTCTATAATTGGCATGCAGATTAATCCTCTACCATACTTAGCCATAAAATTGATTATCTCAGGTGAAACCTTTTCTGCTGCTATTAAGAGATCCCCTTCGTTTTCCCTATCCTCATCATCAACAACCACTATTATTTTTCCAGCCTTAATATCTTCTATCGCCTCTTCAATGGTGTTAAATTTATACATACTAATCCCTCCTATAAAACTATGCAAATCCATGCTCACTTAAAAAATTCATATCAATAGCACCTTTTGTAGGTGTTTCTTCCTTAACTAAAATTAGCTTTTCAATATATTTTCCAACCACATCACATTCTAAATTTACAACATCGCCAACCTTTTTTTTGAGCAATGTAGTAACCTCCTTTGTATGGGGAATAATAGAAACCTTAAATACAGTTTCATCTACATAGGCTACTGTTAAGCTTATGCCATCTATTGCAATGGAGCCCTTCTGTACTATGTATTTTAAAATATCATTACACGCTTCTATGGTAACCCATACTGCATTATCCTCATTTTCATAATTAGATATCCTTCCTATGCCATCAATGTGTCCACTAACAATATGTCCTCCTAATCTATCTCCTACTCCCAAAGCCCTTTCAAGATTAACCTCATCTCCAGAGGATAAAATATTGAGGCTGCTTCTCCTCATTGTTTCTGCCATAACATCAACAGTAAAGGTTTTAGACGTAAATTCTGTAACAGTAAGACATACACCATTTGTACTTATGCTATCTCCAAGCTTTATATCTTCTAAAACTCGACTTGCTTTAATTGTAATTTTTGCAGACTTAGCGGATTTAATAACAGAATGTATCCTTCCTATTTCCTCTACTATTCCAGTAAACATTTTATCACCCTCACCTCTTATATATGTTTCGCATAAATGATTCTACATTGCTTGAGCCTAAAATCATTTTCCTTAATTCATTAATTACTCAGCACTCAATGCAGAATCTTTAATGCGATTAATATAACCTTCAACCATTATGTCCTCACCAAATCTATGAATTTCAACATCCTTAAGCAGAACTGCATCCTTCATTAATGGTCTTCCCACTCCTCCTATCGGAGTCTTAGCTTCTTTACCTCCTATGAACTTAGGAGCAATAAAAGCATTTACTTTATCAATGATATCTGATACCATAGCTGAGTAATTTAATTCGCTTCCACCCTCTAAAAGAACACTATCAATTTTCCTTTGCCCCAATGCTTTCATTAAATATCTTAAATCAACCCTGTTGTCTCTTAGAGGTGCAATAATTATCTCCGCTCCCATATTTTCAAGCTCTTTAATTTTTTCTTTCTGTGCTAACTCAGTTGTCGCAATTATTGTTTTCGCATTGGATTTCATATTTAATACATTTGCCTCTAGGGGTATCCTGGCTTTGGTATCCACAATAACTCTTATGGGATCACTGCCGCTGCCCGATTGAAGTCTTGTATTCAGCAAAGGGTTATCTCTAATAATCGTACCTATTCCAACCATTATTGCAGAAACTCTATGTCTTAAATTATGCACAAACTTTCTGGACTCTTCATTTGTAATCCATTTTGAGTCTCCAGTGCATGCTGCTATTTTTCCATCTAAGGTCATTGCAGTTTTTAGTATGCAAAAGGGAAGCCCTGTTGTTATATACTTTATGAATATTTCATTCAGCCTTCTGCTTTCCTCCTCTAAAACTCCAGTCACAACCTCTATTCCATTTTCCCTTAAGATTTTAATTCCCCGTCCTGCCACTTCTGGATTGGGATCCTTAAATGCTACAACAACCTTTTTAATCCCTTTTTCAACTATTTTATTAGCACAGGGAGGTGTTTTTCCATAGTGCGAACAGGGTTCAAGAGTAACATACATTGTAGCACCCTCTACATCTTCAACAGCATTTTTAAATGCATTTACCTCTGCATGATGTCCACCATAAATCTCATGATATCCCTCTCCAATAATCCTCCCATCCTTGACTATAACTGCCCCTACAAGAGGATTAGGATTTGTATATCCAATACCCTTTTTAGCTAATTCCAATGCTCTTTTCATATACTTTATATCCATTTAATCAACACCTCTTAGTGTATTGTTGCTTTAATAAGCCTTTCATAATTGTATAGTATATCCATAATCTAGTATTCACATCTATTTGCATGCAAAAAGAAAAGCCCTGAATAAATTCAGGGCTATAAAAGCAAATACATATAAAAGTACTATATAAATTATCAAAATACTGATAAATATATATACCTTTAATACACTCTTCTTCCATCCAGACTTTACTGTCGGCCTCGGAATTACACCGAATCTGCCTTACGGCTCGCGGGCTTTACCGCCGGTGGGGACTTTCACCTCGCCCTGAAGATTAACATTATTCTGTTTATTATCAAAATATCACTAATATGTAGTAATGTCAACACTAGAAAAAGTGTCGGATACTTCTTCCTAACTCTCCATTATCTCTTTTAGGGTTTCTGCTGCTCCTCTTATATCTTCTTTACCTAAAATACTAGAGATTACTGATATACCATCAATATTTGCAGGCTTTAATAGGCTTGCATTTTTTTCATTGATTCCTCCTATGGCAACCACAGGAATAGATACACTTTCCTTTATTTTCTTTAGAAGCTCAATAGAAACTGCCTTTGCATCACCTTTTGTGGATGTTGGGAACACAGCTCCAACTCCTATATAATCCGCTCCATCCTTTTCGGCTTTTATTGCCTCTTCCAATGTTCTTGCAGAAACACCAAGTATCCTATCATTTCCAAGAAGCTTTCTCGCTATTATACATGGCATATCATCCTGCCCAACATGAAGTCCTGCTGTATTTGCTGCTAATGCTATATCCATTCTGTCATTTATTATTAAAGGTACATTATACTTATCTGTAACTTTTTTTATTTTCACTGCAGTTTTATAGAAGTTCTGGGTTGTAATATCCTTTTCCCTAAGCTGCACTAATGTAACTCCACCCTTTATTGCTTCCTCTACGGCAGTATATAAATCAACATTTTTAAGCATATCTCTATCTGTAACAAGATAAAGCTTGTAGTTTACATCAATCTTCATTTATTTTTCCCCTCTTTGCTATTATTTCCTCAGATAAATTATAAATCCCATCAATTATACCTACCTTAAGGCTTCCTGAACCACCACTTTCACCTAATCCTTCATAGGCAACCTCTCCTGCAATTCCCATGGATACAACTCCAGCTAAAGCTGCAATCAAGTTGTCTTCTCCTGCTCCCAAATAGGAACCAATTAGGGAGGTACACATACAGCCTGTTCCTGTAACCTTAGACATTATTTTATGTCCATTTTCTACAGAATAAAGGGTATTTCCATCAGTTATGATATCAACAGCACCAGTTATAGCTATAACTGTATTTAATTTATTTGCAAAATCCTTAGCAAGTTCTTTTGCCTTAATAAGCTCATTTTCACTTGATGATATATTTTCCGCAGAATCTACTCCTTTAGTCTGTGCCTTTATACCATATAAGGTTTTTATCTCTGATAAATTACCTCTTATAACAGATAATTTTACTTCATTCAATATCTTCTTGGCTGTTTGAGTTCTATAAGCTGTAGCTCCTGCACCAACAGGATCCAGCACAACAGGAATATTTAACTCATTAGCCCTTTTCCCTGCTGCAATCATAGAATCCACAGTTCTGCTGTTCAATGTTCCTATATTTAAAACCAACGCTGAAGCTATGGATACCATATCATAAACTTCATTTATATCATCTGCCATAACCGGTGAAGCACCTATAGCCAGGGTAATATTTGCACAATCATTGACTGTAACATAATTTGTTATATTATGCACCAGGGGGGTCTTTTCTCTTAATTTATATAGCAGTTCACCTATCCTTTTATAAGCTTCCATTTGTTTATCTTCCTCCATGCTATTTCATAAATTGCTCTATATAAATCACAATAAAGCTTTTGAATAGTGTACATTGTGATTTATGAATCAAGGAATATGATTTCGCATAAATGTTTAGGGTCAAGCAATGCAGAATCATTTATGCAAAACATATGGTATCATCATCGCTTTAGCCGCAGCTTTTAAATATTAATCTATTGCTCCTGCCCTTTTGTATAGTTCATAGAAATGATTAGTAGGTCCAACACCATGTCCAATATCCAGTGAATGCATAATAGCAGTAGTAATATACTCCTTCGCATTTTTAACTGAATCCTTTATGCTAAATCCAAGTGCTAAATTTGATGTTATGGCTGAAGATAAAGTACATCCTGTGCCATGTGTATTCTTTGTATGTATTCTCTCTGAATGGTAATGATAAATATTCTCTCCATCATATAGGACATCTACAGCTTCTCCATCCATATGTCCTCCCTTTAAAAGGACATTCTTACAGCCAAGCTTATGGATTTCCTTTGCTGCCTTCTCCATATCTTCTACTGTTTTTATAACAGTAATACTTGCTCCAACCTCTTTAAGTATTTCCTCTGCTTCTGGAACGTTAGGAGTAATAACATCTGCCAAAGGTATCAATTCAGTAATTAATGCCTTTTTAGATTCAGTCTTTAATAGGGAATACCCACTTTTAGATATCATTACAGGATCTAAAACCACATTTACTGGCTTATACTGCTTTAGCTTTTCACTTATAGCATTAATTGTAGAAATCTTAGAAACCATACCAATTTTAACTGCATCAACTTCTATATCCGTGAAGATAGCATCAATCTGTGCCTTTATAATATCCTCATCTATATCCTGTACTGCGAAAACTCCCTTTGTGTTTTGTGCTGTTATAGCTGTAATAACGCTCATTCCATATACATAATTTGCACTAAAAGTCTTTAAATCTGCCTGTACTCCCGCTCCTCCACAGCTGTCAGAACCCGCTATTGTCAATACCTTTTTCATAATTCCATCTCCTCGCATAATTATTTTTACAAATAAAAAAAGCACAAGCCGTAAGAAGCTTGCACCTTTGTACACATATTTTTAATACCCTAATATCAAAACCACTTCCTACGCTGGTATTATCCAGTTCAGGTTCATAGGGTCAGAGAATTATGGTTCTCAATCTCAGCTGGCCAATCCAGCTCCCCTGTGTTACTTAACTATTCACTTTTCACAAATTAATTTTAGCATAACAGCATTTTATATTCAAGTTGCCGGACACCGGAGAAAGGAGATTGCTCCGGTGCACATCTAGACCTATGGCTTTAGTATGGAATATCCCTTTATAACCCCGCAGGCAATACGTTTACCTGCATTTCCTGCAGGCTGAGACTTATAGTCGTCAGGGCTTTCATGTATTATAACTGCCTTTCCTATAATATCAGAAACTTTAAATTTGTTTGTAAAAAAGCACATACGAGCATTTCCATTGTTTGAGAACAGTACAGGAAAATCTCCTGCATGGTTTCCATGGGGCTGCTTGGTTGGATTCCAATGCTCTCCTGCTGCTTTAAATGGATTCTTAGGATCTCCCTCATCACAGTTGCCAAATTCATGTATATGGAATCCATGGGGACCAATCTGAGGAGTATCCCCTGATGCAGGTCTATATGGAGGAAGTCCTGTAACATTAACACAAACCTGTGTTCCGCCAGGAACATCCCTAAAAATAACTCTGCCCTTTATATTAGGATTAGAGGAACCCCCTTTAAGCCAGGCAACCGCTATTCTCACCTTTTGCATAGCCTTCTTAACAGCATCAAAAGGTTTAAAATCTGTTCGATAATAAGGGCAGTAATTCCTGCAATATAAATCATGCTGCTGGTACTCATCATCCATATTATAATAACCCATTAAACCCTCCATGTTTAATTATTATAAATATATCAATCTATCTTATGCAATTTATATCCTAAAGGTGCCAGATATACGAAAACCAGCAATACAAGACTTTCTTAATTATTGATTATATGACTAACATAACTAATTATAATAGCACTTTGAAAGGCATAGATACATATAATCAAAGATATCCATCCAATACTACTAAATTAACTTATTATATATATTGATATCAGATTTTTTTGAAGTAAGTTCAGCTATCATAGGAACTATTCGTGTAAAATGTTCTGAATTCATATGTTTCTCTAAAACATTCTTACTATCCCATTCTTCAATTACGGCTAAAATCGAGGAATCTTGTTCATCCTGATATAACTCATATTTTATGCAGCCTTCCTCTCTTCTTGAAGCTTTAACCAATTCCTCATATAGCTTTACTACTTCCTCAACTTTCCCTTCGTTAACATGTTTTTTTGCTACTACTTTAACCATTTTATACATCTCCTTTTACATAATTTAACCTGCTATTTTTATTTTAAGTAATGTGTTTTGATAGGTCTTGGGTCTTCCATCCAAGAAAAGTTATTTTTTTTTGTGCAATAATCGTGATTATATAAGTATACACCTTTTTTAATAAAAGGACTTTCGCACCTATAAATTAGTTAAATAATGCAAAAGACCATTAAACCTGGTACATATACCAGATCAAATGGCTTATAAAGCATAAACTTTCTTTATGCGGTTCCCTTGTCTATCTTATATTTTGTATTTCAAAATACTTTGATTCAATTTCATCTTCAACGAATGTGTCCAACACACCTGTGGTAGCCATATAAGTTATAACTTATATGGCTACCACTATGCTTTTCTATTAATCTTTTTTATATTAAACCGCAAATATCTTCCATGGTTATAAGTATTACACTTTCATCAAAATTGCTGATATCAATTAGCTCCTCTGTAAAACCGCTTTTTGAAAAAAGGTAATAATACTTATTTCTATAATCACCTTTTATATGGATTGATTTTTCCTTTAAAGCATTAAATTCTTTTATTCCAACTTTTGAATTTTTCCATTTGCATTCTCCTATAAGTATATTACCATTGCTATCAAAAGCGACAATATCAATTTCATTTTTCTTATCCCACCAACGACCTATTTTGGAAAATCTAAAAGGTAGAAGGTTTCTCTTATTTAGCTTTTTCAAATATTGAATGCACACATCTTCAAAGATAAAGCTTGTATATTCATTCAAATCAGGTTTTATATAATATTTATAAACTCCCTCTGCATCAGCTTCTTCAAGCTGAGAAATATTGGGGAATACAAATCTAAAGTAGAATTTAAAATAATTATCCTTAATCTTATAAAGCCCATTCTGAATATTTACTATTTTTTTTATTCCTTCCGTTACAGGATATTCTTTTTCAAGTATATTAAGATCAATAAGATTTTTTATATATACACTTATTTTAGTTTTTTCTATTCCTGTTTTTGTATATATTTCATTTAATTTTGTATTTCCTAAAGCTATGGCCTGTATAATCGTATAATATATGGCAGTTTCTCTTAGTTCCTGCCTCATCAAAAACTCAACTTCATTGTAAAGAACACAACCTTTTGTAAGTACATTTATTTTAATGTTGTCATCTAGAGATAAATTCCTATCAAATTGGTTTAGATAGTGAGGAACTCCCCCTAAAATTGCATAAGCATTAATTTTATCTTCAGAAGTTAAATTAGGAAAAAACTTACTGCCTGTAAAAAAATCCAATTCAGATAATTTATATATTCCTGTCGTTCTTCCGTATAAAGGATTTTTTTCTCCAAGAATTTCTTTTTCAATAAAGCTCATAGATGAACCACATAATATTATCATTACATTCTCATTTTTTAATTCCGAATCCCATAGATTTTGTAATATAGATGGTATTGAACTATTAGCATTAACCATGTAAGGAAATTCATCTATAACAACTAATTTTTTGCCATTAACAGGAGCATCTTTAATAAATCTTAAAGCATCTTCCCACTGATTAAATGAGTTTATATATGATTTCATAGGTGAATCTACAAGGACTTTTTTAGAAAAAAGGCTAAGTTGCTGGTTATCTGTGGTTTCTATACATACATAGAATATATGTGACTTATCCTTGCAAAAATGCCTTAGAAGTTCCGTTTTTCCTATCCTTCTTCTTCCATATAGCACAATAAGCTGAGCATTACTATTATCATATTTATAGTTTAAAAATTCCAATTCTTCATTTCTGCCATAAAACATATTTTCACTTCCCTTCTTAACAGAACCACAAACTACATAATCATGATTTATATAATCACAATTTATATAATCATGATTATATATAGTATACACCTTTTTTGACTATAATATAACTATTACTTTTTTATTAAAGGACCTTTCGCACCATATAAATCAATTTAAATAATACAAAAAGCCATTCAACCTAGTACACATACCAGATTGAATGGCCTTATAAGGTATAACCTTTCTTTATGCAGCTTTCCTTGTCTATCTTATATTTTGTATTTCAAAATACTTTGATTCAATTCCATCTTCAACGAACGTATCAATTTTTTCAAATCCAACCTTCTCTAATAAACCTATTGAACCATAATTTTGGGAGTATGTAAACGCCCCTATTTTTTCTATATTAAACTTATTAAATACTTCCTTGATAAAAGCTTCTAAAGCCTCTGTTGCTATTCCTTTACCCCACACTTCCTTTTCAAAAATAACAATACTTAGCATAGACATTTTTTCTTCATTTTCATCTATATCATAGCACCAAATATCTCCAACATACCTGTCTTTAAAGTAAATTACTTTACCATAACTTACTGCTTCTTCTTTTAAAGACCCCTCAAATAATACTAATGCTTCTTCTAAGGATTTAGTACTAAAGGGAAATAATCTTTTTATTTCTTCATCTTGAGTTCTCTCCCAAAAGGTCACAACATGCTCTTTAGTTCTTGCTTTTAGCATTATGTCCATAAAAATCATCCTTTCAACTACACCATAACTGGCAGCCATATAAGTTATAACTTATATGGCTGCCACTAGAATTTGTTGAACTTCGTATTATGCTTATAATGTTCACAAAATACCAAATTCAGTTAGTAAATTCTGAAACCTACATTTTTCATGTTCCATCACAGGAAAAAGTGGATTATATAAACAATGTTGCAAAACATCTGCATCTTTTAATACTTCATCAAATGCAGAATGAGTAGTCGCCTTTGAACTGTGGTTGCGAATAGCTGAACATATTAAATCTGTTTCATTATCAGTTGTCAATGACAACTCCTCAAGAATTTGACGTGCCAAAACTGCTCCGTTCTCAGCATGATTTTCAGTATTCATAGCCTTATATGAATGTAAATCATGTAACATACCAACCATGGTAGCCAATTCAACATCTTGATTTCTTTTGAGAGCAATCATTGCACATGCCTGCGAAACTCCATAAAGATGGAGGTAACCACACCTTCTTTCTTGAGTGTCTTCCATATTTATTAGAATTTCATCAATATACTTTCGAAGTCTTTCAATGCGATTATCCATATCTTCAGCACCTCCATTATGTAAATACTTTTGAATTTTTTCAATATGGTTTTCCATGTCTTCCCTCACCCATTATATAATAATCTTCAGTTCGCACTTGTGATATGAACCACTCAAATCACTGACAAAATTACTTAACCCTAAATTGAAATTTGATCATTTCTTTCTTGCCACAATCTTGTTAATAGCATGAAAATGTTTAGGTGCACCAGGATGCTCATCTTCAAGAACAAATTCCTTGTGATTAATTATTTCCCAATCTTTATAGTGTTCTAATAGCTCTCCTTCTTTTGCCAATCCTACTGCAAAATCTTTGATATCATCAGATGCCGGAACTTTATCGGTAAATATTTGAATAACATGAATTCCGCCTGCTTTAGTATGTTCTTTTGCATCATTTATAAATTTATGCCATCCTGCTCTATCCACAAAATGTAATGTTCCAAAAGAAATAACAAGATCATAGTTATATTTCCATTCAAATGTGCATAAATCTTGCACAAAGGCATTTATCTGCATATTTCGTTTTTCGGCTATTTTATGTACCTTATTTATAGCGTTTTCTGATAAATCAAAGGCAGATACATCATTGAATCCATTTTCCATAAGATAAAATGTATTTTTTGCTTCTCCACATCCAGCTTCTAATACTCTACCGTTTTTATTAAAAAGTTCAATATATTGTTCTACCTCTGGATTTGGCTTAATTCCAAATGCCGAAATATTATCGTTTTTATAACTCTCCTCCCAAAAAGGTATTTTTTTCTGTTCCATTTTCCTCTTCCCCCCTACAAATTACTATTTATCATGCAATTAGAAGTTAATTACTTTTTATTATAACATATTTTGTAAAAACAATATTATTTGCAATACAGTTTTTTGATGCTCACAATCATCTAGAACATGATCACTGGTGGCACATAGTGAGAAAATATGCAAATAAGTATGTTATAAAATCATCCTTTCAAAGAAATAGATCAATTTTGATCAATAAACTCTTCGACAGTATTATACTCCTCAATACTTGCACCCTTTTCATAAATTATTTTTATGATTTCCTTTTGAAGCACAATTGCTCTTTCCTTAAACTGTTCCAAATGATCTGCATCATAAGCACCCATCAAGTTAAATTTATCTAAACCATATTCTTTAGCTACTATGTTCAATTCTCTCTGAAGGCATGTCCCTGAAATATATGCAAGAACATAATTACCACTATCACAGCATACTGTGATTTTATTCCATGTAGAGATAAGTTCTTGATACCACTCCGCAAGTTCTTCATAGTTTACATTCTTTTCTTTTGATATTTCGATTTTGCTATTCAAAAATATTCTTGTATCACTTATCATTTTATAGCAACATTCTTTAAGTTCTCCTTCTGAATTTGCCCTTACAACTGACTCATACAGCAATACAAAATCATCCGGAACGCTTTTCATGTTTTTCAAGTCCTCTATTTGTTTTTTTAATCCACGGCTGAAATAAGTTTGGTTTGAGTAAGCTACAGCATCTGATAAAAACATAACTATATCTCCAGCTAGTGTCTTCAGTTCGCAGATATCTTCTTCAAACAACATAGTATTATATAAATTCATAGCTGTTTCCATTTCCTTAGATGCTTTATCTAACATAAACTCTTTATTGTTTAAATTCTGCTTTAATCCATTTTGCAATTCCTCAAATCTTTTTTTGTCTTCTTCTGAATTACAATATAGTATCTTAACATTAGCCAGACATGGTGTTAAACATTCTTTCAATTCCGAAAGTCCTTCAACTCTTTCCCAGGACATAGGAAACAAATCAAATCCTATCCCTTCAACAATAAAAGTTTTGCTCAGTTCATATGCACGTTTTGTCTTTGGTATAAAGTAGAAATCCACATCTGATAATGGATTAGCTGTCCCATTTTCATAGGAACCATATGTGAGCAAAAGGCTCACATCATCATTATATTCTTTTTCTATTCTTTTAACTGCCCATTCTACAATCATATCATTTCTTTTATTCATGGTATTATACCTTCCCTCTAACTTCCTATAACATATTTATCATAACTGGCAGCCATATAAGTTATAACTTATATGGCTGCCACTGCTTATGGTGGAATTTTTATGAAGAAGATCCATCAAGGAATTGCGTTAGCAATTCTATTTTTTCTTTTAAATCATCATTTGTAGTTGTGTTTGGTCCAATAGCAATTATTTTATCAATACTTGAATGCTTATGCTTTTTAGAATTTTCAATTTTCTCACAGATTACAGATATAATAGTGATTATCCCTTTTTTCAATTCAATAATATAATCATCCTCAGTAAACATTTCTGGTAATAAAATTTCTCGACACTCCCAAACATGCGGTAGTGTCTTAGCTAATTTTATAGCCTTCTCATCTTCACATATTTTCAAATATAGAAAGCAAAGATTTGCTTTAGTTGTACTTCTAATTTTTTCATTTGTACTATTCAAAAGCACACGTTCAGATAGTGCAATAGCTTCTTTAACTAGCTCATATTCTGTATCCGTATTGATTTTTAACGTTAATGCTAATGCAAGTTCGGACAAAAACCCACAATTGTTAGGATATACTTTTATTGCTTCTCTAAGCACTTGAATAGCTTCATCAATCATCCCTTTTGACTCATATTCATGGACAATAGAAAATGTGCTGTTAATTTTCTCAACATTGTGAATTTCATCCATTCCCATCAATTCATCGATTGATACATTATAGTAATTTGCAATGCTTGGAAGCATGGTGACATCTGGATAAGTCGAGTTGTTCTCCCAACGGCTAATTGCTTGAGGGGATACCCCGAATACCTCTGCAAGCTTTTCCTGTGTAAGTTCGTTTTTAATTCTAAGCTTTCGAAGATTTTCACCAATTCTGATTTGCATAATCATTACTCCTTTATATTTTTTAGAAGCTTCTATAATAAAAATACTACAAGCAGCTTGCAATCACCATTACTCATTCGTTGAGTAAAAATCAACTAAAGTGAGATTATAAACAATCTTCATTTCAAATTTCCATTTTATTATCCAACTGAAAACTAGAATTTGTCGCTGAGATGTTATCTGCCTTTCCAAAGTATATTTTCAATAGAAATAATCTCTATCCCTTCATCATCAAAACGCAGAGTCGTAAGATACTTGAAACCCAGTTTCTTTTGAAGCATTTCAGAAGCAGTATTAAAAGGAAAATGACCGCATTGAATGTAGTCCATACCCTCTATGTCAAACAGGTGCTTAACGACAGCATTTACTGCTTCCAACATCAAACCTTTACGCTGATAGTTCTTGGAAATGGAGAAGGACATGCTTTTTCCGACTTTGCCTTTTAATTTCTCTAATTCTAAAAGTTCCGTGGGAACAGCACAAACAGTAAGATTGCCAATAATTCTACCTGTGTCCTTATAGACCAACCCATAGCATCGTTCTTCTTTATCTTTGAGCCAATCAAAATTCCAACGGGCATCTTCTCTGGAGTGCATCAGTTTCCTGCCCATCATTTGGCACATTTCATCATCCATTGCGTATCCGCAGAAATCATCAAAATCATCTTCCTGGAACTTACGCAGAACAAGGTGTTCTGTTTCTATAAACATAAGGAATTCCCTCCATAAATATAATGTGGCAACACAGCGACAAATTACTATTTTGTCTGCTTCTTGTCGCACATATAAATAATCTTTACTTCTAAGATAATTACAATCGCGACTATTAATTATGTAATTTGAGTAAAAAATGTTATGCATAAATATAACCTTTATTAGATTTAAAATGTCATATAATGTTTTATACTCAAGACATCCTTAAGCCTTAGCCAGACCTGGCTTTGCGAAAGGATATGCTTTAGCTTCTTCAGAGGCTTGACCCTAATTAAGCCAAAGCGAACTTGAGTGCTTTGTTATATGGAGTGCCCTAACTTAAGCTCAGAGTAACTATTTAGCACATATTCACTGTTATTAGCAAGAAACTTATAAAACCCAACCAAAGCCAGTCTTTTCATCCTACAAATTTGGAAGAATATCGCTCCACATTGCGCGCAGGATATCCTTGTGTTCAATTTCGTTGTGTGAGGTGACCGTAATGACAGCATTATAATCAGTTAAAACGACACACAATTGACCATACATACCGTCCAATCGATAAGTGTTCGGAAGCGTGCATTTCCATACCTGATAACCGTAACCACCTCTAGTTTCGGCATCGTTTTTGGATGTGGTATCGACCCAATCAGAATGCAGAAGGTTTACATAGTCATCAGGAACGATTTGCTTATCCTTGTATACTCCATTTTGCAGTAAGGTTATCCCAATTCGGGAAAATTCCTCAGTATTCAGATACAAACCGCCTGAGCAGGACGTATGTCCATACTGACAGGTATTCCATTGTGGATTTACAATTTCCAACATATCAAACAAGCGAGGCTTTAAATAATCCAGCATTATTTTACCGCTCACTTTTTCTACAAGCCGACCAAGCATGTAAGTACATAAATCCTCATAATAGAAATTTGAACCAGCTTCTTTTTTCATCTCTGAGATAAAGAAAAGTTCTGCTCTGTCTTTAGAATTATATTGGCTGAAATCCTCGAACATATGGCCAGAACTCATTTGCAACAAATGCCGAATAGTTATTTTTTCAGAACCTGAATAGGCGATATCCTTGTATTCCGGAAAAAAATCCAGCACATAATCCGATAACAGGAAACGACCTTCGCTTTCTGCAATACCAATTCCAACGGATGCGAAGGTTTTCGATGCGGAATAGAGATTTTCTCTATCATTGCTACGGAATCGATGTTCCGCCAGCGTTTTTCCATTTTGATAAACATGAATGCCATATACACCAAGATTTTTTTCAATCACAGAAAGTCGGAAATCCGATAACAACCCCATTTAAACACCCCCATATTGCTTATTGTATTTATTTTCTTCTTTGCAACTTTAATGCTTAAGCTATTATTTTATACATCAAAAACGCAAAAATTTTTGATTTGTACTATTCAAGAGCACACGTTCAAATTGGGATTTATAGCGGTTTTTGAGCAAGATATAATGGAATAGTATCATTAATAATGATTTTATTGCCAGCATCTATAATAGCCTTTTTTACTCCCGTGTAAAATTTAGACTTATAAGGCTCTTCTAAAGTTATATGCTCGCAATGTGTACTAATATATGAAATATATTCATCAGCATTAAGTGTTCTTACCTTTTTCCAGTCTTGATATTTGTAATTAACAAAGCCATAATTCACAACATTATCATATTTCATTTTACAATTATATCTCTGCTTAACAAAAAAGTGTTCTTTATATACCTCGCCTATTCTATTGTACAGTTCTTCATTTGCACTTTTCTCATCTGAACGGGTCATAAACATTGCAAGAATGCCACCAGGTTTTAGTATATTGTAGGCTCTTGAGAATGCTATTTCTTCAGGTATCCATTGAATTGTAGCTGCTGAATATATTAAATCAAATGTTTGATTTCCAAAATCGTATGTTTCAAAATCAGCATTTACAATATCAAAATTACTATAAGTCCCATATTTGTTTTTCATATATTCTGTAAAGTTCTCCCCAAGTTCAATTGCCTTATAATTACAGCCAGTTTTTAAAATAGGCTCTGTTGCTTGTCCTGTCCCTGGACCAATTTCAAGTACATCTTTGCTTGAATTCAAGTCAGATACAGTAATAATTTCTGTAAAGAGTTCATCACAATATCTGGGCCTATATTTATCAAATGTTTCTGGTATTCGGTCAAATGTATTTCTGAAATCCATTATTTAGTCCTCCTTCTAAAATTACTATTTATCTACACATCATATAATTTATCCTTATTGATTATTTCTACTATTAATCAACAAATTAGTGCGAAACTAAAACTTTAATCAATATGCCATTTCTGATAGCATGTCCTATTGCCAACGTGAGAGAGACTTAGTGCAACTGTACTTAGGTTCTCTCATGTGAATTGGTATTACATTTTAAATACCTATAATTTTATTATAAGTAATATTTTAACTCATAACCATATAAAAATTACCGTCCAGCCAAGGCGAACGACAGTATTTTGTTATATGGAGTATTTTACATTTTCTAAAAATGCCGTTTTATTGAATCATTTCACTAAACTATCCTCGCCTGCAATTAACTTTATAGTCTCCTTAACTAAATTGGGCTCAGTATCTTTACTAAATGGCATTAATATTCCAAACATTGGTCCATAAACAACAGGGCACCACTCAACTTCATACCCTCCATATGTAAACTCTTCTTTACTTGGTAAATACATAAGATATCCATTGGTATATCCATTTAGAAAAACTATATTATTATTGAGTTTTTCACTAACTTCCAGAGAAGTCTCTGAAAAAACTTCCATTGGGCAACCACAAATAACACCCTCATTTATTTGGAACTTTTGCAGTTCATATTTCACAGTAATATTTTTTTTACCACTATGTATTAATTCCCTTATATTGTCTAACCATCTACTTGTGTCAACTTCCCAATACTTAGAAACCTTCTCACCTAGATCTTCAGCATTTCTTGAATTGGGAAGATTTATTGTATTTGCACTTATCATTTTGGACTTCATTGATATTTTCTTTATTTCGTTGACATTTATCTTTTCAATTATATCATCAACACTGACCAATATTTTGCACGCCATTCTTTCAAGATCTTCATCAGTGCCCCTAAATTTTGCATTTAAATTACCTGCCGCACCGTTTATAATTATCACTTTGCAATTATATTTTTCTTCAATTTTAGCTCTAGTTTTACTAAAATAATCTGCAGATATATACAAATTATCTCCTTTAAGAACATTCCCATGAGCAGAAACTCTTAATAAAATTGCTATAATTTCATCATTTTGTTCATTTACAACCTTCATAATTCCTATTCTTTTGTCAACAACCCCTAAAGGATTTTCACCCATGATTGCAGTTCCATTTTCAGTTTTCTCTCTTCTGTTAACTGCTATATCATTGCTAGTACATCCCCACCCAATTTTGCAAGGATAATAGTTTTTGTCTGCATCTACAACATTATCGAAAATCCTATCCTCGAGAAATTTAGCATAGTTATTAGCTCGATAGTCTTCATCAAGAGTTTTTGGCGATGAGTGCGTATGGGTATAACATAACATTATATTTTGTCTACTAATATTCAAGTATTCAGCTACCCTATCTCTTATTTTATCAGTTAATGGAACCGTTACTCCAATACTATCTACACTTATTAAAACGAATTTTTCCTTTTTATTATTAATTATCATAACAGAAGCCACAAGACGATCTTTAATTCCAATGCTTGGACTTTCTCTATGATAGCCATCCAACTCTACACTTTCTTCAGGTGTAATGTCTATACTAGATATCCCCACATAAGTTTTATTATTATTTAACATTTTTCTTCCTCCTGAACTTAAATTGCAAGTTATTAATTTTAAATATTCCATATACCGTCTGGCTTGCCGAAGTGCCCTAGCGCTACAGGAGTTTAAGAAAATTTACATAGCTCTTATGTTGTTTTCTTAAACTCCGACTAGGTTAGCTGGGGCATTTGGGTGTAGCGATAGCGCAACCACAAGGTGTTGTTAGTGGAAGTGGCATATTGGCACTACATTCTATTCGTTGACTATACCTCTCAGATCTTTTGGACTTTGTTTGTCATATAACAAATTGCGAATTAACTTAACAATAAATTACCATTTATAAATCTTAGCAAATTCCTCACAGCGCCCTGACAGTTCATCAGCTTTTCCACAGTCGATTATATGTCCATTTTTCAAAAAAATAATTTTATCTGCACGCTGTAGTACATAACTTTTGTTTGATGCAATTATGCAGGAGAATTTCTTTTTGGCAATGTTTTTCTCAAAACGATTCCATAATTCCTTTTCTGTTTCAGTATCAATTGCACTGGAGCTGTCATCCATAACATATAGTTCAGCATCATGAATAAACATTCGTGCCATGGCAAGTCTTTGTTTTTGACCTCCTGAAAGTCTGCTGCCGCGACTGCCCACCTGCGTATCAAGTCCATTCCCCATTTCAGCAACATCACCTTCAAATACTGCGCTGTACAAGGCTTCATTGATTTCTACTTCAGCTGCAGGTTTGCCTAATAGCAGATTCTCACGTATTGTGCTGCTGAACATTCCTGCAATCTGTGGTGTATATGCGACATTTGGTGGTATAAAAACCTTATTCTGATTTTGAATTTCCGTACCATTCCATAAAATCTGGCCAGAATCTTTTGGTACAACACCCATTAAAACATTGAGTAAAGTCGATTTTCCTGAGCCAATGCCACCTGCTATTGCAAGAACTTCTCCTGGCTTCACTGTAAAGCTTATATCGTGTACTCCATTTCTATCATCGTAACAAGTTGTAAGATTTCTGACATCAAGCTCCTTTAGTGGTGTTTTTTCAATGCATTCATATTTAAATTTTTCCAAGTCTTTAAAGGCTCTCAAATCGCTGTGTGCAATCAGTTCTTTTTCATTCTGCTTCCCAACAAGCTCAATGATACGATCATATGAAACCTCTGCCTGCTTTGATTCAGATACCAGCTCAATAATCCTATCCACACAATCTGCAAGAGTTCCTAGATAATAAACAAACATACTGAAATCACCTATAGGGAACTCTCCCTGCATCATACTTCTAGCAACAACAAGCATCATTATAGCTGTACCAATATATACCGTGCTGCCTGTGATAGCCTGAAGGCTTGATTCAAACAGCTTATCCTTTAGCATAATATCAAGCCTTTTCTTATTCATTTTTTCATAATGTTTCAAAACACTGTCATGAGCACCAGATATTTTGATTGTCTGAACAAGGTTTGCTACATCACTTATTGTCTCACTTACCTTTTCATGAATTTCACGGTTTGCCTTACGGTTCCCCTTGATTTTCTTTGAAGCAGTACGTATTATAAATATTGCCAGGGATAGAGGAACAAATATATATATCGTTACTCTCCAATTGATTATCAGCAATGATGAGACAGCGATCAAAGAATACACCACATATCCAGACACCTCTGCCAGAAGCTCAGCCGGGAAAGCACAGGCTGAAACATCATCATCAAGAATTTCAAAGGCCTTTTCTGATTTACCAACAATGTTTTTGATATTTTTCTGCTTATATATGATTTTCATTATATTGTTTCTCAATAGATTTTCATAATAAAATCCTTGCACATTATCCATTAATGCACATATTGTTATAGCAATGATTCTTATCAACGCAACTCCAATAATTCCTGCAAGGAACAGCTTCACTCCCGATAAAACATTTGTGCCACTGCGTACCCCTGTTTCAACAGAATTCAAAATTTCACGCACAAAATACGCTGTCGCTGCACTGTGTGTAAAAATTATTATGTTAAAGAAAAAGCTTGTGATAAAAATCCATGGTCTATACCCTAGTAAACGCCGGGATAGTTTATAAAATCCAGATTCTCTCATTTAATGTCACCTCTATTTTCAGCTTCTATCGCTCTGCAAAGGCCGTAAAACCTGCTTGCTTCATCCTTTTCCAGTTCTTCTTTCCTGCCGTATTCAACTATACTTCCATCTTTAAGTATCATTATGTTGTCAGTCCATCTCAATGCTGAAAGTTTATGTGCAATGGTAATTACTGTTCTTTGTTCTGTAAGAACATCAAGAGCTGAAAGGATTCTCTGTTCAGTTACATAATCTAATCGTGAGGAGATTTCATCCAGAATAACTATTGCCGGGTCTTTTAAAAACAAGCGTATTATAGAAATCAGCTGTGCCTCACCTGCAGATAGATTATTTTGCCCCATCTCAAGATATGTATCAAGCCCTTCAGGAAACTTTTCGAACCATTGCTTAAGTCCTATCTGCTCTATGGCATTCTCTATTGCTGTATCTGAAAAATCTTCGTTATATAATGTGATATTGTCGCGCAAAGTTCCATGTAGAAATTGAACATCTTGAGTGCAATACGCAATTACATTGCTTAAGCTTTCACCTTTCAACTCCTTTACACTGACTCCGTTCAACAGTATCTCACCATTTTGAAACTCATACAGTCTTGCCAAAAGCTTTGCCAGGGTAGTTTTGCCACAACCTGTCTCCCCCATGATACCCAGCCTTTCACCAGACTTCAACTCAAAGGAAATATCATGAAGAACATCATTATCCTTGGAATACCCAAAGCTCAGGTTCTTTACTGTAAGCGTGATATTTCTACCATCTGTTTCACATGTACCTTCAGCAATTCCACTCTCAATGTCCAATATTTCCTTAACTCTTATAAGCCCAGCCTTTGCTTCTTGCAGACTAGTGAAATTATGTCTGAATTCCTGAATAGGACCATATATTAAATCTGAATATGTATAAATAAGATATACTGTTCCCAGTGTGATTAGACCTTTTTCCCACAGCATAACAGCGATACCTAAAGAAAGCACAGTACCAATAGCATCAAGAATCGTTGATGAACTCCATAGCTTTGAGTACATCATCCCCCCAGGGAAGCTTTCCTTAAGTCGTTTTTTCATTGCCTCATTCAGGCTGTGAAGAGAATATTTCTCGGCGGCATTTGTTCGTACCTCAACAGCGTTATCTATTTTTTCTTTCATAATGCCATTAAATTTTGAAGCAGCTTCTGAACGCTTAACATATAATTTCATGCCGTAATCCTGTATTTTTTTGAAGACCCATACAGAAACAATACATAATACCAGCATTGCAACAGCAATAACTGGATTTTTCAGTGCCAATGCTATTAGAACACCAACCATAAAAATAGTACTTCCAACCAGCTTAAAAATAAGTACATAAAAATAGGAGAACAGCCCTTCTACATCCTCATCCAACCTTGTTATTACCTCACCACTTGTCCACTTTTCATGATGTTCCATGTCCATTTTCAGAAAATGAGCCAATACATCTTTTCTAAAGGAGTTAGTAATCTTCCAGCCGAAACGCTCTGCAAAATATGATTCAAATACACCAGCAGCCATCTTTAAAATAATTGTTCCTAAATAGATCAAAACTATCAAGCTGATATATCCAAATGTTTTCCCAGCTTGAGCTGAATCAATAAAATAACTCAACACCTGGGGTGCAATGATTTGAAGCACAATATTGCTAATAAAAAATACCCCCAGCGACATCATGGTTTTTCTTTGGCCTTTCAAGTATTTTATTATAAATAAACTAAAATATTTATTCCTTTTCATACTACACCTCTATTCTATATACGAAGTAAATCTTCTAATATATACCATATATATTTTAACACCCAGGGTACTCTGTTGAAATCCCATAAACAATTATCAATCAAACTTGAGACTCTAAGTGGTACAGAAGGGAGAATAAGCAAATCCAGAATTTTTTAAGACTGTACCCATATCCTTATAGTTAAAACAGAAAAAAGAAGAAGAATCTCCATCATCAAAAGATTCTCCTTCTAAATCCTGTATTCTCCAATCATAGGTTGGAATTCCGCTGAATGGGCCAACATCACTATAGGGCTTTATAATCACATTTTTTTTTGGCTATCATCAAAAGGTCGTATAAATGGATGGGTTTCAAACAAAATATGGCTACCACCCTGAGCATAACTATTTTGATATCTCATAATAGAATCTATTTATTTCATTTACATGGCCTAATTTACCATACAGACTTATAGCAATCTTACTCATCCCAGTAATATATGCTCTTTTAATACCATGCTTCGAAAGGTCTTGCATACATTTTATCAAGACATTTTTAGCAAATCCCTTCTGTCTAAAACCACTATGAGTACAAACTCTTTCTATTTCAGCATTGTTGTTAACATAATCTATGAATGCTTCACAACCAGAAATATGTGTCCCATCTTCGTTCATTATGAACATATCAAATTCTGGTTTGTATATTGGACTCTCACGTGCATATTCGGATGCAAGAAGATCAATTTTATTTACACACTCTTGTTTTCTAAATGCATTTAACTGCATTCTTCTATTGCCTACGGGATCATAATTATCTTTCATATTAGAAAAGGTATACCCCATAGGTAACTCATTGTTCGTATCAATAGCCTTATCACAATCAAAAGCTCGGGTTACCTCACATACTCCTTTTGAGACAAACCCATTATTCTCAAGAACACTAATTTCATAATCCTGATTTTCAACAACCTCAGTATAAAGTAATCCATCCCTATTGCTCCAATTACTCTTTACCCAATTCAATATTTCGTCATATAAAAATGGATATTGGTCTACTGCAAATATATAAAACATATTATCTCCCTCTTCAGAAATTGCAAACCCTACTAGGTTATCAAAATGATCAAACCATAGGTGAGCATTTTTTCTATAAAAATTAGGGAAAAACCTTTTTTCGCTCCACAAACCATATTTCCAATCAATTATTCTTCCTAAACTCCATACAAAGTAATCCTTTTTTTTAGTATTATCCTCAATAATAAATTGAAGCATTTTATCAAAATCCTTGCTTTCAATAATAAAATCTCTATTTGTTAATCGCATACTATCACTCCTATTATTTTTAAAAAGAAATTAAATCCAAATCTGTATATTTCTTATCGATGAGTATATTATAGCAATTTAGATTCTCCTTAGAAAGCCTGTAAACGATTACTAATTAAACTTGAGCATAAAAAGAGTGGCGGCTATATAAGTTATAACTTATATGGCTGCCACTACTTAAAATGGCAGTGGATACAATATATCCACTGCCTAATAAATACCAAATCAATCAAAAATCCTATTTTAGATAAAAGAAAAGTAAGCCCCTCTATGTGGCATCAACTATATATATAACTTATCCCAAAAGCGTCAACTTGTCAAGATATTTTTTAAAAAATCAAGAAAAGGCAGGAAAATTATTTTTAACTCCTTTTAGGAGTATACCACTATGCCCCTGCACATTTCTATTTTAGCCCTAACTAGGTTAATATTAATAGGCAAATGAAAATATGGAGGTGAATCATAATGCCACAAATTGAACTAAAAAACATATGCAAAACCTTTAAGGTTTCCGAGAGACCTGAAGGACGCTTTGGAATGCTTAGAGGTGCTTTTGTACGTAAAACAAAGATCGTTAAGGCACTTGAAGGAATAAGCTTTAACATTGATGAGGGTGAGCTTGTTGGTTATATTGGTCCTAATGGTGCTGGAAAATCTACAACAGTTAAGGTTATGAGTGGAATACTGACTCCTGAAAGTGGCAGCTGTACTATTATGAAGCGCACACCCTGGAAGGAACGTGTAGCTCACGTCTCTCAAATTGGTGTTGTATTTGGTCAGCGAAGTCAGCTTTGGTGGGACGTTCCGGTGAGTGATTCCTTTGATGTATTAAAGGATATCTATAACATATCCACATCGAATTATTCAAAACGTTTATCTGAACTGGTTGAAACTCTTGATATATCTGCCTTTCTTAAAACGCCTGTAAGGCAACTCTCCTTAGGTCAGCGTATGCGATGTGAAATTGCAGCCTCCCTATTACACAGTCCGCGAATACTTTTCCTTGATGAACCAACAATTGGTCTTGATGCAGTATCTAAGCTTGCTCTAAGAGAGTTTTTAAAAAATGAGAACCAGAAAAATGGTGTCACTATGATTCTTACAACACATGATATGGATGATATTGAATCCCTATGCAACCGTGTAATGGTTATCGGTCATGGGCAGCTTTTGTTTGATGGTAACCTGGAAGGCTTAAAGGAGCAATATGCCCCACTTAAGCGAATACGTGCAACAATTGATGGAAATATTAAAGAGTTCCCAATTGAAGGTGCCGAAAGTATAAAGGTTGAAGGAAATACTTGGACAGTAATGTTTAATCCTCTAAAAGTTGCAGCCTATAATATGATTGAGCGTCTAGCACAAAAGCTCCCTATTAAGGATATCGACATTGAAGAAGAGAATATCGATGAAATAATCGCTTCAATGTATAAGGAGATGTGCTTATGATGAATAACAAAAATAGAATAAAATCCAACATAAAGGCTTGCTTATCTCTGTTTAGAATTAAAACTGCATCAAGCTTTCAATACCGTATGGCTGGGTTTGCTGGAGCAACAACAAGCATATTCTGGGTACTAATTGAAATAACTGTTTATACAATATTCTATACCTATGCAAACAATAGAGGCTCAGGAATTATAGGAACACTTACCCTTAAACAGGTAGTATCCTATGCCTGGCTAACACAAGTACTTTTTTTAATGCAGCCTATGAATATTGACAGTGAAATATTAAATAAAATAACAAGCGGGGATGTTGGAATAGAAATGTGCCGTCCACTGGATTTATATTTCCACTGGTTTTCAAAAACAGCAGCCTCAAGATTAACCCCACTACTTTGGCGTGGTTCAATCGTTTTAATAGTTGGTATGCTTATGCCTGCATCATATAGATTGTCTATGCCTGCATCCTTCCCAGGATTTTTATGCATGCTCTTATCCATTTTAAGTGCACTTTTGCTGTGTACCTCCTATGCAATGCTTATATGTGCCGTGCGTCTTAGCATTACATGGGGAGATGGGCCAACATCTATAATGATGCTTATTGGCATGGTATTGTCCGGCGGTTATTTACCCCTTCAGCTCTGGCCTAAATTTATGCAGAGATTTTTACTTATTCAGCCCTTTGCTGGATATCTGGATATTCCTCTACGTTTTTATATTGGAACAATGCTTCCAAAGGATGCCTTCCTGGCCATCGGATTACAGCTAATATGGGTAGCTATTTTTATAATAACAGGCAGAATGTTAATGTCTAGAAAACTAAAAACTATTATAGTTCAAGGGGGTTAAACTATGCGTCAAATAAAGCTATATTTTAAATACATCCGCTTAAACTTCCTTTCAGGCTTGCAATACAAGGGATGGCCTATTATGGTTTTCCAGGTGCTGCTTGTTGTTGTAACCGACCCACTTGGCTTGATTCTACTCTTTTCCCGTTTCGGAAGTATAGGTGCTTGGTCCATTGAGAAAATACTTCTCATATATGCAATGGCAATAACGAGCTCTGGTCTTGCTGAAACTTTTTGTCGAGGCTTTGATTATTTCCCCTGGCATATGATACGCTCCGGTGATTTTGACCGTGTTTTATTAAGGCCTTCATCCTTATTTGTGCAGGTAGCAGGCTCCTACTTTCACATTCATAGACTTTCAAGGGTTATAAGCGGCATAGGTGCTATCATATGGTGTCTAGTAAAATTAGGAGTACACCCAACCATACTAAATATGACAATAATCATACTTGCACTTATTGGCGGATTTTTAGCATACACAGGAATTTTTATAATGACTTCTGGACTTGCTTTCTTTACAATACAAGGGCTGGACTGGATATATATTTTTACAAATGCAAGCTATCAAATTACTCGTATACCTATGGATTATATGCCAAAGGTATTAAAAAATCTTTTCACCTTTTTTATGCCAATGCTGGTTATAAGCTACTACCCTGCCTCTGCTGCCTGCGGCTGGGGAGAAAGCTACCTTAAGGGTTTCTGTGCCCTTCCTGCAGGCCTAATGTTCTTTATATTTTCAACCTTCATATGGAACTTTGGAGTTAGACATTATAAAAGTACAGGAAATTAAATAATAAAAAATCCATGTATGGAACAAATGGGGAAAAACTTTATCATTTATTCCATACATGGCTCATTATTATAATTAAGAACTTTTGGTTTAAGATCTCTAATATCAAATTCATTTATTGATATTAGCACTGCTAAAGAATATAATTCCTAACATTAATTCTAAACTACGACTTATACCATTAAGTAAAGGCGTTTTACTATTATTGTAGGAATTAATAATGCAATAGTTTGCTTATTACACACTCTGTTTAATTAAATAATGCTTTGATGTAATCTGTAACTTCGTTATCTTTTGCATTAGCAAAGAATAATTCTTTAAATTCTTTATAGTCTAGGATGCTTTTTAAATATTTTTTATCCATATTCTTATAAGCTTCTATCACTGGATATTGGGAAGCATATTTAATATTTGTATACATTGCTTTTCTGCTGCGTGCTTCTCCTTCAGCATAGATTTCTGGATATCCTTTTCCAAATTCTTGAGCAAATAGTTTCTCAAATACATATCTCAAATTAATTTCAGCACCCCATCCAAAGCCCTGACCAAATGGCATGCTTATAGCATTACCTGCATTTACTTGTGTAAATAAATAAGCATCTAATGGTGTATTCACATATCCACATGTAATGTTTGAAAAAGCATTACATGACATTGATGCACCTTGACCAGTTCCACATCCAGTAACCACAAAGTCTACTGCTTCACTAGCCAATAAAATACTTGCTATTACACCTATTTGAATATAGTTGATTTCATGCTCATCTTTTTCACTGTACATACCATAGTTTTGAACTGTGTGTCCTTTTTTTTCTGCTTCCTCTTTCAATACGGAATATATTAAACTATTTTTATCTGCTTGAGAATCTTCATTAATTAATGCAATTTTCATTATAATCCCTCTTTCTAGAACATTCCTATTAATGCACCTAAAATACCAAATAAAATTATACCTGCTAGTATTTTTGTTACTTTAACATCTTTCTTCAATAAATAGAAAACGAATAAGGTAGATAATAAAGGTAATAAGTTAGGTATAATCCCATTGATTGTTTCAAGTAAGCTTACTTTATTAAATGTTACTGCTAAAGGTACATTTACTGTAGTTGCAACCATCCCACCAATAACCATTAAGCCTAGAATAGATGCACCCTTGAAAACCTTCTCCATAATACCGGACTCTTCTACCTTGCTTAAGAAAGAAGTTCCCAATTTATAACCTTTAAATACTAAATAGTAACGTGCTGCAAAGTTAGGAATGTTAAATAATATTAAATATAGTATAGGCCCTAATACATTACCTTTTAAAGCTAATGAACAGCCTAATCCAGCAGCAATTACACGTAGTGTTCCAAAGAAGAATGAGTCGCCAATAGCTGATAAAGGTCCCATTAATCCTACTTTTACGGCATTGATAGAATCAGTATCAAAATTTTCATCATTTGCATTTTGTTCTTCCATAGCTGCAGAAATACTTAATAATAAAGTACAGATAAATGGAGTGATGTTATTAAATTCCAAATGTCTTTTTAAAGCCTTAGACATTTCTTCCTTCTTATCACCATATAACTTTCTTAGCACTGGCATTAATGACCATGCCCAACCTAAGTTTAATTGTCTTTCATAGTTGAAGGAAGAGTTATAAGCGATAGATCTAAAAAATACTTTCTTTAAATCCTTTTTTGTAATTTCTTTATTAGAAGTCATCATCGCAATCCCCTTTCTCAAATACTGCAACTTGTTTCTTATTTACAATTAATAATGCAATCAAAATTCCCATGCAAGCAATACCCATTATTGGAATTTTTAAATAACTGGCTGCTAGAAAACCTAAGAAGAAGTATGGAGCTAGTTCCTTTGAAATAATCATTTTAACTAACATAGCAAAACCTAAAGCTGGTAATATAGATGCTGCTACAGATAGTCCCTTCATAATAAATCCAGGAATAATTCCTAAAACTGATTGAACTGCTGGTCCACCTACATAGAAACATACAGCAACTAAAATAGCCATTGGAATTGGATAAGCAAGTGTCGATAATACATGCATTCTTGCTACACCCTTATCATCTCCATTTTCAGCATAGTAATCAGCCTTATGTACAAAATAGCCACGAATAAATGTATAAATAAATTGCTTAACTAATAATGCAAGAGTAGCAATTGGAAGCGATAAAGCCACAGCGCCCTCAATTCCTGAACCAGTTGAAATTGCAAATGCAGCTCCCAATATACCACCAGTGTAAATATCTGGTGGGAAGGCTCCTCCAATTGTTAAAGTACCCATGTAAACTAACTCTAGGGATGCTCCTACCAATAACCCTTGCTGCATATCACCTAATGCTATACCAACTAATACTCCGGTACACAATGGCCTGTCGTATTGTGAATATCCAAGTGCATCACCCATATAAGCTAAAAATGCAATCAGTCCGATCAAAATAGCTTGTATCATAGTATTCTCCTCCTAATGTTAAAAATTCTTAACTGGATCGTTTGGTACCATACGTAATTCAACACTTTTACCTATATTTTTCAATTCAGTTAATTGCTGTTCATCCTCATCTGAAAAGTTAATGTTCTTATTTGCTGGATGAGGATGGGTTTTATCAGTAGCTTTTAAGCCACCAATATTCACAGTTTTAATGCGATCAACAGCTTTTGCTAATTTATAAGCATCTGCAACTTTATCAACTACTATAAATAGATTGTATTTATCAGCTTTACCAGTGTTAAGCGCATTAATAGAATCTTGTACACTTTTGATAATTAATTTACAGCTAGCAGGCTTAGCCAATCTCAAAGTAGTCTTTCTTAAGTCATCACTTACTGCTTCATCATTAGCAATTAAAATGCAGTCGACACCTAGATAGCCTGTCCATGAAAATGCTACTTGACCATGGAGCAAACGGTGATCTACCCTAAGTAATTTAACCATTTTTTCACCTCCTAAAAATCACTTTCTTCATCTTTATTCTCTAAGCAGTCATTACAAAACACAATAAAGTTTTGGCTATTCCTGCAGCAAGAGCGAATGGATTCTTCATCTAAACTATCTTTATGCATTACCAATTCTAGTAGTAGTCCAAGATTTAAACCAGATACCAAGTAAAATGGATAGTCCTTTATATATTTCATAAATTCATTATTTACACTTCCACCAACTAAGTCAGTAATTACCAATAAATTTAAAGTGCTATAATCATGTTCACTTACTTTACTTTTGATTAATTCTCTATAATCAATATCTTGTCGAGTATAAGCACAAATTGTCTCAATATTATCATGAATTCCTGCAATCATTTGTAGCGAGTCCAGTATCCCTTCTGCAAATTTCCCATGTGTTGCAATTAGAATTTTAGTTTTCATTTTCTACCCTCTCATCTTCATTTTTTCTGCCATCATAATTTATATAGTCATATAAATATGAAATTTCGCTTGTTGGAATTTCAATACCATAGTGTTGACAGATCTTGTAGAAGCTCTGCTTTACAATGTCAATAAAATATCTTTGCTGCTTTTCAAATATTTCAATGTTATTACAGTTTTGAATTGGTTCCTTTGTAACTAATCTTTCTACCATGCAGCATATATGGATGTATAATCCAATAATTGTTCTACCATAAATTGTCTTATTCAATTGTGATTGCATTTGGTTTACTGCTTCCTTTACAAAACTTAGCAACTTTTCTGCATCTAATATACTTAAACTATCCACTACATTTTCCAGTGAGAAGCTATAAATTAAATTTTGAGCAAATATATCTAACTCCTCAACGGATAAATATTTACCTAATTTGCTTCTAATCATATCAATATTAAATATAATATCTTCTAATAAAACAAATGGTTTTGGTATATTACTGCTTGTACAAGTACCTGAGATAAATAATATATTGTACTCTTTAGTTAAACCTTCTATATACTCCTTTTTGAGTAAATCTGTCTGCTCTAAGGAAATAACATCTACATCAATCTCCTTAGGTAAATTATTTACGAATAATTCTTTCATACGATTGGCCATTTTAATTCCACTATCTGAAATAAATATAATCAAATCTTTTAGAATCTTATTTTCTACTAAGGTATATTTAGAAACAGCATTACTTGAAGCCTTTTTTAATATTGTTTCCATGTCTAAATCATTTTGAACCATCTGGCCTACTTCTAATGCCATACGTGTAGAAACATTATTAATTATTCCAATATTACGATTATCTATAATTTGAAGATGTTCATATAATCGCTCCAAGGAACCCATATCTACTAACAATAGAACGTCATCTTTAATGCTATAACGGTTAATAAAACTCTTTAAACGTTCTGCCACATCTATGCTAGATGTATCTAATGACATATCAAAAGCTTCAAATACATGAGCTCCAATTAATGTATTTGCTGTTTCCGCCATACTGGTTGCAGTTGAAGAACCATGAGCAATAATAATACATAAATATTTACTTTTATTAATAGAATTATTGAAACAAATAAGGTTTATCAATAAAATAATTTTACTTATTTCCTCAAATTCAAGCTCTAGATTATTCTTCATTGCAAATCTAATCTTCTCTACTATCAGCTTACTTTTAGGGCTAAATTTTTCTAAATTTTTTAAACAGAGGACCATATCGCTTTTTCTATCAGAATGCCAGCGTTGAACTTTTTCATTAGATGAATTCAGTAAATATAGGTAATATGCAAACAAACTGCAACAGTTTAAAGGAATTGTGACGTTATATGAGATTAATACTTTATTTAATACATATTTAATACTACTATCTTTATACTGGTATCTAGAATATCCATAATTTCTAGATAAAAAATTGCAGTATTGTGTTACATCTGAAATAATTTCACTTATCTTATGTTCAGTTAAGCAACTTGTGTTCTTTAATCGGTCTATTAAACTATCAAATAGCTCCAACATTTTCCCAGATTCATCTACTTTTTTATAAGAAGCAATATCAACAAAATCAACTTGTTCAGTAATAAAATCCTCTTTGTACCCTTTTAAGATTGATTCAGGTAACTGGAATAAACGTATGTAAAGATTATCTGAATTACTAGCAGCATTAGTTCTAGCACATAAATTTTCGATAATATTCTTCAATTCATCAATGTTATATTCATAATCCTTCATAACAAGCATTTTGATTGTTGTTCTACTAACAAATAAATGCTTCCTTAATTTTAGGGATTGCTTTTTAAATAAATGAATTACCAACTCTTCCTTCTCATCTAAGAAACGTTCTTTAAAGTTTGGTATATAACAAGCTACAGGAAAACACTGAATAAAATCATAACTCATTTTTTTATGATAAACTTCATCTACGGACAACACTACTCTAGCATTAAAATCAATGTTTTTATTAGTGTTTATGTGCTGGAATACACCCTCCTCCATAATTTTAGCTATTCTTTGCTGATCCTTTAACTTTAGATTTTGTGCTTGTTGAATAAATACTATTCCACCATTACACTTCTCAAAAAGTCCTCTTTTATTTTCTACCCCTAAAAGTTGTTCTAAAATATTTTCACTCTCTAAAAAAACTTTTATTTTACATAACTTGTTGTTTGGATTGAATATTCCATTATCAATGGCATATTCATACATTTCTCTACATAATAGTGACTTGCCCGTCCCTTTCTCCCCATATAAAAGTATGGGAAGACCGTTGTTGGGATACTTTAAAGCAGCTTTAACTTGGTCAATTGCTTTACTTAATGAAGAATCATATCCTATCATTTTCATGAAATTTTGTTTAATACAAACTTCCTCTGATATTGTATCCATGAATTCTTCAATCGATAAGAATACATTTTCTTTCAGTGAAACCTGGAACTTCTCTTCAATTACTTTTTTGTATAAAAAGCATACGGGTCTAGTTGCAATCTTAATCAATACTCCTTCTTTTACAAAAGCATTTAAGTATTGGCTAGCTAAGGATCTTGATATATTTAAGTCATTACTTAACACGTTTGCAGAGAACTTCGTCATATCCTTCATATCAGCGTCAATTGTCTTTTTCATACAATAAGATAGAATTTCACTTTTAGTATTCAGCATATTCCTCATTACTCTCCTTAATAAAACCTAATTATAATTATACTGATTATAGCTAACTTCCGGGCTATTGTTAATACAATTGACACTATTATAATGTTTTCATAATACTATCTATCTATTTTGACACTAATATGTTCTTATTTTCTAAAACGGTTTCAACGATATCTTTGACACTAATATGGAAAATTGTTTTTAAATATTCCTTTGTACCCACTTCACCAAAACGATCTTGTACAGCAACTCTACGGAGTAGTGCTTTTGATGGTAATTCTGCCATAACCCCGGCTATTAATTCACCAATACCTCCATATATACTATGGTTTTCAACAGTAACTACAAGTTTATGTGAACTAGCTACTTCCCTAATTAATTTTTCATCCAGTGGTTTAATAAATAATAAATCTACAACACTGGTACTTATTCCTTGTTCTTCTAACAATTTGGCAGCTTCTAGGCAATCAGAAACACTTGGGCCTTCACCAACTAAAACAACATCGGTACCTTTTTTAATCCATTGACCTTTTCCATATTCAAAAGTTGAACCTTCTTCATAGATTACTGGTACTACCTTTCTAGGTGAACGGTTATAGAATATTCCGCCATGTTCTGCATAATACTTCATTACCCAGGCAAAGCTTGTGGCATCGCTAGGTGCAACAACATTTACAGAGGGAATTGAACGAACAATTGCCAAATCTTCAAATGTTGTATGTGTAGCCCCATTGTATAATGACCAATATCCAGGATCTGATGCATAGATATGCATACTACCCTTTGCAAATCCTAAACTCATAAATATTTGATCTGTAACTCTTCGTGAAACAAACGGTGCAAAGCTATGAACAAAGGGTTTCATACCTACAAATGACATACCTGCACCTGCAGAAATCATATTTTGCTCACTAATACCAAAATTTACACTGTTCTCTGGGTATTTTGAATAAATAAACCCTGCTCCAGAAGAACTTGCTAGGTCAGCATCACATACAACTATATCTTTACGTGTTTGGAGTAGTTCATCTAATGTTTCTCCGTAGGCTTTACGTATTTCTTTTTCCTTTTTGCCTTCTACCAGCTTCCAACTCATTATTCTAACTCCTTTCTTGTTTCATCAACAAACTTCTGTAATTCTGCCAGTTGTTCTTCTGTAAAATTCATATGGTGACATGAAGATAAATCTTCAAAGTATTTAATACCGCATCCTTTGATCGTATTCATAACAATTGCATTACCCTGTCCTTTTTGCTTTAAGCAATTCTCAATGGCTTTATCTACTTCATCAATATTGTTACCATTAATCTCCTGTGTATAGAATCCAAAATCTTCTAATAGATTTTTAAATTTAAAATCACAACTAATATCACTGGTAACTCCATCTACTTGTTTTTTATTATCATCAATTATGATTATTAAATTATCTAATTCCTTATTAACCGCAAATTGTAATGCTTCAAACACCTGTCCTTCATTACATTCACCGTCTCCAACAATACAGTAGACATTACCCTTTTTACCTTGTATTTTTAGACCATAAGCCATTCCACAAGCTTCTGAAATTCCTTGTCCTAAAGAACCTGTTGTGCATTCTACTCCAGGTGTACGTGTACGGTCTGGATGGCTTGGTAAAATCGTACCATTTTCATTTAATGTGCATATATGCTCTTTTGGGATATATCCTAATAAACATAGGGCTGCATAATAAGATGGTCCAGCATGTCCCTTTGATAGTACAAAATAATCTTCCTTTTGTTTATATTTACCGAAAATAGTGGCAATTGCTTCAACAATAGAAAATGCTCCACCAATGTGCCCATCCTTTCTTTTAATAAACATCTCGCAAGTTAAAGCACGTATTTCCCTGGAAAAACGTCTTAAATCTTTACTTTCCTTCATAAAATCCTCCCTACATCGCATTATTGTAAATAGCAATAATGTCTTCTTTTGATAATGGTTTAAAATGACCAAGTGTAGTAGATCCTAATAAACAGTTATTAGTCATTTGTTCAATATCTGCTTCAGTTAATTTCAATCCCAATTCGCCAATGGAAGTAGGCATTCCAACTTCTTTAAAGAAGTTATTTAAAGCTTCAATACCCTTTAATGCAGTTTCCTCTTCATCAAAATAGTTTGGTTCTACTTTCATTACCTCAACAGCAAATCTATAAAATCTCCCCAAATTCGTTTTGCATACATATTTTGCCCATGTTGCCCATAAAGCAGTTAATCCGCAGCCATGTGTTACATTAAATAAACCACTTAATTCATGTTCCAACCTGTGTGTGGCCCAATCACTTGCTCTACCAGTTTCTAATAAGCCATTGTGGGATAAGCTACCAGCCCACATTAAATTTGCTCTTGCTTCATAATCACAGGGGTCTTTTATAGCTGCTTTAATAGCTTGCATTACAGTAATTAATAAACCCTCCGACATACGATCAATTAGTTCTGTGTTCGAAGTAGTGCAAGTAAAATAACGTTCTAAGGTGTGCATTATAATATCACATCCACCACTAACCATATGTAATTTAGGTAGTGTAAATGTGAATGTTGGATCCATAATTGCAAATCTAGGACATATTTTATCAGAATCATAAGCACGTTTTAATTTCTGTTCATCAATTGTTAATACAAGGGAACAGCTTGCTTCACTTCCTGAACCTGCAATTGTTGATATTACTCCTACTGGGAAACAGCATTCAATTTCTTTATTACCATATAAAACATCAATAATATTTATATTACTAGCTGCCTCAATGGCAATACCCTTAGCAGTATCGATAGCACTACCACCACCTATTGCTAATAAAAAATCAACCTTCTTTTCCTTCGCAATGGTAGCTGCTTCTTTTACTTGTGATACACAAGGATTAGGCTTTACTCCATCATAGATTACACAGTCTACCCCAGCATCTTTTAATGATTTTTTTACCAAATCTAAAGTGCCATTTTCTTTAAGGTATTTACCACCACCACATACAACCATGACACAATTTGCTTTTTCACTCTTACAAGCCTCTCCGACTTGTTTTATACTATCTTTACCAAAAATAATTTTAGTTGAATTATGAAATACAAAGTTCTCCATAATCTACCTCCCATGAGCTAATATATAATAAAAACCAATAACGCTATATTGCTTATATACACAGTCTATTAGTTTTGCTCCCATCAAACATTGAAAGCCAGTTTAAGATAAGAATTTTTGAACTATTGTTTAAAACAAAGGCATTCTAATGATCAAGAGTTTTAACTTTAAGGTGATACTTTTGTATCACCTTAATTAAACTTGCTACAATTTTTCCCGATTCACTAGTAATTATCTTCTATAACAATCTGCCTTATTAATACAGTTAAATAAAGTCATTTTATGTGTAATTACCTTTTTAGCTTCTATTACCGCGTCTTCAAATACATCTGGTGTCCAGAAACAATTTTTTTCATTTAATGTTTTCTTAGCATTTGCAAAAAATACTTTACGGTAATCACTCGCAATATTTACTTTACAAATACCATTTAAGCAAGCTTCTGCAATTTCTTCATCCTTATTTGCAGATCCCCCATGTAATACTAATGGATATGTAGTTTTTGCATTAATATCTTTTAAGATATCTAATCTTAGTTTTGGAACCATTCCTTCTGGATAAATACCATGAGCAGTTCCAATTGCAATTGCTAAAGAATCTACACCCGTTCTACTAATAAAGTCTACTACCTCTTCTGGTTGTGTATAAGTTACCTTTTCTACTCCGCCTTCTACACTATCGTTTAAGGCTCCTATTGTACCAATTTCTCCTTCTACTGAAACATCTACACTATGAGCAATCTCCACTACCTTTTTAGAAATAGCAATATTATCTTCATATGGTAATTCAGATCCATCAATCATAACAGATGTAAATCCACACCTAATTGCACGGATACAATCTTCTAAAGTCTTTCCATGGTCTAAATGAAGTACACATGGAACTGGGCTCTTCATTAGTCTTTTAACTACAAATTCAAAAAAATCATCTGTTACATATTGAAATTCAGGTGGTGCTAACTCCACAATGACAGGTGCATTATTTTCTTCTGCTGCCTCTATCACACACTTAAATAACAGGCTGTCACAAATATTAAATGCACCAACAGCAAATTTATTATCTTTTGCTACTTTTAATAACTCTTTCATGTTCATTAACATGCTACTTACCTCCTAAACTAACGATATATACATATCATAAAACAACTTTATATGAAAATTGGATTTGTTGAAAAATTAAAATGTAATTTCCCTTTTTAAACACTAATTCACCACTTTTTTTATAACATATATGAAAAAACAATGTTCTTTTATACTAAAATAAGGATACCAGACACCGGTGAGAGGAGGTATTTTCTCCTTTCTGCAGTGGCTAAGAAATCTTCAAAAAACTTTCAAAAATTCATGAATTTTATTGATTTGCAACTTTCATAAGGTATTGGTGACAGGCACTTGAGTTTTGAATTGTTTAATCAAAAGCATCTTCATATACTTTCATTATGAGACACAAAACACATGAAGCTTCATATTTTTAATAAACAACTTCAAGTAATTCATGGTATTTATTATAATTTTATAGTAAAATATTATTATATTTACCAATGTTATACAAGGTAAGTACACTATTATTATTTTTTTGGAGGGATTTATTTTGAAAAGCACAAAAAAAATAATATGTATTTGCTGCTCTTTAATTATTGCATTATCACTAACAGCTTGTAGTAATGGCAAAAAAAAATCAGCCATTTCAAAGTATATCGCTAATGTAAATTTCACTGATTTCTCAAAGAATATTTCAGCAGATAGGATATATAGCACAATTGAGAAACTTTCAGCAAAAGATGACGCAAGAATAACTGACTCTGAGGGTGAATGGAATGCTTCACAGTATATTTCTAAACAGTTTAACGATATAGGGCTTACAGTTAATCAACAATCATTTCCTATACAAATATTCAAATGTAACAATGTAGAAGTAAATATTAATTTACCCAAAAGCAAAATTATTAAATCTAAGGCTTTGACTTTTAGTAAAAATACACCAAAAGAAGGATTAAGCTCTGAAGTTGTTAATGGATATATGGGATCACTGGATGATTTAAAAAAGGCTAAAGTAAAGGGGAAACTTGTACTTATTAAGCGCGGCAGTGGAGAGAAATTTTATGCAATAACTCAAAGAGCATATGAATTAGATGCTATTGGAGTTATATTTTTTGATCCTAAAAAAAATGACATTATATCAGGCACACTTCTTCAACCTTCACAAATACCAGCTGTTGCAATATCAAAAGCTGATGCAGAAAACATAATTTCAACAATAGAATCAAGTAAAAATATTAAGTCTACAATAAAGGTTGATTGTGAGTATAAATCAACATATTCAAAAAATATTATTGGAACATTAAAATCAAATAAAAACAATGCTAAAACTATAGTTGTTGGAGCCCATTATGATGGAGTAGATACTCCAGCTGCAAATGATAATGCTTCGGGTGTATCTACTATATTAGAAGCTGCAAGAGTTTTATCAAAAGAAAAACTTGATTGCAACATTAAATTTATTGCATTTGGAGCTGAAGAAATAGGCACAGTAGGTTCATATTATTATGCACGTACTTTAAGTGATGATGATTTAAAAAACACTGTTGCAATGATAAATGCTGATATGGTTGGTGTAGGTAACAAACTATGTGTTAATACAATGAACAGCAAAAGCAATACTTCAATTGCTGATTTAGCAACAAGCTGCATGAACCAATTTAAATATGATAATAAACGAGATTATAGTGAAGCAAGTGACCATATATGTTTTGAAATGTTTAATATACCATCAGTATATATAGCATATGGTCCAGATGAAAATTATCATACTGATAGAGATACAATCGATAAAATAAAAAAGGAGAATCTATCCAATACATGTAACGTAATTATATCCTTGTGTAACGAAATTAGCAAAAACCCCGAAATGTTTTCCAATTAAAAATACCAGGCACCAGAGAAAGGAGGTTTTCCCCCTATCCCGGTGCCTGTTTTTACCACTTAAATTATTTTATTTTTCCCTTCTCTTGTGTTTTACATCTTTGTATACTAATTGCATTTGTTATCAAACCCACACATCATTTCAGAAGTAAATCCAAAATGACAAGCTAAAATATTTGTTATTCTTTCTGAAGCCCTTCCATCACCAAATGGGTTCTTTGCCTCAGCCATTTTTCTATAGAATTCTTTATCATTTAAAAGCTTTGTTGCAATATCATAAATAGACTTCTCTTCGGTTCCAGCAAGATAAACAGCACCTGTTTTAATTGCCTCTTGACGCTCTGAAGTATCTCTCATCAGAACCATTGGTTTGTGGAAAACAACTGATTCTTCCTGAAGTCCACCTGAATCACTTAAAATGATATGTGCCCTTGCCTGTAAATTAACTGAATCATTAAATTCGATAGGATCTAATAATAGTATCCTTTCATGTCCTGATAAAATCTCGTTAGCAGTTTCTCTAACCACTGGGCTTAAATGCACAGGATAAACTATTAAAACATCCTTATTCTCCTCTGCAATTCTTCTTATCGCTTTAAACATCCGTTTCATTGGTTGTCCATAATTTTCTCTTCTATGCGCTGTAACCATAACCACTCTTTTACTGTTAAAATCTATTTCATTGAGTTTTTCTGCATTAAATTTATAATTCTTCTTATAACCCATTAAAGCTGCATCAACTGCTGTTTGTCCAGTAACATAAATCTGTTCATCTTTATAGCCTTCCTTGAGTAAATTTTCACGGCTATATTGTGTGGGCGCAAAAAGTAAGTCTGCAACAACATCAACAAGTCTGCGATTTACCTCCTCTGGATATGGAGAGTATTTCTTAAAAGAGCGCAGTCCTGCCTCAACATGCCCAACTGGAATCTTGTGATAAAAAGCAGTTAATGCACCACAAAATGAAGTCTGAGTATCACCATGAACTAAAACCAAATCTGGTTTTTCATCCTCCATAAGTTTATCAAGTCCATTAATTGCTGATGTAGTTATATATGCCAATGTTTGACTTTTCTTCATTATACTTAGGTCAGCATCTGGTTTAAGGTTAAAGTTCTCCATTGCTTGATAAAGCTGTTCTCTATGCTGGCCTGTAACAACAAGCATAACATTAAACCATTCAGGATATTTTTTGAGTTCTAAAACTAATGGACACATTTTTGTGGCCTCTGGACGTGTGCCGAATATAACCATAATTTTTTTAGGTTTTATAGTATTCATACTCATTTGCATCTTCTCCTTCTGCCTTAATACTAATAATTATATCATACAAAATGGGACGATTAACCAAGACACCCCTAATTCATAGCCTATTTTAGATAACCTTTTAGTTAACCATACCTTCGATTTTATTAGACACTTATAAAATTATTTTAGATATTTACCTAATTTTTCTTTACATTATAGCATTTGTGGAATAAAATAACATTAGATGGTTATGAAATTTATTTAGATATCATTCAAAGGAGTTTAGGTATGAATATTAAATTAAACAGAGTTCCCGGGAAACTTGCTGATGCTTGGTATGGATTATATTTTATTTTTAATGATAATTATACTGAACTAATGGACAAATATAATATTAAAATTGATCCTGAAATAGAGAAAGCCTTTAAGCATATTAAAAGTAAATTGAATATTGACTACGCCTTTATGGAGTTGTTTTTTAGACACTGTTCTTCAACTGAAGAAATTAAAGCAATATTTCCACCCTTTACAGATTCAAACTTTATATTTCAATTTTCAACCTTAGAAAGTTATTTAGATTTTTTGAACAACGTAGATGAAGCAACTGTAAAAAAAGAATTTACTCAAAAGATACTTAATTTTGAGAATAATGATTTGAAAATGATTGATATTTTGCTAGAAGATGAAACTAAACTTATTGAACAGATCGATACACTCCAAATTTCACCTGATTTAAAATGGCGAGCCCTAAGATTTATAAAAAAACCTATGAAGGATATGAGAGAATATATTGCATTGCTTAATAACTTTTTCGAGATATATGAATCTCCTTCATTTAAAAAACACCTCAAAAAACATGATGCCTTTTATTATAATATTGAAGCTCTTGATGATGAAGGAAAAATACCTTTTTTAAAGAAACACCTGGGTAATTATTGGAGCGAAAATCTTATTAAAGAAAAAACATATTTAACTACGTTATTTCTTAATGCAGTGAGTGCAATTTTTGAAGAAAAAAACGATGCATCATTTATGTTCATTGGTTATAAGTTTAATGAACTAGTTCAACAAATTGCTGGCAACAATGAAATTGATAAAAAACTCCTTGTACTTAAAAATATGTCTGATAGCACAAGATTTAAAATATTAATGCTGCTCAAAAGTGAAGATCTATATGGACAACAGCTTGCTGATAAAGTAGGCATTACAATGGCCACTATTTCCTATCACATGAATTTTCTACTAGCTGGTGGAATGGTAGAAATGTTTGAGCGAGGACATAGAACATATTACAAGTTAAAAAAAGAAGCTTTTAAGGAACTTAGTGAATTCATACAAAATATCTTTTTTGATTAACTTAGAGGAGGGGTAGTTATGTCAATAAAAACGCCTGCCATTAAGGATCAACATGGTAAAGTTATTGCAAATAGTATTGCTGAAGTAAAGAAAATAATGATTGGTGGGGTAAACCAATACCTTATGATAAGAGGAAATAGTATAAATAATCCTGTTATACTTTTTATTCATGGAGGACCAGGACAATCTGAAATTGGATATATTAGAGAATGTCAAAGGGAACTTGAAGAGAAATTTGTTGTTGTACGATGGGATCAAAGAGGTTCAGGTTTGTCTTCTAAGGGCATATCAAAAGAATCATTAAATCTAAATACATTTATTTTAGATGTAAATGAAATTACTGACTATCTTATAAAAAGATTTAATCAACCTAAAATTTTTATTTCAGGGCATTCATGGGGGACTATTATAGCAACAAACGCGGTAAAAAATACACCAGAGAAATATTTGGCATATATAGGAGTTGGTCAAGTTGTAGATGCAAAAGAAGGTGAAAAAATATCTTATGATTATACAATGTCGGAAGCAAAAAAGCAAAATAATGTAAAGGTAATAAAGAAACTTGAAAAAATAGGGCCTCCACCTTATAAACCTGAAGATTTTCTAATGCGAGCACAGTGCCTTAGTATGTTAGGATGCGTTTTTAAAACAAAACCAAAGACAAATATGGGGAAAGCTTTAATGTCATCATCCGAATATAATCTATCAACTAAATTAGGATATATAAGAAATGCCCTTACTTGTAGTAAAATTCTAGCATCAGAAATGTTACAGATTAAATTTTTAGAAGATATTAAGGAATTAAAAGTTCCTATATACTTTATAATGGGTAAATATGACTATCATACTCCAACTGCTGTGGCAGAAAAATTCTATAATCAATTACAAGCTCCTAAAAAAGATTTTATTTTGTTTGAAAACTCAGCACATGTACCGCAATTAGAAGAGAATGAAAAATTCAACAAAACTCTTATAAGAATTTTAGAAGAAAATAGATAGCTCTGCTCTAAGCATCAGATATATGAGTTATTAACTTTAGATAGGTAATTTTAAAAGTCAAATTGCCTATCTAAAGATCAAAATTATATATTCTTTATGTACCTTAAATCCCTTATCTCTTTGCCAACATTTATAATTCTAGATATCCCATTATGTACAAATTCCATATGTTCATAAAGCTTCATTACACGAATGTACACCAACTGTGGGATGTTGCTGCACATATAATTTCATATAACAATTCTTTTACATGAAAATAATACCATTAAATGTTTGCTAATAAAATAGACCATTGTAAAAAGCAGATGGTCTATAAAAAAATTCTTAGTATCAAAAATCAAGATTTTTATTTCGTACGACTCCACCTTGATTTCACTTGTAATTTATCTCCTACAATTTTTATGTCACAGTTCCACAAGTAAGTCTTCATCCACAGTTTACCAGGCATTGGCTGCCAACCTTTTTGAGGGTTAATTTGAAATACAATAGAATCATGATTTTTCTTTACTGAATAAACACCGCCCATAATACCTTTAACCTCATCAACAGATATTGAAAAATGCCCTTGGACTTCTGCATTATCCTTTAATGAAATAATATTAGGTATAGGTGGAGAAAAGGTTATTTTCATTTCACTAATACTATCAATACTTTTTATACATTCTATCTCAGTATGTCCATTGTTTATTAAAATTGAATATATACAATTATCTACCCTTATTTCATCTATATCTTTAGTAACTTTTATAGGCTCAATGACACCTGTATAATCATTATTCAATTCCTTGATATTATTAAAATATGAATACCTTGCCAGGTAGACCCTTTTAAAATTACATAAGGGCAAAAGTTTAATAGGCTCTAGATCTTTTCCATTTATCTTTACAAAAATATCAGTGTGCTTTTGCTCCACCATATTAAATTTTTTTAGGTATATAATAGGAAATTTATTTGGATTTTCACTCATAATACCTACAGGTGCTATAAGTCCAAAACTATCTCGTTTATTCTTATTCTCCTTTATTTTAAACTCTATAATCCTATTTTTTCTGTCCTTTAAGGATAAATATACATCTATCCCTTTCTCAGTTACATCAAAATCTACCTTCATGGAATCAACTTCATTTAAGGTTACTTTGTTCAACAAGGACTTATATCTATCTCCATTAATTTTAAGATTCTTTGTATAGTAAATATCTGTTGCAGCATCCTGCCTTGCCATAAGTACAATATAGTATGTGGAATTTTCTTGCTTCACCTGCTGTAATTCTATACCTTTATAAATAGTATCCCCATGGAAGTCGATCAAACAAAGCTTATCAATTATCACTTGTTCATCTTTAAACTTAATTATAGGATACATATAGTTATTGCTTTCTTCCTTATAAACAGATGGATTGTTCATTTTATTCACTAAGTATTTTTCTTCATTAACTGGGTTATTTTCAGGAACCATAAAGATTGGACAAATTTTTGAAATTAATTTCCCTATCATTTCAATACATCTCCCTTAAACCTTTAAATTATTATTTTACTATATGTTTCGTAAAAATGATTCTACATTGCTCAACCCTAAGCATTTATGCCAAATCATATTCCTTGATTCATTAATCGCACATTACCCAATGTAAAATCATTAGTGCGATTAATATAACATTATGCTCTATTTCCTTCTTGAATTAATAGTTTATATAGGTGTTTTAGGTTTGAAAGAATCCTTATTTTCATTTCATCCATTCTGTTTATAAAAACTCGATTATTAATCCACTTACTTAATTCGCCATGTAAATAACTATGTAATATATCACCAATTATATTCGCTTTTTCCTTTGAAAGGTTATTATTAGTTGTTTTAATAAGTTCTATAAAATTTTCACCTGGTTTTTGCAATATTTTAGTAACTTCAGGAGAAGGGGTCCCACCTATAGACTCAAACCATATGAATCTATACCACCCAGTATGCTCTACAGAAAAATCAATTAAGTTGGATAAAATCAAGAAAATTCTTCCTTCATTATCTATTTCATTGCCCAAACCACTGCTGGAATAATCCATCATTATTAAAAGTACTTGTCCAAGTGCTTCCCAAAATATTTCATCCAGACTACTAAAATAGTTATACAAATTTGTATGTGCACACCCAATTTTTTTAGCAATATCTCTTAATGTCACATCCTTTATTCCTTCATTTTCATCGATCAAGCTTAATGTGGTTTCTAAAATAATTTCCTTACTTACATGTTTTTTATTATTTTTCACTTCAGCATCTCCTTTATATTACCATTGGTAATTACCAATGGTAATATAATACCAATAATATACTTTAGTGTCAATACGCAGAAAACACTCGTTTGTTTTATGTACTTTCTTAAGTTTCTGTTTTTTCTAATTATAACAACATTTTTTTGCTTTATTGGATTTTTATCCTTATAATAATATAGTGAATATAAAATATCCATTTTTCTTACTTTACTAAAGACTTCGGGGAAGGAATGAGATTATGAAATATTTTCTTGCTTTTTTAGCAATATTTTTTATAGTGTGCCTCATAACTCCTTTTCTTATAAAAATTGGAGTAAAATTAAGTTTTGTAGATATACCAACAAAAAGAAAAAACCATAAAATAGCCATTCCATTAACAGGTGGAATCGGTATATTTATAGGCTTCTTCTTAGGTTATTTGTTCTTTATGAAAAACTTTGATAAATCCTTTTTTTACTTAATACTTGCCTCTTCTTTAGTTTTCTTTATAGGTTTAGTAGATGATTGGTACAAATCAAAGCATAAAGAATTTTCTGCATTTCCAAGGTTAATAGTGCATATTTTTGCTGCTATACTGATTTACAAAAGTGGGATTGTATTTAGTGGATTCACAAATCCCTTTTCACACCAATACATAGTTTTGCCAACACTTTTAAAATTTTTATTAAGCATTACTTGGATTGTTGGTGTTACCACTGTAATTAATTGGTCAGATGGCCTGGATGGTCTTTCTGGCAGCTTATCTGCTATAAGTGCTTCGACTTTATTTATAGTTGCATTAGTTAAACATCAAGGGGACTCAGCAATGATGGCTATACTGCTCTTAGCCGCGTTATTAGGATTCTTAAAATATAATAGATTTCCTGCCAAAATATTTATAGGAGATTCTGGTGCAAATTTTGCAGGTTTTATATTGGCAATAATAGCCCTTGATGGAGCTTTTAAGCAAGCTACTCTTATCTCTTTGGTGATTCCAATTTTAGCTTTAGGAGTACCCATATTCGATAATATATATGTTGTTATCAGAAGGCTTTTAACAGGGCGTCCCATATATGTAGCTGATGCAACTCAACTGCACCACAGATTGTTGTCAACAGGATTAAATGCAAAACAAACGTTAACATTTATATTATTAATAAGCGTATGCTTAAATCTATTTTCTATAATTATATTATTATTAAAAATCTAGGGTGCTAAAAGCACCCTAGATTTTTTACTTGCTGCATATCTGAATTACTTCTTTCTTACTTTCTCTGTTATATATAAAGAAAATCTAGCAAATCCACCTTTTGCTCGACTTGTGCTCATGCTCTCATATTATCCATCAAATAGCTCTTCAATTCTTCAACTGCCACCGTCACCTGCTGCATAGTATCACGCTCACGTACAGTAACCGTACCGTTTTCAAGAGTTGTATCATCTATTGTAACCGCATAAGGTGTTCCTATAGCATCACCTCTGCGGTATCGTTTTCCGATATTTCCGGCATCATCATAAGAAACCATAAAACACTTTCTCAGTTCTCTATAAATTTCCTGTGCTTTTTCAGCATGACGTTTTTTAATAAGTGGCAGTACATTCACCTTGATAGGTGCAAGAGAAGGATTAATTTTAAGCACCTGTCTTGTATCACCACCATCTAACTCTTCTTCTATCAATGCCTCAAACAAAACAGCCAGCACAAGTCGATCCAGTCCATATGTTGACTCTATAACATAAGGAATGTATTTCTCATTTGTCTGGGCATCAAAATACTCCATGTTCTTCCCGGAAAATTCCTGGTGTCTTTTCAAATCAAAGTCCGTCCTGTTGTGGGTTCCGTTTATTTCTCCCCAGCCAAAGGGGAACAGATACTCAATATCACATGCAGCCTTTGCATAATGTGCCAATTTCTCATGATCATGAAAACGTAAATGCTCCTTTGTTAGTCCGATGTATTCAAAGAATTCAATTCCATAGTTCTTGAAATACTCATACAGCCCTTCATCATCCCCCTGCTTGCAGAATGTCTGGTATTCCATCTGTTCAAATTCAATGGTACGGAATGTAAAATTACCAGGTGTAATCTCATTGCGGAATGCCTTTCCTATCTGACCAATGCTAAATGGCAGCTTCGTTCTCATAGTACGCAGCACATTTAGAAAATTCACATACTCTCCCTGTGCATTTTCCGGACGAAGATAAATGGTATTTGATGTATCCTGTGTTACTCCACGCTGTGTTGCAAACATAAGGTTAAACTGTCTTATATCTGTAAAATTGGATTTACCACATTTAGGGCATGGTACTTTTTTCTCTCTTATAAAGTTAACCATCTCTTCCTGAGTCATAGCATCAGCATTCGCTGTACTATCAAAATCATTAATTAGATTATCTGCTCTATGTCTTGTTTTGCACTCTTTACAGTCCAACAGTGGATCAGTAAAACTATCTAAATGCCCACTAGCCTTCCAAACAGCAGGATTCATCAGAATATCCGAATCCAGTTCATAGCTGTTATCTCTTCTTTGAATAAAATAATATCTCCATGCATCCTTAATATTGTTCTTCAATCTTGTACCTAGTGGACCATAATCCCAGGTGTTTGCCAAGCCTCCGTATATCTCACTTCCTTGGAATATAAATCCGTATTGGTTGCAATATGCCATCATTTCATCCATAGACATTTTTCTCATTTAAATTACCTCCTTAATTGTGTAATTGAATATAAAAAAAGTCCGCTCTAAGCTTTATGCTTAGGGCGAACTCATATTTTCAGTCCGTGGTACCACCTAAATTCAGATAGATCTGCACTCTGTCAGCACGAGAAAAATCTTTATGCTGCTTCCTTTATAACGGGAGAAACTCCGGTAGTATCTACTCAGAATATATCCTTTCAATCCACAGTTCAAAAGCGCCTTCTACATTGCCTTCATAAAGATTCGCACCATCCATCTTCTCTCTGAAATCAGGTCAATATATACTATTCCTTTTCATAACCATTAATATATGTTTTCTTATAGAATATTCAATCTAACAACTTTTGTCAACTATAAAATTAAATAAATAATCTTTTATTATATTTCTTCTATCCTACTTTCTTCGTAATGTATAAAGAAAATCTAAACATCGTACTAACATAACCTCTATAATCATTAATAACCTCTTCGATCTCATTATCCATCATTGCAATTGTTTTATCATCCATGTTATCAAGTATAGATGCAAATGAGGGTACTGATTTCATAGCTTTTAGATACTGCTGTGCATTCTCTCTTATTTCTTGCGTGTATTCAATTTTTTCAACTAACTCAAATAGACCTGAAGACTCTATCTCTGCTTTTCTTTCATCATCCTGTGACACTCCAGTATGTGTACGCCTTTCTGTTTTTTTCTTGTCACTAGAATAATTAACAGCATATTTTTCAACTATCTTATGAACCTTCTGGTCTATTTCTTTTACTGCTGTAGACTCATCATCAATTGGATTATACCAAAACAAAACAAGATAGCCATCATCCTTTAAGAGTTTATAACACTTTTTGTATTTAATATTTGTATCCAACCAATGGAAAGCCTGAGCGCAGTAAATTAAATCGTATTTTTCTCTATTAGGGCAATTCCATTCCTCAAAGGATATAACATCCAGTGAAACTTTAGGATAGTTCCCGCACTTGCTTTTAAATATTGCTGCCATATCTTCCGCAGGCTCTACTCCATGAATTGTAAATCCTTTTTCTGCAAACTGTACTGTTGCCTTTCCAGTTCCTGGTCCTATTTCTAATAACCTGTCCTTTAAATATAGGTTTGTTTTTGAAATTATATCCTGAATTAGTTTTTCTGGGTAGGAAGGTCTTATTTCATCATATATAGCCGCAATTCCATTATAGGGCTCAACTTTTCTAACCATATTTCTCTCTCCTTTTACCTCATTTTTCTAACTTAATTATATTAGAAGGATGATATAATCACAAAGGATTTATGTTGAAAAATAGTTTATATAAATCCCGCTTAAATGGTATAATTAATACATGATTTTACTAATATCGGTAAAATTTATTATAATAATGGAGACTTATTTATGGATAATATTGTGTGTGTATTAGGTAATGAATTTGAATATGATTTTCTATCAGCTTGGATTAAATATAATAGAATTGAAGCTGGTATAAGCCAGGAGGCTTTATCCCATGGAATATGCTCAATTAGTCTCTTAAGCTGCTTTGAAAATGGTAGAAAAAAACTTAGAGGTGAGTTAATAGAAGCCCTCTTGAAAAAGCTGAAAATCACTGCTATTGTCGGCGCAAAAGATATAGGATTAATCAGACAAAAGTTTCATAAACTGATGTTCCATATAGAAAGCTTTGAATATGAAGCCGCCGAAACAACCTTCACTGAATTACTTACTTTAGAACCTCTTCTGCGTATTTCACCATATAACATAGAATTTAATATATATAAATTAATGTATAAAATTATGGTTGAAAGAAAAAATTATAATGAATTAGAAAGCACTATTGGTATATTTGATAAAATCTATAACAGTTTGGACAAAGAGCTCCAGTACATATATCTATTGATTACTGGAAAGTTTCTCTATGACAATCTTAATCATTCTGAGGGAGTTAACCGTTTAGAAAAAGCCTATTGCCTTAAAGAAACTCCCTGGATAAATTACCGTTTAGGGGTAGCCTATTGCCTTAATTACGAACACCTAAAAAGCATAGTTTATCTTGAAAAGGCACTGAGTAGTTATTCAATGACTGGGCGATATAGAAATTCACTGGAATGTCATAGTTTTTTAGGATCAAGCTACACATTTTTAAAAATGTACAGCAAGGCAGAATTTCATTTAAACTCTGTAATCAATGGTTCAGACTACTTTACATTAAATAAAAATACATTTGGAGTTTATACCAATCTGGCTAATCTATATTTTAAAATGGGCAGGTATGAAGAAAGTATTTCATATTGTCAGCTTGCTATGAATCCACCAAAATCAACCGAAGCTGATAATCAATGGCTGAAAGCAGCATGGCACAGCAGCGAGGAACCCATGCTTGCTGCTTGTATATATGTTGAAGTCCATAAAAAATTAAATAATGCTTTAAAGTGTAAGGAGATATTTGATAAATATTTGAATTCAGCCTACGAAAACTCGGTTTATTATCATTATCTTAACTCATTGTACCTAAGCATTTTTCACTTTAATGATGACATGTTTTACGATGAGATAACTAATACTATATTACCCTTCTACAAAAACATTGGGTATTTATCTATATATAACAAACTGCAGCATATGTTAATAAAACACCTTGAATCAAAAAGAAGATACAAAGAAGCAAATAGTATATACAGGAACTTAGTTGAGCTTGAGTAAGAGTTTTAGACACATCACATAAAAAATGGACTTACACTCCTTGAGGTAAGCCCATTTTGATTATTTATTGCAAATACATTGTTAAAGAGAATTCTTAATAACTCATCTTTTTTTACAAATAGTGTTTCCTAAAACAGCAATTGTTGCTATTACAATAAGATATCCCCATGGTATGAGCCATCGAATCCCGTCCGGTAATTTAAACTCATAAGAAATATTAACTGCTGTAATTATTGTAATAATACCAAAGCCAGCACCCATCACACGGCATAATTTCTTTTCATCATACTTTTCTTTTTCTTGTTTACAGGTAACATTATACCCTGCAATCAAGAAACTTCCTTTTCCCATCAGCAAAACAATTGATAACACTGCCAACGCACCAACTAACACCCAACCTAACCACATTGGCCCATTCATTTATTGATCCCTCCAAAAAAAGTTCATCAATAACAGCACGAGTTGCCTTCAATTTTAAGTTCTTCGGCTAAATATTTAACCTCAAAGTCAAGTATAATGGAAAATTATTACAATGTCAAATTTCTTTGACATTTATTAAAAATATCTTTACCTGTTTTGCAAATTAAAAGTGACAGACACCGGAGAGAGAAGAAAGCAATTTTCCCTTTCTCCTCTCTCCGGTGCCATAAAGGATTAGACAATGTATATAAGTTTACTTGAGTTTTAATAAGGGTGTCAGTCACCTTATCACTAATTATTGGGATTATTCATTGTACCCATAAATAATGGCAATCCTGTCTTATTATCAACAATTGCATAAATAAACGGACAGTTAAGAATTATTCTATTTTCAGGAAATGCACAACCCTTATTCATTTCAACTATTGTTAATGCCCCTGCTTTTGTACCCATAGCATCCACCTGAATAAACGTCTTATGCTTTACATCATTAATAAATATATCTTTGTCACTATTCATTTTACTAAAATCTGCAGCAACAGAATTAAAGCAATCCCTTAAGCCCATAACCTTAAGGGGTTTGACAAGGCTTAAATTATATTCCGACTTAAATTTAGGAATCCCTGTTATAACAGCTTCATTGGTTTTATTTTTTATAAGTGATAAAAATTTTTCACCTGTCAGGGATGATACATAGCTATCAATGCTAACCCCCTCATTAGGAAGCAGCGCAACAAAGCTATACTTGTTATCCTTATATGGTTTAATAAAACCCTGAGCTGTATCGTCCTTTATATAAGCACTTTCTGTTGAATACATAAATTCTGTTGAAACTTTCTTTCCATTAATAAGCTCAAAATCATCTCTTTTTATTTGCCTACTAGGATATTGCTCCTGCCAATCAGCTTCAAAATATATGGCATTTATCAAATACATTACTGTTTCAGGATCAATTTTATCTATGATTTTATCTATAAGATTATCTGTGTTGGATTTTACCCAGTTGTTTATATTTTTCACTGTTTGGGGTGAACTAAAATCATCTGTAAATACTGCTGCGTTGTAATAATCAGCATTTGTCTGCAGAAAGCTCCTATTTACATTTACCTTATCAAGTGCATACCATATGGAATTTGCTATATGGAGTTTTCCAGATCTTCCATCATTCAATTTTTTCATGTAACTGTAGTTGTACCTATTAATATCCTCAATATCTATATTATATTTACCTAACACCGACTCAAATTCCCTAAGTGTATTTTCTTTTCCTCCATTTGCCGTCATTGAAAGAGCAAGATAAACCGATAATGGAGAAACAAGAGAATTCTCCCCTCTCTTAATAGAATTTTTAAAAAGTTCAATATCGAAATCTGCTTGGGATTTAATAAAGTCGTCTTTTATTTCTACAACTTCTACCTTTGCAGGAGTTATTCCCTTCATCAAATCCTTAGCACTAACTATAAGCCCTGTATTGCTTCCAAAAATATTTGAAAACATCATAAAGAATATAACTGCTGCTGCAACAGTTGGAATGCTTAGAATTTTAAATATCCTCGCTTTTCTTTTTTTCTTTTCAATTGCTGCACTTTGAATTATCTTATTTTTAGTTTCAGTTGAAATATCTATCTTATCTAAGTTTATATCAATAATATTTTTTAGATCTTCAAGCTTCTTCAATCTTATTCCTCCTTTAACATATTTTTTAACAAATCCCTTGCTCTTTTTAGCCTCACCGATATTGTGCCTTCCTTCTCCTTTAGAATTTCAGCTATTTCTGCTGTCTTTAAATCCTTATAATAGTAAAGTAATATAACTTCCCTATAAATTTCAGGAAGGGAATATACAGCATTTAAAAGTACTATGGAATCATCATCTCTATAATCTGATGCTGCTTCATCATCAGAGGCATAGGCCAGGGATATGTATTCATTATTTAAAAGCTGTTTATACAATGGCTTTCTTAAATAATTCTTGCATACATTTATTGCAATCTTCGTTATCCATGTTTTCTCGCTGCTCTGGTTTTTAAAGGTTCCATATTTTAAATATGCTTTTGTCAGAGTTTCCTGAACAGCATCTTCAGCAAGATGATAATCCTTTAAATATATATAACATAATCTCATCAAGCTTTTACTATAACTATCAATAAATCTATTTATATCTGGTTTTTCATTTTGCGCCGGCCATAAATTAAAAACCATTTTATCACCCTCTTCTACTTATTAGACACTGGAAATATATGAAATCTTACAATCATAAATTATAGCAAAATCAAATTTTATAAGCTACACTAAGTAGTAAAAGAAAGCATTTTAGTAAAACATCATCCTCTAATTAAAATAGAGTTAAATTTTATTTTCCTAATGAAACATTTTTCCACTCTCTATCGTGTTGTATATGAAAGGGGAATCAATAAATGCAAAACCAATCAATTGATATGGATAATTATATTTCTTATATAGTTGAAAAATACTCTGATATGGTTTTAAGACTTGCTTTTACATATCTTAAAAATATGTCTGATGCGCAGGATGTATGCCAAAATGTTTTTATAAAGATTTTTGAGCAAAACAAAACCTTTGTTGATTCGGAACATGAAAAAGCTTGGTAGAAATACAATAAAAATTGAATCTGATGAAAATTTTTTTTATACAGGCAGGCTGCTAGAATAAAATCCTCCTTTCTCCGGTGCCTGGCACCTTTACCAAGGGTGCCAGGAATATCACATAACATTCAAAATGTAATATTCCTGGCACCTGACCCAGTTTTATACCTCAACTATAGGTATATATAATTCTATTTTATCTACATTTCCACCATCTTTTCTATATTCTCTTTCAAGGCAGTAATTAAAATCCACTTTACATTTAAACTTTGATACATAGTCAACTGCAGCTTTATAAAGCTTTTGGCTGGGTAATTTTTTTCTAGTAACTATTTCTGGAGATATCCACACACTAAATACTAAATACTCTCTTTCCGGTAAAACCTGCTCCACCAATTCTTCTGGATAACTTTCAAAGGACTGTTTTATCTCTACAGCTGCAAAAACCTTAGAAACAAATCCTCCCTTTAAATCAAGATAAAAAGGTAGTGGAGACTGTGTATCCCCATAAATCAAAGTAAAAGTATTGTTGCCAGCATTCATTCTTTGCTGAAAGTCTTTTCCTGTTCTATATATACATTGAGCCAACTTATACCATGGAACATGCTTTTTCCATGGTAGAGTTTTTTCCTTTTGATCAATAAAGCATCCTGCTAAATTTATATCATGTAATACTACTTTTTGGGGCTCTAGTTCCAGTACTATATCTGATATGCCAGAGCTACTGGTGATATCTTCCTTTGTCATCCTCTTGATTGGCAGAAGTAAATCCAGCTGTCTTTTTGTTTCTTCAATTTCCTTGGAGTTAAAAAAATTATAATCCAAGCATTCTTCAAGATAATATCTCATTTTTTCTGGTTGAAAGTCCGACTCAAAATCTTCATTATCCCTAACCCATTCCTGAAGTTGGTCCCAACGCTCCCCTATCATAGGTAAATATGTTGGTAAAGCTGCAAATAAGCCTCCATGGAATTCCTTTCTTTCAAAGGGCTTAGTGACTTCAAAATCTTCCGGAACCACCACCCACATTTCATAGCCATATTCTCCTCTTGAATTGTTAAAGCCAAAGCCAAGATGTCTAAATCCAGGTTTCTCATCCAAAGAATACTCCTTAATTAGACTAGTTACCTTATCCCCGCAATCATTTTCTGGAGAATCACCAACAACAGAATAACTTGCAACTATCAATCTTGGCAGATTGACAATTTTTACATCAGCGTTAAATTGGCTTGAAATAGACATATTCTTTTCCCTCTCCGAGAGTACAATTTCGAGTGCTTCCTTAAGCTTAAGAATGGCAGAATTTCCTGGTACATCAAGATATTTAAATGCATTGTCTAGGCTCTGATGCGATTTTATTATCATAATAAGCTGTTCTAAAACTATTCCTAAAGCCTTCAATTCATCTGCTTTATGATTTGTTTCTTCAAGATGCCTTGTTAATGCATCTATAGCTACAGTCAGCTCGCCTGTTAAAAATATACTATGGATATCTCGTATAGGTAGCTCAAGCATACGCAGTATTATAATCTGCCTTATTCTTTTAATGTTATTCTCATCATAATGCCTATATCCATTATCCATTCGGCAGCTCTTTAATATTCCAACCTCTTCCCAATAACGAAGAGTCCTGTTGGAAATATTATAATTTGAAGCAACTTCGCCAATCTTTAGCACAGCACTCACCTCTCTATCTAAAGTCTAGACCTTTACGCAGAGTAAATGTCAATAATCTATTTCAAAAAAAATTAACTCCTATACTTTATTAAATTATACACATGATAAGTTTACAAAGTAAATATATTCCATATACGTAGATGAAATCTTTTATAGTATTTTTTCTAACTCACTTTCTTCGTAATATCAGGCACATCACATATCACATTAAAATGTGATATGTGATGTGCCTATTTATTTTATTCCATATGCAATTAATAAGCCATGTACCTTTAGAAACGATTTTCTATTATCAGTGTTTCTAAAGTATTCTGCTATTTTAGACTGCATTTTAATATAGGCTTCTGCCTCAGTTCTGTCAATTCCTCGACTCATAAATCTTTCAATTATGCTTTCTTGTTCTGATATGCTTAAAGCTCTGTCCCATCCATGAATTTCAATAAAATCTTGTACTTTTTCCTCGTAATCCTGCATATCGGGATTTACATACATTACTTTATCATCCATACGAATATCAATATCATGCAAGCCTAACTGCTGCATATAAAAGGGCAGCCTCATCCCAATGGCATAATCTCTACCTTCACATTCCAATTCTTTTTTCCATACCTTATGAAAATCAAAGGCTGTACAGAGATAATCATAACCAATGTCATCAATGTATATTCCATCATTCTCAAATTCCCTGTTAACATCTACACAAACAACAAGACCATCTTTCTTAACAGAAGCCACCATTTTTTTTAATACTTCAATTGGTTTATTCATATGTCTTAATCCGGCCTGACAGATGGCCATATCATACTTTTTATATGTTTCGAGAGAATATATATCTGATTCAATAAAATTTACATTAAACTTGGTATTAGCAAAATTAAGTTTGGCTTTATCAGTAAAATATTCATTATCAACTCCTGTATAAGTGCTCCCCTTAGGTAAAATCTCAAGTAACTTCATACCTAAATAACCTTCTCCACACCTAAAATCAATAACATCGATTGGTGATTCTAAATGCCAAACATTTTTTACAAGAAAACTTAGGTAATCATCGTTCCAAAAGTGTTTTCTATTTTTATAAAGTTTATCAGTCTTTCCGTTCCAACTATCACGATTATCTGTGTTGCTTGGTATGTATGCTTGCTGTCGCAGTGGCTTTAGACCCAACAATTCATCTACAGAAACATTAAAATACTCAGCTATACTTGGCAATAAGGTAATATCAGGCATTGTTATACCAGTTTCCCACTTACTAACTGATTGAAAAGATACACCTAGTACATCTGCTAAATCCTGCTGTCCTATTCCCCTATCTTTCCTCAATTCTGCTATTTTAAGCTTAACTGTTGTCATATAAATCACTCCTTGAATTTAATAACTTAATGCTAACATAACAATTCAGTCAAACCCATAACGCAACATGCGAATTAACTCGCATGTTAGTTGAAAAATAATTTTTCTTTTTGTTCTACTAATGCATAAAAATTAAATGCTATAACCTATTATAATATCTATCTACATTAAAAACAGTATAAAATATAGGCCTACAATTTGATGTAAGCCCTTTTTTGATAATTTATTGCAAATTAGTTTGTACTTCTTATATTTAAAATACTATCGTAATTCTCATTTTTATCTAGATTAAAGCATTACTGTCCTATAATATCTAATGCAAATTTTACTGTTTCATCCTTTGATAGTAAGGTAGTATCAATAATACTTGCTCCAAGTTTATGGTAATCATCCATAGGTTCAGGGAAATTGGCTTGTTCATCCCTTCTGCCATCTAACTTCATTCTCTCAATATGCTGTTCTCTATCACAAACCAGAGCAATTTTTCTTATATCTAATGCCAAATCAGATAGAGGTTCTGTAATCAAATCAAACATCCATGCCCTACTCATTACCCAACTAAATAATACAATATCAATATTTTTATTTTCCAAATATCCACGTAAAATACGCAAAAATGAACCTTCTACATACCTCTTCTGTTCTGCTGTTTTTGATATCCATGGATTTATCATCCAACACCAATCTGAATCAAGCCATGCACACCCATTTATTGACTTAAATAATTCTCTACATAATGTAGACTTACCAACACCTGGTGCTCCAGTCACTAAGATAAGTTTCTTCAATTTTATCCTCCTCAATCAATACATGATTTTTCCATAAAATGAGCTGTGCCATTTTCTAAAAAGCCACATTTTTCATACAGCATTTTTGCATTTAAATTTTCTGTATTCACATATAAACGAATACCTACGGATGCTGTTGTATTTAACAATTCATCAGCTTTTTTCATTAGTTTGCCTGCAATACCTTGTTTTCGATATGTTGGTTCTACCCATAGCTCATCAACATATATATGTCCTAGCCCCTTAAGCCTACCTACCTTTGGCATATATACTATTGAAATCCAACCGACGAATTTTTCCCTATCCATTGCAGCATAAACAGATAAATTAGGATTTGCAAGAGCCAAATATTCAGCACTGAAATTATCCTCTGCTGCATTTGATTTTTCAGTATTTGTTCTTTCCCTTCCATTCATACGCCAAAACACCATATCATCAAACATATAATAGTTTTGACTATCTACCTTTACTATTTTAATTTCTTTCATTTTATCACCTTTTCTCTTAATTTTATTATCTTAGCAGAAGTTTGTTCAGTATGTATCTATTAAAATTATATTATTAGCAACAATATAATTACAACCTTAACAATAATTCCTAAATAAAAATGAGCAATAATGCAAAATAGCATTATAGCTCACTTAGTCAGCATTCTTACTTTTTCATTTGATAAATAATTCTTTGTATGCTCTTTTCCGATAAGAAGTATTTCCTGGCAAGGACTTTCATGCAAACACCATTTTTATATTCTTTATAAATACTTGTGTTTCTAATTTTTATTTCTTTTCTAATTTTTGTGTTTTGTCCCCAATCCCTTTTATTACTTTCTTTTCGTGGAATATATATATATTCCCCATCAACATAGTCTTGAATTATTTTTAAAAGCTCTTGTGGTAATATAGCAGTAGCTTTAATATAGCTCATTATGCTCCTCCTAAATTGAAATTTAATATTAGGATTGAGCAAAGGCTGCTACATACATTTCTTTATCATTCATTATGCAATAGCCTTTGCTATGCATAAATAACATATCTTCTCATAAACAGCTATCCTCCATTCTTATATTGATATTATATTAATAGTAAGGGTACCAGACACATCACCTATCACGTTTTGAATGTGATACTATTAATTTGAGCTTAACAAACCTAGATTCTCATTTCTTCAGTATTTACTACAAGGATAAGCTTCATAATTAATTACACATTGAAAAATCATTTATAAAGCATCCTTACTCACATTGGTTTTTTATTTTCATTTAGACGACATATGATTTGCTCTAATCGTTTTTTTCTAGTTGCATCTGATTTAGCACTTAAATAGTGAGCTGTATATGTTGTTCTTACAGATCGTGACATATTTTTAAAATTAGTAAATGCAGGTTCTACCCCTCTTAAGGCTTCAACAAGAAGAGAAATCTGTTCATCACCTATGGGTTCAGCTTTAGGGGCATCCCATGTACCATCTTTTTTTGCTTGCTCAATTGCAGCTAGACCTTTTTCAGTCATTAGGCCTTCTTTAATCAATTTATCAGCAGTTCCTCGATTTTTCTCTGACCACTTGCTTCCTTTTCTTCTTGCTGTAAACTTTTTCATATATTTTGTATCATCAATGCTTTTTATTTGTCCATCAATCCATCCAAAACATAAAGCCTCCTCAAGAGCCTCCTCAGGATTAATTGTCTTAAGCTTCCCAGCCTTACCGAAAAGCAACCATATTCCTTTACTTTTATTGTGATTATCAACTAACCACTCTCTAAATTCTAAACGATTAGCAAATAATAATTGCCCGTCCATAAATTCACCTCAATTTAAATATAAACAAATTTCAATCGGTAATAATGTACACAACTGTAACAACAAATTGTAATCGTGTTTATAATTATATCACAAAATGCCATTATATTGATATAATTCCTTATTTATGTTAGATTCGCTGCGATAAATATACTGTAGCTTCTTTTAGTTTTGTTCAAAAATCAGAAATAAATATAGGCTTACACTCCTTGATGTAAGCCATTTTGTATAATTTGCTTAAAATTCTTTATCCGTGCACACTTCACTGTTATCACATACTGTTTTATCAACATATTTACCAATACCATCATCACAATCAATACAGATTTTCTTCTTGATTCCCTTGAAATCTTCTAATTACCAAAATAGTTTTATACCCTAATTCAATAAAACCATCTTTCCCTTAGTAACTTTAATATTTGATATTGGCTATCTAAACTATAATAGTCCCCCTTCATAATTTATTCTAGTTTTATTATATAAGGAGATATATGACAACTGTATGGCGTATATTATTTATAAATCCTCTAATATCAATTCAGACTTAAATATTATCTCAGCATTCCCAGAGATTTTAACTTCTACAGGTTCTTTATCTTCTATTTTTACATCAACTTCAATAATACCTGGTCGCTTTATAGCTTCCCCCTGTTTTGCCTTAAATTTGAATGAAGAATTATCATACTTAACAAAATTATGATCAACAAGATATGCACCCAAGGGACCATTTGCATTACCAGTAACAGGATCCTCATTAATACCTATTGCAGGTGCAAACATTCTACCATGTATTAAAATATCACTATCCTGTGAATTAACTGTGAAAACATAATATCCATTACATTTAATAAGCTCACTTAATCTAGAGAGAGCATCATAATTTGGGTTCATTTTATTTAGAGTCTCAATGCTTTTTATTCCAATCATAACCTTAGAATGACCTGTTGAAACAATCTGGATTTCATAATTTTCTAGTAAATCTTTATCTTTTATGTTAAGAGCTGATAGAAGTTCTTTTTTATTTTCTCCATCAATAATTGCTCCAAACTCAATTTTACCCTGTGTCATGACAATTTTGTAATCCTCATTTTCCTTTATTATATCGACTGGTAAAATTCCAGCGCCTGTTTTATGATAAACCCTTGAAGTACTGAGTCCATTCTCAACAGCACGAGCATAATGAGCAGCAATAGTAGCATGCCCACAGATTGGCACTTCATTTGTTGGAGTAAAAAAACGTATATGAACATCATATTCATTACTTTTTGAAGAAAAAATAAAGGCTGTCTCAGAATTATTAAGCTCTCTAGCTATTTTCTGCATTTCATCATCAGTTAACCCATCTGCATTTGTTATTACTCCAGCTGGATTTCCTGTAAACTTTTCCTTTGTAAACGAGTCAATTTGATATAAATTATATTTTCTCGTCATAGTTTACCTCCCCTAGATATATTTTAATTTTAGATCACACTCCATTTTCCTAGCTTGTAGTAATTACTATTTGGGTATTATATAATTAATTATAGTTTTGTTGGAATGCACATGCTAGTATGCACTTTTTACTCAGATACTTACTGATTAGAAAGAGGGATAATATATGGATAAGAACCTGATAGAAAAATTCCCAAACCAAAAGAAAAGACAAAAGGATTTTAAATGTTCAATAGGCTTTACGATGACTGTAATCGGAAGTAAATGGAGAGCAATAATATTGTGGCACATATTGAAGACCTCTCCCATAAGATATGGTCAACTAAAAAAATCTATCCCCAATATAAGTCATAAAGTGCTCTCTCAGGAATTGAAGAATTTAGAAATGGATAGCCTTATTGAAAGAATTGCCTATGCCACAATTCCACCTAAGGTAGAGTATATGCCTACTGATAGAGGAAAATCTTTAGAAAATGTATTAACTGAACTTTGCCTTTGGGGCAAAAAATATATGGATTCATTTTAAATTTCAATGGATAAATAGCAATTAGAAAAAGCCCCCATATGATAAATTAGTGCTTTTCTCAAGAATTAAATGTTAGTTTAAATTCATCCAATAGCTTTAAAACAAAATAAATGTTCTAAGGATGCTTAGTATTATAATCGCTAAACATTTTTTATTTTCCATATATCATTAAATATAATATACTAAAAAATTTATTAGTAAAATATATATGTATATTCATAGAGTTATTTTACAATCACAGGATTTTATAGAATCAGCTAGGTTTATAGCATCATATCTATTTAGTCCCTTAATTAAATTTTCTTCTTTAAATTTTTAATAGCTTCTTCAGCAGTAACATTGTTTGGATTGAGTTCTAATGCCTTTGAATAATTTTCAATTGATTTCTCCTTTTCACCCTTCTCTTCATATATTTCACCAAGAAATGAATAAAGCCGGGAAGATTGAGGCAATAAAATAACACCTAGCTTCAGTAGGTCTATTGACTTGTCTACATTTCCTGAGCAAAATATAGCATATGCCATTTCATCAAACGTGTCTTCATTTATGGCAAAATCATCAGAGAATTTTTCAATTTCCTTAAGTTTTTCAAGAGCAGCTTCATAGTTTTCACTAATTAAAACCTTCGCTAATGAATAAGCTGCAGATATTTTCAATGGCTGTATATCAAATCCTAATACTATATCTAGAATTGTATCTGTACAAATGTCCAGGTTCCCATAGTCACAATTGTTTAATATAACGATGGCGGCAGATTTTTCTGGAATTAATATTAGGTCGCTAGCATAACCCGTATTAGAACCTGAATGACATACTAAATCAATACCTTTATATTTCTTTAAAAACCACCCTAGGCCCACATATTCTCTATCATGCCCTTTATCAACATGAACACTCCACATCATATCATAGCTTTCTGGTTTCAACAGGTTGGTATCTTTAAGTTTACCCTTACCAAGTTGCACCCTAGCATATTTACAGAGTTCTTCCACACTTGAATATAAGGCTGAACTTGATGCATGAATTCTACTATAGGGATGAACCTCATTAGCCTTCACTTTGATATTCTCACTTATTTCTAGAGTGTGCGGTGATGTTAACTTATCCTTAGGTAATTCAGTTATAATAAAGCTACTATCATTCATACCAATAGGTTTTAGTATGTTTTCTTTCATATATTCCTCAAAGGACATATTGGATACTTTTGATATCATATCACCTAAAGCTTCATATGCAATGTTACTGTATTTGTATTTCACTCCTGGATCGAAATATAAATCGTATTTTTCAAATGTTTTTACATGGTTTTCCAAAGAATCACTTGAGTATTCCGCATGGGACCAATCATCATCATAATCATCAGGCATACCAGAGCTATGGTTTAACATTTGAATTACGGTTATATCTTTATACCTTTCATCCTTCAGTCGAAAATATGGAAGATAATCAACTATTGGCCTGGTAATATCAATAATTCCTCTTTCATGCAACTGCATGATTGCTATAGCCACAAAGGTTTTAGTGATTGATCCAACATTAAATAATGAGTTGAATGCAATCTGCTTTCCATTTTTGTAATTTTCCACACCAAATCCCTTTATATATTCAACTTTACCCTCAAGAACCACTCCAATAGCAAATCCAGGTATGTCCATTTCCTTAATGTAATTTTCAAATAACAGATCTAAATACTTTTCAATTTCATCTCTTTTACGCATAAAAACACCCCTTTTAAGTGATGATTTAAATATATATCAAAGTAATTAAATCTTGATCTCAAAAATCAACTCATCTTTCTTAAACTACTTTTAGATACCCTAAAATTTTTCCAATAATTCTCCTTTAGATATGGAGCTCCATAAATAAAATAATTTTAGATTTTGTAAATCTTTTTATAAAATATTTACTTATACCTTTAGTTTTAGCATTAATTCTGAAAACCAAGCTTCAGCTAATGGAATTTTCTCACTAATATCTTCAAGTGATGATAGTTTTGCAAAGAATTCAAGCTTTTTCACTTCAGACTTGGGTATATGCTGAGAAATATGTATCAAATAATAATCTGCATGAGAAGGTGTATATATCAGTCTCAGCATATCAATTAATGGTTCTAATACATATTTGTTATAGTAGGCATATGCTTCAAGATACATTCCTCGATGAACATATTTCATAACTCTTAAATGCTGGCTATAACGATATTTACATTCTTCAAAGCGAGCTATATTCCGATTCTTATAGTCATTTTCATTATAATCTTTATAACGAATAACTTCTAATTTATCAAAAATTATCTTAGCTGCTTCAATTTTATTATCTTTTATGTACACAAACTCATTTTTATCTCTACTATGCAGCTGCCAACAGAAGTCAATCATAAGATATTCGCTACTGCCTTTTAAGTGATAAATTCGCTGACGAAGCTTGGGATGACTATGATTCATTACATATTTATAATCTACTTCTGCGATTTTTGATAGTATATTTTCAACCTTATCAATTGCCTGCTGTTCATATTCATCTTCAATATCAATATAAATATCTAAATCAGAATATTCATCTACTTGTCCAATAGCATCAGAACCTTCAAGCCACATTGCATGAATATAGTGAAGGGGTTCAAGTTCTACTTTCAGATTTCCGATTATTGTTTCACTATTAATCATAATTTCACCCCAATAATTACATTTAACTGTATTATAAACCATATTATTCTATACTGGAAGGTAAATAATCCTTATAATTGTTTTATGCACAAAACCTATGTAAACTTTATATCTACAGAGATTTTATATAGAGAATCTTATCTTTTAATTTCTACTATCCATGTGTAATTTACAATATGCTCACTGTGAATTTTACAGCCTAATAAACTAATATACCTTTCTAATTCTTCTAAATTAGTATAGTATTTATTGTCAATTACTTGCCATAAATCTTGTTTACCTTTACCACATAGATCATTTTTACATTTTTGTCTTTCCATATCATTGAGAAACATAAAGTCTGCAATGATAATTTTCCCATCATCTTTTATATATTCCAGCATGTACTTAATTGCTTTCTTCTTTTCTTCATTGTTTAAACTATGAAAAGCATAAGTTGTTACAACAATATCAACATCTTTTTTTCTACAAGGCTTATCTAAAAAATTACCTAATTTTAATTTCATATTTTTATATTTCTTTTTTGCTTGTAAAATCATTTCTAAGCTTTGATCTATTCCTATTACATCCATTTCTCCACTTAATTCACCACATAAATTACCAGTTCCACATCCTATATCAATTACACTTACAGCCTTATGTTTAATAATTCTTTTCCTTATTTCACATAAAATCTCATCATATTTCTCAAATAGCCCTAGTTCATCATTTGATTTATCCCTAACCATTTTATCAAATCTAATTGCTTTATTATCAAAGCCCCACATATCAACCCATCTCCCCCTATTATCCTTATTTTCTTTTATACTTATATCAATGTTATTGAGAAAACAATCATAATTTCCTTCTGCATTAGTTTCTAACATTTTATCTATACTTGTTATTAATGCATTTTTCACATTAGCTAATTCATTAATTTTTCTTTCTACCGCTTTTAACTGAAGATATAGGCTTCTCATAAACTGCGTATTCGCATAGTTGTTCTTGTCCATCAGATTTTTTATGTCCTTTAATGAAAAGCCCAGTTCTTTTAATAACTTAACCGTTCTTAATTTTAATAAGTCATTATCGCTATAATTTCTATAATTATTTTTTTCTCTTTTAGGGACTACAATCCCATAATCTTCGTAAACTATTAAGGACTTTATAGTTATATCAAGACTTTTACATACTTCATTAGTATTCATTAAATCCCTCCCACCAAAAGTATAAGCTCTATCCTTTGGGCAGAGTCAATACACTTTTTATAATATATTCATCATTAATGGATATTTCGGATTAAAAAAATACATATAATTCACTGTGAATAACCAATCAAGATGATTTTATCATAAAAATAAATGAAAATCGCCTCAGTAAACTAAAGCGATTTTCTATCTAATAAGGTATTTAAGGATCATCCATTCGCTGCAAAAATTTTCAAGTAGAACTCAGCAAAACTTTATTTTTTAGTTATAGGAATCCATATTTCACAAGTATAATCATCGGAATTTGTGTCTCCAGGAGGGTAAACCTCAATTTCATAATCAGCTGCTCGTTTGTATCCACAGGTTGGGAACCATTCTGTTGTTATTCTTGCCCACAATGCATCGATTGGATGATCTTTACCACTTAAACTGCCTTTTGCAGTAAAAACTGCCCACTTATTCGCTGGAATAGTATAGGCTTGCAAATCTGTTACAACATTTTCATCTGCTTCTGCTCCGATTGCAAGTAAAGTTTCTCCATTCTCCAGTGTTTTTGTAAAACCCATCTGCCACATAGGTGCACGATAAAGCTTGTAATCACAGGCAATTTTCCTATCAAAGCCACTACCTAAAAATTCATCCCAGATATTCCAAACCTCGCCCGCAGCCTCTTTCCAATCATTTGCTATAGTGTTTGCTGACTGCCTTTTTATCTGTCTAACTAGTCCAACTAAGTTTATGTCCTGCTTTTCTTCGATACGATATTCCATCTCAACATCTCCTTTAATAGAAATATGAAGGGTTATACGTGGATAGGCTTTGAGCTTTACTCCTATAGTACTGGCTTCACTGGGAGTTACACCATGCATTCCTACAAATGCACGAGTAAATGCATCCGGTGAATTATATCCATACTTCATGGCAACATCGATCACTTTTACATTGCCGCATTGTAAGTCCAATGCTGAAAGTGTTAATCTTCTACGACGAATATATTCAGATAAAGATATTCCTACAATGTAAGAAAAAACGCGCCCAAACTGATGCATTGAACAGCAAGCAATTTTTGCTACTTCATCATATAGGATATCATCATCTAAATGACTCTCAATATAATCTAACGTTGCACTCATTCTCTCAATCCACTCCACTTTTCTCCCTCCTTTCAAACTTATTGTAGCAAAGGAAATGTTAAGCTACCCTGCATTCCAGGTACAAATATGCAGGGTTCATAGATGATATAATCACTATGTTAAATAACTTATTAATATAATTTACAATTATATCATACTTCCACATTATTCTTCTCTATATTAAAAATAATTCAATGTTTACAGGGGTTTTGTATATGCATTGCTTTATTCCTAATAAATCCTTTCTTCTAATAAATAATTGTATTATTATTTTAAATTTTCTTTTCTTTTTAGTATACTATACATAAGTACATAAATAGGGGGGATAATTTTATGTCAATCAATAGTCAAAGAGAATTTGAACTTTTAAAGAAAATTGGTTTTGTACGAACCAGCGGTTCAGAAGAAGAACTAAAGGCTGCAAACATTCTATTAGAGGAAATTTCCTCAATAGGATTTAAGGGACACTTGGAAGATTTTAAAACTCCTACTTCTAAAATTACAAAAGCTTCACTAAAGGTAGTTGAGCCCTATGAAAAAGAATATGAGATTACACCATATAACTGCTCAATTAGTACACCTGAAGGTGGAATAACTACAGATTTTGTATATATAGAAGATGGCCTTGATGCAAATTTAGTCGACCTTAAAGGCAAATTTGTACTTATGAATGTACGTCCAAATCCTAAGCTTTACAAAAAACTTGTAGAAGCTGGTATAGCAGGTTATATAACCATGTGTGGTACTGCTATAGATGAAGAAGATAAAACTGATATTACTGTAGCTAGATTGCGTGAAAAGAATACACAATACGGAAAAATAACTGCTCTAAATATGCGCACCAAAGACTGCTTACATATGGTTAAAAACAATGCTTCTAAAGTTAAAGTAGAACTTATTACTGAAGATATAGAACTTACTTCCCATAATATTGTCGTAACCCTAGAAGGATCTAAATACCCTGATGAAATAATATCCTTCGGTGCTCACTATGACAGTGTTCCTTTCAGTACAGGTGTATATGATAATGGTGCTGGTTCAGTTATTATAATGGAACTACTTAGACATTTTAAAGAAAATCCACCAATCAGAACTGTAAAGTTTGTTTGGTATGGCTCTGAGGAAGTTGGACTTCTTGGTAGTAAAGCATATTTGCAGGCTCATGAGGAAGAACTAAAGAAACATCTTCTTATGATTAATGTAGATGTTGGAGGCTCCATTCTTGGAAAAGAGGAGGCTCTAGTTACTGCTGAACAAAGCTTAGTTGATTATATTGATCATGTAGCAAAAATTAAAGGCTTCCCACTTAAGGTAGCACAGGATATATACTCAAGTGATTCCACAGCCTTCGCTGATGCCGGAATTCCTTCTGTTACATTCTGCCGTTTTGCTCCTAACGGTGGAGCATTCATCCACACTCGTAACGATGTTATGGATTTTTTAAGTGCTGAAGCTTTAGAAAAAACTACTATAATAACTAAAGAATTCAGTGAATCGATTATAAACTCAGTAGTATTCCCAATTGTAAAAAAGATCCCAGATAACATGAGAAAAGAACTTGATAAATACTTTAACAAGGAATCTAAAAAAGAGGATTAATTGTAAAGGTGCCTAACACCAAAGAAAGGAGAGAGGGGTTTTCCCTTTCTCCTTTCTCATTTTCTCCTATCTTAGGTGCCTGGCTCATTAACCGCATTTGCTGTAGCCGCAGTTAGGGCAGATTACGCAGCCGTCCTGGTGGGTTATCTTGCCACCGCATTCTGGGCAGGTTACTTCCTTTTTATTGGCTTTGGGAACTGGAATAAGTTCTTCAATGGAGACTTCGTCCTGGCTTGGCTTTCCTGTTTCCCATTCGTTGAATTTCATAAGCTTCTCAATTGTTCTTGCAATCGCATCTGGGCAGGATAGAACCTTTATATCACTGTTGTATGCTCTCTGCCTTAGGGTTGAATGGCATCTTATTCCCCTTAGCTGCTCAACGATTTCTTCGGCCTTCATTCCGCTCCTTAAACCAATTGAAATCAGCCTTGCAGTGGCTTCTGACTGTGAAGGACATCCTCCTGCTTTGCCAACGTTTGTAAATACCTCACATATTCCATTGTCATCATAGTTTACTGTTATATAGAGGTTTCCACAGCCTACCCTTACCTTTTCCGTAATTCCCTTTGTAAGGGATGGCCTCTGCCTTGGAGCTCTATCATCTAATTCTTCAGTATTAATCTCTTCCTTGGCTTGTGAACCAACGTTTAATACCTGGCTGTCTCTGCTACCATCTCTGTATATGGTTACTCCCTTGCAGCCAAGCTTATATGCAAGCTCATAAACCTTTAAAACATCCTCAACAGCAGCTTCATTTTTAAAGTTAACTGTTTTTGATACTGCATTATCAACATGCTTTTGGAATGCAGCCTGCATCTTTATATGCCATATTGGGCTTATATCATGGGCTGTAACAAATACCTTCTTTATATCGTTTGGTATCTCAGCTATGTGTGCTGGTGTTCCATGCTCTGCAACCTTTTCCATAAGCTCCTTTGTATATAGACCTCTTTCCTTTATGACCTCTTCAAAGTATGGGTGAACCTCATAAAGTTTATCGTTATCCATAACGTTTCTAAAAAATGCAACTGCAAACAGTGGCTCTATTCCTGAGGATGCTCCTCCTATTATGCTTATTGTTCCTGTTGGAGCTATTGTTGTGGTTGTTGCATTTCTAATGGGTTCTCCATCCTTGTATATACTATTTTCAAATTCAGGGAAGGCTCCCCTAACCTTTGCAAGCTCCCTTGAAGCTTCCTTGGACTTTTTATTTATAAAGCCCATAACCTTATCCGCTGTTTCAACTGCCTCATCGGAATTGTATGGAATCCCCAGCATTATTAGCATATCTGCAAAGCCCATTATTCCAAGGCCTATCTTTCTTGTCTGTTTTGTCCTTCTATCTATATCCTCAAGTGGATAGTTATTTACATCAATAACGTTATCAAGGAAGTGAACTGCATCAAACACAGTCTCTCCAAGAAGATTAAAATCTATTTCATACTTTCCATCAACTTTCTTAAGCATCCTAACTAAGTTTATTGAACCAAGGTTGCAGCTTTCAAAAGGCAGTAAAGGCTGCTCGCCACAATTGTGAACTACAATCCCATTGGCTATTAATGAATTGGTAACAGGTTCATTAATATCATAAACCTCAACCTCTTCAGCTGGCTCAATTGATTTTACCTCCACTACAAAGTGAGTATTTTTCCTTGAAGGTCTATCTATTTCTATTAACTTAGCGTTTTTCTTTTCATTAACTAAATCCTTAACATGCTTTCTAAATTCACATATATTATTTCCACAGATTATAAGCTCATAGTATTCCTTAGTCTCGTATTCTCTTTCCTCTCCATCCTTTGTAATATATTTAAAGGTTGAAGGATTTTCCTTTGTTCTATTATATATTGTTGAGTACACTCCAAGGTTTATAAGGAGAAGCTGTACATCCTTAAGGAGTTTTTCTGATGCTGATGTAAGCCTTACATCCCTGTGAGCTTCATCTATAAAGTTTACAGTTCCATCGGAGCTGAATAGACCATTTAAAAAGCCAGTTATAGTTTCCTTAGAGGAGGTAAATAGGGCTTCTGGAACTCTTTTTTCATTAACTTTTCTTGGTAAAAGCCCTATTCCTTTTATTTTGTCAACTAATTCTTTTTCCTTAAACAATACTTTCCAGATTCCATTTTCATCTTTGTTTATTATGCCTTCTCCTCCGCCAAGGTTTTTAGAAATACCCTGCATGGTCTTTATAATGTATTCCTCATCATTTTCAAATACCATTCCAAAAGCATTTCCATCGCCTGTTAACCATCCATTTTCAATTAGCCATCCAATAAAAAGTCCCATATCATAGTCAGTTTCGTCTGCTTTCGGGAATAACCCTTCCCCAGACTGAATTAAGACTTCATCACCTGCTATTAATTCCTTTGCTTCTTTAAAGCCCTTTGTTGTTAATATCCTATGATCTTCTGTAACCTTTATCTCTTGACGATTATTTAAGGTTAATTTCACTGTTGACTTTACACCTGTTTTAATTACCTTTGCATATCTTGCTGTAACACCATTCTCTATTTCCTTTTCTCCCAAAACTCTATTATCAGTGGCTACCTTAAATTCCGCTTCTCTATATTTTTCATATAAATCCTTTATCTTTATAAGTCCAAATTCTGATGAAATCAAAGTATCTGGGTGGAAGCAGGGGTTTGTACTCTCTATCTCCCCAAGTCCTGGTGTTGGGTTGTCTCTATTTATTCTATCTATGAATACAATCCCAGGCTCACCATTTGTCCATGCCATCTTAACTATTGTATCAAAAACTTCCCTTGCGTTTAGCTTGTTTACTACCTTCTTTGTGTTTGGATCGATCAACTCATAATCTCCACCATTTTGTACTCGCTCCATAAATTTTTCAGTTAAGGCAACACTTATGTTGAAGTTTGTAATCTCCTTGTTATCCTCTTTGCACTTTATGAATTCAAGGATATCAGGGTGATCAATCCTAAGTATTCCCATGTTAGCACCGCGCCTTTTTCCGCCTTGGACCACAGCCTCCGTTGCAGAGTTGAAAACTTTCATAAAGCTTACAGGGCCTGATGCTACTCCTCCTGTGGTTTTTACAATTGAACCCTTTCCTCTTAGTCTGGAGAAGCTAAAGCCTGTTCCACCGCCGGATTTATGTATAAGTGCAGCATTCTTTATGGAGTCGAATATTCCCTCCATTGAATCCTCAACGGGCAAAACGAAACATGCTGATAGCTGTCCTAAGGGTCTTCCTGCATTCATCAGGGTTGGTGAATTAGGTAAGAACCTTAGGGATGCCATCATATCATAAAACTTTTTTTCTAGAGATTTTATATCGGCATTTTTGTCATATATAATATCAGCAGTCGCTATGGTTTTTGCAACTCTCTCAAGCATACCCTTTGGCGTCTCGACTAAATTACCCTTTTCATCCTTTTCTAAATACCTTCTTTCAAGTACCGTAATCGCATTTGGGGTAAACTCCATCTTCATCTCTCCTATTCTGTATATAGTACATTATATTCTCGTGTCATACTATATATTGTATCTTTTAAAGTAGGATTCTGCAAAACCATTATTTCAACTTTGATATATGTTTAAATTACATTAGCTTTAAGTTCCTTTTTTTATATATAAATTTCTCTATTTTTGAGAGAAGTACGTCAAAATTCGGCAAAATATTCAAAAATACCAGCTATATAGGTTGTATTAAAACACTTACAGTCATCTTTATAAACATCCTATGATTAAGATATCATAGGATGTTTATAAAGATAACTGTATTATAATTTTTGCAATGTTTATATAAATTATTACATATAATTCTTTTAATAACCTCTATAATTTTTAATCTTAATAAATCAGTTTTTAATTTTATTAACATTACAGCCACCATTTTCATAAATGGCAGCTGTTTTTATATTATAAACAAAGAGATATAAAGTCTTTAGCTGAATCAGTTAGAAATTTATTTTTATGATAAATTACAGAAAATTGACGACTTAAAGAAATGTCCTTTATATTAATGCTCTGAATTTCTCCTCGATCCAAGTTATCTTTTACCAACAGATATGGCAAAACAGATACCCCTAACCCCTTAGAAACAGCTCGGATGATAGCTTGTGTACTGATACTCTGCCATGAAGGATCAATTTTAATTCCTTTTATCTGCAAAATACTATCAAAGATTTCTCGCCCAGCGCTGCCTTTTTCTCGCAGGATGAACTCTTCATCCTTAAGATCTTCGATTTCAATTGCATCACAAGTTGTCCAGATATGATTAGGTGAACAGATTAATACTAATTCATCATCCATAAAACATTTACTTTCAATATAGGGACTATGGGTGATCCCCTCAATGAGTCCTAAATCTATTTCATTTTTCAATACATATTCCTCAATGGTTTCAGAGTTGTCTATAACTGCCTTTATCTTCATCTGAGGATGGTCTGTTTGAAATTCTTTCACATATCCTGGAAGCAGGTAATTTCCTATGGTTACACTGGCCCCAACACGCAGCACACCGATGGAATCCCAATTTCGAACACCCTTTTCCAGTTCATCAAATAACCCAACAATATGAGTGGCATATTGCAGAAACTGCTTGCCTGCTTCTGTAATATGGAGCCTTTTTGCTATGCGATCAAACAACTTGATTCCGTAATAATCCTCTAGTTCAGAAATGGCAAGACTGGCTGCTGGCTGTGTAATATATAGTTTTTCTGCTGCTGCAGTAACACTACCACACTCACACACAGCCACAAAAATTTTTATGTGTTTTAATGTCACAATTACCCCCTCCAAAACATAAAAAATTCTTATGAATTTTATATTATTATATTATTTTACATATGAGATAACAAGATATAAAATGTCAAAGTAAGGAGGATTCTAACAATGATTAAGGATTTCAAGGTATATCGGAAGCTGTTCTCATCTACTTTTTATTTAAGCGCCTTTACATTTGGTGGAGGCTTTGTTATTATCCCGCTAATGAAGAAGAAATTCGTAGATGATCTTAAATGGTTAGAAGAAGAAGAAATGCTCAACTTAGCTGCGATTGCCCAATCATCTCCTGGTGCTGTTGCAGTTAATGCATCTATTTTGCTAGGTTATCGTATTGCTGGTTTGTTAGGTGCATTGGTGGCGATTTTAGGAACAGTGCTGCCTCCACTAATTATTTTATCTGTTATTTCCATGTTCTACACAGCTTTTCGAAATAATATGATGGTGAATGTTGTATTAAAAGGAATGCAAGCAGGAGTAGCCGCAGTTATCGCAGATGTAGTAATCAACATGGGGGGCAATGTAATAAAAGGGAAAAAAGCTCTACCCATTATATTGATGACAGGTGCTTTTGTGGCCGCTTATTTCTTTAAAATCAATGTAATGTACATTATTTTAATTTGTGGTGCAGTAGGTGCAATCAAAACCTGTTTCAGCAAAAGAACAGAAAGGAGTAGTTATAAGTCATGATTTTTCTTAAACTTTTCTGGAGTTTCTTTCAAATCGGTTTGTTCAGCATTGGAGGTGGATATGCCGCAATGCCATTAATCCAAACCCAAGTAGTTGATTTAAATCATTGGCTAACAACTACAGAGTTTATAGATTTAATAACCATATCCCAAATGACACCTGGCCCTATTGCTATTAATTCTGCAACCTTTGTTGGAATACGAATTGCTGGTGTTGGCGGAGCAATTGTATCCACCATTGGATGCATACTGCCATCCTGTATCATTGTTTCATTTCTTGCATGGCTATACTTTAAATACAGGGAATTATCTATGATACAAGGTGTTCTTGAAGGACTACGACCTGCTGTTGTTGCACTAATTGCCTCTGCTGGATTATCCATTCTAGTTCTTTCCTTTTGGGGCGAAAGAGGATTTTCTCTAAATATAAACTACATTGATTGCATTTCTGTTGGTTTATTTACATCATCACTTTTTATACTAAGAAAATTTAAGCTCGACCCATTATTTGTAATGCTTGGATCTGGAGTAATCGGAGGAATCATATATATGCTCGTATAATGCTGAAAATAAGCTTCAAAATAAAAACCATAAACACCTATTAGTGCTCATGGTTTTTACTTTTTTATATAGTTTATATTTACTTATTTTACGAAAATCTCTATGCCTTAACTATCTTTTTTAATATTAATATGCCTTTGCTACGTATACCATATGCTTTGCTGGCTTTCCACAGAAATGGCATGTATCTCCCAGGTTTTCCTGTTCAAATGGGATACATCTTATTGTTGCACCTGTTTCTGCCTTTACATGCTCTTCGCATTCTCTGTCTCCACACCACATAGCCTTATAGAATCCAGGAGTTTCTTCAACCTTCTTCTTAAAGTCATCCATACCATCTATATAGTATGTCTTTTCATCCCTTAGCTTTCTTGCCTTTTCAAGAAGATTTTTATTTATATCCTTAAGAAGATTTTCTATAGTTTCCTTGATTCCATCGATTGGGTATGCCTGCTTTTCCATTGTGTCCCTTCTGAATATCATAACCTGATTCTTTTCGATATCCTTTGGTCCTATCTCTATTCTTATTGGAACGCCCTTCATCTCCCACTGGTTGAACTTCCAGCCTGGTGAGTAGTTGTCATCGGAATCAAGCTCAACTCTTATATCCTCTCCAAGGGCTTTTCTTAATTCATCTGCCTTTTCTATTACTCCGCCCTTATGCTGAGCAATTGGGATTATTACAACCTGTATTGGAGCAACAAATGGAGGTAAAACAAGTCCTCTGTTGTCTCCATGAACCATTATAAGTCCACCTATAAGTCTTGTTGAAACTCCCCATGATGTATGATATGGATTCTGAAGTTCTCCATTTCTATCAAGGTACTGAATTTCAAAGGCTGATGTAAAGTGCTGTCCTAGGTTATGTGAGGTTCCAGCCTGTAGAGCCTTTCCATCATGCATCAATGCTTCCATTGTGTAGGTAGCATGTGCTCCTGCAAACTTTTCCTTGTCGCTCTTTCTACCAGTTACAACTGGCATACATAATAGTTGTTCTGCAGTTTCCTTATATATATTTAACATCTTTAATGTTTCTTCCTGTGCCTCTTCAGCAGTTTCATGAAGAGTATGACCTTCCTGCCATAAGAACTCTGATGTTCTTAGGAATGGTCTTGTTGCCTTTTCCCATCTTACAACGCTGCACCACTGATTATATAGGTATGGAAGCTCTCTATAGGATTTTAGCCACTTTGCATACATTGAGCATATTATAGTTTCTGAAGTTGGCCTTACGCAAAGCCTTTCTGTTAATTCTTCATTTCCACCATGAGTTACCCATGCTACCTCTGGTGCAAAACCTTCAACATGCTCTGCTTCCTTCTTTAAAAGACTTTCAGGAATTAAAAGTGGGAAATACATGTTCTTGTGTCCTGTTTCCTTAAATCTCTTATCCATGTACTTCTGAATGTTTTCCCATATTGCATATCCATATGGCTTTATAACCATAAATCCCTTTACTGGTGAATAGTCCACCAAATCTGTCTTTAATATAACGTCTGTATACCACTGTGGAAAGTCAACTTCCATAGGGGTAATGTCCTTTACGAATTCCTTGTTATCCTTCTTTCCCATATTATCTCTCCTCTCATATATTTATCAAAATACAAAAATATTTTTGCAAAATAAAAAAGCCCTCATCTCTAAAGAGACGAAAGGCTGTCTTCCGCGGTACCACTCAAATTAACCCTGCAAGCAAGGTTCTCTCATTGGGAATAACGGTCCCATGCCGTGGCGACTTATTTGCCCCATGCTCCAGGGTGGGTTCGAAATATTTAGCCAGGAAACCTTTCAGCCGATGAATTCCCCTCTCTAAGGCATATTTTTTTCTACTATTCCCCTTCAATGCATTTATGCTATGATTACATATGATATATAATTATCAACAATTTGTCAACTGTATAGATAATATTAATATACCACAAACTAATTTTATTGTAAAACTATATTTAGTTCAAGTGCCAGGCACGTGGCACTTAAACCATTTGAGGTGATTTTATGCAAAAACTTAAAAGAAACTTTTACGAAAGGGACTCTATAACCTTAGCAAGAGAATTGCTTGGGAAATATATTATACATAATATAAACGGAGAAGAGCTTATAGGAAAAATTGTTGAAACAGAAGCATACATGGGTCCCGAAGATAAAGCCGCTCATTCATATAACAATAGAAGGACTCCAAGAACCGAGATTATGTATGGCCCCGCTGGCTATGCCTATATTTTTAAGATATATGGAATGTACAACTGTATGAACGTTGTAGCTGCACATGTTGATGAGCCCCAAGCAGTCCTTGTAAGAGCAATAGAGCCAACATCTGATCTTAATAAGATATCAATTAGAAGGTATGGGAAGGGCTATGATGAACTAAAAAGGCGCCAAATAATAAGCCTCTCCAACGGCCCTGGCAAACTCTGTCTCGCCCTTGGAATAGATATGGCCAACTATGGTGATGACCTTTGTGAAGATAGGCTTTATATAGCCGAAGGTAATAGAGAAGAAAAATTTGAAATCGTTACCTCTAAAAGAATAAATATTGACTACGCAGAGGAAGCAATACATTATCCCTGGAGATTTTATATTAAGGGTAATAAATTTGTTTCTAAACCGCATATATAACTTTTATATCATAGGTAACAAGCCCTTAATCTATTTAGGAAACTATCTTCTAATTCTCATATTTCATAAATAGCTCAAGAGCCTGTTACCTAGAATATGAGGCTTAACCTTTCTTTGTACAATGTTCCACTTATTTGCTCAGATTTTTAATTTCTGGATATTCTAATAGTAGTTTTTCATTAGCAATTTCAAGCTGCTTGTAATATGTTGAGTATGATGTACTTAACATTTTCATTGCTGGAATAAAAATATCATAATAACCACTTGTATTGTTAAATCCTTTAAGCATTTCTTGAATTCTATATGCAGGAGAGCTTTTATACTCATCAGACTGCTTATATTTAATATACCAATCTAACATTTCTTTATTATCAGATAAAAAAGCTTCAACGTTTTCAATGGACTGCTTAGTCTTTTCATTCATTTCAGCAATGGCTTGTGTACTGATATTTTTTGTACATTCACTAAGAAAATCCTGCAAGTCTTTAGGAAATTCTAATGTTGGAGCATTATCAAGAAAGCTTACTATTTCATCGTAAGCAGCCCGCTGCTTATCAGTTTTTATTGGTTCATTTAGAAATCGGGAAAAATGTAAACTTATAAAGCGACCATAATAGCCAGGAAATGCATCTAAGAGTTTTTCTGCTATTGTTTCGCCCTGTTCAATAGATTTTAATTCTGCACTTACTGTATCCCAACCTCCCCTTGAACTTAATTGATCAAGCAAGGTTTGTTTGGCTTTCTCCCGTTGAATTATTAGTTCCCTTTGAACTGATAACTTTTGCAAAATATCCTCGTCTTCACCAGAAATCACAATCTTAATGTCATCTGTCCCAAGCCCCAACTTACGCAAAACTGCTATTTTTTTCAATCTATCAATATCATCTACACTAAAATCTCTGTAGCCATTTTCTAAAATGTCAGGGTAAATCAATCCCTGTTCTATATAATATTCCACTGCTTTCTTAGTAAGATTTGTGTCTGCACATACTTCCTTAATCAACATAATTTTCACCTCAACTAATATCATAAACCAGCACCCAAGGTCATAGTCAATAGAGTCTATTAATATTATACAAATAATTAAAATATCTATAATTTTAAATTTTACACCTACATACTTGACATATACAGTTCAACTGTATATAATCAAACTATATAGTCCAACTGTATAGTTTGACTTAGTATTTGGAGGTATTATGAATAGAGATAAAAACTTACCATTAACAGAAACCACCTACTATATTCTATTAGCACTATTAGAACCTTCCCATGGCTATCTTATTATGCAAAAGGTTGAGGAATTAAGTAATCAGCAGGTTAAAATAGCTGCCGGGACACTTTATGGCGCTATTGAAAATTTGCTAAAGCAGAATTTGATACAATCAGTGAAAAGTGAAGATAGTCGACGAAAGGTTTATGTTATTACACAAAAGGGAAAAGAAGTTTTGCAGTTAGATTTTGAAAGAATGAACCACATGATTAATATAACAAAAGATCTATTAGGATTATAATTTGGGGGAATTGTTATGAAAAAGTTCAAGTTTTTTATTGATTACGATAGGGAAGAAAAATGGTTGAATGAGATGGCTAAAAAAGGATATATGTTAGAAGATGTATCTTGTGGATACAAATTTAGTCTATCAAATCCAGAAAATGCTACAATAAGAATTGATTACAGAATATTCAAGAATGAAAATGATTTTCTTGACTACTGTACTCTATTTGAAGACAGTGGCTGGAGGCACATTGCAGGAACTAAATATTCAGGAACACAATACTTTAAAAAAATAAGCGAAGATAGTGATGATGATATTTTCTCAGATGCTATATCTAAAGCTGGAAGATATAAAAGATTATCTGATATGTGGTTATCCATTGCAGTAGGACTATTTCCAACTCTTGTGGCTCTTATACTCACGAAAAGCATTAATATAAATGCAATGTTTCATCCAAAATTACTCTATTATACACCTGGATTATGGGAAATGAATGGATTCAATTTTTGGAGACATTTTTTATTCGAAACACCATTTGCCCTTGGTAGAGGATTTATATGGACGCTCATACCATTAATAATGATTTTGTATTTTTACTTTTCCATTAAGGCTAAAACACTGTATAACAAAACCTCCGGTAAATAACACCGGAGGCTTCCTATTTTGTAAAAGGCTTAAAAGATATCCCCTAAATATAAAGATGTAATAATATTTCCTTGTTGATCAAAGACCTTTTTTAACACTTCAGGATATACAGTTTTTTCTCTAATTTCTTCATAACCTAACCACTCAAATCCTATTTGGTCAGTGTCTGTATTGGTGGCTTTTGATAGGTCAATTGAAGATTTCAATGTACAAAAAAACATACATTCAATTCTATGCAATTCTGAATGTAAATCTGCAAATTTATGGTTTTTTCCAATATACTCAGCGATTAGTGCAATTTCTCCCACATCTATTTCAGCTCCAAGTTCCTCAAGGCACTCTCTCTTTAATGTATCAACAAATGTCTCTCCACCTTCTTGTCCACCACCTGGTAATACATAATATACAATTCCAGTCCTTTTTGAAATATATTTTACAAAGAGTATCCTATTATCTTGAACTATTATAGCTTTAGCAGTATTTCGTAGTTTTATCAAAATATTAAACCTCCTCTAAAGAGATTGAATTGTTTATTGCCTCAACCCAATCATAACACTGTTGAAGCTTTTCATCATTTATAAGATCTGATCTATGCTCAAACATAACCAGAGAATCCCTGTTTGCTTTAAAAATCCTATTAAGATAACCTTCAATATCTGCCCAACCATCACTTGCTTTTAACTCAGGCAGAACTGGATAGTGCCCTCCTGATATGTTGTTATTAAACTTTACATTCCACAGATGCACCATATATATGTATTTAGCCATACTTTCTATGAAGCTATATGGGTTAAACTTACTGTCTGTTTTAGATAAAAGATGTATTCTTCCTGTATCCACACAGAATTTTAGATTATTATATTTCTCAAACAGCCTTTCAAGAAGCTTGTTTTCGTATATGTATCTATCCAATATGTCATGTTCTAATACTATTTTCATGCCATAGTCCTCAGACATTTTTGAAAGCCTTGAAAACATTTCATTGGACAGTTCCTCAAGCATAACCCTATCGTATTCATCTGAGTACATAAATTCCTTATCATAGGTGGTTCTCCAGCTTGACCAATCAAGACTTCTATCGATAAGTGCAGGCTTTGGGTAGTGAGTTAGTATATGAAAAGCGCCTAGCTTTGCAGCATTTTCTACCTCCCTTTCAAAGGCCTCAAATGCTTCCTCTCTTTCAGTCTTTTCCTTATCCAATAAAAATGGATGCACATACTTGTATCTGCCCTTTATTAGTGGATAATGAATTGCAAGTCTTTTCCCATCATTTTTAAGATGCTCTAAAAGAATGTCCACATCCTTACTATCTTCAAAACAGCATGCTTCTACTCCATAGAAATTATCTCTCATATCCCTATCATACTTCTGCTTATCAAATCCACCATGCATACCAATTAAAAAGTTTTTCATCTTTTCTCCCCCAATCAAAACATCTGCTACACATTTTGTTTAATAAAGTTTAATTTTAGAAATCTCTAGTATACAACATCAGAGACTTTATATTATATGAAATCAGGCAAATTTCTCATATCACGTAATGTACTAATATATCCTAGAAATCTTGGATTACGTTCTTCAATATCTTCCTCACTTACACCTCTAAAAACTATCAATTGTTGCATCAGATTATTTCCACCACTAGATTGGAAATGTTCCGTTGTTTCCTCAAAAAAGAAACAAATATCCTGCATTTCAGCCTGCTTGATGCCGTGATGTATATGCTTCATTCTTTCTTTTGCTTCAAGGTAATCCTGTTCATAAATAACTTCATTATGTACTGTATGAGGTAAATAGTACCCATGCATGATAAGTCCAAAATACTCTGGAGAAGAATTCATCGCTTCCTCACGCATAGCATTGTCCTTTATACTCCATTTTTCTATTTCTTCATCTGTCATATCAAATGAAAACCCTGATGCCTGATGTTCAAGTTTATCTTTGCAATGGTTCATAACTACATTTAGTTGAAAATTTTTCATACGCGTATCATCTGCTGCAAGAGGCAGCGCATCACACTGTTCTAAGAAATACTGTTCCGTTTCTTTAATTGTATGAGCACATGCAGTTACTAATTTAGCACATTCCTCAACCCAATGTTGAAACTTTTCTTGGCGTTTATCATCTGAAACTCCTACTACTTTGCCGATAACAGTTACACCGTTATTATTTTTGATAGAGATGCTGCCATCCTTATTTCTCTCAACTGACATTATTGCTACCCCCTGTAGTTTAAATATATTGTTATTATATCAAACCTGGTCATCAATGTCAGATATTACTGCATAACTTGTATGTCAGTAACTATTTTGTTAAAATAATCTTATAATCTTTTCATTTTATACTTACAAGTAAAAGCAGAAAACACATATTTCAATTTGGACTTTCATATACAACGCATAAATAACACAAAATATTAGGGGGTAATATTTATGGATGAAAAAGCTAAAATACTCTTGCTAGGAACTTTTCATTTTGCAAATAGTGGAGGACATGCAATAAATATAGAAGTTGAAGATATTACTAGTGCTAAAAAGCAACAGGAAATTGAAGAATTAGTAGAAAAGCTCTCACAGTTTAAACCAAATAAAATTGCAGTGGAAGCAAAACGCTCAAAGGATAAGGAGCTAAATGAAGCTTATTCAGCTTATTGTATAAATCCTTCTGACATAAGCAATGAAGCAATAAGCCACCGAAATGAAATTGTTCAGGTAGGTTTTAGATTAGGACGAATGTTGAATCATCCTAAAATTTACCCTGTAGATTATCCACTAGATTTGCCAGAGAAGGTATTTGAATATGCTGAGAAGAATTGTCCAAAGCTTTATGAAGAATTAATGAAAGAAGTCAAGGAATATGGCATTAGTGAAGATAACTTTATGAAAAATAATACAATTATAGATATCTACAGGCATATAAATGAGCCTCAGCGCAGTGCAAAGGAACAAAGTGATTTGTATCTGCATTTAGCCCAGATAGGAGCCGGAGATACCTATTATGGTGTAGATATGCTTACAGAATGGTATAGAAGAAATCTTTATATTTTAGGAAATCTTCAGGATATAGCAGAACCAGGAGACAGAATCCTAGTAATCTATGGTGCAGGACACTGTAAAATCCTTCAGGATTTTATAAACGAATACAATAGGTTTGAGTTTGTAGATCCATTAACCTATTTATAAACTTCATTACAAAATTAACCTCCGGCGCTAATCGCCGGAGGCTTTTATTCATTAAATCCCAACTTATTATATAATTTTATTGCAGGTATATTTGTAGGTGCAACATCAATTATTGTATTTTTGTATGGACTATTACTTAAATTGTCTAAACAACAGCCTATAAGATTAGTACCTACCCCCTTACCTCTATATTCAGGCAGCACATCTAATGAGTAAATATGAAAGCTGTTATTTTCATTCTTATCTGGTAATCCTATTAATATTCCAATTGTTTTTTCATTATCCTTTGCTATTATAATATAATGCTTTGAGAAATCTCCAAGTTTTCCATTCTGCAGGTTTTTCAAGAAAATATCTGGTGTATTGTTTGCTAATATAGGATCAAGAGATCCCTCCTTTGTCTTCATTAATGTATCGTATAGAAAGTTTATTAACAAATCACCTTCCATATCTACATTCTCAATTTCCCAGATATTATTATAGTCCAAGGATAGTTCCATGCTTCTGTGTAGAGTTATTTGCATTATGTACCCCCCCATATAAATTAAATATATATAATTATACCAAACATATGTTCCGAATACAATTAATTATAGTACTTGTTATGTGTTTAATAAAAAACCCCCAGTGACTTGCACCGGAGGTTTCTATTAACTACAATAGTTCAATATCCAGCATATTCCGAATTTATCTATTACACTTCCAGATAATTCATACTCACCTTTTTTCTTTTCTAAAGGTGTATTTCTTTTACCTTCTTCTAAAAGTTTATTATATGTTTTCTCAATCCACTCTTTATCCTTACTTGATATTTCATATGTAATGTTATCTCTGTTATTTGGATTGGGATTTATGCCTGTATCAAACACAAGTACAGGCGAATCTCCCATAACCATTGAAAAAATTGAGCCACCACTTTTGATATTAAGTTCTGCTCTGTAAATTAAATCTTTACATCTAGGTGGTAATTCAAAATCAAACACCTCAGATTTATCATCGAAAGTTAATACTTTAACTTCATTTAAGTCAAAGATTTGAGTATAAAAATCAATTGCTTTTCTACAATTTCCAAAATACGTTACACAAGAAGATATCTTCATAATAAAATTCTCCCCTTCCAAATATTCATTTTTCTCAAGTACATTAAGACACTATTTAGATAATATACAAATTTGTGCCATTAAGCAGATTATATCATTCTAATATACAAATATCCATTCATATGTTGACATTCACGCGACGTGAATGTTTATAATATGTTTAGGAAGTACTTCTTAATCAAGATAATAAACTTTTCAGGAGAATATATTTAAATGAATGAATTAATGAAAATTAGTGAAGTTGCGGTTAAATATAATATTACCAAAAGGACATTAAGATACTATGAAGAAATCGGTATCTTATCAAGTATAAGAAAGAACGGATCTAATTATAGATATTATGACACTAATACACTAAATAGATTAGAGCAAATATTACTTCTAAAAAGTTTAAACTTTCAAATTAGTGAAATCAAAGAGATTTTGCTTTCTAAGGATGAGGATTTTATTGATAATATATTACATAATAAGTTGGCTAGCCTCCAGGAGGAAATAGATACTTTATATGCTTATAAAAGAGTTATTTCATCAATAATTAAGTTAAGGGATAAGCAATGTTCAAGCAGCATAAACCTGTATCAAATTATAAAAGAACAAATATACCTCCATAAAAATATAGAAAGGATGATTGACATGAATCAATATATGGGAGACATGATTATTATTGAATTTGGTCTTAATATTGTATCATGTGCCAATAAATTAATTGATAGCATAAAGGAACTAAGAAAAGATATTGAAAGTATAACAAATAAAGAAATACCATTAATAAGGATAAGAGATAATACCGATTTAAAAAATGATGAATATAGAATATTAGTTAAAGGAGTTATTATTGAGGATGAGACTTTTGAAAATATCGATGATAGTGAAAAAATCACTAGAATAGTAACAGCTTTAAAAGACTCTATAAATAGCAATATAGATTCTATAACTAGTTAGTTTAAAATATCCCCCATGGCCACAAAAATGACCCCATCAAATTAGACGGGGTCATGACTCTTCTCTTTGAGCTTTCTTTTTATTTACATGCTCACGCTCTATGAGCATATCTTCTTAGTATTATTATATACAAAAATATAACCTTAATACAATTATATAATAATAATTTTTAAATAAGTTGTCAAGCTTAAAATATCTTTCAAAAAATGAAAATGGCTCCGTGGAGAGGGCTCGAACCTCGAAACCCGACCGTTAGCTAGTCGATTTGCGAGAACATTGAGTC
>DAMCZI010000007.1:0-141815 GCA_032095175.1 Clostridiaceae bacterium
TGACATCTTACAACTTCTTTGCGAGCGGAGTAGTCGACGGAAGCAATATTTCTTGACCTTCACGGTCTATTACAGATAAACCTAGTTAGGATGCTACGCATAATCCCTAAATTATAAATTAAACTTATGTAAATAATTTAGGGATTTATATATAATTGAAGGAGGAGGGGATTAGATGAAAGGGCAAAAGAGAATTAGAGATTATGGAATTGTTGTTGGTGGTATGGAAACGGGGATGTTAAATTCTATAACTGATGTGGAGGGGGTTAAAGTTGGACATGTTACCCTTGATGGGGGGGAGATGAAGACTGGGGTTACAGCGATACTTCCACATGGGGGTAATATATTCAAGGAAAAGGTTAGGGCTGCGGTGCATGTTATAAATGGGTTTGGGAAGACAATGGGGACGATACAGATAGAGGAATTGGGGACAATTGAAACTCCTATAGTGCTTACCAATACATTAAGCATAGGTGCTGCATGTGATGGACTTATAGATTATATGATTTTAAATAATCCGGATATATGCTCGACAACGGGAAGTGTGAACCCTGTGGTGTGTGAATGTAATGATCAGTATCTGAATGATATAAGGGGAAAACGAATCAAAGGGGAGCATGTATTTGAGGCTATAGAAAATGCAGGTGTTGATTTTGAGGAGGGTGCTGTTGGAGCTGGGACTGGAATGGCATGCCTAGGATTAAAGGGAGGAATAGGTACTGCTTCAAGGGTTATGGATATGGATGGAAAGACATACACCATGGGTGCTCTTGTTATGTCAAACTTCGGGACTGGAGAAGACTTATTGATTGATGGAATTAAGGCTGGAAAGATTATAAAGGGTATTGAGGAATTGAATGGACCTAAAGAGGACAAGGGTTCTATAATTATGCTAATTGCAACAGATATCCCTTTAACTGAAAGACAGTTAAAAAGGGTATGCAAAAGGGCTGGAGTTGGACTAAGCAGAACTGGTTCCCACATTGGAAATGGAAGCGGAGATATAGTAATTAGTTTTACAACTGCTAATAGAGTCATGCATTATCAGGATAGAGATATAGTGGACATGAAGGTGCTGAATGAAAACAGAATGGATAAGGTTTTTAGGGCTGCAGCTGAGTCCATAGAAGAGGCAATATTAAACTCACTTATATGTGCTAAGACAACAATAGGAAAGGAGGGACACACTAGAAAGTCACTTTGTGAGTATATGGATAGGATTTTCAGTTCTAGGTAAGGATTATAGTTTATAAAAAAAGGGCATAAGGGTAACAGTCACTTGAGTTTTGAGTTATTTAGGTAGTGTTGTGATTAACTGATAGTTGAGCTAAAATAACTCAAAACTCAAGAGCCTGTCACCCTTATGCCCATTTGAGGTTTATTCTATTTTTATAACTCCCTGCTGACCTTTGTTAACTCTTTGGCCAGGTTGAATTACAATTTTTTGACCTTCCTTTAGGTTTGTAAATACAATTGGAGTAATAAGTGATGGAACTTTATCCTTTATTTCGTCTATATTTGCTTTTAATATAGGCTGCCCTGTTTTTACCTTTTCACCTTGATCTACAAGGGCAGTAAGACCTTCACCTTTTAGGTTCACAGTATCTATTCCAAAGTGTATCAGTATTTCAAGTCCACCCTCGGATGTTATTCCAATGGCATGCTTTGTTGGGAATACAGTTGTTATTGTTCCGTTAACAGGTGAAACAACCTCTCCAGAGGATGGCTTTATAGCAAATCCATCTCCCATCATTTTCTGGGAGAAAACTTCGTCAGGGACTTCTGTTATTTGTATCAATTCTCCATCAAGAGGCGATACTAATATATCATCATTTTTATTTATATTTTCAACTACATTAGGGCACTGCTTAACATCATTTATTGGCAGAATAGTTCTACCCTCCATTATATTTTTAATCTGGGTTTTTAACTGATCAGACTTTGGCCCAAAAATCGCCTGTATGCTGTCTCCTACCTCTAAAACACCTGCTGCTCCAAGTTTTTTGAGTTCATTCTTATCTACCTTTTTAATATCAACTACATTTACACGAAGTCTTGTAATGCATGCGTCAAGGTTAGCTATGTTTTCTTTTCCACCAAGTGCAGCTAATATTCCCGCTGCAAGCTCAGTTGCTGTAGAGACCTTAGGAACATCTTCCTCAACAAAGTCTGCTTCACGACCTGGAGTTTTTAAATTCCATTTTCTTATTGCAAAACGGAATCCAAAATAGTAAATTGCAGAGAATGCAAGTCCTACAGGTATAACAAGCCACCATGCTGTACGGTTTGGCATCACCCCAAATAGAAGGAAGTCTATTACTCCTCCAGAGAAGGTCATTCCTATTTTTACATTAAGGATATGCATTATCATAAAGGAAAGACCAGCGAATATGCAGTGTATACCAAATAACACAGGGGCAACGAACAGGAATGCAAATTCAATTGGTTCTGTTATTCCTGTTAAAAAGGATGTTAATGCAACGGAAACAAACATTCCTGAAAGAGCCTTCTTCCTTTCGGGTCTTGCTTCGTGATACATTGCAAGTGCTGCAGCAGGCAAGCCAAACATCATAAATGGGAACTTACCAGTCATAAATGTACCTGCTGTAAATGGAACACCATCCTTTAGTTGTGCAAAGAAAATATTCTGATCTCCATTTATTACTTGACCAGCTTTGTTTATATACTCTCCAAACTGATACCAGAATGGGTTATAGAATATATGATGAAGTCCAAATGGAATTAAGGCTCTTTCGATTACACCAAATACAAAGGCTGCAAGGGTTCTGTTTGCATCTATCATATTGTGGGAAAATGCATTTAAGCCGCCCTGTATATATGGCCATACAAAAGTCATTATAATTCCAATGAATAGGGCAAAAACAGATGTAACAATAGGTACAAATCTTTTTCCGGCAAAGAATCCCAAGTATTGTGGCAGTTCAATATCATAATATTTTTTATAAATCTGAGCAGCTGCAATACCTATGATAATACCTCCAAAAACACCGGTTTGAAGGGTAGGTATTCCAAGTACGCTTGCATAAGCAGGATTTTTACCAACCATTTCAGCTGTAACTCCTGCAATTGCTCCCATTGTAACATTCATTATAAGATAGCCAACAATTGCTGCAAGTCCAGCAACGCCTTCTCCTCCTGCAAGGCCAACAGCAACGCCAACAGCAAAAAGAAGTGAAAGATTGGAGAATATAATTCCGCCAGCCTGCTCCATTAGCTTTGCAAGGGCTTGAAACCATCCTGCTCCTAATGCAGGAAGAGCATTTAACAGCTGTGGATTTTGGAATGCATTACCTAGAGCAAGGAGTATACCTGCTGCTGGTAAAAGTGCTACGGGAAGCATGAGTGCTTTTCCAACCTGTTGTAAAATACCAAACGATTTTTTTAGCATATAGACTGCTCCTTTCAATTAATTTTGCGATTATGTGCTACTGATATTAATCCTCTACATTTCACCTGCATAACATTTGGTTTAGCCAGCAGGCTTAGAAACTACTATAAATTGAAATGTAGTTAAATTTGTAATATACAAAACAAAAAAAGCATGAGAATGGTATTAATAAGGCACTTTAAAATGTATATACCAAGTGCCTTTATATAAACTCTAAAATATACTACAACTTATCTTTTCCCAATATTCAAAAGTTAAGTCAAAATAACGTGATGAATATAAAGATAAGCTATATAAATTCCAATAGAGCTTATAAACAACCACTGCCCATGCCTGATCGAATCAGTAACATCGCAATTATTTATTAATTATAGATAAATAAAATGAAATTTTAATGTATGTTAAAATTTTAACATTAAAAAGTATACAGTTCAACAATTTTTTGAAAAATGTAAACAAGTACCAACCATATTTCATTTTGTATAATTGGACAATCATATTTCAAAGTCACCAACAAGCACAAAAGAGAATTAATAACCCCCATGTATCAAATATACATGGGGGTTATTACTACTGCTGATTTGGTGCTGGAGGAGTAAAGGTTCTTGCTGCAAGCTCTGTATCTAACATGTACAGAGCACTACTATCATCCTTTATTCTTTCAAGCTTTTTAATAACTCCGTTTAAAGTGGATTCCTCTTCAACCTGTTCATCTATAAACCATTTTAAAAAGCTTATAGTAGCATGATCCCTTTCATCCATAGCAATGTCAGTTAGAGTATATATTCTTTTTGTAACTGATTTTTCATGCTCAAAAGCCTTTTTAAATACATCAAGAAGTGAATCATACTCGTTTTCAGGTTCTTCCATTCCCATAACAACGGCTCTTCCATCCATCTGGTTTATGTAATCAAAGAATTTCATAGCATGGAATCTTTCTTCCTCTGCTTGAACCTTAAAAAAGTTTGCAAATCCGTCAAGATCCTGTGAATGGCAGTATGCAGCCATTGCAAGGTATATATGCTCTGAGTAGAATTCGTATTGAAGCTGACCATTTAGTTCATTAAGCATTCTTTTGCCAAACATAAAAACACCTCCGATATTATGATAATAATTATTTGTAGATATAAATTATCTTTATACTTTAATTCTAATATTAATATGGACTTATTGCAAGTATATTATTTAAGCTATTATATGTGCATAATAAATTCTGGAATAGATTTGTTAAAAATGTGATACATATAATAGAAAATATAGACAAAATATGATAATATTATATATGTATTGCAGGGAAGGTGAATAATAGATGGAAAGTAAAATAGATGGAGTAAAAAAAGCAGAGATATCAATGCGTTTTTCTGAATTCGAAATGCCTCCAATGCAGGATGTTCTAATAGTAGGTAAAAGAGCACCAATTGGTCCAGAAGCAGCTCGAAGAATGGTTGATATACTCTCACCAGATCAGTATGAAATAATTAGAATTGAGCATGAATGTGTTGAAGCAATAGTTGCAAGAAAATCTATATTGAATATGATTCAGAAGGATAAATTAATAGCTATTATAATGGAAGAAGGAGGCAAGGTTGCTAACGAATCTATGATTATAAAAGTGCAGATTAATATAACTCTTCATGTTAGCAAGTCAATTGAAATATGATGCAGGAAATTTATAAAATAATAGATAAAAATTTTATAAAGGTTGATATTCTAGATGGAGTAAAACGAGTTATAGATTTATTTTATGAAAAAGATATTGAATGTTTTGCGGTTTATGACAGACAGCAGATAGTAGGTGTTCTAACAAAAAAAGAATTGATCAGCTGTCATCCAAACAGGATAGCCGCGGATGCAATGTCGGATAGATATAGATGTGTAAATAGCTCTACACCATTTTGGACAATAAAAGAGATACTCGATTGTCAGAATATTGATGTTGTTTTTGTTGAGGAAAAAGGGGAAATTGAAGGCTTTTTAACGAAGACAGCAATGAATATAGAATTAGGGAAGCATATAGATTTATTGACTGGGCTTTATAAAAGTGATTATATATTTTATAATAGCTATAGTTTAATAAAGAAAGATCAAGAAATGTCAGCTATTTTTATTGATTTAAATCATTTCGGATTCATTGATAAAAAATATGGACATATTTATGGAGATGAAATATTAAAAGATGTTGCAAAAGTATTAAAAGAAAATATAGTCCAAGATATGTATTTATGTAGATTTGGTGGAGATGAATTTGTTATACTAGCGCCATATTATATTGAAAAATGTAAGGCATTTTCGGAAAAGTTGGTAGATGCTATTGAGGAATATGAATTTCTAGATAACATACCAGTTTCTATATCTATAGGAATAGCGGGATGTAATGTACATAATAGGAAAATATCTGATATACATAGTATAGTTTATAAATTAATAAATATTGCAAGCTTAGCATCAACAGAAGCAAAAAATAGCTCTGAAAATATAATTGTTGCTGGAACTTTAGATATGGATGCAATTGCATAGATTATAAAGGACTGATGACCTGGTTAATAGGACAGCAGTCTTTTTTATTTTAATAAAAGGAACACTTGTAATAAAAATTTCAAAGCAAGTCCCATAAAATGGAACAAAAGTATAATAGACATGTCTAATATAACAAATAGCCAAGAAGGGATGGTTTATATGAGAAGAAGCAGAATATATGTCATGTCTTTTCTGCTGGTGTTCTTTATTGTCTTGCAGAGTTCGAGTATAGGTGCATATAGTATAAAAAATACATCTCAAAATATAGAATTCAGTAATATAACTGTGCTAAAACCTAAGCTTCCTGTTGTAGGTTCTTATGAAAACTTGAAAAGGCTGATAGAAAACCACTTTAAAAATATGTATAGAGGATTTCCCAATGGTGATATAGTATATGAAAATTCCCTTGATGGTGGTATGAACAAATCTGCTGGAAATGTGAAAAACACATTTTCATCTGACCAGCAAACACAGGATTATTCAACAACCAACATTCAGGTTCAGGGAGTAGATGAATCGGATATTGTAAAAACAGATGGGAAATATATATATCAGGTCAGCAATAGAAGAATAATAATAACAAAGGCCTATCCAGGAAATAGCATGAGTATTGAGTCAAAGATAAACTTTAATGATAAAAATTTTTATCCAAGTGAAATGTACCTTGATACCAAAAGGCTTGTAGTCATTGGGAGATCTCAAAGGAATGTACCCGGAGCTTTATCTGATGGATACAATAAATCCAGTGCTTTATACTGCCAACCAATCGGATTTTCTGGAGTTGCAAAGGTATTGGTTTATGATATATCTGATAAAGGAACTCCAAAGCTTTTAAAGGAACTAGAGATAGATGGAAATATTATAGACTCAAGAAGAATTGGTTCAAAAGTTTACATTACAGCTAATAAATATTTAAACCCCTATGTAATACAAAATTCTGAGAACGATATCGTTCCATCATATAGGGATACAATAAAGGGTAATGGTTATATAAAGTTAGACTATTCAAAGATAAAATATTTCCCTGAATGCTTGTATCCAAACTACCTTATAACTGCATCCTTTGATATAAATGATACTAAAAGAGAAGCAGTGATATCAGCTTATCTTGGGGCAGGCGAGAAGGTATATGTTTCAAATGATAACATGTATGTTACAATGCAAAAATACAATGAACAACCAGTAAGGGGATTATTATCATCGGATAAGAAAACATCCTTTGTTCCATTTACAACATCAAATACTCTTATTTATAGATTTGAACTGAATAATGGGGAGATTATATATAATGCTAAGGGAGATGTACCAGGACAGCTGCTCAATCAGTTTTCTATGGATGAGCATAATAGATATTTTAGAGTTGCGACAACATCTGATGAATACAATGAAAAGGGACGATTTATTTCAAAAAATAATGTATATGTATTAGATATGAATATGAATATTAAAGGCAGAATAGAGAATATTGCTCCGGGGGAAAGAATATACTCCACAAGATTTATAGGAGACAGAGGGTACATGGTTACATTTAAGACAGTTGACCCATTGTTTGTTATAGATTTAAAGAACCCGGAAAAGCCTAGTATACTCGGTGCTTTGAAGATTCCAGGATACAGCGATTATCTGCACCCTTATGATGAAAATCATATAATAGGTTTTGGAAAGGACACAATAGAAGCTGCAAATAAAATAGAAGGCTCAAAGGAATCCTTCCCAATAGCATATTATCTTGGAATGAAGGTTGCATTATTTGATGTAAGAGATGTAAATAATCCAATTGAAAAGTTTTCAGTAAAGATAGGCGACAGGGGGACAGATTCGGAACTTTTAAGAGATCATAAGGCACTGCTATTTTCAAGGGAGAAGAATTTGTTGGCATTTCCTATAACAGTTATGGAGTGCAAAAACAAATCTGTAAGCATTCCACCTGAGTATGGAACATTTACATTCCAGGGTGCGTATATATACAGTTTAAATAAAGATAATGGGTTCCAGCTTAAGGGAACAATAACCCATCTTGAGGATGAGGACTATGATAAATCTGGTATGTACTGGTATGACGATGTAAAAAGTGTACAGAGAATAATTTATATAGGGGATACTCTATATACTATATCCCAAGAAAGAATAAAGGCTAATGATATTTATAATATGAAAGAGATAGGGAGTATTAAAATAGACTAAATATAAATCAAAAATTCTATTACATTTTGTCTTTTTAAACATCCTAAGGTCGGACCAATACTGTAGGGCTGTTTAAAAAAACAAAATGTAAAGAATTTTACGCTTTATATATAGATATAAAGCTAATGGGTTTTTGGCTTTTGCCTTACGATATAAATTCCCGCCATTTAACCATACAAAAACCGCAGTGTTTCTGCGGTTTTTGTATGGTTATATTTAATATGAAGAATGAAAGTTCTATATTATTCCAAACATCATAAATCCAATGACCATTATTGTACAATCTGCAAGCATGTGTGATATCCAGGAATTAAATATACTTTTAGATTTCCTGTTCATTAAATTAAAGAAAAGTGCCACAACTGTTAATCCAACAAGGGATATTACAAATATAACAGGACTAAACCAGTTCTTGAAAATAGCTACATGGTAAGCAGCAAAAAGTAGGGAAGAAAATACATAGGATAGTATTTTATAACCCTCTTCATAGAGATTTAAGAATATAAATCCCCTAAAGAAAAATTCTTCAATAAATGAATTAAAGAATGTAATGTACAATGCTGCATAAATAAAATTCATAGGTGTTATCTTAAGACGTCCTTCAAGCTCTGAATAAACAGGTTTTAAATCTATATAAGATTTTAAAAGATAATAACCTCCAAAAAGAATTGCAGCAAATATTACTCCAGATATCAGACCTATTAATATAGTGTTTTTATTCCCGCTTCTTAATCTTAGGTATCTTGAGGCATCGTGTCTTTTTAAAAAATACCCATAAAAAAGAGGAATTGATATAAAAAGAAGAAGCTTCGCTGCAGTTTTAATTAGATAGTTAACGCCTATATATTGTTCAAGAAGAAATAGTGCTGCACAGGCAATAAATGAGGAGAATAGTATATAGGCTGCATATGTAGGAACTTCCATCTCGAACATATTCCTGCGGTGTTTAGGTGATTTTTCAATCGTCAAGTTTTGCCACATAACGACATCCCTCCTTTTAAACTATTATACAACATTAATTAAGCATTAGAAACAGTAAAAGCTTTCCATATTAAACCAAAAGACGCCGACTATAATATTTAGTCGGCGTCCTGTCATAGTTTCCCTGACTTCATAATAGATATCAAAAGCCAGAATCCCATAAATGCGGCGGCGAGAAATCCCAATAGCCCCATAAGGGAAATACCATATAGCTTCGGGCCTACATTTGCATTTATTACCAGAGAAGAGCCTATTATAAGTGAGGATACAATGAGTGCAAACACAAGCCTGTTTATTGCCTTATTTATATCCTGGGCAGATTTTGATATATTCCTATGCTCAAGCTGTACCTTAAGCCTTCCATCCAACAGTGAGTTGCTTAGCTTTATGATTTTTGACGGAAGCTGCATAGTATCCCTTGCAAACAAATATGTGTTAATAAGAAGTTCATCAAAGGAAGGTATAAAATGGAACTTCCTATTGCTTTTCATATATGATGCAGCAATGTCCAATATCTTTATATTTGGAGAGATTTTTGCAACCACTCCCTCAAGTATTATAAGCCCTCTTATAAGTAGTATTAAATCCCCTGGAAGCTGTATGTTGTTGCGCTTTGCAGCATCAAATATGTCCCCAAGCAGTTGAGACATCTTAATACCTTCCAATGGTCTTGAAAGATAGCTTGCCAGAAGATAATCTATATCTTCATAAAGCTTGTTTCTATTTATTCTACCGGTACCAACGGACATTGAAATTAGGGAGCGTATTATTATATCTATATCCTTATAGACTACTCCAAAAATTATATCATTCAGAGTAGATTTAATTGCATCGCTGAAGCTTCCCATTATTCCGAAATCTATATAGTATATCTTACTGTCCATAACAAGAAGATTTCCAGGATGGGGATCTCCATGAAAAAATCCATCCTCAAATATCTGTTTGAAGTAGGAAAGGGCAAGCTTCTTTCCTATGTCATCCAGATTATAACCAAGATCATTTAGGGTTTCAGTATCAGTAATTTTTGTACCATCTATGTATTCCATAGTAAGTATTTTTTCAGATGTCAAATCCCATATTATATCTGGAACACCTATGTATGTAATATTTTTATTTAAATTAGAAAATTTCTCAATAGAAAGAGCTTCACTTTTAAAATCGAGTTCCTTTTTAGTTGATTGATATATTTCATCTAAAGCACTTTTGGCATCAATAAGAGTATCTTGTAATCTTAATTTGGTTAGTTTTACAATCTTTTTTAATATTGATATGTCCATCTCCATGGATTCTCTAATATCAGGGCGCTGCACCTTTACAATAACTTTTTTTCCATCCTTCAAAATTGCCTTATGTGCCTGAGCAACAGATGCAGAGGCTATAGGTATTTTTTCAATCTCTAGAAAAGGATCCTCTACATTTCTTCCGAACTCCTTGTAAAAAAGCTTCCTTATTTCACTGTATGGTATAGATGGGGTATTATCTTGAAGCTTTTGCAGCTCCTCGATATATTCCGATGGAAGTATATCGGGACGGGTACTCAGTATCTGGCCTATTTTTATAAATGTAGGCCCTAGTTCCTCAAAGGCAAGTCTTAAATTTTTAGGAGAGGCAGAGTTGTTTTTAAGCTTGCTATTTATCACATATCCAAATCCATAACGAGCAAGCACACCTACTATTTGTCTGAATCTTTGAAGTGAATTATTTCGAGCCATATAATCAATCCTTACAATATGGGCCTGTCGCACAACATCCCCATTTATTTTATACCAATTATATCACTACTGGTTAAATTATCAATAAAAAGCAGCAGGGCATTTTAAATATGCCCTACTGCATAACGTTTCCCTCCTTTAAATCTACGACTGGTACATTGTCGAGTATCTGATTGCTGCCCATAACCTTGATTTTGGCAGTGGAACTGTTTTTGTTAATGTCCTCAATCCATATGGGCTGGCCGTTGTAAAGAACCTCTATGTTTTTTGAAGAGTCTAATATTTCCTCAACCCTTTTTGGAAGCATAAAACCACATCCTTCAAAGATAGTATTATTTAAAGACTATAAAAATATGTAAGGTTTATTTTTTATTGACTTAGTTTTTATCTATAAAAGAGTTATAATATGATTACGTCCGTTTTTTATGTATAATAAGTATAAAATAGGACATATTTGTAATGCTTATCGTATAAGTCTAAATGTTTTATATTCTTTCTTCTTAGAAAATTGCAGTAGGGAGTGTTTATCATGAATATCAATTTTGAAGGGGTATTATCCTGGTTTTTTATTATAAATGCCTTGATCTCAATAGTTGTAATCATATTAGAGAGAAAAAGACCGGAAAAAACCATTGCATGGCTCTTAATATTTGTTGTTTTTCCACCCCTTGGACTTATGCTTTATATATTCTTAGGGAGAAACTGGAAAAGACACAAGCTGTATGAGGAATTTTCACCATATGTTAAGGAGCTTGTATATAGAGTTATAAACAGAATTGAAGACCCTGACTATATACCACTTGTGGAGCTTTTAGCTGCTAACAGTGATTCTCCACTTTTTATTGATAATGATATAAGAGTATTTAAGGATGGAACAGAAAAGTTTAAATGTCTTATTGAAGAATTAAAAAAGGCAGAGCACCACATACATATGGAATACTATATAGTTAAGAATGATAAAATAGGAAATGAAATAAAGGATGTATTGATTGAAAGAGCTAAGGCTGGAGTAAAGATAAGATTTATCATGGATAGGGTTGGTGCTATAAAGATTGGAAAAAGGTATGTAAAAGAACTGCGTGAGGCAGGGGTTGATGTAGTACTTTATTCATACATACTAGCGCCCATATTAAGAAATATAAATACACAGATAAACTATAGAAATCATAGAAAAATTGTTGTTATAGATGGAAAGGTTGGTTTCTTAGGTGGAATAAATATAGGTGATGAGTATCTTGGAAAGGGGAAGCTTGGCTACTGGAGGGATACACACTTAATGATTAAGGGAGACTTTGTAACAGGGCTTCAGGGTGTTTTCCTGGACGACTTCTGGGCAATCAAGAATGCAAATGAAGGAAAGTTTGCATATGATGAGAATTTTCAAGAACTGTTTCCCAAAACTGAAAAGGCTTCGGGAAAAATAATGCAGCTTGTTACAAGTGGACCTGATTCCAATTTTCCATCAATAATGCAGGGAACATTGAAGATGATAACAATGGCAAGAGATCATATATATATAACAACACCATATTTTGTGCCTACAGAGGCCATAATGGAAGCACTTAAAATAGCAGCTCTTGGGGGAATAGATGTAAGAATACTTTTTCCAGGAAGGTATGATCACATATCCGTCTATTATGCATCAAGAACATACTTGGCTGAACTTATAAAATGTGGTGTTAAGGTCTATTTCTACAGAAAAGATAGTTTTGTACATGCAAAATCCATTACTGTTGATGGAAGGATATCCATGGTGGGAACTGCTAATATGGATATAAGAAGCTATGAGCTCAATTATGAAATTAATGCAGTTATATATGATGATGAAACAACAAAAATTCTTGAGGAGCTTTTCAATGATGATTTGAGTGTAAGCACCATGATGACAGAAGAGGAATATGGTAGGACTCCAAAGTACATAAAGGTTGTAGAGGCAGTTGCCAGGATGTTTTCAACGTTGTTATAGAAATGTGATATTATTAAGGAACGCAGAGGTGGCAGGCTCTTGAGTTTTGAGTTATTTAATCAAAAGCATCGTCATATTAATCGCACTAAAGATTTTACATTGGGTGTTGTGCGATTAATGAATTAAGGAATATGATTTGGCATAAATGTTTAGGGTCGAGCAATGTAGAATCATTTATGCCAAACATATAGATACTTTAATTAAATAACTCAAGACTCAAGTGCCTGTTACCTTTACGTCACCTATGGATACGTATTCAGGACACCCTCTAAAGGTATGACTTTTCATTGATACATTTTTTTGCTATACTATGGATAAGCAATAACGGTAATATGGTTTCATGTAACTGGAAGGAGTGGGACTATGAGCAGAGTAGGAGTAAAAATTCAGGATGCAAGAAATAAAAAGGGAATTGCCCTAAAGCAGCTTGCAAAGAAGTTGGGAGTTTCAGAGAGCTTTTTATCAGACATTGAAAACGGAAGGAAAATATTAAACGAGGATTACATAAGAAGGATTGAAAAGGCACTTGATATAAACCTTAATGATGATGTATTTACAGAGGTTGAAGAGCCTGTTGAAAATCTTAAAGAGGTAGAAAAATCCGGTACAGTAAACAAGCAATGGGAAGATGCCTTCTCCCATATATTAAAGAAGATTCCTGTTTATGATATAAACTTTAAGGAGATATATGATTATAAGTTTTTACCAATAATAGATAGGAAAATTGAGGGATATAACCCTGAAAAGGTTGCATACATAACAGTACCAGATGATTCAATGAGGGGATTTAGGATACATAAGGGCGATAAAATAATGGTATTCTTAAATCCTGAGATAGTGAACAACAGTATTTCACTTGTAGAGATTGATGGTAAAAGAGCAATAAGGCAAATTAAAAGATTGGACTCAAGTAAAGCACTTGTTATTTCTCATTCTAATGATTTAAAAACTGAAACTAGAGATGTAAAGTCCTTCAATGTAATTGGCAGGTGCGTAAGACTTGAAGTAGAGTTATAATTGAGTAAAGCACAGGGATTCGATTATGAGACCCTGTGTTTTTTAATACGCCTAAGCGTGAAATATGTCGAAAAAGTCACTGCTTTCATTTTGGTTTGTACTTTGTATAATTATTTAGTTTTTGTAAATATTTTTTGCGTGATAGCATGTGACATTTATGTTATAATATTACATACAATAAATAATGGACTAGCCCTATTAAATATAATTAGAAGGTGGATAATGTGGATAATAGGAATAAAAGCCTCTTAGCCTTCAGATACATCATTATTATAGCTGCATTTTTAATACTGGTAATAAATATTAAAGATGCTAACATTTCTGATGTAAATAATCTTGCACTTTCACTTATATTTTTGTTCCCTTGTGTTCTTATGAGTATATTAATAATAAGTATCGGTGATATTGTGCGAATAGATCTATCAGATACATTAATGGCTTTTATTTTTGCTGTTTATGGAAGAAATGTAGGGATGCTTTTCATGGCTCTTGCATGGATTTTTGGAAATGCAATTAGTGAAAAAGTTGTTACCAAAAGAAATAATAATTTAATGATATTTTTTAATACTGGAATGTTCATAGTAACTGCTTTTTTTACGACATCCATAATAAATTACCTTTTAGTATTATCAAAGAATTCTGAGATATTGCAGTATGTTTTGAACTCTGTTGGATTTATAGGTATATTTTTATTAATTAATATTGCTATAATGTGGATGGATTTTTCAATTGCAGAAAGAAAGTATTATAGATTCCAAAGAAAATCAATGGGTTTTTTGTTTGTGAATTTTGTTATTTCTTCAATTGTTGTATTGACAATGCTTGTTATACATAGCACATCCGGAATAATTGGAAGTGTGCTTATTGTATGTATCCTTTTGATATTGCATTACTGTTTTTATCTTTACAGAAAGCTAAAGGTAAGAAATGAAGCTATAAATGGACTTCTTAAAATAACAGGGGATATAGTTAGGTATGGTGAATTCAGGGAAAAATGCAAGCATCTTATCAATAATCTTAACGATTTAATACCTTATAATGTCTGCAGCATATACACATTTGACATTGATGCTGGAGGAGTAATATTTCCCATTGCGTATAATGCTCCAGAAGATATAGACATAGGTGAGATGTCCTTTAATATTTCAAGTGATGGAGTTACAATAAAAACAATTAAAGAAGGAAAGATATATATAAGCAAGGATATTAAAAGAGACAAGAAAGTTAAATTTTCTGGGAAAATTAAAGACCTGATAAGTGCTGTTATAATGGCTCCATTTTTAATTGAAGATAAGGTTGTAGGCCTGATTATGATAGGTGGAGATGAAAAGCTTATTAACTTTACTACAGCTGGAATTGATGATATGCTTAAGATACTTTCGAACCAGATGGCTTTGGCGATTGAAAATGATGGAATTTACAGAGATATGATGAATAAGGCAGATATAGATCCTCTTACAAAACTGTACAATAGAAGAGTTTTAGACAGAGAGGTCCAGTCACTTATAAATACAAATACACCATTTTCATTGGTTATGTATGATATTGACGATTTTAAAATAGTAAATGATAGCTATGGACATCTTGCAGGGGATGAGGTATTAAAGGAGATTGCAGATATTATCAAAAGGTCTATACGAAAGACAGATGTTCCATGTAGATATGGAGGAGAGGAAATAGTAATCGTATTCAAAGACTTGAAAAAGGATGATGCATATATAATTTCTGAGCGAATAAGAAAGAATATAGAACTGACTTCAACGATATGGAGCGGAGGACAGATATTTGTAACGGTAAGTGGGGGAGTTTCGGCATATCCTGAGGATGGAAAAACTAAGGATGAAATAATTAAAACAGCAGATGAAATACTCTATACACAATGCAAGAGGAAAGGTAAAAACAGAGTTTTTGCAAGTAGAATTATTAGAGAAGTAAATAATCTTTCGGACCATGCTTAAGGCATGGTCTTTTAAGTTGATGTGGGAGAGGTAACAGGCAAACCTCCGAAAAAGGAGTATTTTTAAATTTACGAATTTTATAGGAATCTAACTTTCTTAAGGTATTGGTGACAGGCTCTTGAGTTTTGATTAAATAACTCAAAACTCAAGAGTCTGTTACCTTTCCTGTTCACATTATCCCCTATATTGTATATAATAGATATAATGCAGTACAAGCACACTATAAAATTTACAGAATGCATGTAATGAATAAAAAATATCTTACAAAACATATATAAATCCCAATAAAGATTTTGAATAATGTATATTGCGATTTATGAATTAAGGAATATGATTTCGCATAAATGTTTAGGTCGAGCAATGTAGAATCATTTATACGAAACATATAGATGGGGGATTTTATGAAGGATTTTATAGAAGATTTTAAGAATGATTATAAAAATGTGTTTAAAAGAGCACTCTATCTGATATCCATTATACTAACATCAGGTATGTATGCACTTCTGAACAGCAGTACTAGAGGAAGGGTGTATCATGTTCCGTGCTGGGTAGATAGGATAATTCCCTTTAATAAGTACTTTATTATATTTTATGTTTCCTGGTATATTTATATTGGAGTTACTCTTACTTATTATGTTGTAAGAGATGAGAAGAGATATTTTAAGCTGCTTTGGGGAATAAACGCCGGTATGATAACATGCTTTATTGTTTATTTCTTTTTCCAGACCACAGTTCCAAGACCAGAGGTATATGGTAATGATGTTTTTGCAGGACTGGTAAGGCTGATATATTCGAGGGATAACCCCTATAACTGTCTTCCAAGCATACATGTTTTTGAATCGATAATAATCGCCATATATGTAAATAGGGATAACTCAATTAATATACCAACTAAACTGCTTTCATCATTTTTTGCATTCATGATAACCCTCTCTACACTTTTTGTTAAGCAGCACTATTTCTATGATGCAGTTTCAGGAACTGCTCTGGCATATGCTATATATGCTGCCTTTAACTACAAAGAGGTTTTTGGAAGGGTTAGCTTAAAGCTAAAACAGAAAAATGATGTAATTGCAAATGGAAGGGAAGAATAGAATGGACAAATATAGTGAACTTCTAAAGGAATGCAGGATATGTCCAAGAAATTGCAGTATTGATAGAAGAGATGCTAATGGATACTGCAAGGCTGGAGTTAGTGTAAGAGCAGCGAAGGCATTTTTGCACATGTGGGAGGAGCCGTGTATATCGGGCACTAGAGGTTCTGGAGCAGTTTTTTTTAGTAGTTGCAACCTGGGCTGCGTATTTTGTCAAAACTATAAAATAAGCCATGAGGGCTTTGGAAAAGAAATTACAATTGAAAGATTGTCTGAAATATTTATGGAGCTTCAAGATAAGGGAGCTCATAATATAAATCTAGTAACTCCAACCCAGTATGTACCACAAATAAGAGAGGCACTGATTAAGGCAAAGGGTCTTGGACTCAATATTCCTGTGGTATATAATTCAAATGCATATGAAAAGGTTGAAACACTAAAAAGTCTTGAGGGCTTGGTGGATATATATCTTCCTGATTTAAAATATTTTGATGACAAATTTAGTATAAAATACTCAAAGGCGCCTGAATATTTTAAATATGCCTCTAAAGCAATATTAGAAATGTACAGGCAGGTTGGAAGTCCGGTATTTGATGAGGATGGTATGATGAAAAAGGGGCTTATGATAAGGCATCTTATGCTTCCTGGAGGTCTCTTTGATTCTAAGAAGATCGTTGATTGGGTAATAGAAAACCTTCCTGGTGATGTGTATTTAAACTTAATGTGTCAGTATACTCCTATGAGTACAGCCTCTCAATATCCTGAGATTGACAAAAGACTGAACCAGAAACATTATGATTCACTTGTGGACTACGCTGTTTCAAAAGGCCTTGAAAATGGTTTCTTTCAGGAATTTGAAAGTGCAACAGAGGAGTATGTACCAGATTTTAATTTACAGGGAATATAAAAAACAGCTATGGTGGCACCATAGCTGTTTTTCTATGAAAGGCTTTTAATTAAATCATGATAATCATGGAATTCTATGTTCTTATAGAAAGTATTTAATATTTCCTCAAAGGTTTTTCCTTGTCTTACAAGTCCTATAACCCCATACTGACTCATTCCTGCGCCATGGCCATATCCTCCTCCATAAACAGTTAAGGATTTTATACCAGCGCTGTACATTTCCTTATCAAAAACAAAGAAGCTTGACGGGAATGCAGAAACATTCTCCATTTTCTTACCATACAATGGGGTGATTTCCATTCCCGTCTTTGGGATTAAAAGTCTCTTTATATTAATATCTCTTTGAACTTTGTATGTGCCTGTCTCAGAAACAATGGTCATTTCCAGAACGTTTCCGGCCCTTCCCCTTTTGTTAATATTTATATCAAGTATTTTACCTATTCCCTCAGGTGGAATTGATGCCTTTACATATATATTAAAATGCCACTGCTTTTTAAAGCTTTCAGGATCCTTTTGGTATCTTGTATATATATTTGAATTAATAGTTTCATTTAAGGCTTTTTTATCCAGAGTAAATTTCCATCTAAAATATGGAGAGTTGGAATCATAAGCCTTTATAGTCCAGTCCTTGAAGAATTCTGATGCATCTTCTTCATTTGAAAGATCATCTATACCTTTTCCAGTAAAATCATTAAATGAAATATAGGGTTCAGGATTCTCTTCATTATATTTATTCTTGGTGTACCATACCTGGTTGAACTGCGCACCAAGTCCACAGGAGGTTGAGTAATATTTTGCATCTATTATCCTTCCATCATATGTCATTATAATACCCTTTGTTTCTTCAAGAGCCTGATCACACTGAGCATTTGAAGGAGCAGCGTTATATACCTGGCTTAAGGTAGTGTCATCAACATGAAAGCCTGAAGATGAAAACCTTCCAGAAAGCATATCTGAGATGACATATGTTCTTGCTGCTACTGCCTGAACCTTATAGCCGTCAACTCCTCCTGAACCTAACATTTCTGATGGAACTACAAATCGAAGATAGTCCTCGATATTCACTTCGTTAATAAGCCTCATAGCCTTTTCACCAGGGAACATTTCGAAGTTTCCATAGTAAGCAGGTACATAACTATTTGTTCTTTTAAGGTTGGCTATGCTTATTGGATGGTCTGATGCTGAATATATTTTAATCCTTTCATTGGTCTTTCCAGCTGTGGATTTTAATATATATGCATCATCCTTCTTAGTAGTTATTGATAAAACGATATTTCCATCCTTATAATCTGCTTTAAGAGAGTCACCCCTTTTGACATCAAAATTGAGACTCCTTGATTCAACCTTTAATCCTTTTTTTGCAGTAAAGATAATACTTGTATGATCAAGGGATGAAAGATTCCAATTGGATATACCAACACGGATATCCCTAATATCACAATCTCCAACAAGTACGCTTGTTATATGTCCACTTTTATCAGATATAAATTTACTGGTTGAGGAACCAACAATAACATCACTTGCAGGAACCTTTACAAGCTCTCCTCCCTTGTTTTTTACAAAGGAAACTCCAGGTTTAAAGGCATAAGTTTTATTATCAAGTAGTAAATCCTTTGAACTTCTTGCAAGGACTCTTCCTTCATATACAGTACATGGAGTTATTGATTTAACTCTAAAACCTTCAAGCTGCACATTGTATGCTAATGAGGGAGGTATATTATTATTTTTACCTACCCTTACCCATTTGGTTTTGCCATCATAGCCCAGTTTTATATTTATATATTTTGAGCTTTCATTTCTATCAAGAACAATACCTGAGTTAATATTTGCTGGTAAAAAGAATACATAATATGATACTCCTGCAAGTGCTAGCAGTATTGAAAAATATATTATAAATTTTTTAATGTACTTATTTTTATCTCTTCTTCTTCTAAATTTCAAAAGAACCACCCCGTCAATTCATTTACATTATGTATATTATAACATTTTTATTGTTGAATCACCGCTATTTTTATTAATTAAACAAAAATTAACAATTACCTTGAAAAATTGACTATTATTGTAAAAATGTTATGTCATATATTTGGACTTAATAACTTTAAATATGCATCCTATTATAAAAATAAGGCTTACGGCACCAAAGGCAGGGTATATAAGCCTTATTAGATTCGAAAAACCAACAAATGAAACAGGTATTGATGCAAGCATTATTATTAGAAGTGAGGTTATATATGGCATCTTTAAGGAATGCTTAATTCTCATGGAAAGGCTATAAAGATTTCCAACCTCTGTTGAGAACATTTCAAGCCATATTGTAATAGTCAGTATTAATGGTAATATTCCTCCTATTTCCTTGGCTACATAAAGATTCGGAATTTCTGTATGAAGGCTTTGCGGTGAATAAATGATTATTGATGAATTTATAATAAAGGTAACCAATGTAAGAACTAGGCTTCCAATAATGCATCCATTTATGAAGTTTTTCCTATCACTGCTTTCTGCAATCATTGGACAGATAACTCCTGTTGCACCCATTATATTGAAGGAGGCATAAAGTATGGAGGAGGCTGCCCAGCCATTTTTTATAGAGGGTGAATGAATTAAAGAGGTTGTAATGTTTTGGATGGGCAGGTTCGTTATAAGAACTAATAAGCCCATAATCAGCATAGTGGTAAATGAAAAAGGAACTATGGCAGTATTTATTGTTATAACCCCATTGGTAGAAAAGGCGGCAACAATAAAGGATAGGAGTGCCATTAGGAAGATTCCCCAATGTTTATCTATTTTTAAATACTCATTCAGCATAGCTCCTCCACCTGACAGCATTATGGTATTTCCACCAAATATAAAAACAGTTAATAATATATCTGCAGCATATCCAAATCTTTTGCCGAGAGAATAAACTATCAATTCCTTGTAGGATTGAAATTTATGCTTAAAGCAGAGGTTTATTATAATTCCAGACACTAGTATATAAATTATGCAGCATAGAAATATACCCCAAAAACCTCTAATGCCATATAGAGTAAAAAATTGGAGTATCTCCTGACCAGAAGCAAGTCCTGCTCCTATAATTGTCCCTATAAATACAAATGCCAGCTTTATTTCTCTTTTCACATTTTGCCTCCTGAGAGTATTAAAAAGCACAGTCATATATAAAATGTATATTAACAGTACAATGAAAAAATTCGTCTGATATAAGTACCAGGCACGTGACAAGTGGCAAGTTGGATTACTCAGCATCATCCAACTTGCCACTTGTCACGTGCTTGGCACTGCTATTTTAAATTTAATTTTGTAATAAAAAAAATCTAGAAAGAAATACTAATATTATCAATATATTATTGCAACTAAGACCTTACATTGGTTTCTTAAGGCGGGTGATGTTATGAAGAGGTTTTTGACAATTTTTCTTATTGCACTAATGTTTGTTTTTTCTGGATGCCCAGGAGGTGAAGAGGAGAAGGAAAAGGATAAGGATAATAAGATGGAGGTAAAGGGGATCGAAACCAAGGCAGCGAAGGAATTCATGGATAATTATATGAGATACTTGCTAAGAGGAGATGACACTGCTGCAAAATCCTTTTACAGCCCAAAGGTAAAGGAATCAATTAAATCAGATACTCCCAAGGTGCCGGAACCTCACCCTGTAGGATACAAGATAGAGGGTGGAGAGAGCAAAAAAGATAAAAGGGAGATGAAGGCTACAATATACAGTTCTTATACAGGTGCTCCATATTTTTCAGAGGACAGCTTTAAATATACATTAATACTGGAGAAGGGAAGACTTCTCATAGATAAAATCGAGAAAGAAAAATCAATTGAGATTTTTGCTAAAAAAAATACTCTATATAAAAGAGAAGGAGATAAAGTAGAAGGGGATAAGCTTTTAACCACCGATGAACTACCGTATTTTGCTACATCAAAAAGTGCCGCAGAACAGAAATTTCAAGTATCTAAAGACTCCTTTGGGCCATGTGCTATAGCCTCGGATGGAAAAAAAATCGTTATAACTACTGTTGGAAGCAACAGCCTTGTTGCCATTGCAGAAATGGAGGAAAGTGAGGAGACGGTTGCTTTAGAGGGTGGAGATAAGCAGGGAGGAGGACAAGGAGAAGGCGGTGGCGGTGGTGGTGGAGCCCAAGGCGGAGAACAGCCGGGAGGAGCTGGAAAGAAACCCAAAATAAAAATAACTCCTGTAGATTTATATTTTAAAAATAAAATAAATGTTGTAAACTTCTCACCGGATGGAAAAAAGTTTATTGTTGAATTTACTTCTCCTGATGGAATGAGCAGAATGCTTATGTACGACAGCGGAAAAGGGGACATAGTTAAAACTCCAATAGATAAACAATTTAAGGAAGGAAGCTTTTCGGTAAAAAACTCATATTTTATATCAGATGATGAAATTGTATTTAATGTAGAACCAGGAAAGGACACTACAAGTGAAGAAAAGATGCTTAAAGGCGAATGGATACTTGATATAAAAAAGCAAAAGCTTAAACAAGGTAAATAAAAACAGGTTCGGGGTAGAATATGTCTTAACCCGAACCTTATAAATAATCTATTTATTTTTAATGTTAGCACCATGACCATTATTCTTTATACTATGGCCGTTCTTCATGCCATTTTTAGAATTGCTGTTTGAATGGTTATTGGGTTTGCTGCTGTTATCGGTGTTTTTAAAACCATTACTTGAGTCGTTATTTTCTTTATTGTCTTTTTCCATTGAATGTCCTGGAGGGTTATTGAACTGTGAGTTTCCTCCATTAGCATTATCATTTTGTTGATTTATATTACCAGGAGCATTTCCCTTATTCTCTTGATGTTTTGAGCCTTCGTTCTTTTTATTTTCCTTTGTACCTGCTGCATTCTTTTCTTTGAGGGCTTTTTTTACATTCTTTTCAACTTCTAAAGCATTAAATTTAGAGGATTTAATCTCATTATATTTTACCTGCTGTAGGTTTATAGCTTCTCCCTCTGGCAGGGATGCAATATGTTTTACAGCATCGTATATGGAAAGATTTTTTATGGATTTTTGGTTGGTAAGTCCTTCACTCTTTTGGACATTTCCCAACCTGTTAACATAGAGGCGTACATTTTTATCTCCCATGATATCTACATATCCCACTATTTGATGGGCATATGCATTATAGCCTGTAAAGCTTGTAAGTATAAATACTATAAGTGCTGCAGCGGCATAGTACCTCATTGAGTTGGTGTAAACATTTCCTCTATATATGTCTCCATCTATAACTTTTCCTTTTTTCTTTAGTTTTTTAAACTCCCCTGAGTTTGTCATTACAATAACATAATCTCTTTTAACTTCAAAAACAATTCCTTCTACCATAAAACCACTCTCCTAGAGGATATAGTCCTTTATTGATTCAAGTCTTTTATCGCTAAAAATAATAATAAGAGCAATGATATACTTTCTCCAATCATCAAGAAATCTTCTTGATACACCTGTAATTGATATAATATCCTTTGATGGAAGCATTCCATATTTTTTTAAATGCTCAACCATATCCATTCTTTTTGCTATTTCAAGAGCCATATCCGAAAGCTTTTTCCTTGTATCACCATGCTTTGGCGAATTTTTTACAAGATCAATCATATCAATGCCCATTTTGCCTAATAATTCTTTAAATATTGTTACTTGTGAGGCTCTATCAAGCTTTTCATCCATAGCCCCTGAATATTCAAGGGTGTTTGCAAGAATGGTATCCTCAATAGGAATTTCATTTTTTGCATTTTTTCTAAAAAAATCTATGAGCCGGCTCTTTATTACCATTTTGCAATATGCTTCGAAATCCCCATCCTGGAAGCTGTCTATTGCACTGTTGAAAGCAAGCAGTGCAATGCTTAATTCATCATCATTTTCCCATCTCAGATATCTTTTACAAACTATACATGAATATCTATATATAAAATTTTTATTAACCTCTATGAAACGGTTCCTTGCCTCTGTATCTCCTGATTTTGCACAACTTAAAAGCTTAAGATTCATTTAATCACCTGCCAAATAAAGCAAAGAATTGTCTTACTATATATTAAATAATTTTAAATCAACCGAAGCAAATCATCAATTGTAAATGAAGGTAATAACACTACTTTTTATTAATAAATGGGATTGAGGGTTGTTGATTGTTAAATGTTAATATTGATGATTTGCCTCAGCCCTACACCTATACTACGAAAAGCAATTATATTTTAAGGGGGTAGGTAAATTAAATTTTTTTTTTACAACAGACCCCCTTAAAACTTAAATGGTGGTCGAATTAATACCTGAAGGGCCCAATAAACCAATAAAAAATGAAATGTAAAACGAGGAGGAAGAACAATGAAGAAGTTTTTAGCAATACTTGTTGCAGTATTATTTACATTTACATCATTTAATGCTGCTAAGGCATCAGATGGAGAGGAAACTAAGGCAGGAATAACACCAGACAGCATATTATATCCAGTGGACAAGGCAATTGAAAGCATTCAATTGAAGCTGACAGGAGATTCCGTTGTTAAGATTGAAATATTAACTAACATATCACAGGAAAGATTAGACGAAGCTAAGGTTATGGCACAGGAAGATAAGCCAGAGCTTTCAGTAACAGCAGTACAGGAAGGTCAGACAGCTCAGGAAAAAGCAGAAGAAATAGCAAAGACTGAAAATCAGACTCAGGAAACAACACAGGTTAAGGAAGAAGATACTGAAAAGGTTGATGAAGCAGAAAAGGCATTAGAAAAGCTTGGAGAACATAACAGCAAAAGCGTTGAAACTCTAAAAGAGATATTAAATAAGGTTCCAGATACAGCTAAACCAGCTATTCAAAGAGCTATAGATAACCAGACTATTAAGAAGGAAGCAATAGAGAAGTATGTACAGGCAGTTCATGATGTTAATAAGGCAAGAAAGAGCATTAAAGAAATAGAAAAGGAACTTAAGGCTGCTAAAGAAGCAGGTGACAAGGAAAAAATTGCTGAACTTGAAGCTAAGCTTGTTGGATTACAAAATCAGTTGGCATCAGCTAAGACATTCTTAGCAGAGGCAAAGAGCAATGTAAAGACTGTTAAAAATCAGGTTAAGGAAGATCATAAGAAAGCAATCCAGGAAATGAAGGCTCAGAAGAAGAATACTGAGAAAAAAGATGAAAATAAAGAAACACAAACAATACAAAATGACCAACAGCAGGTACAAACTCAGGTTAAAACAAATACTTCAGTTAAAACTGATGTAAAAAAGGCAAACCAGAATGGTAATGGAAATAAATTTGGACTTACTAAAAATAATGAGCATAAGAACAATGGAAACAGCAAGGGAAATAAATAATTAATAAAAAATGGGATAGTTTTTCTATCCCATTTTTATTTTTAGTTTAATATTGTATAATGATGATAAGAAAACCTGTTATGCCCATGATAAACTTTGATGGGTTGTTTTGGTTTATTTATATAAATCGCAATAAAGATTTTGAATAATGTACATTGCGATTTATGAATCAAGGAATATGATTTCGCATAAATGTTTAGGGTTGAGCAATGTAGAATCATTTATGCGAAACATATCGATGAAGAGAAGACTTTTGTTGTAAACATAACGGGTTAAGTCCTATCCTTGGGAAAGGTAGTGATGTTTAATGCATGGGAATGATAAGGTTATAAGCTTAAAGGCCAAAAGGCTTGAAAAAAAATTCAACTGGGTTACTAAAATATTTAATAACATTTTAGCTTGGTTTAAAATTAAGCCGGTTATAAAATCAAAGAAAAGCTCTTATAATAAGAAAATAATTGGATAAGCCAGGCAGCTATCTATTTGTGGAAATGAGTAGGAGACTGACTATATTTTAATCAATAATGGTTTTTACAGCTTAAAAATCATTATTGATTAAAATTCTTATTGGCTTCTATATGTTTCGTATAAATTATCCTATATTGCTCAACCCTAAACATTTATGCGAAATCATATTCCTAGATTTATTAATCGCATAAAACATCCAATGTAAAATATTTAGTGCGATTAATATATAGGAAAACATAATTTCATAAGATGAGGTGATTGATGTGAAAATAGAACTATGGCCATCTATTGATTATATTAGAGAAGATCAATTAGATGGAAAAACCGTTGTAGTAATTGACGTTTTAAGAGCTACCTCTGTAATAACAACAGCAGTTAAAAATGGAGCCAAGGAGGTCGTTGTAGTTGTTGAAACCGATGAAGCTTTAAAGCTTAAGGGTGAAAACACTCTTCTTGGAGGAGAAAGAAAGGGACTTAAAATAGAAGGCTTTGATCTTTCAAATTCGCCATTGGAATATAAAAGGGAAGTTGTTGAGGGTAAAAGAATTGTAATGACAACCTCAAATGGAACAAAGGCCATTAACAAATCCCTTAAAGCTTCAAATATATATATAGGATCGATGTTAAACGGCAAGGCTGTTGCTAAAGCTGCAGCGGAAGATGATAGAGATATCGTTATAGTATGTTCAGGAACTGCAGGCAAGTTTTCACTTGATGATTTTATATGTGCTGGAAAGATAATATATGACATAATGAGCTATGGAGAGTTTAAAATGGATGACTTTGCTTCTGTAGCTTATATGGCATATAGAGACAATAAAAAGAACATAATCTCCTATGTAAGCATGGCGAGCCATTATAACTACCTTTTATCAATAGGATATGAGGAAGATGTTAAATATTGCTTTACAGAGGATCTTACATCGGTGGTTCCATACTATTCAGGTGGATCAATAAAAGCGATTATTTAAAAGATAAGATAACAGGCACTTGATTAAGGCTGTCTTTATGCTTAAAACTCATTAATCAAGTGCCTTGCTGCATAATGAAGGGCCTTCCCTCCATTAATGGATAGGGGGAAGGCCCTTTGACTGTCATGCATTAATTATATCCATATTAATCACCCTGAAGATTCTATATTGGATTCTATAGAATCATTTATGTAAAACATATTATAATATGTTTTATTTCTGTGCAGTCAATATATCCTGGGACTGCATATACTGTCGTATTATGTATATATCACTTAGGGATAATGCTATAAATTCTCCGCCACAAACATAGGATGCATTTGATATTCTATTCCACCTTACCTTAACAAGAGCCTTGAAGGGCAGGTTATTCCCAATTCTAAGATAGAAGGAAACAAAGTCCTCCTGGGATATAAGAAAATTCGATTGAAGGCATATTCCTGCTTCGGATATATCCAATGTATGAAGATGATATAATCCCTGATTATAACAATGGCTTTGACCATCCTTGATTATAAAAGGATAGAGTATTTCGCAATCATATCTTGCACGCGGATATCTTCTCTTTTCGCAATCCATCGAAAAATCCTCCTTGCGTATATTGGTTATATTATATCAGATATTTCAGAGTTTTGTAATATAAAATCAAATATCCCTATAATTGGTAAGAAAATTTATTGATAAATAGAATTGGTTAATATTTTTAGGGGAAAATATTAACTAAAGCTTTGTGATTGGAGGATTCGGGTATGTATACATTTTTTAAGGTAGCACTTGTGGATATTGGTATAATCATACTGACCTTTGGGCTGTTTTCAGCAATAATACCAGGTCGTGCCAGGCATACCATATGGGAAAAATATATTAGCGCATTTTCAAAATTCGTTGTATATATTTTTATCCTTACAGTGGTAATAAACATATTAACTGCTGTTATTGTTTATGCTCTTCAATATGAGAGATATCTTAATATTATAGCCCCATCAGTGCAATCAATTTTGATTGGGTTTGTTGCTTCCTGTGTTCCAAGACGTGGAGTCGGTGACAGAAAGGAAGAAAGGGTAAGATAATAGCTTTTGGACACCAGAGAAAGGACAAAATATGAGTACAGCATGTTTTGGCATTTTGTGAAAGAAATTTCCTTCCTTTGGTGTCTGAAATAAAATCCTTAAATGAAATACTAAAAAAATTTAATTTACTACTTGTAAAAACTAAAAATATATTATATAATAATTCTTGTGAGTCGCCGGGGTGTAGCGCAGATGGGAGCGCGCGTGGTTTGGGACCATGAGGTCGCAGGTTCAATCCCTGTCACCCCGACCACAATTATAGGTTTGGCGTAAAGCTAAACCTATTTTGCTATATAAAACTTTATATTCTCTTCGGGGTGTAGCGCAGATGGGAGCGCGCGTGGTTCGGGACCACGAGGTCGCAAGTTCGATCCTTGTCACCCCGACCAAAGAAGCCTGTAAACTCAATGGTTTACAGGCTTTAATATTTTGGGATTATTATTTTAAAAATCGGCTACAAATGATAATGCTATATTATTTTGCTTGTTTTAGAGTGCTAAACTTTGTGGCCATGTAGACTAAGTTTATAAAATTATTTACATTACAGAATAAGTTGAATGTTATTTGTATTTCTTCATAATCTCACGAAATAATTTTTCATAGCCAGAATTATTTCTATATATATCATAGTCGTCAACAGTAAATGAACTATTATCAATAGATTCATTAAATTTTTCATTTATGCGATATTTTCCATATTCAGCTTGGATAGGTTCATATAAACCAAACCTTTTGGGATCATCGCGATCATATTTATGTATATATAAGATGTAGATCTTACCTTTAACTAAAGGTTTATAATTTCCAGTAGGTACAATAAATTTTTCGCCTGTAATTGGTCGAGTATAAGAAAAATAAGGTTCAAAAAAGTCTATTGTTTGCTTCTTTTCTAATTCAGTTGATTTATATACTTCCATTATTTCTACTTTAGATATTGTATATCCGAAAATCGGGATTTTGCTAATGCTGTCAATGCCATCTATAATTTCTCTTGATTCTCCTAATGCTTTTATCTTAACTACTGCATCTGCTTTTTCAAAGAGTTGTGATTCATTTTCATAATTAGTTGCGTATTTTGGAAATGTTTGGACAACTTTAGGAAACATTTGATTATAGCCAAGCCATACACAATATATTACGGCAAGGCATAAGAGAGTGATAATAAACAATTTTTTCTTCATTTTCCTATCCTTCTTATTCATATATTAGATATTAAGTTTTATAGTTTGGTACCAAAACATTATTACATATAACAATTACTATATGTTATTAGCTATTATTATATATCAACATAAAAGGAAATCAATGACAAGATTAATTAAAAAATGGAATTTTACAATATAAGAAAAAAATATTTTTAAGAACACAGGGGCTACAATTTACTTTCTCCGGTGTCTGGCACCTGTGGTATAATATCCGTGAGGAGGGATAGCATGTTTAATAAAATTGCTGTAAATAGTAATACATATCATGGATTTTCCCTTGATGAGGCAATTGAAGGTATTGCTGGGGCAGGGTTTAAGTATATTGAGTTAACTGCAACCAGGGGGTGGACTGAGCATGTCAGGGCTGATATGAGTGATGAAGAAATAAGAGAAATTCGTAAGAAGCTTAAAGATCACGGATTGACCCCCATTGCATTAAGTGGTCATTGCAATTTAATGAGTGAGGAAAGACTTCAGGACTTTATAGAAAACATTGAGCTTGCAGGCAAGTTTGGATGTGAGTTTATCGTTTCATCTACAGGAGAGGCTCATTTTGGAATAAATGAAGGAAGCAGGGATGATATTCTCATAGAGAACATTAAAAAGGTTCTTAAAAAATGTGAAGAACTTGGAATTAAACTTGTACTTGAGGTACATGGGGAGCATGGGACAGGAGAGGCTCTTTATAAAATTGTAAGCAGGGTAAATAGTGAATACCTTGGAATAAACTACGATACAGCCAATGTTGTTTTCTATGGGAACAGAATGCCTGAGGATGATATTAAAACATGTGTGGAAAAAGTAATGTTTGTTCACCTAAAGGACAAGCTTGGCGCCAATAATGAATGGAATTTCCCAGCGTTAGGGAAGGGTTATTTAAAGCTGGATAAATTTCTCGATTATATTGATAAAAAGGGATATAAAAATCCTTTAAGTATAGAAATAGAATTTACCTCAAAGGGTCCTAAGGATATTGAAGAGGTAAACCAAGCAGTAAGGGATTCCTATGAATATCTTAAATCTATGGGGATGGATATTTAGCTCAATTAATGGTGTGGATCATATATGGTTCACATCATTTTTTATATCACAGAAACTTTATTCATTAACCATTTTTGAGAGATTCCAATATAATTGCGAATATGGAAAAACAAGTTGTAATATATATGAATGACCACATTATTAGGAAGGGGTTAGAAGATGTGCTGCTCGTGTGAAAAGAAGATGGAAGCTTATTTTAGTGACAGTAAGGTTGATCTTTCACTAATTGACCCTATAATTGATGAGCTAAAGGAACAAAGAGGAAACATAATAGTAATTCTTCAAAAAACCCAGGAGGTTTATGGGTATCTGCCTTTAGACACTTTGAAATATATTGCAGACAAAACAGGAAACAAAAGGGCAAAGATATATGGTATTGCAACCTTCTATGCTCAATTCAGGTTAAAGCCCATAGGAAGGTATTTGATACTGCAGTGCAAGGGAACAGCATGTCATGTGAATGGTGCGGATTCAATAGGAAAGGCCCTTGAGGAAAGATTAAACATAAAGGTTGGAGAAACAACAGAGGATGGATTTTTTACATTGGAAGAAGCGGCATGTCTTGGATGCTGCAGTCTTGCCCCTGTTATGTTTGTAAATGGGGAAGCCTATGGTAATCTGACTCCTGATTCGGTAAAAAAAATAATAGATGGAATTTATAAAGGTGAGGCAGGTGAGTAGCGTTGAAAATAAGGGTAGGTCTTGGAAGCTGTGGTGCTGCGGCTGGTGGAAGAAAAGTAATGGATAAGCTGATTGAAGAAGTGTCAAAGAAGGAAATCCCTGTAGAGATTGAACCAACAGGATGTATTGGAATGTGTTTTTATGAACCTATAGTTGATGTTGTATGTGACGAAGGGGTTTATTCATATGGGAATGTTACTCCTTCCATTGCCGAAGAAATAGTGAAAAATCATGTTTTAAATGGAAGGCCAATTGAAAAATATCTTGTTTCCAGCCCTGAAAGACCATATAAGGAACTTGAAAAACAGGTAAGGATAGTTCTTAGAAATTGTGGAAGAATCAATCCTGAAAAGATAGATGATTATATTATGGAGGATGGATACAGGGCATTGGAAAAGGCAATAAAGGAGATGAAGCCTGAAGAGGTTATTGAAAATATTAAGCTTTCTGGATTAAGGGGGAGAGGGGGAGCAGGATTTCCAACATGGTTTAAATGGAATGCTGCAAGAGGTTATAAGTCAAAGGTTAAATATATAATATGCAATGCAGATGAAGGAGACCCTGGTGCATTTATGGATAGAAGCGTTCTTGAAGGAGATCCGCATTCTCTAATTGAAGGAATGGTGATTGGAGGCTATGCCATAGGTGCAAACCAGGGCTATATTTATGTAAGGGCAGAATATCCCCTTGCAGTGGAAAGGCTTACAGAGGCAATAGCACAGGCAAGGGAAAGAAACCTGCTTGGTAAAGATATTATGGGAACGAGCTTTGATTTTGATATAGATATAAAAATGGGTGCAGGAGCCTTTGTATGCGGTGAGGAAACAGCCTTAATTGCATCAATTGAGGGTGAGAGAGGTATGCCAAGGCTAAAGCCTCCGTTTCCTGCAGAGGCAGGACTATGGCAGGAGTCAACCAACATAAACAACGTTGAAACCTTTGCAAATGTTGCATGGATTATAAACAATGGAGCCCATAAGTTTGCAGGCTATGGAACTGAGAAGAGTAAGGGAACAAAGGTTTTTGCTCTTGCAGGAAAGGTTAAAAAAGGAGGACTTGTTGAGGTTCCCATGGGAATGACTTTGAGGGATGTTATATTTGGAATAGGAGGGGGAATTAAGGGTGATTGTGAGTTTAAGGCTGTTCAAATGGGAGGCCCCTCGGGTGGATGCATACCAAAGGAGCTTTTAGATACACCTGTTGATTATGAATCTATAAGCAAGACAGGAGCCATTATGGGTTCCGGAGGCATGATAGTTATGGATGAAAAAACCTGTATGGTTGACATGGCAAGGTTCTTTCTTGATTTTACCTGCAGAGAGTCCTGCGGCAAGTGTATTTACTGCAGAATAGGAACGAAGAGGATGCTTGAGGTAATAGAAAAAATAGTTAGAGGAGAGGGGGAGGAAGGGGATATGGATGAGCTTTACAGCATGGCTCTAAGTGTTAAGGATGGCTCACTTTGTGGTCTTGGACAGACTGCCCCTAATCCGGTTCTAACTACATTAAAGTATTTTAGGGATGAGTATATTGCACATATAATGGATAAGAGATGCCCTGCAAAGAACTGCAAGGCTTTAATAAAATACACAATATTGGAGAATAAATGTGTAGGCTGTGGTACATGTTCAAGAAAATGTCCTGTTGGAGCAATAAGTAGAGAGGGTAAGAAAGCCTATGCTATAGACAGTGAGAAATGTATAAAATGTGGAGTATGCTTTAATACCTGCATGTTCAGTGCAATACATGTTGAGTAGGGGGAAAGGAAATGTCTAAGGTAAGTCTTTTTATAAATAACAGAGAGATTAAGACAAGTTCTGATAAAACTATTCTTCAGACAGCAGTGGAAAATGGAATTGAAATTCCTAACCTATGCTATGATGAGAGACTTAAACCCTATGGAGCATGCGGGTTATGTGTTGTTGAGATAGAAGGAAATCCAAAGCTTCAAAGGGCATGTTCAGTTAAGGTTCAAAATGGAATGGTTATATACACAAATACTGATAGAACTATTACTGCCAGAAAGACTGCCCTAAGCCTTCTTGCATCGGATCACAGAGGGGATTGTAGACCACCCTGTGTAATTGCATGTCCAGCCCATACCGATTGCCAGGGCTATGTAGGGATTGTGGCAAATGGAGAATTTGATGAAGCACTTAAGCTTGTTAAGGATAAAATACCACTTCCAGCAAGCATAGGCAGGGTATGTCCTCATCCATGTGAAGAGGAGTGTAGAAGAAACCATGTAGAGGCACCAATAGCAATTGCTGAAATAAAAAGGTTTTTAGGGGATATGAGTATTAAAATGGGAGGATATATCCCAGAAGTTCCAAAGGAAACTGGAAGGAGAATTGCAGTTGTTGGCTCTGGGCCTTCTGGCATTTCCTGTGCATATTTTCTTGCTTTAAAGGGACATCATGTAATTGTGTATGAAGCAATGCCTAAGGCGGGTGGAATGCTTAGGTATGGAATTCCTGAGTATAGACTTCCAAAAGAGATACTGGATTCTGAAATAGAAATGATAAAGAGGATGGGTGTTGAGTTTAAGACAAATATAAGACTTGGGGTGGATGTAACCCTTGATTATTTGAGGAATAATTATGATTCAGTTTTTCTTGCCCTTGGAGCATGGAAGAGCGTGAGTATAGGATGTCCTGGTGAGGATGTTGAAGGGGTTATGGGTGGAATAGAATTTTTAAGAAAGGCAGCAATGAATATGCCCATCAATATGGGGGATGAAGTAATAATAATCGGTGGTGGAAATACAGCCATGGATGCTGCAAGGACTACAGTAAGACTGGGGGCAAAATCAGTATCTGTACTTTACAGAAGAACGAGGGAAGAGATGCCTGCAGAGGATGTGGAAATAAAAGAGGCAGAGGAAGAAGGAGTAGAGTTCAGATATCTTACAGCGCCTATAGAAATAATTGAAGAGGCAGGAAGGGCAAGGGCTGTAAGATGCCAGAAGATGAGGCTTGGTAATCCAGATGAAAGTGGGAGAAGAAGGCCGGAGCCAATACCAGGTGAGGAGGAAATAATAAAGGGAAGCCTAATAGTTAAAGCAATAGGCCAGATGGTGGATGTTGATGATGTAAAGGGATTTTCTGTTTCAAAAAGAGGGACTGTAATAATCGATGAAAATACCTATGAAACCAATTTTAAGGGAGTGTTTGCAGGTGGAGAGGTGGTTACCGGCCCTAAGATAGCAATAGCCGCAATTGCTGAGGGAAAAGCAGCTGCAGAGGCTATAGATGGATATTTGAATGGGTATATTGCTTCCCATCATGAACCTCAATATATAACGCAGGATGATTTAAAAGATGAGGATTTTAAGGACAGGGAAAGAATAGAAAGAGTTGAACAAAGGGTTGTTCCTGCTTTTGAGAGGAGGATAAGCTTTAGACCAATATCAGAAACCATGACAATTGATGAGGCGGTAAGGGAAGCTAAGAGATGTCTTGAATGCGGATGCTTGGACTATTTTGAATGCAAGCTTATCAGGTATATACAGGAATATGATATAAATCCCAATAAAATTAAATCAGAAAAAAGAAATAGAAAGGAAGAGCACAAGCATCCTTTTATACAAAGAAACCCTGATAAATGTGTATTATGTGGATTATGTATAAGGGTATGTGACGAGGTTTTGGGGATAACTGCCCTTGGACTTGAGGCGAGGGGATTTGAAACACAGGTTAAACCGGAGTTCGGAATGCCCCTTGAAGAAACAGCATGTATAAACTGTGGACAATGTGCAGATATTTGTCCAACTGGAGCATGTATGGAGATTATGTCCTCTAAAAAGCCTGTCCCGGTTGAGCTTAAAAGAACAGCATCAGTATGTAGTGGATGTGGTGTAGGATGTAGACTTTTCTATGAGAGCAGGGGAAATGTGGTCTTCAGAGTAACTCCAGATAGGAGCAGTGGGGAAGGGCTTCTATGCTCTAAGGGAAAGTTCTGTATTGACAATAGCTCTGATAATAGAATACTAAAGCCTGCAATAAATAAAGATGGAATTCATGTTGAAGCACAATGGAATGAGGCAATATCCCTATTGGTTAAGAAGCTTCAGCTTATAAGAGGGAAATATGGCAAGGACAGTATAGGATTTTTAGTATCACCATCACTAAGCAATGAAGAAGCCTTTATTATTAAAAGGATTGCTCAATCCCTCGATACTAAGATTTTAGGATCACTTTCCTTTAATGAAGCATCTCTATTGAAGACTATGCTAGGATATGATGCATCACCAAACAGCTTTGATGAAATCTATGAAACAGATCTTGTGATATCCTTTGGACAGATTGCTGAAAATTATCCTGTAATAGGTGTTAAGATAAAGCTGGCAGCTGAAAAGGGTGTCAAGCTTATATCCATTAGTGAAAATAAAACAAGGCTTCAGGAGTGGGCTGATAAAGCCTACATATTAAGTAACAGTACAAATAAACTCAAGGGTGTTGTAAAGGCACTAATTAACCTTGGATATACCAGTGAAGAAGCACTCTCAAGGATTTTAGGATATGAAGAATTTAAAGAAGCTTTAAAGGATGCGGAAGATACTCCAGAAATAATTGATATAGCAAGGTCATATGGAGAAGCAAAAAAGGCAATGCTGGTTGTTGATGAAGATAGCATTACATCAGAGGAAATTAAGCTTATAGTAGCCATGACTCTTATTACAGGAAAGATAGGTAAGCCATATAGAGGAATAGTACTCTTAAGGTCAAAGAGCAACACCCAGGGCCTCATAGACATGGGAATTGATATGCCTGGCAGGAAAATATTAAATATGATTACAGAAGAAAAGATAAAAGGACTTGTTGTAATAGGAGAAGATCCAATTGGAGGGGAGAAATCCAACACAGAAATTTTTAAAAAGCTTGATTTCCTTGGAGTCTTCGATGTATCAATGACTAAAACAGCTTCAATGGCAGAGGTTATATTACCAATGGCAGGCCATGAAGCATCAGAAGGAACCTATACAAGGGATGACAGAAGAATACAAAGCTTTTATGCAGCTATAGCTTCAATAACAGGAAAAACAAACCTTGAAATATTGCTTGATATGGCTCAAGACATTGGAATTAAAATAGAAAGCCTATCAGCGGCTAGAGAGGCTATATCAATTGAGATATCAGGGTATGGAGGTTTATCAAAAGCTAACTTTGTAGACCAAATATATTGTCCAAATTCCCACGATGACATTAAAGGAAAACAAATTCTCTATACACAAGGCTTTACAACAAAGGATGGGAAAGCACATCTTAATATGCCTTGACTGCGATAGTAGTGCCAGGCAAGTTTGATAAATCATGGTTTTATCAACTTACCTGGCACCTTTAATCTTATTTCATCTGTGCAATTATAAACATTATTGGCATTCCAAGAGAAGTGTATCTTGTTTCATATTCGGTCATGATGTTTGGTTCAAAACCGCTTTGATGAAGATCATAGGTTAGGTATATGATATCAAAGCCATTTTCTTTGAAATATTCCTGTGAACTCTCAAACAGGTCTTTATCATCTGTTTTAAACCATATTTGAGAATTAGACTTTAAAAAGGTCTTGTATTTATTAAGAAATTTAGTATGTGTCAGCCTTCTTTTGTTATGCCTAAGTTTAGGCCAGGGGTTGCAGAAGTTTATATATATTCTTGAAATTTCATCCTTATCAAAAATCTTTTCAATAAATGCTATTTCCATAGGGATTAACCTAACGTTCCCCACACTTCCATCCTCTAAACCTAAATTATCCTCAACGCTTCTCTTGGCATATACTAAAACCTCATCCTTTACATCAATTCCTATATAATTGATATCAGGATTATTTGCAGCATTTTCACCTATAAACTTTCCAGTTCCACAGCCAAGCTCAAGATATATAGGTCTATCGTTTTTAAATTCTTCCTTCCACGTCCCTTTATATTTATCAGGCTCTGTTATTACATATCCCGCAGCCTCAAGCTCAGGCCTTGCCCATCGCTTTTTTCTCATCCTCATAAACGTTCCTCCAAATCCTCGGTAAGCTAATAAAAAAATTATATAGTAAATTTCAATAAAAGGCTACCTTCAACCCCAATTTATAATTTAAAATGGTACCAGTTCTCAACTCCTTCGTATGGAAATTAATTCCATATAAGATGGCATCCTTGCTAAATTGAGATTTTTAAAGGAATACTTACCAAAAACTGTGGGCATAATATCCAATGGAATCAAAACAAAGGAGTTGATATTATGCCTCGAGCAAAGCGTATCAAAAATGAAGAATTGAACTATATCTATCACGTAATGGATAGAAGCAACAGTGGTATTCCCCTTTTCAGAGACAATAAAGACAAGGACAAATTCCTCTCCTTCATCAAAAAATATCAAGAAAAGTTTAACTTCAAGGTATACGCCTACTGCCTAATGACAACCCATGCACATCTCATAATCGATGCCAATTGTGCTGACATCTCACAGTTCATGCAACGTATTAATTTGTGCTACGCCCTGTACTTCAACACCAAGTATCATCGCCATGGCCATGTTTTCCAAGACAGGTTTAAGAGCAAGGTAGTGGATAAAGACAGTTACCTATTTGCTCTCTCTGCCTACATCCACAACAACCCTACCAGCATGAAAAAGTACAGAGAACACCCAGAGAAATTCAAGTATTCAACCCTTGGACTATACCTTGGGTTTAATGATGATCCCTATCAACTTGTAGACAAGGAATTCATTATGGGGCTTTTCAGCGAAAACGTAAAGAAGGCAAGAGAGGAATACTACGCATTTGTTAGGATCTGCAATGACGAGAAGAAGTTGGATACCATTGAGTTTAAGGATGAAAAGAGCCAGTACAGAAGCGAAAGAAAGGTGCTGATTAGAAATTTTAAGCATGAAGATATAATTGAGTTTATTGCAAAGTACACAGGCGTTAGTAAGGAGTTGCTTCATTGGAAGAATAAAAAGGAAGCAACTAAAAGCAGAGCACTATGCGTATTTTTGATAAGGTATTACTGTAATTTTACCTTTAAGCAGATATGCGGAGTGATAGGAGGGCTTACCCTATCGAGGATATCTCAGCTAGAGGAAATTGGGTATAACCTTATTAAGGAAGATGAACGGTATAAAAATATAATGAATGACTTTTTGAAAAAAGCCTCAACATCAAGTTAAACCTTAGTAATCCTAACAGAGCTTATGTATTAAAAATAGCTAAGTTAATACTTTAGGGAAAGCATTTTGCATGAGCTTTAAGGATAGTGGATATAAAACTGTATAGATAATTTTTAAAAAAAGATTTAAAATTTTGAGCAAAAAAGCTCCTTGAAAGGGAGTTTGTTATTTAAGGTGTAAAGGGGGACAAGCCTTAATTTTTTTTATTTTATTTTTGCTTATAGATGCTTAGTGCAAAAATCGATGTAACGTAAAATGGAAAATATCGAATAATTTGATGGCGAAAAAAGGCAAATTTTGCGAAGGAATTGAATTGAGAACTGGTACTATATACGGTTAAGAATAAATGTAGAATAAAGAGAGAGGGAAGGGATAAAATAAAGTGGGGTGATTTATATGGTTGTGCCGAGGTATTTGGCAAGGGATTTCAAATATGGTTTTGGAAATCTTAAAAGAAGCTATGAAGATAAGAAAAACTATCTTTTCTATGGGGACGAAAGAAATGTAGCGACCCATGCATTTAAAAGTTACTACCATATAGAAGATAAATAACCGAAAGCAGCTGCTTTCGGTTATTTGTTATATAAGGTTTTAAAACCAATATTTTTTTCTTTTCTTTGATATTAGTAAAAATACTAACCATATTGCAACTCCAGATAGACTTACAAGCTGGGCCACCCTTAATGGTCCAATCATAAGGCTGTCGGTTCTTAAACCTTCGATGAAGAAGCGCCCTATGGAATAAAGACCTATATATGAGAAAAAAGTTTTTCCATCCACTTTGGATTTTTTCAATATGCATATTAAGATGAAAAAGACTATAAGGTTCCATGCGGATTCATATAAAAAGGTTGGGTGATAGTAGTTTCCCTCTATAAACATTCCTCTTTGTATAAACTGAGGGAAATGACTTATGAATTCCTTAGACACAACTCCGCCGTGGGCTTCCTGATTGAAGAAGTTTCCCCATCTTCCCATTGCCTGGGCAATAATTATCGAGGGGGCAGCGATGTCAGCATATTTAATAAAGGATATATCTTTTGCCCTTGTGTATAAAATAGCTGTCAGAATGCCAAATATAAGGCCTCCGTGGATTGCAAGTCCACCTGAGCGTGTGTTAAATATCTCTAGAGGATTATTCTTATAGTAGCCAAATTCAAATATTACATAATAAAGTCTTGCTCCCACTATTCCTATTGGAACAGAAAGTAAAATTATATCTAAGAATCTTTCAAAGTCCACACCTTTAACCCTGCATGTATATTGGGCTATAAAAACACCTAAAAGCAAGCCTGAAGCAATAAGTATTCCATACCATCTAATGGATACTCCAAATACTGAAAAAGCAACTGGGTTCATATTATTCTCTCCCTTCATTTGCAAATGATTTTAAAGTAAAGCCCCGGGTTTTACTGCCCGGGGCTAAAAAGCCTGTATTAAAGAGCACTTGAAAGGAAATTCTCTCCAAGGGTATATATATCTCCTGCTCCCATGGTTATGAGAACATCCCCTTCTTTAAGGTTATCCTTAAGGTAATTTATTATCTCATCAAAGCCTCCAAGATATAGTGCATCAACTCCATTTTTACATATTCCATCACATAGAATCTTAGAGTTTATAACACCGGTATCCTTTTCTCTAGCTGCGTATATATCTGCCACTATAAGTTTATCTACTCCATTAAATGCAGTTGTAAACTCATTAAAGAGTGTAATTGTTCTAGTGTAGGTATGGGGCTGGAATACACAGTAAAGCTTTTTATGAGGATAGTTTTCTGCAGCTTTAATTGTTGCCATTACTTCTGTTGGGTGATGAGCATAATCATCTATAACGATGACTCCCTTTGATTCACCCTTCTTTTCAAACCTTCTATGAGTGCCTCTGAATTCTAAAAGGCTCTCCTTCATTGTTTCAACATCAACTCCGAGAAGATGGCTGCAGGATATTGCAGCAAGTGCATTTAAAACGTTATGTTCACCTGGCACGGAAAGCTTAAACTCTCCATATGGTTTGCCCATATATAAAACCTTAAAGGATGGGCAGCCAGTTTCATCATGTTCAATATCAATTGCCTGAAAGTCCCCTTCGCTTATTCCATAGGTTATCTTATTGCAGGAAACCTCATCGATTATGGATTTAACCTTTTTATCCTCAATACAGCCTATCAGTGTTCCATCCTTAGGTATAAGCATTGAAAACTTTTCAAAGGTTTCATAAATCTCGTTTATATCCTTATAGTAATCCAAGTGATCAGCATCGATGTTTAATATTATTCCTATATAAGGGAAGAATTTAAGGAAGCTTCCTTTATATTCGCAGGCCTCTGCGATAAAATAAGGGCTTTTTCCTGGCCTTGCATTACCTCCTATTGCATCAACCTCTCCGCCAACCATTATAGTAGGATCCAAGTTAGCGTTAAGGAGTACAAGGGACAGCATGGAAGTTGCTGTGGTTTTACCATGTGAACCTGATACTGCAATTGCCCTTTCAAATTTTTTCATCAGAAGTCCAAGAAATTCTGCTCTGTCAAATATGGAAAGCCCAAGTCTTCTTGCTTCAACAAGCTCAGGATTGTCATCCTTAACAGCAGCTGTGTAGACTGCTATATCAGCTCCTTTTACATTTTCAGGGCTGTGTCCTATGTGAATCTCAACTCCAAGTTTTTCAAGCTTGTCTGTTAGGCGGGATTTACTTCTGTCTGAACCAGAAACCTTGTATCCATAATCAACAAGTATTTCTGCAAGACCACTCATGCTTATTCCGCCTATACCTATAAAATGTACCCTTTTATCAGTATCTTTGTAAATGTCAAACATATAATTTCACTCCTAAAAATTCCATACTTAAATTATAGACAAAAATATTATAACATATTACTCTATTATACTAATATATTAAATTAGTTATTGATGTGTGTGTTTAAGAAGATATTTTTGGAAATTTACCTTTTAAAGGATATTGTTTTAAAAATTGCTATTTAAAAAGGGAAAGGTATTGAAATATAGACTGTGATACATTAGAATGAAATTTAGGTTGATTATATATTTTGTAAGTGTTTATTTGATAGTATAGGATTAAAATTGTTAATAATGATAGATATATTTACAAATATTTAATCTTAGGAATAATCACAATAATGATATGTATAAATTGTAGAAAATATGACGAAAATACCAAATACGGATAGGAAGTGATATAGTGGAGAAATTGCACAGAAAAGAGAGAATTGCAGCGATTTTAAAAATATTATCTGATAACCCCAATAAAATACTTAGCTTAGGATATTTTTCAGATCAGTTCAATGCTGCACGTTCAACTCTAAGCGAAGATATAGCGATAGTTAAAAGAGTAGTTGAAGCCATTGGTGGAGGTTTCGTTGAAACTATCCCTGGCGCAGCTGGTGGAGTAAGGTATATACCTGGCATGGCATTAGAGGAAGAAAAAAGCTTTATAGAAGAGCTGTGCAGTATGCTTTCAAGCAAAGACAGAATTATTCCAGGTGGTTTCATTTATATGAATGATATTATCTACGCTCCTGATATAGCAAGTAAAATAGGAGTTATTTTTGCAGGTAAATTTAAGGACAAGGCTCCTGATTATGTTATAACCGTTGAAACTAAAGGTATCCCTTTGGCAATGATGACAGCAAGGGCCCTAAACATACCACTTATTATAGTAAGGCGTGACAGCAGGGTTACTGAAGGTTCTACTGTCAGCATAAATTATGTCAGCGGTTCATCAAAAAGAATACAGACAATGAGTCTATCCAAACGTTCTGTCAAAAAGGGTAGCAAGTGCATTTTTATAGATGATTTTATGAAGGCTGGTGGAACCTCTGTTGGAATAATCGAGCTTATGAAGGAGTTTGAAAGCAGCGTTGTTGGAATAGGAGTTTTAATAGAGACACCTTCAACTGGAAAAAGGCTTGTTGAAGATTACACATCTCTTATGAAGCTTGATTCAATAGATGAAGAAAATGGAGAAATTAAAATACTACCTTCTGAATTGTTATATTAATCGCATAAATATTTTGGGACGAGCGATGTAGAATCATTTATGTGAAACATATAGAAGAAAAAATTAAAAAGTGATATAGAACAAAATGACATGAAATAATTACCATATTTGGTTGAAATTTAGATTTAAAATTGAAGAAATTTAATATTATAATTAAAAATATCTAAATATTCCAATTATTTAGCAGGAAAAATGAATTATTTGAAGAATAATAAATTAATAGCAACTTGGAAGGTGGTGAAATTATGCAGATTACGGATGTAAGAGTAAGGAAAATTGCTAATGAGGGTAAAATGAAAGCTATTGTATCAGTAACATTTGATAATGAGTTTGTTGTTCATGATATCAAAGTTATTGACGGACAAAATGGACTTTTCATTGCTATGCCTAGTAGAAAGACTCCAGACGGAGAATTTAAGGACATAGCTCACCCAATCAACACTGAAACAAGAGAAAAGATTCAGGCAGCAATATTGTCAGAATACGAAAAAGCAAAGAATATCGCAGATACTGAACCAGTTCAGGAGTAAAGAGGAAGTTAAAAGCTTCCTTTTTATTTTAATGCTAAGTGGCAATTTGAATAGTTCTGGACAACCCAGGACTATCCAAATTGCCACTTTTCATTTGGGGTGATGGTACCAAGCACCGTCACCCCAAAAAAACAGCCAATTTTAGCGATTATTATATTAATTTGGCTATAATCTTCATAATTAGTTTGTAACATTTCGTATTTATTATATAATTTTAGGTATTTAACATTGAATTATATAGCATGTTGAAATATAATAATATAGGTTGGAAATTTAACTTTTATTATAATTATAGAGGTGCAATGTATGAGGAATTGTTATGGTATTATCCTTGCAGCAGGTGAGGGTAAAAGAATGAAATCCAAGCTTCCAAAGGTTCTTCATAAGGTATGTGGAAAGCCGATGATAGATCATATAATCAAGGCCATGAAAGGTGCTGGCGTTGATGAATGTATTGTTGTTGTAGGCCATAAGGCAGAAGTAGTTAGGGAGCACCTTGGTGATAAAGTAAAAACTGCATATCAGGAAAAACAGCTTGGAACAGGCCATGCTGTTATGTGTTGTAATGACTTTTTAAAGGATAAAGAAGGCACAGTAATAGTGCTTGCAGGGGATGCCCCACTTATAACATCTGAAACAATATCTAAGGTTTTTGATTATCACATCAGCAACGGATGCGCTGCTACAGTTTTAACTGCAGATGCCGAGGATCCTACCGGTTTAGGAAGAATCATCAGAAATCAGCACGGAGACATCGAAAGGATAGTAGAACACAAGGATGCTACAGAGGAGGAAAGGCAAGTAAAGGAAGTAAATTCTGCAAATTACTGCTTTAATATCTCTGATTTGTTAGACGCTCTTAAGAAGGTAAACAACAATAATGCCCAAGGAGAGTACTATCTAACAGATACAATAGAAATCCTTAAGAAGGCAGGAAAAAAGGTTGGAGCCTATAAGACTGATTTCATTGAGTTTATGGCAGTAAATTCAAGGGTTCAGCTTCAGGAAGCAAGTGAAGCCATGAATAAAAGAACATTGGAAAGATTGATGACCGATGGTGTCACAATAATTGACCCTAAAAACACCTATGTGGATTCCAGTGCTGTGATAGGACAGGATACAACAATCTATCCAGGAACAGTAATAGAAGGAGAAGTTAAGATAGGTAAGGACTGCATAATAGGACCAAATTCTAGAATAGTTGAAAGTTCCATAGGAAATTCTGTGGAAGTACAGTATTCTGTTATTGTGGAAAGTGCAGTTGGTGATGGAACACATGTTGGACCATTTGCCTATATAAGACCAGAAAGTGTTATAGGAAGAAATACAAAAATAGGTGATTTTGTTGAGATTAAGAAGTCTCAGATAGGTGATGGAACTAAGATATCTCATCTCACATATATAGGAGATGCAGAAGTAGGAGAAAGCTGTAATTTTGGATGTGGAACTGTAATAGTAAATTATGATGGTACTAAGAAATATAAAACAAAAATAGGCGATCATGCATTTATCGGCTGCAATTCAAACCTTGTTGCTCCAGTAGAAGTTGGAGACAATACTTATATTGCAGCAGGCTCTACAGTTACTGATAACGTACCCGGAGGCTCACTAGCTATCGCAAGGGCAAGACAGGTTAATAAAGAGGGCTGGGTCGAGAAAAAAAATATATGGAAAAAATAGCGTAGGAGGAGAGGCAATGATAACACACGGTAAAAACATCAAGATATTCACCGGAAACTCAAACCCAAAATTAGCTCAAGAAATTGCAGATGTTATTGGAGTTTCAATAGGAAATTCTGAGGTAACAACCTTCAGTGATGGAGAGATATCTGTAAACATCAACGAAACAGTTAGAGGCGCTGATGTGTTTGTTGTTCAACCAACAAATGCTCCTGTAAATGATAACCTTATGGAGCTTCTTATAATGATGGATGCTTTTAAAAGAGCATCAGCAGGAAGAATAACAGCAGTTATTCCATACTATGGATATGCAAGACAGGACAGAAAGGCAAAGGCAAGAGATCCAATCACAGCAAAGCTTGTTGCAGATTTAATACATGCAGCAGGAGCAGACAGAGTTCTTACAATGGACTTGCATGCTGCTCAGATACAGGGATATTTCAATATGCCTGTTGATCATCTTCTTGGAGCACCAATACTTGCAAAATACTTCCAGGGATTAAACATAAACGAGGATGAGCTTGTTGTTGTTTCACCTGATATCGGCGGAGTTACAAGAGCTAGAAAATTTGCTGACAGACTTCATGCTCCAATAGCTATAATTGACAAGAGAAGACCAAAGGCAAATGTTGCAGAAATAATGAACATCATTGGAGATGTTAAGGGAAAGACAGCTATACTTATTGATGACATGATAGATACTGCAGGAACAATAACAAAGGGTGCAGATGCACTTATGAAGCTTGGTGCTAAAGAAGTATATGCTTGCTGTACTCATGGTGTGTTATCAGGTCCAGCAATTGAGAGATTACAGAATTCCTGCTTAAAGGAAACAGTTATATTAAATACAATTGATCTTCCAGAAGACAAACAGATAGATAAGATAAAGGTTCTATCAGTTGCTCCTGTATTTGCAGAGGCGATAAAGAGAATTTATGAAGATCTTTCAGTTAGTATGATATTTGAATAGTATAAAAGGGGTGGGTTATCCACTCCTTTTTATTATAGAGGTAACAGGCACTTGAGTTTTGAGTTATTTAATTAAAGCATCTGGTGATGCTTTTGATAAAATAACTCAAAACTCAAGTTCCTGTTACCTAGGGGTTAGCATTAAGTGCCAGGCACGTGGCATGTAGTAAGTTAGATAATATTGAGATACCCTAATGTTATCTAACTTGCCATGTGCCTAGCGCTTTTCTTTTATTTACCTTTGTGCCCCTTTTTATATTATGCCCTGGGCGAGCATTGCATCTGCAACCTTTGTAAAACCGGCGATGTTTGCTCCAAGCACCAGATTGCTTTCGTCTCCATATTCCCTTGCAGCATCACTTGATCTTTTGTATATACTTTTCATCATCACATGAAGCTTTTCATCAACTTCTTCAAAGGTCCAGGAATACCTCATGCTATTCTGTGACATTTCAAGGGCGGATGTACCGACTCCTCCAGCGTTTGATGCCTTTGCAGGTCCAAATAGTATTTTATTTTTAAGAAATATATTTGTTGCGTCAAAGGTTGAAGGCATATTTGCACCTTCACAAACAGCCATAACGCCGTTATTAACCAGAGCTTTTGCAGAAACTTCATCTATTTCATTCTGAGTTGCACATGGGAATGCAACATCACATTTTATGTTCCAAATGTTTTTAAATCCCTCATGATATTCTGCATCAGGATGTTCTTTAATATATTCGGATATTCTTTTCCTTTCAACTTCTTTAATTCTTTGTATTGTATCAAGATTAACTCCATTTTTATCATATATGTATCCGCCTGAGTCGCTCATAGCAACAACCTTTGCACCAAGGGAAGTGGCCTTTATTGCTGCATGTATTGCAACATTTCCAGAGCCAGAAACGATGGCTGTTGTACCCTTAAGGGATTCCCCCTTTGAATTTAACATTGCCTCTGCAAAATATATGAGACCAAAGCCTGTAGCTTCCTTTCTAACTAAACTTCCTCCATATGTAATACCTTTTCCGGTAAGTACACCTGCTACATATGCCCTTGTAATTCTTTTAAATTGACCAAAAAGATAACCTATCTCTCTGGCACCAACACCTATATCACCTGCAGGGACATCTACCTCAGAACCAATGTGTCTGTAAAGCTCAGTCATAAAGCTCTGACAAAAACGCATAACCTCAAGGTCGGATTTTCCCTTAGGATCAAAATCTGAGCCTCCCTTGCCTCCTCCTATTGGAAGACCTGTAAGAGAATTTTTAAATATTTGTTCAAAACCTAAAAATTTAATAATGCTGGCGTTTACCGATGGATGGAATCTTAATCCACCCTTATATGGACCTATTGCACTATTGAACTGAACTCTAAAGCCCCTGTTTACTCTGGGAATGCCCTTGTCATCCACCCAGGGAACTCTAAAGATTATCTGTCTTTCAGGCTCAACTATTCTTTCCAGTATGCCTGCCGCCCTATATTCGGGATGTCTTTCTATAACAGGAACAAGTGATTCTAAAACCTCCTTTACTGCCTGATGAAATTCAGGTTCATTAGGATTTCTTTTAACAACTGTATCAAATACTTCATTCACATATTGGCTGGCGTTCATATAATTCCCCCTAAATAATTTGTTAAATATATCATCTGTATTTTGGGGGAAATTATTCAGGGAGGTGGCGGAGGTGACGGAGGTAACAGGCACTTGAGTTATGAGTTATTTATGAAAGATGAGCGTTGGAAGATAGTTTTACTTAAATAACTCATAACTCAAGTGCTTGTCACCTTCCATTGCCTAAAAAGTAACAGAATCTTTTCATCTTATTCATATATGTGTTTTTACTTTAACAGGTAATTCGTGTAAAATAGTAAATAAAGACTTTTACATAAAACAATCTGGAGGGATAATGATGGTAGAAACAAAGGTTTTAATTGTAGATGACGATGTGAATATATGCAATCTTATAGAGCTATATCTTCAAAAGGAGGGATACAAGGTTTTTGTATCAAATGATGGAAGGGATGCTCTTAAGATATTTAACAGTAAGCAGCTGGATTTAATAGTGCTGGATATAATGATGCCTCAAATGGATGGTTATGATGTTTTAAAGGAAATAAGAAAGAGTTCGCAAATTCCTGTAATAATGCTTACTGCAAAGGGTGAAACCTTCGACAGAGTTTTAGGACTCGAGCTTGGGGCGGATGATTACATAGTAAAACCCTTTGACCCTAAGGAGCTAGTTGCAAGAATAAGGGCGGTTTTAAGAAGGTATAAGCCTCAAACCCAGAAGAAGATTATAGAATATACAGACCTTACTATAGATGCAGACTCATATATTGTAAATTACAAGGGAAAAACAATAGAAATGCCGCCTAAGGAGTTTGAGCTTTTGTTCTATCTTTCATCAAACCCAAACAGGGTATTTACAAGGGATCAGCTTCTCTATGAGGTATGGGGATACGATTATCCAGGGGATTCAAGAACTGTTGATGTTCATGTTAAAAGAATAAGGGAGAAAATTGAAGAGCATACCGAATGGCAGCTTAAAACAGTATGGGGTGTCGGGTATAAGTTTGAGGTGAAATAAATGAAAAGAAGCCTTTTTACCAAGCTTATGACCTCATATGTAATTGTAATAATAATATCCTTCAGCCTTGTTGCAGTATTCCTGTCTGCATGGTTTAATTCCTATTATTACGATCAAAAGACTGCTGCATTGATTGATGAGGGTAACAAGCTAACTCAGGTTGTATCAGACTATGTTAATGGCTTCATAAGTAAGGATAGAATGGAGATGGAGCTTTCCTATGTAGATAAATATTCAAACACGAAGATATGGCTTGTAGATAACTATGGCTATGTTTGGGGACGTTCTGGAAATGATGGAGATAAAATAATCGATAAGCAGTTGACGAACCTGGATATAGAAGAAATAAGAAAAGGTAGCATAGTTATTATAAAGGGGACCTCATCTGAAAAATTTGCAACTCCAATGCTTACAGTTGGACTGCCTATATATGTGAATACTCAGGTAAGGGGAGGACTTTTTTTGCATTCCCCAATAAACGAAATTAACAGAGCATTAAAAAGGGTATATCTGGTTATATGGATTTCAGCAATATTTGCTACAGCCCTGTCTGCCTTTATAATATACTATTTTTCAGATAGGATGCTTATAAGGCCAATAGGAAAAATAAATCAAACAGCAAGATCCATATCAAAGGGTGATTTTGATAAAAGGGTTGAAATACAATCAAAGGATGAGATAGGAGACCTGGCAACATCCTTTAACTACATGGCGGATTCTGTAAAAAATCTTGAGGGTATGAGAAGGACCTTTATTGCCAATATATCTCATGAGCTAAGATCTCCTATAACATCAATAAACGGTTTTATATCAGGAATGCTTGATGGAACAATACCTGATGAGAAATGGCCCTATTACTTAAGAATTGTCCATGATGAGATTAAGAGACTTATAAGACTTATAAATGACACACTAGACCTTGCAAGGCTTGAATCAGGAGAGTTTTCATTGAAAATGGGAAACTTTGATATTAACGAACTTATAAGAGAAAGAATAATAAAATTTGAAGATAAGATAAACAAAAAATCTATTAATGTTGAAGTAACACTTATTGAAAGCAAGGTTATGGTTAATGGAGATAGAGACAGGATAGATCAAGTATTAACTAATCTCCTTGATAATGCAATAAAATTCGTTCCTGAGAAGGGTACTATTAGGATAAATACTGAACTTAGACAGGACAGGCTGCTTGTGGAGGTATATAATGATGGATGCCCAATACCTAAGGAAGATATAAAATATATATGGGATAGATTTCATAAGGCTGATAAGGCTCGTTCAAAAGGAGGAGGAACGGGGCTTGGACTCTCAATTGCAAGGCAGATTATAAATCAGCATAATGAGACCATATGGGCAGAATCCGGGGATTTTGGTACGAAATTTACCTTCACTCTTAAAAAAATCTAAAGACTTTGGTACAATTTAAATAAAGAACAGCATTTATATAGTATATATTTCTTCAATATTGATATATTGTTATATTATTTTTCAATTTTTGTTCATATTTTCTTTAAAAAGACATCTTATAATTATAACTAGTAGGAGGTGTCGTTATGGATTATAACAATAATTCAACTGAAAATAATTCATGGGGAAGCGGCATTAGATTTAAGGAAGAAAAGAAGCCAAAAAGACTATTGAAAGTTCTTGGCATTGTAATGATTGTGTTTTTTTCTGCATCCATTGGTGGAATTCTTGGCGGATATTATGTAAAAACTAATTATACACCTTCCTATCAAGGTCATGATACGGGAAGCAATGAAACTAATCAGTCATCCTCTGTAAAAGTTTCGAATTTACCAAAGAATACTATTACACAGGTTGCGGAAAAAGTGGGGCCAGCAGTGGTTGGAATAAGTAACAATGTACTTACCCCCTTTTCTGGTCTAAAACCAGCAGGAAGTGGTTCGGGAATAATTATAGACAGAGAAGGGTATATAATTACCAACAACCATGTTATAAAAGGTGCAACTAGTGTTACAGTTACTCTTCCAGGAGGCAAGAAGGTGCCTGCCAGAATAATAGGCGGTGATGACCAGGCCGATTTGGCAGTTTTAAAGATAAACATGGCAAACCTTCCTGTTGCAAAACTTGGTGATTCATCAGAGATTAGGGTAGGGGATGTAGCAGTTGCAATAGGAAATCCATTAGGGGAAGAGTTTGCTGGTACAGTAACAGCAGGTATAGTAAGCGGAATAAACAGAGAACTTGATACTGATAAGGGAACTTATAGATACATACAAACAGATGCATCTATAAATCCCGGTAATAGCGGAGGAGCCCTTTGTAATGCTGATGGAGAGGTTATAGGAATTAACTCAGTTAAGATTAGTGATCGTTTCGAGAATGTTGAGGGTATGGGATTTGCAATACCAATAAGTGATGCAAAACCTATAATTGATGAGATTATTAAAAAGGGTTATGTATCAAGACCTCAGATAGGTATTAGGTATGAGGATATAGACAGCGATACAGCTCAAGCATATGGAGTACCTGTTGGAGCAGGCGTTCACGAAGTTGCTCAAGGTGGACCTGCATATCAGGCAGGAATAGTTTCTGGAGATATTATAGTTGAGATTGATGGTGTTAAACTCAACGATGATACAAATCTAAGGATTATAATAAACAGACGTAAAATAGGTGATGTAATACCTATAAGGGTTTGGAGAGATGGCAAATACCTGGACTTTAAGGTTAAGCTTGGGGACTCGGTAAATTTTAGATAAAAGCATCCACTAGTGTCGGGCGCATGTTAAGTGGCAAGTTGGCAAGGCGTATTAAAAAAATAACAAGTCAATATTTTGGTCTATTTTGTGACATACTTTGTCAATGAAAGCCCAAGTTAGCCGATCTAGCTTGAGCTTTCATTTCCTCGTCTGACGCAAAATATCCTCAAAATCTTTGACTTGTTATTTTCTTTAATAAGCCTAATATTGGCTGCACCAATATTATTAAACTTGCCACTTGTCATGTGCCTTGGACTATTCTGCGTGTTTGTTACTAGTTTTTGTGATATACTATTATTGGCAAATTATAAAGTCAGAAGTTTTGTACTGAGGAGTGTTAGAAATGTATTTAGTAGTTGGACTTGGCAATCCCGGAAGGGAATATGAAGGAACAAGGCATAATGCTGGGTTTGGGGTTGTAGAATATATGGCTGATAAGCTTGGCTTTGATATATCAAGAATAAAATTTAAGGGACTTGTTGGAGAAACTATTATTTCCGGGGAAAAGTGCCTGTTTTTAAAACCGTCAACCTTTATGAATTTAAGTGGAGAAAGTGTAAGGGAGGCAGCAGATTTTTATAAAATACCTCCTGAAAATATAATAGTTGTTTATGATGATGTTTCCATGGAGGTTGGAAGACTTAGGATAAGACCATCGGGAAGCGATGGAGGACATAATGGAATGAAAAGCATAATATATCAACTAAACAGCAACTCTTTTCCAAGGGTAAGGGTCGGAATAGGAGCACCATCAAGAGAGATGGTATCTCATGTTCTTGGAAGATTTACTCAAGATGAAAAGCCGCTTATAAAAGAAATTACAGAAATAGCCAGCGATGCTGTTGCTGAAATTATAAAAAATGGAGCACAAAGTGCAATGAACAGGTATAATAGCTATAAAGCAGGTCAAGAATAACAATGTGCGATATATAGCAAGCAAGAATTCTATCATATTGCTTTCTATATATACAAAGTAAAAATTCTATTACCTACTGCCTTTTCAAACATCCTAGAGTCGAACCAGTTTTGCAGGGGTGTTTGAAAAGGCAGTAGGTAAAGAATTTTATTACTTTGTATATAGCTTAACCATGGCCATTTTTAAATAGGGGGTGGATTTTTGAAATTTAAGGCATTGAATAATCTTTTTAAAGAATCAGAGGAATACAATTTGATAGCATCCTCTTTGAAAAACGGCAAAACCCCTTGTCAGGTTCACGGCCTTTCGGAATCCCAAAAGGCCTTTATTGCGTATTGTCTTTTTGAGAGCGCTGACAATCAGGTTCTTTTCCTTGCTCATAATGATATGGAAGCAAGGAAAATATATGATGATTTAAGGACCTTTACAGATGCATGTGTATACTTTCCTATAAAGGAAATGGTGTTTAATGTTGATGTTACATCTGCAGAAATAAAGATAGAGAGATTAAAAGCTATAAGAAGAATACTTGATGGAGAAAAGTTAATTGTTGTTGCATCTATTGACTCCATCTACTATAGAATGCCTCCAGCAAAAATACTTAGGGAATCATCCATATCCATTTCTGCAGGAGACAGTATGGATATAAAAAAGCTTGCTGAAGAACTTGTGGATGTAGGATATGAAAGAGTTAATACTGTTGAAGGACCAGGACAGTTTGCACAGAGGGGCGGAATAATAGATATATTTTCATCTATATCAGATGAGCCAATAAGAATAGAATTTTTTGGTGATGAAGTAGATACCATAAGAAATTTTGATGTAATAACCCAAAGAAGCAGTGATAATATTGATAACGCAGTAATATATCCTGCCAGGGAGATTATAATACCATCAAACAGCCTTCCAGAAATAATATCAAAGATGAGAAAGGATTTTGATGGTCGATTAAAATCCTTTGCAAAGAAGAACAAGGATGCAGCAGAGAGGTTTAAAGCCAGGATAAGTGAGAATATGGAAAGGCTTGAAAGCCTTAGATATTTCGATGGTATAGACAGTTATATACCATACATATATAAAGATTCCAGCGACTTTGTGGGATATTTTAACGCTCCATTGATAATGCTTGATGAATCTGGAAGGGTATCTCAGAGAATAAGAGCATCCTTTGATGATTTTCAAGAGGCATACAAATCTCTTTTAGAAAAGGGGGACATATTACCACTTCAAGGAGAGTATATGTTTAGCCCTGATTACCTTATTGGAAGGATTAAGGATGAAAGCGTTGTGACACTTAACATGCTTCCAAGGGTAGTTGAGGACTTTAAACCATTATCCATTGTTAACTTCAATGCAATATCTATAAATCCCATTTCCGGGAATATAGAATATATGCTGGACGAGATAAGGACAAGAGTAAAGCGTGGATATAGAGTAGTAATAATGTCAGGTACCAGGGCTAGAGGAGAGAGGCTTGAAAAATCCCTTAAGGATGAGGAGTTTAATGCAGTATATCTTGACGAGATAGAAACAATAAATCCAGGAAACATAATTGTAACCTCGGGAAGTATAAGCAGAGGCATGGATTTCCCAGGGATAAAGCTCTCCATAATATCAGATCGAGAGGTATTTAAGGAGAAAAAGGACAAGGCAAAGAAAAGCTTCCCTAAAAAGACAAGAAAGATTGAAAGCTTCACAGACCTTAAACCTGAGGATTTTGTTGTCCATGTAAACCATGGAATAGGAGTTTTTAAAGGGATAAAGGAACTTGTAATAGAGGGGATAAAGAAGGACTACCTTGTAATTCAGTATCAGGGTGGAGATACACTCTATGTTCCAGTAGAACAGCTGGACATGGTTCAAAAATACATAGGCTCTGATGAAAACCCTCCAAAGCTGTATAAGCTTGGAGGTACGGAATGGGCAAAGACCAAAAAGAAGGTAAGAGAATCCTTAAAGGAAATGGCAGAGGACTTGGTAAAGCTTTATGCAATGAGAAGTACCACAGTTGGCCATGCCTTTTCAAAGGATACTCCATGGCAAAGACAGTTTGAGGAAGAATTCCCATACGACGAAACCCGCGACCAGCTTACTTCAATAGAGGAGATAAAAACAGACATGGAGAACTCAAAGCCAATGGATAGGCTTCTTTGCGGAGATGTTGGATATGGAAAAACGGAGGTTGCAATAAGGGCGGCATTTAAGGCAGTTATGGATGGTAAGCAGGTTGCAGTGCTTGTTCCAACAACAATACTTGCAGAACAGCATTACAATAACTTCCTTCAAAGGTTTATGAATTTTCCTGTTAAAGTAGATATGATAAGCAGATTTAGAAATAGGGAGCAGCAAAAAAAGACCATAAAGGATTTAGCTGCTGCCAATGTAGATGTAGTAATAGGAACACATAGATTACTGCAGAAGGATATAAAGTTTAGGGATCTTGGGCTTTTGATAATCGATGAAGAGCAGAGGTTTGGAGTTGCCCATAAGGAAAAGATAAAGGCTCTTAAAAAGAATATAGATGTGCTTACACTAACAGCCACACCTATTCCAAGAACCCTTCATATGTCCTTAAGTGGAGTGAGGGATATGAGTATAATAGAAACTCCACCGGAAGAGAGATTTCCTGTGCAAACCTATGTTATGGAATACAATGAGGGAATTATAAGGGATGCAATAGTAAGAGAGATGTCAAGAGGAGGCCAGGCATTCTTTGTATACAACAGAGTAGAAACAATAAAGGATATGCAAATTGCTCTATCAAGATTAGTTCCAGAGGCTAAAATAGTTGTAGCCCATGGACAAATGGAAGAGGGACAACTTGAGGATGTTATAGTTCAATTTATATCCGGTGATGGAGATATACTCCTCTGCACAACGATAATCGAAACAGGAATAGACATGCCTAATGTAAATACGCTTATTGTATATGATGCCGATAGAATGGGATTATCCCAGCTTTATCAGCTTAGAGGAAGAGTAGGAAGGTCTAACAGGCTTGCTTATTCATACTTTACCTATAGAAAGGATAAGGTACTTTCTGAGACAGCAGAAAAAAGGCTTAAGGCAATAAAAGAATTTACAGAGTTTGGCTCAGGGTTTAAAATTGCAATGAGAGATCTTGAGATAAGGGGTGCGGGAAATATTCTAGGAACACAGCAGCATGGTCATTTAGCAGCAGTAGGATATGATCTATACTGCAAAATGCTTGAAGAGGCAGTAAATGAGCTTTCAGGGGAAGAAAAGGAAGAATATATAGAAACTACAATAGATATATCCATAAATGCATATATACCTGACAGCTACATAGAGGATGAGGTTTTAAAAATAGAAACCTACAAAAAAATAGCCTCCATTGAAAATATGGAGGATAAAATGGATATGGAAGAGGAGCTTATAGACAGGTTTGGCGACATACCAAAGCCCCTTGAGAACCTCATAAATATCGCATATTTAAAGGCTCTTGCAAGAAGCATTAGAATAGTTGATATAAAGCAGCAGGGGAAGGATATTTTGCTGCATTTTAAGGATATGAATAATATGGGAATTGACAAGATTCAAGCTGCAAATCAGAAGCTAGGAGGAATACTATCCTTTGCGAGCTCTGTTCAACCAATTATAAAATTAAAGCTGGAAAGCCAAAATGATTCAATAAAGGTTTTGAGGAATTTTTTGGAGCTAATGGAAGGTTTGCAGAAAGACAAAAAATAGGATATAATATTTCACAAGGCTAAAAAAGAGGGGAAGGGATTTTTGTGGTAAAACAGAAAAAGTTAATTGCATTTCTGCTTTCTATGATGGTTGTTTTTGGACTTGCCGGATGTGGTCTTATAGAAAAGACTGAAGAGGGCAAGAAAAACACTGTAGTAGCATCAATCGGAAACAAAAAGATTACAAAGGGCGAGTTCGATGAAAGATTTAAGGGCCAGATGCTGATGTATCAAAAAATGTATAAAAATGAAAACTTTTTTACAGATAAGAATAATCAAGAAGCTGTAAAGCAAATAAAAAGCAACTTTTTAAATGCTATTGTAGATGAAGTTCTTCTTATGCAAAAAGCAGAGGAATTAAAGCTAGTTCCAACTCAAGCTGAGCTTGATACGGAAATAGAAAAAAGGATGGAAGAAGATAAAAAGGGCAAAACCGAAGATGAATTTAAAAAAGAGCTTGAAAGTTATGGAGTTACAGTTGAGCAGTATAAGGAAAATGTAAAGAAATCAATAATAATTGATAAGGTTTATAATGAAGTCGTAAAGGATGCAAAGGTTGCTGATGAAGAAATTCAGAAGTACTATAATGAAAACCTTTATGATTATACAGAGAAACCAAACACTATGAATATATCACGTATACTAGTAATGAGCGAAGATGAAGCACAGAAGGTAATTGATGAATATAATAAGGGTGCTAAATTTGAAGATCTTGCAAAGAAATACAGCAAGGAAGAGGATACCAAGAATAAGGGTGGTCTTCTTGGAGATGTAGCATACAATGATACAAACTATGATAAGACATTCCTTGCAATGGCTATGCATACTCAGGTAGGAAAAATAAGTCCAGCAATTCCTACACAGACTGGTATTTACATAGTAAAGATGAACAGCAAGAATGAATATCCTGCAAAACCACTTGATACTGTTAAAGAGGATATAAGAAGAGAGCTTTTAGTTCAGGCTAAGGAAAGTAAATATAACGAAACACTAAAGACCTGGAAGGAAAAAGCTAAAATTAAAGTGTACGAAGATAGAATATAGGATTGTTTTAAACAATCCTTTTTTTTGAGATAATAATTATAAGCTATATGTTTGGCATAAATGATTCTATATATAAATCGTAAAATTCTTTACATTTTGTTTTTTTAAACAGCCCTGCTAAATTGGTTCGACTCTAGGATGTTTAAAAAGACAGAATGTAATAGAATTTTTGATTTGTATATACATTACTAAAACCTAAACATTTATGCGAAATCAAATTCATTGAACTATTAATCGCATAATAACTTATTAAAATTTTTAGTGCGATTAATATAACTTGATAGTTATAAATATATAAGCTATAAATACAAACACTAATATATATACATCAGATGCTTGTATGATTATGCAATATTATACAGGCATTAATGCATAAAATTGTGCTGAGGCAGAAGAAAAAAGTTATGATTTTCATATTGTTGATTTTGGTTAATCATATAGATGTCAAAGGAATTTATAGAAATTTACAAAGTCAAAATATGTCGAAAATACTACTTTGAATTTTTTATACATAAGATGTATAATGTATATTAACAGGGTACAATAAATGGAGTTGCAAAGGAGGACATGACATGAACCAAAACATTAATGTTACCTCCGAGATTGGCAGACTTAAAAAGGTTATGCTTCATAGGCCAGGAAGAGAGGTTGAAAATCTTGTTCCTGAATATCTCGGAAGACTATTGTTTGATGATATACCGTATATGAAGGTTGCTAGAGAAGAACATGATGGCTTTGCTCAAGTTCTAAAAAACAATGGAGTAGAAGTCTTTTATCTTGAGGAAATGACATCTGAGGTAATGAAGGACAGTAAAATCAGAACTGAATTTATAGAAGAATTTCTCGTTGAAAGTGGAATAACATCCCAAGCCTTGAAGGAAACACTTACTGAGTACCTGTCAGCAATGTCTCCAAGGGATATGATAGATACTGTAATGGCTGGTGTGAGAAAGGGAGAGGTTGAGGTAAAGAAAAAGACTTCACTTGCTGATCTTATGATGGATGAATATCCCTTCTACCTTGATCCAATGCCAAACCTGTATTTTACCAGGGATCCTGGAGCTATAATAGGAAATGGACTATCCATAAACAGAATGAGGACTGAGGCAAGAAGAAGAGAAACTTTATTTTTAAAGTATGTTCATAGATTTCATCCACTGTTTAACAATCCAGAAGTACCACTTTGGTATGATAGAAGTAATGATTTTGCAATAGAGGGTGGAGACGAACTTGTACTTTCAGAAAGCGTTGCAGCAATTGGATGCAGCGAAAGAACCTCTGCTGAAGGAATTGAGACTATAGCAAGAAGGCTTTTCAATGAAGGTTCATCCTTTGAAAAGGTACTTGTTTTTGAAATACCTAAGAAGAGAGCATTTATGCATCTTGATACAGTGTTTACAATGGTAACTCACAACATGTTTACAATACATCCAGGTATACAGGGACCATTAAGCATATATGAGGTTACAAAGGGACCAAAGGGAAGCTTGAAGTTTAAGCACAATACAAGCCAACTGGAGAAGATACTTGAAAAAGCTCTTGGCGTTTCCGACATGGAACTTATTAAATGCGGTGGTGGAGACCCAATGATTGCAGGAAGAGAACAATGGAATGATGGTTCAAATACACTTGCAATTGCACCGGGAGTTGTTGTAACATATGAGAGGAACTATGTAACTAATGAAATATTAGACAAAAAAGGAATAAAGGTTTTAACTATTCCAAGTTCGGAGCTTTCAAGGGGCAGAGGAGGCCCAAGATGCATGAGTATGCCGCTTGAAAGAGAAAATATAAAATAACAATATAGGTTGCATTAAAATTCTTACATTTTATCTTTACAAACAGCCCTACTAGATTGATTCGACCTCAGGATGTTTGTAAAGATGAAATGTAGTAGGATTTTTGTAACGTATAAAAGATAAGTTGAGGAGGAATAACAATGCCAGTAAATTTAAAGGGAAGAAGCTTTTTAACATTAATGGACTTTACTCCACAAGAAATAAGATACATGCTTGATTTAGCACATGATCTAAAAGCAAAGAAGAGAGCAGGAATAAGAAATAACGTTCTTGCAGGAAAGAACATAGTTCTTCTTTTCGAAAAAACTTCAACTAGAACAAGATGTGCATTTGAAGTTGCAGCATTAGATGAAGGTGCACATGTAACTTTCCTTGACTCAAACAGCTCACAGATGAGCAAGAAGGAATCATTAGAGGATACTGCAAAGGTTCTTGGAAGATTCTATGACGGAATGGAATACAGAGGATACAAGCAGGAAGTAGTTGAAGAACTTGCTAAGCATTCAGGAGTTCCTGTATGGAATGGATTAACTGACGTTGACCATCCAACACAGGTTCTTGCAGACCTTTTAACTATAGAAGAACATATAGCAAAGCCATTAAACAAGATTAAGTTCGTATTCATTGGAGACACAAGAAACAACATGAGCTATGCATTAATGTATGGTGCAGCAAAGATGGGAATGCACTTTGTAGCATTTGGACCAAAGGAATTATGGCCAGAAAAGGAAATGCTTGAAAAAGCTCAGGCAGTTGCAAAGGAAACTGGTGCAATAATAGAAGTAACAGACAAAATGGACGGAGTTAAGGATGCTGACGTTCTTTATACAGATATCTGGGCATCAATGGGAGAAGAAGACAAGATGCCAGAAAGAGTTAGAACGCTTTCACCTTACAAAGTAACAATGGAAATGATCAACAAAACAGAGAACCCAGAAGTAATATTCATGCACTGTCTACCATCATTCCATGACTTTGAAACAAAGGTTGCAAAGGAAGCTAATGATAGAGGACTTGACATAAGAGAAGTTACTGACGAAGTATTCAGAAGTAAGCATTCCGTTGTATTTGATGAAGCAGAAAACAGAATGCATACAATTAAGGCTGTAATGGTTGCTACATTATAATTTGAAGGGCAGCCCCTTGGCTGCCCTTTATGTTTTTCACAACATGATAGAATATTCAGTCAATTCGAGGATAACACCAGGTGACAGGCCCTTGAGTTTTGAGTTATTTAATAAAAGCATCTGAAAGTGCTTTTATTAAATAACTCAAAACTCAAGTGTCTGTTATCTCACCAGCACGGATAAATTACTTTAGATAATTTTTGAAAGGGGAATTAAATATGGCAAGAATTGTTGTTGCCCTTGGAGGAAATGCACTTCAAGCAAATCCAAAGGATGTATCAGCTGAAGCACAGCTTCAGACATGTATTGAAACTGCAAAGCCAATAGTTGATTTAATAGAAGATGGACATGAAGTTATAATTGCCCATGGAAATGGACCACAGGTTGGCCAACTTGTTGCAACCTATGAAGCAGCTGCAGCAGCTGACCCATCAAAGCCTGTAATGCCATTCCCAGAATGTGGTTCCATGAGCCAGGGATATATAGGATATCACCTTCAGCAGGCAATAAGAGAAGAAATGAGAAGAAGAAAAATGAACAAGCAGGTTGCAGCTATTGTAACCCAGGTTGTTGTAGATAAAAATGACCCAGGATTTAAGAATCCAACAAAGCCAGTTGGTTCCTTTTTCACTGAAGAACAGGCTAAAAAGCTTATGGCTGAAAAGGGATATACAATGAAGGAAGATGCAGGAAGAGGCTGGAGAAGAGTTGTAGCATCCCCAATGCCAAAGGCAGTTGTTGAAGAGGGAATAGTAAAGACTCTTGTAGAAGCAGGACATGTAGTTATAACAGTAGGGGGCGGCGGTGTCCCAGTAATTGAGAAGGAAGATGGAAGTCTCGAAGGAGTTCCAGCAGTTATAGACAAGGATTTAGCTTCAGAAAAGGTTGCAGAGCTTCTAAATGCAGATGAGCTTGTAATACTTACTGCTGTAGAGCAGATTTCAATAAACTTCAATAAACCAGACCAGAAAAACCTTCTAACAATGTCAGTAGCAGAAGCTTACAAGTACATAGAAGAAGGACATTTTGCTCCTGGCTCAATGCTTCCAAAGGTTAAGGCTGCAGTAATGTTTGCAGAATCCAAACCAGGAAGAAAATCAATAGTAACTTCACTTGAAAAGGCTAGAGAAGCATTAGCAGGAAAAACAGGAACAGTAATAACAAAGTAGATATAAAAAATGGCTTAGTACCAGGCACGTGGCAAGTGGCAAGTTGAATAACATTGGCAACACCAATGTTATTCAACTTGCTACTTGCCACGTGCCTGGTACTTTTTATATGTTGATAGATTTCCTAGCACTAGGAAATCTATTGGAGATAAGATTAATAATATTAAGGTATAATAGAATTGATAAGAAGTATTCGCTAAAATTTATATAGGAAAAACAGTTTATAAAGGTACTTATTTTTAATGATGATAGCGGAGAAGAGGGAATAAAGTGTTAAATAAAAGGCAAGAAAAAATTATTATGCTCATGCAGGATAGTAAGGACTGGATTATAGGTAAGGAATTAGCCAAAGTGATGGGTGTATCAGATCGAACTATCCGCAGTGATGTTGCTCAAATTAATAGTTTTTACGAAGATACATTAATTGAATCAAGTATAAGACTGGGATATAAAATGAACGTGGATAAATTTCAAAGTCTGGATATTGAGTTAGATGAGATGATTCCTCAGACTCCAGAAGAGCGATGTGTCTACATCATTAAGGAGTTGTTATTCAGGCAAAATGAGATTAACCTGACATTATTGCAGGATAAAGTATTTATTTCTGGATATTCCATTGACAATGATATTAGAAAAATTAAAAAGATGATTGAACCATATGAAAGCTTACAGCTTGTAAGATGTAAAAATTATATTAGCTTGACAGGAAAAGAGCAGGAAAAACGTAAGCTATATAAGCAGCTGCTGGAAAACGAGACAAAGGGGAATTTTTTAAACCTAAACAGAGTGGCTTCTTTTTATAAGGGATTTGATTTAATAGAAGTAAAGGATATATTGGAAGCTACATTTGAAGAGTATCATTATCATAGACGTGAACTGGATTTTACGATACTTATAATGCATATTGGAATTGCTATAGAACGTATTATCAGACACAACTATATTAAAACTGACCAAAATACTGAAGAGTTAAGAAACAACATAGAATACAAGATTGCACAGGCCTTCTACAAAAAAGTAGCAAAGGAGATCAGAATTGAAATTGTTGAGGATGAAATTGCTCTGTTAGCTCTGTTGCTACTAGGAAAAAAGAGTACAGATTACACAAATGACTCTTTAAAATATCAAATTAACTATTCTGTTTCTGACTTAATAGAAGAAACTCTTGTGGATATTAAAAAAATATTTGATATTGATTTTAGCTGTGATAATGAACTAAAGAATGGATTGACAATACATGTTATGTCACTGATTGAGCGCCATATGAAGAATATCGAAATTGATAATATGTATCTGCAGGAAATCAAGCATAAATATCCATTAGTATTCGAAATGGGAGTTAATGTTTGTAAGTTGTTAGAGGAAAAGATTCATATTCATATAAAGGAAAATGAAATTGCTTTTATTGCTTTACATCTAGGAGCTGCATGCGCCCGAGCAAATCTTACACATAAGTATAAAGCGGTTATGATCTATCCTCGTAATGAAGCTTTATCCGACCTGTGTCTGCAGAAAATTAAAAGCCGATTTGGCGAGCGTATGGAAATTATTGAATGTATGAGTTTCTTTGAAAAAGCAGCAATTGTAGATTTAAAACCTGATTTAATACTAACAACGCTTCCGTTAAAGCATGATTTGCATATTTTAACAGTAAAGATTTCTTTGTTTGTGAATTATGAAGATGAGAGCAAGATTTTCCAATCGCTAAATGATCTAGACAGATTAAGATGTCAGGAGGATTTTGAGCGCTTAGTATTGAGGCTTATTAAAAAGGAGTTTTTTTATACGCATATTGATGTAGATAGTCCTGTTGAGCTAATTACAAAAATGTGTGATAACTTATATGAAAAGGGATATGTTAAGGAATGCTTTAAAAATAGCGTATTACAAAGAGAGGAGATGTCTTCTACATCCTTTAATTATGGATTTGCAGTTCCACACAGCCTTAATGAGATGTGTATAAATCGATCAGCCTTAAGCATTGCAATCTTAGACAAGCCAATTAAATGGGGAGACTTTGATGTACGCCTTGTACTCCTTTTTGCAATTAATGAATATGACCGTAAAGTACTAAAGATATTCTTTGACTGGTTAAGTAATGTGATTTCTAACTCTAATCAATTTGCAAAATTGCTAGAGGTGAATAACTATAAAGAATTTATTGAACAAGTATTAAAGTAAATGCCTAACTATAGAAATTAAATAAAACTCTTACATTCTGTCACTCCGAACAGCTCTGCTAGATTGGTTCGACCCTGGGATGTTTGAAGTGGCAGAATTGTTTTATAAATAAAATATTATGAAAGGAAAAGTATAATGAATTCCTTCTATATAGGTTGCATCAAAATTCTTACACTTTATCTTTACAAACAGCCCTGCTATATTGGCTCGACCCTAGGATGTTTGTGAAGATGAAATGTAATAGAATTTTTGCAACGTATATACATGTTCATTATACAAGGTGAAAGGCATGAAAAAGGGAAAAAATTTAGTGCAAGAAAGTAAATTAACAGCTATTTATGATGTGCCAGCTTGGAAGCGTTTTGCTGCTTATATGGTTGATTGGTATTTAGGATGCATTTTTACAGCCTTGCCAATGGTTTTGATATATATGAAAGCAAAAAACACCCAGGACTTCAGTATTAACCTATTTCAATATCCAAAGGAATATGCACTGTTAGCTGGATGCTTAGGATTAATATTTGCATTGTTTTACTATGCCATTGTGCCATTGACAATTTGGAAGGGACAAACCCTGGGAAAACGCTGGTGCCATTTTAAAATTGTCAAGCTTGATGGCAGTGAAGTGCTAGCGAAAGATTTATTCATAAGACAAGTCATAGGTATTTTTTTAATAGAAGGGGCACTTATTTTTCCAAGTAATCTATTCCGTCAGATTATATCATTAATAAGTAATTCAAACTTAATTACTCCTCTGATGTATGTAGGAATAGCTATCAGCATTTTATCAGCATTATTTGTTTTATTTAGGAAAGATCATAAAGCAATTCATGATCTAATTTCCAATACTAAGGTGATGAGTATAAGCAGTGTTTCCTAATAGTAGGAAGGAAGCTTAAAGTTATTAGGAAGTTATAAAGTGTATAATGAAAATATCAGCAAGGAGGAGATATGATGGACGGACTAGAGTTAGTGTGCTTTCAAATAATTTCAGCAGTGGGCACGGCAAAAAGCAACTACATTGAAGCAATACAGGAAGCAAAGAAAGGTAATTTTGAAAGAGCAAGAACTTGTATTCAGGAGGGTGAAGCAGTCTTTATACAAGGGCATGACGCTCACAGCGAATTGATTCAGCAGGAAGCAAGCGGCAAGGAAGTAACCCCTAATTTACTATTACTTCATGCAGAAGATCAATTGATATCAGCTGAAACCATTAAAGTTTTAGCAAATGAGCTTATTGAGAATTATGAACGCCTAATTGCTTTAGAAAATAAATAACTTGAAAATATTTATAACATTAAAAATATAAATCAATTATGGAAGGGAGAAAGTGAAATGAAAAAGATTTATTTGTTTTGTTCTGCTGGAATGTCAACAAGTATATTAGCTAGTAAAATGCAAAATGTTGCTAATGAGCATTCATTACCAATTGAGGTAAAGGCTTTTCCACACAACAAGTTAGATGAAATTGTTAAAACACTTCATCCTGACTGTATTTTACTTGGACCACAGGTAAAATACCTATATGAAAAAACAGTAAAGGATTTTGGTGCAACTGGTATTCCAATCGCTGTTATTGATGCTACTGATTACGGTATGATGAACGATGCAAAGGTTTTAAAAGCAGCAATTAAACTAATTAAAGAGAAGAGCAAATAGTTTTTATTCATATTAGCCGCACTAAAGATTTTATATAGGGTAATGAATCAAGTAATATGATTTTAAATAAATGTTTAGGGTCAGGTAATGTAAAAGAATTTATATAAAACATATAGTACATTTTTGATAATTTGTAATCATTTAAGGATGGCCATAACAATGATTGCTTATTATAAATAAAAATAAGAGGTGAAAGATATGCTGAAATGGTTAGAAAAAGTATTGATGCCACTAGCTGAAGCAATCGGTAAAAACAAATACTTAATTGCTATTCGTGATGGTTTCCTAGTATCAACGCCATTATTAATTGTAGGATCATTATTCTTATTAATCGCAAACTTCCCAATTCCTGCTTGGACTAATTGGTTAGAGTCTGTAGCTATAAACGGCTCTACATTATCAAGTTATTTTGGAAAACCAGCTGATGCAACATTTGCAATTATGGCGATATTCGCTGTAATGGGTATAGGATACTCATTTGCAAAGCAGATGAAAACAAACCCTATTTTTGGAGCAGCAGTATCTATTATGTCGTGGTTCTTAGTTATGCCTTTTGGCGTAAAAGGAAAAGTTGCTGTTGAAGGCATCCAAGGTAAGGTTGAAGTTTTCCTAGGCGGCGGACTTCCACTTGGCTGGGTAGGCGCTAAGGGTATATTTATAGGTATTATTTGTGCTTTCTTAGCAGTTCACATTTATTCATTTGTTGAACGTAAAGGTTGGGTAATTAAAATGCCTGCAGGTGTTCCTCCAACAGTTGTACAATCATTTGCAGCTTTATTACCTGCTGGTATGGTTATGATTGTATTCTTTACAATCAACTTAATATTTGGTTTCTTTGGAACTAACGTATTTGAAATTGTATTTAAGTTCTTACAGCTACCATTGATGAACCTTGGTGACACATTGGGTGCAATGGTTATTGCATATATTTTCTTACATTTATTCTGGTTCTTTGGAGTTAATGGTGGATCTGTAGTAGGTGCTGTATTCAACCCTATTCTACAAACATTAACTGCTGAAAACTTAGAGTTCTTCAAAACTGGTGTTGGACAGGGACATATTATTTCTCAACAATTCCAGGATTTATTTGCAACATTTGGTGGATGTGGATCTACATTATCATTGTTAATAGCAATGTTATTCTTCTGTAAATCCAAACGTATTAAGGAACTTGGAAAATTAGCTTTAGTACCAGGAATATTTGGAATTAACGAACCAATTGTATTTGGTTTACCAATAGTATTGAACCCAGTAATGATAATTCCATTTATGCTGGTTCCAACATTAAACATTATTATTTCATACATTGCAATGAACATAGGACTAGTTCCTATTTGTAATGGTGTAAATATTCCTTGGACAACTCCAATCATTATCTCAGGATTTTTAGCCACAAACTGGGTAGGAGCTGTACTTCAAGCTGCATTATTGGTTCTAGGAGTATTCGTCTATATGCCTTTCATAAAGGTTATGGACAAGCAATACCTAATTGAAGAAGCTAAGTCAGCGAAGGAAGATGATATATCCTTAGATGATCTATCATTTGATGACCTATAGGAGATGATGACATATGTCAATTAAGATCATGATGATTTATGACCAGATTCAAGCTGGTGCAGGCACTAAAGATGACAAAATGGTACCGTTGGGTGCTAAAAAGGAACCTGTAGGACCAGCAATTATGATGGAACCATATTTAAAACAAATTGATGGTAGAGTAATCGCTTGCCTCTATTGTGGTAATGGTACTTATTTAGCTGACCCTGATGAAGTTTCTAGAAAGCTTTGTGCCATGGTAAATAAAATACAGCCTGATGTTGTAATTTGCGGACCTGCATTTAACTATGCAGACTATTCCAACATGGCAGCAAGGGTTGCCTATGACATTAATCAAACAACAAAGGTCCCAGCTTTTGCAGCAATGTCTGTTGAAAATGAAGAGACAATTGCTGATTATAAGGATAAAGTAAATATTGTAATTACTCCTAAAAAAGGTGGGACAGGCTTAAATGAGGCATTGGAAAACATGTGTCATTTAGCTAAAGCTTTAGCTGATAAAGAAGATATTACAGCGTTAACAAAAGAAATTTGCTTTTAATAAAAAGTGACTGGTACAAAGGTGCCAGTCACATGGCAAGTGGCAAGTTAGATAATCCTGGTATACCAGAATTTGTTCAACTTGCCACTTGCCATGTGACTATCACTTAAGACTGTATGGAATAGAAATTTTGTTTATATACAGCAATATATTTTAAAATAAAGGAGGCAAATTAATATGTATGGAATGATTGCAACTTGGCGTATGGCCGTTGAAGGTATTACAAAGGGAAGAGAAATCCTTGAGAACAAAGGATGTGCAGGAGATGCAATTGAAATTGCAATTAAAGAAGTAGAAAACTTTGAATTTTATAAGTCTGTAGGTTATGGCGGACTGCCAAATGAAGAAATGGAAGTTGAACTGGATGCTGCATATATGGATGGTACAACCTTTGATATTGGAGCAGTTGGTGCAATTAAAGATTTTGCTAATCCAATTAGCATTGCAAGGCGTTTAAGTATAGAAAAAGTAAACAACCTATTGGTGGCAGAAGGAGCAGAGAAGTTTGCTCATAAGGAAGGCTTTGAACGTAAAAACATGCTGACAGAACGTGCAAAAATCCACTACTACAACCGTGTTAAGGAAATAAAGGAACAAGAGATTAAGCCATATAGTGGACATGACACTGTAGGCATGGTATGTCTGGATCAAAATGGCAATATGACTGCAGGTACTTCAACCAGTGGTTTGTTTATGAAAAAGAAGGGCAGAGTTGGAGATTCTCCTATCTGTGGTTCCGGCTTCTATGTAGATTCCAAGGTAGGTGGAGCCAGTGCAACAGGATTAGGGGAAGATTTAATGAAGGGATGTATTTCCTATGAAATAGTTCGTTTAATGAAGGAAGGTCATCATCCTCAAGAAGCCTGTGAAATCGCTGTAAACAGATTGGATGCAGAGCTTAAAGAGAGAAGAGGAAAAGCAGGAGACCTATCATTAGTTGCTATGAATAATAAGGGTGAATGGGGAGTTGCTACAAACATTGAAGGCTTTTCATTTGCTGTAACTACTCAGGATCAGGAACCAATCGTGTATTTAACTAAAAATGTTAATGGTAAATGCATTCATGAGGTTGCAAGTCAGGAATGGCTGGATGACTATATGAGAACAAGAACTGCACCATTGGTTAGAAAGTAGGGTTAAAATGAAGGACACAATTTTAAGTAAAATCCATGAGTTGAAGGAACGGATGATTGCTGATATTATTGAAGTAGTTAAAATCGATAGTGTAAAGGATGAACCTCAACCAGGAATGCCTTTTGGCAAAGGTGTTAATGATTGTTTACTTAAAACATTAGAAATCGCTGAGAAGCTTGGGTTTAAAACAAAAAACCTTGATGGATATGCAGGCTATGCACAATTAGGGGAAGGAAATGACTATATTGGTGTAATGGGTCATTTGGATGTGGTACCAGTGGGAGAAGGGTGGATTGAACCTCCCTTTAGTGGATACACAAAGGATGGAAGAATTTATTCAAGAGGAATACTGGACAATAAAGGACCTATTATGTCATGCCTATATGCCCTATATGCATGTAAGGAATGCGGAGTTACTTTTAATAAGCCAATCCGCATTATATTTGGAACCAATGAAGAAACAGGAATGAAGGATCTTGAGTACTATTTGAGCCATGAGAAGTCGCCAATAATGGGATGGACTCCAGATTGTAAATATCCTGTTGTTTATGGTGAAAGAGGCAGGGCTAAGTTTAAAGTATCAGCTGATAAAATAAACCTAAAGGAGTTCTTTGACTTTGTAACAAAGTATTTCCTTGAAAGTAAAGATAGTGGAGATCGCTTAGGTATTGATTACTCTGATGATGAATTTGGAAAGATGCAGATTCGTGGATATGGATTAAGGATGGAAGAAGATAAGTGTGTATTTGATTTCACCTTAAGCTACCCAGCAAGTACAACTCTCTTACAAATTACATCGCAAATAAAATCAAAAATGCCTGGTTCTCTAATATTAGAGTTAGTTCATAACTATGATCCAGTGAAGTTTGAAAAGGACTGCTTCCTAGTAAAAAAGCTTCAAGAAGCCTATGAAGAAGCAACTGGACTGGACGGTACTCCAGTAACCACAACAGGTGGTACCTATGCAAAGGCAATGCCTAATATTGTTCCATTTGGTCCAAGCTTCCCAGGTCAAAAGGGAATTGGCCACAATCCAAACGAATGGATGGACATTAAGGATATTATCATGAATGCTAAAATATATGCATTAAGCTTTATAAAGTTAGTAGGTGAAAGCTGTGAATAAAATAGTAGAGGTATGCTGTGGAAGTTATTATGATTGTCTACAGGCATATAAGGGAAAAGCAGATAGAGTAGAGCTGAATAGTGCCTTATATATGGGGGGATTAACTCCAAGTATTACAAGCCTTGCTTTAACAAAGAAGAATACTAATTTAAAGGTCATCTGCATGGTAAGACCTAGAGGTGCCGGGTTCTGTTATGAAAAGGAAGACTATGAAACATTATTGCTGGATGTAAAAAGCATGATGGAGAATGGAGCAGATGGAATTGCGTTTGGCTGCCTGGACGAAGAAGGCAATATCGATGTAACACAAACAAAGGAAGTAATTGATATCATAAAATCTTATGGAAAAGGAAAAGAAGCAGTATTTCATAGAGCCTTTGACTGCGTTAGCGATCCATTTGAAGCAATGGAAATCTTGATTAAGCTAGGTGTAGACCGTGTTTTAACCAGTGGTTTAGAAGCAAAAGCTATAGAGGGAAGAGAATTGATTAAAAATCTGCAACAAAAGTATGGAGATAAAATTCAAATCCTTGCAGGCAGCGGAGTTAATGCCAATAATGCAGTAGAGCTTATGGAATACACAGGCATCACCCAAGTGCACAGCTCCTGTAAGACATGGTTAAAGGATAAAACTACCACTAAAAATCATGTAAGCTATGCTTATAGCAATGATGAATATGCATATGATGTAGTGGATTCAAAATTGGTTGAAGAATTGGTGAAAATTGTTCATAAATAAGATAGGGGTCATCCATAGATATGATTTGCATATTCTATGGGTGACCCTATTATAATGTAAATACATAATATTTTTGATTTAAGTATGATGATTAGGAAATTTACTTGTGAGGTATAACAGCCGCACATATAATATATGCAATTACACCTGTGAAAGCCATAAGTGCAAAGAATACCCATATTAATCTAACAATTGTAGGATCTATATCAAAGTATTCTGCAATACCACCACATACACCAGCTAATTTTTTATCAGTATCGGACAAATACAGTTTTTTACTCATATATAATCACCTCATCTTCTTATTATCTTATTATACTATATAGACGTATATTAGTGGTTAAATCCCACAATTAATTTTTATAACTTCGTATTGCTTCATAAACATCATCAATTCCATTAATATAATTATTAAAGGACTGCTCAATTAATACATCTGGAATAAAGTTCTCTTTATACTCAGATGATAATTCAAAATATTTTGTTGAGTATGAAACCATGATTTTTGAATTTGGTAGTGAGATGGATCGTACTTCACCATAGTGGTTTACATTTTCTCCAGTGGGTTCGCCGAAGAAAAGAGCTTTTGTCAAATATTTGAGTTCAATACAAGCTATTAAACCAGAAGAAAAGGTGTTTCTACCTGTAATTACAAATATTTTTCCCTTATGCTTAAGCTTTTCAATATTACAAAGCTCATTTACAAAATTTGAAAATAGTCTAGAATCTCCTCCAGGGTTACCCCTTAAGTCTATTATAAATTTTTCTATTTCCCTATTGTTAAGCTCTTTAACTAACTGTTCACTAAACTTATCAAATTCAGGGAATTGTTCATAATTTTTATAACCATATCTTTTGGCAACATTCCTGTCAATACAACTGTTATATTGAAAATACATTATTTTATCATCAGGAATATATTCATACCAATAAATCTTTTTAAAATAATTGCCTTCATGCTTCATACATAGAGGCTTTTTAGGCATTAAATCCTTAACCTGTATAATATCTTTTATGTCAGAGGCTTTAGGAGATAGCTTCAATTTTTTTGTATTTCCTTTGTCGTCAATAAAAGTAAATTCAGCAGTATCTTCTGTTGCTATTTCTAAAAATTTTAGCACTTCAGGGCTTTTAATAAGTTGTACATTATTGAGCTTTATCCACTGATTATTTTCATGGGATATTAATGTATTGACATTGGCGATAACATCTTCTATTGGCATATTATTTATAGCGATCAAGGAGTTCCCTATAATATCACTATATGACTTGTCTATAGCAAGTACCTTTAAATCCTTTCCAAGCCAAGATAATTCAAAGGGATAGAACCCGGTTCCTGTATCAAAATTAAGTTGTGAGCTGGTATGTGCATCTCCAATAGAAGCAACGATTTGAGCTATCCTTAATTTAATTTCATAATCCTCGAGCTTAAGTACATCACTTTTTAAGTCAATAAATTTTTTAGCATAGTCTTCTTTAGAAATTGTGTGATATGCATTAATATGTTTTTTGGCCAGAGTATTTTTTAAGAAATCGATGTCCTCTATCCATTGCTTTTTCGAAGGAGTTTTATTATTTAAAGAAGGCTTATCCTTAATACTGCTGCAAGATGATAGAGTCAGCATTAAAATAAAAATCATGAAAATACAAAATTTACTTTTCATACCTGTACCTCCAAAATTGACTAGTTATACTATATAGACGTATTTTGGAGGTTAAATCCCACATAAACTTTCTTTGCGAACTCCTCTTTTACAAAAAATGACTTGACAAAACTGGTTAATTTTTCTTAGAATAAATAGAATTGGACAAGTATTATTTATTAAAAGGAGGTAAGTAATACTTTTAAGATTGAACACTAACATATTTAACATTAAAGTGCTTAAACTTTTATAAATAATGTAGGTTAATGTTTATGGAAGGAAGGTATTCATATGATTAATGTTATTGGATTAGGTTACATAGGCTTGCCAACAGCACTGATGTTTGCTTCACATGGCATTGAGGTTGTTGGAACAGACTATAAAAAGGAAATTGTAAAAACTCTTAAAGAAGGAAGAACTACCTTTGAGGAAGAGGGATTAGACGAGTTATTTAAGGATGCAGTATCAAAAGGCATTGAATTTTCAACTGAATATAGCAGTGCTGATACTTATATAGTAGCAGTACCAACTCCTTATGATAAATTAAGCAGAAAAATTGATCCATCTTATGTTATTAATGCAGTAAAAAGTGTTATGGAGGTTTGCCCAAAAGGTGCAACTGTTGTAATTGAATCAACAATTTCTCCTGGAACTATTGATAAATTTGTAAGACCTATAATTAAAGCTAAAGGTTTTACCATTGGAGAAGATATAAATCTTGTTCATGCACCAGAGAGAATTGTCCCAGGCAGCATGCTTTATGAATTAAAGCATAATTCTCGTACCATTGGTGCTGATGACAGAGAAGTAGGTGAGAGGATTAAAGAATTATATTCAGCCTTCTGTCAGGGAGAGATTGTAGTTACAGATATCCGTACAGCAGAGATGACAAAAGTTGTAGAAAATACTTACCGTGACATTAATATTGCTTTTGCTAATGAACTTACAAAAATATGTCGTTCTGGCAATATGGATGTTTATGAGATTATTAAAATAGCCAATATGCACCCGCGTGTTAATATATTGAATCCAGGACCAGGAGTTGGAGGACACTGTATCTCTGTAGACCCATGGTTTTTAGTAGGTGATTATCCTGGACTTGCAAATATAATTTTAGCAGCAAGAAAAATAAATGACTCCATGCCTAAGTTTGTGCTTGAAAGAGTACATGATATCATGAAAGAAAAAGGAATGACAGATATAACAAGAGTTGGCCTTTATGGTTTGACATATAAAGAAAATGTAGATGATATAAGAGAAAGCCCTTCCCTGCAATTACTTGAGGCTATGGAGAAGCATTTAGCTCCACCTCTAAAAGCCTATGATCCATATGTAAAAAGGGATATAGTAAAAAATCAATATCATGATTTTGATCAATTCTTAAATGATGTAGATATTGTAGTAATAATGGTCGCCCACGATGAAATCAAGAAAAATATGGATAAGTTAAAAGGCAAGGTTATATTAGATACAAGAAACATTTGTGATATTGAAGGTGCTTATAAACTGTAAGAAGAATAATTCTTTACATAGAGTATATAAAGCTTATTTGCTCATTTTCTATCTTATAAATCTATTAGCATATATATTAAAATATGGGTATAATCAAGATAGAGGTGTTTCTATGAATAACAATGGTTTTATTAAGATCTGTAAAGAATTTATAATAAAAATAGATAAAGAATATCCCATAAAGCTGGCATATCTTTTTGGTTCAAGAGCCAAAGGAACAGAAAATGCAATGAGTGATGTTGATATTGCATTAATATTTAATAATACATATGATGCAATGGATGAAATCTTTATTAGGGGATATATAATAGAGAAAGGCAAATCATATTTTAACTTGGAAGTTGATGTTGTACAATTAAATAAGGCTTCCTTAGCATTAAAATATGAAGTAATAAAAGATGGGATCATAATAAAGGATACTGATGATGGGACAAGAGCAGAGTTCGAATCTTTAGCATTGAGGGAATACTTTGACTTTAGATATTATGCTGACATATACAATGAGAGCATGATTAGAGATATTAAAGATAGAACATATTTTGGAGGTTAAAAATGGTTAATAGGGATGTAGTACTTTCTAGAATAGACAAATTGAATGAATATATGGAATTTTTAAAATCTGTAAAAGATTATTCTAAGGAAGAGTATGTAAATACGCCAATGGTATTTGGTTCAACAGAAAGATTTTTACATCTTGCAATCGAATGTGTTCTTGATATAGGAAATCACATTATTTCGGATTTGAGGTTTAGAAAACCAGAAAATAATAGGGATATTTTTGAGATTCTTTATGAAAATAAATTATTACCTCTTGAACTAAAAGAAAATCTTTGTAAAATGGCTCAATTTAGAAATATTTTGGTTCATGATTATATGAAACTAGACAGAGGGATTGTTTATGGAATAGTCATAAATAATCTTAGAGATTTAGAGGAATTTGTAGTAAATGTTTCTGATTATATTTAGAATAACAGTGACAATTGGCAAGTTAGATAACCTTAGGTTTGCTAACTTGCCAATTTTCTTAGACTTTATCTTACTTATTATTATCCTTTTTTTCATCTTCTTTTTTCTTCTTAGGAATCTTCCATACATAGCGGCATGCAAGATATATAATGAAGGCTATTACGGCAAATGGGAATAGGAAGGCGATAATAATCAGTATATTTTTTATGCAGTAATCAATGAGTTCTATTGCTTTCATAAATCCATCCTTAATCCTTTGCCAGAGAGTTATTGGTTTTTCTTTTATCTGGGTTGGTTCTGTAACCTCTTGTATATTAAGGGTTAAGGTTGAATACTCAACAAGGTTGTCCATATGCCTAAGGCTTCCTGTAAGATTTTCTATCTCTAATCTTACTTGGGAAAGTTCCTTTTCAAGGGTTATTATATCTTCAAGCTTGCCACTTTTCTTTAGAAGCTCTAAAAGTCTTTCTTCCCTAATCTTTTGAGTTTTAACTCTTGCCTCTGTATCGAAATATTGATCTGTTACATTCTGACTCTGGATATTTGTGCGGATAATAACTCCGTATTTCTCAATACTGTCTGTTACACTTGAAAACTTGTTCTTTGGAATCCTTGCCTTTATGTTTGCTGTTCTGTTTTCAACATAGCTGGAATCCTTTATGCCTCTTCCGGTTACCTCAGAGTTTTCGATGTATCCTCCACTTGAGAGTATGTTGTTTGTAATTTCCTTAACTGCTTTGTCGAAAGCAAGGGTCTCCATAAACACTTCTTTTGAAACGATAATCTTGCCAAAATCCTGAGAGGTGTTAGCTTGTTCTGAAAAGTTAACTTTAAGTGAATTGCCTTCTACCCCATTAATACTGGTTACAACTGGTGCAGATGAATTATTCTCTACCTCCACTTTTGATTCGGTAGCACTCCTATTATCCGTATCAAACTTTCCTTTAGACATTCCACAGCTGCTAAATATCGTTAGTATACAGAGAATAAAAGAGATTAAAATCAAGAACTTGGATTTTTTAAACACGATATCCCCCCTTTTTTACATTTAAAGATAATCGACAATTAATACTATTTAATATATTATAACATCTATGTAAATATATGACACCGTGTAGGGGGGATTAGTTCCGTATATTTATTCTTAGGTGATAGGATCTTGAGCTGAGGGTTATTTTTAGGAAATTAATATTAATAGTATTTTTATATAAACAACTCAATTACCTGTTGCCTATGGATGTTGACAATGCCATAATTTTATAATAAAATCTAATGTAAGGCGGTGAACAGGAGAGTATTTAAGGCCTGAACTTATAGAGAGCAGGGGGCGGTGGAAGCCCTGCAGGGATGCTTTAAAGAAAATCACCTGGGAGCTGATGGCTGAAATTAGAGTAGGCTTATCCGTATTCCTGCGTTAAAGGATAGAGTATGATTGTACTTGAAGTGCCATAGGTGGTATAGCGAAGTCAACTTCGTCCTATTAGGGGCGGAGTTTTTTTATTTTTATATAAATTGGATAAGGTGACGAGCTCTTGAGTTATGAGTTAGGTGACAGGCTCTTGAGTTATGAGTTATTTAACGAAAACTTCCAATCTCCAATCAAACCTTCATAATAACTCATAACTCAAGTGCCTGTTACCTTCGGGGTTACCAAAGAACACACGTGTCCACCAGACACTTCAAAGGATTATCTCCTGGGTATAGACCTTATGGTATCGGAGAAAATATTAAAATATTGAGAGGAGTGGAAGCAATGTATAAGAAGGTTAGCGCATCCCAGAACTTTGTTGAGATGGAAAAAGAAATACTAAAGCTTTGGGAAGATAACAAAATCATCGACAAAAACTTTGACCTAAATCCAGATGGTGAATATTTCACATTCTATGATGGACCTCCAACAGCAAACGGAAAGCCACATATAGGCCACGTTATAACAAGAGTTATGAAGGATATCATACCTAGATATAAGGTTATGAAGGGCTATAAGGTTCTAAGAAAAGCTGGTTGGGATACCCACGGACTTCCAGTTGAGCTTGAAGTTGAAAAGGCTCTTGGAATATCAGGAAAGCCACAGATAGAAAAGTATGGTGTTGAGGACTTCATAAAGAAATGTAAGGGAAGTGTATTCACCTATTCAAATGAATGGAAGATAATGTCCGAAAGACTAGGCTACTGGGTAGACATGGAGAACCCATATGTAACCTACCACAATAACTATATAGAATCAGTATGGTGGGCATTAAAGAAGATATGGGATAAGGGACTTTTATATAAGGGTCACAAGATTGTACCATATTGCCCAAGATGCGGAACTGCTCTTTCATCCCATGAAGTTGGTCAGGGATACAAGGATGTTAAGGACAGCTCAGTATTTGTTAAATTTAAGGTTAAAAATGAAGATAAATATATACTTGTTTGGACAACTACACCATGGACTCTTCCAAGTAACGTTGCCCTTGCAGTAAACAAGAGCTACACATATGTTGAAGTTATCAACAATGATGAGCATATAATACTTGCAAAGGATCTTCTAGCAAGACTTGAAGGAGAATATGAAGTAGTTAGAGAATTCAAGGGAGAAGAGCTTGTAGGAGTAGAATACGAGCAGATGTTCAAGTTTGTAACTCCTGAAAAGAAGGCATTCTACGTTGTTCATGCAGACTATGTAACACTTACAGATGGTACTGGAATAGTTCATATTGCACCTGCCTATGGTGAGGATGACAGCTTAGTAGGTATGAAATATGAGCTTCCACTTATAAACCTTGTTGATTCTGAGGGTAAATTTATAGAAGAGGTAGAACCTTGGAAGGGAATGCCTGTAAAGAAGGCTGATCCAAAGATTATAGAGTTCTTAAAGGAAGAAAATATACTCTATAAAACAGAGTCCTTCACACACTCCTACCCATTCTGCTGGAGATGTGATACAGCATTATTATACTATCCAAGAGAATCCTGGTTTATCAAGATGTCAGCTTTAAGAGATAAGCTTATAGAGAACAACAATAAGATAAACTGGTATCCAGACAACATCAGAACAGGAAGATTTGGTAACTTCCTTGAAGGTGTTATAGACTGGAGTTTAAGTAGAGAAAGATACTGGGGAACACCACTTCCAATATGGGAATGTGAATGCGGCCACAGAGAATGTGTAGGAAGCATTGAAGAATTGAAGCAAAAGGGAATAGATGTTCCAGAAGACATCGAATTACACAAGCCATATATAGACAACGTAAAGCTTGTATGTCCTGATTGTGGAAAACCAATGACAAGGGTAAGTGAAGTTATAGACTGCTGGTTTGACTCTGGTTCAATGCCATTTGCACAGCACCATTACCCATTTGAAAACAAGGAAGTATTTGAAAGCAACTTCCCTGCACAATATATATCAGAGGCAGTTGACCAGACAAGAGGATGGTTCTATACCCTTCTTGCAATATCAACTATACTCTTTGAAAAGAACCCATTTGAAAACTGTATAGTTTTAGGTCATGTACTTGATAAGAACGGCCTTAAGATGTCAAAGCACAAGGGAAATGTATTAAGCCCAACAGTAGTACTTGATAACGAGGGAGCAGATGCAACAAGATGGTACTTCTACACAGGAAGTGCACCATGGCTTCCATCAAGATTCTATGAGGATGCTGTTATAGAGGCACAGAGAAAGTTCATAAGCACATTATGGAACGTTTACTCCTTCTATGTGCTCTATGCTGAAATAGACAACTTTGACCCAACAAAGTATGAAGACTTTGTAAGTGGAAACATCATGGACAAATGGATTACATCAAAGCTTAACACACTTGTTAAATCCGTTGATGAGGATCTTAATGCATACAGAATAACTCAGGCTGCTCTCTCAATAGAAGAGTTTGTTGATGAGCTATCAAACTGGTATGTAAGAAGAAACAGATCAAGATTCTGGGGTGAGGAATTAACAGATGACAAGGTTGGAGCATATGTAACTCTATACAGAGTATTAAGAACTCTAACCCAGATAGCTTGCCCATTTGTTCCATTTGTAACAGAAGAGATGTACCAGAACCTTGTTGTAAACCTTGACAAGAATGCACCAGAAAGTGTTCATCTATGCAATTGGCCAGTAGTAAAGGAAGAAGCTATAGATAAGGATCTAGAAACTGAGATGGAGGAAGCATACAGAACAGTTAAGCTTGGAAGAAGTGCAAGAAATGCTGCTAACATCAAGAACAGACAGCCTCTTTCAAAGATGCTTCTAAGTGCAAAATCTCTTCCAGAATACTATGGCGACATAATAAAGGATGAGCTTAACATCAAAGCAATAGAATTTGGTGCAGACCTTTCAAAGTATGTTAACTTTGAGATAAAGCCAAACCTACCTGTATTAGGTAAGGCTTATGGAAAGTTCATACCAGGAATAAGAAAGGCTCTAGGAGCGATGAACCAGATGGAGCTTGCTCAAAGGGTTAACAAAGGAGAGGTTGTTTCAATCGATGTTGATGGAAACAAAATCGACCTTACAAGAGAAAATCTTCTTGTAACAATGCAGGGTCTAGAAGGTTTTGCCTTTGCTGGTGAAGGAGAACTAGGTGTTGTACTTGATACAACAATAACTCCAGAGCTTAAAGAAGAAGGCCATGTAAGAGAAATCATAAGCAAGGTACAGAACATGAGAAAGGAAAGTGGCTTTGAAGTTGCTGATAAGATAAACCTTTACCTTTCTGGAAATGAAATGCTAGAAGAGGTTGCAAAAAAGAACGCAGACACAATAATGAAGGAAACACTAACTGTTGAAATAAAATACAACGAGAATAGAGAATACACTGAGCAGAGCATAAACGGCGAAAAGCTGAATATGGCTGTTGAAGTAGTTAAGTAATTTTTGGGGGCTGTCTTTGATAGCCCCTTTATTTGACTATTTTTTAAATGAAAGGTTACTGTACCCATTGAAATTAATAGCATAAATTGATATAATAGCACATGCTGATACTCTGCGAATTTAGCAGTTTTTTTAGAGAGGGGATCTTAATTTGCCTAATTATATAGATGAAATTAAAAAGAGAAGGACTTTTGCGATTATATCACACCCTGACGCTGGTAAAACTACCTTAACAGAGAAATTCCTTTTATACGGAGGAGCCATTAGACTAGCAGGTTCCGTAAAATCCAGAAAGGCAGCAAAGCATGCTGTATCTGACTGGATGGAAATAGAAAAGCAGAGAGGTATTTCTGTAACCTCATCAGTTATGCAGTTTAACTATAACGGTTATTGCATAAACATCCTTGATACCCCTGGTCACCAGGACTTCAGTGAGGATACCTATAGAACCCTTATGGCAGCGGATTCTGCTGTAATGGTTATCGATGGAGCTAAGGGAGTCGAGGAACAGACCAGAAAGCTTTTCCGCGTTTGCAGCTTAAGAGGGATTCCTATTTTTACATTCATAAACAAGCTAGACAGAGAAACAAAGGACTGCTTTGAGCTTCTAGAGGAAATAGAGAGGGAACTTGGAATAAAATCCTACCCAATAAACTGGCCTGCAGGAAGTGGAGCTCATTTTAAAGGTGTATATGACAGAGAAAGAAAGCTAGTAGAAGTATTTAACGGCAAGAACCATGGTCAGACACAGCTGGAATCAGTAACAGGTGATGTGGATGATAATGTGTTTAAAGATCTATTAGGAGAAGAGCTTCACTCTAAGTTAATGGAAGACATTGAGTTGCTAGATATAGCTGGAGATGAGTTTGATCTTAAAAAAATAAGAAAAGGTGAATTAACTCCTGTATTCTTTGGTAGTGCTCTTACCAACTTTGGTATAGAACCCTTCTTGAATAAATTTTTGGAGTTAACTCAATCACCAACACCAAGAAATTCTGACAAGGGAGAAATCGATGTCTTTAGTAAAGATTTTTCTGCCTTTGTATTTAAAATTCAGGCAAACATGAATCCAGCCCATAGAGATAAAATTGCCTTTATGAGAATATGCTCTGGTGAATTCAAAAAGGACATGGAGGTATTCCACGTTCAAAAGAACAACAAAATCAGGCTTACTCAACCACAGCAATTTATGGCGCAGGATAGAGAAATAATAGATAGTGCCTATGCAGGAGACATTATAGGTGTTTTTGACCCAGGTATTTTCAGCATTGGCGACACTCTTTGCCAAAGCTCAGATAAATATAAGTTTGAGGGTATACCAACCTTTGCCCCAGAATACTTTGCAAAGGTAAGAACTACAGATACTATGAAAAGAAAGCAGTTCATAAAGGGAATAACTCAGATAGCAAACGAAGGTGCAATACAGGTATTCAAGCAGCTTCACATAGGAATAGAAGAACTAATTGTAGGAGTTGTTGGAGTACTTCAATTTGAAGTTTTAGAGTACAGACTCAAAAACGAATACAACGTAGATATACGAATGGATAGACTTCCATATAGATATGTAAGATGGATAGAAAACGAAGAAATAGATGCTAACTCCCTTGATTTGACCTCTGACGCCAAGGTTGTAATGGACCTAAAGGACAGACATCTAGTACTTTTCCAATCAGAATGGGGAATTGATTGGGTGATAAATCATAATAAGGGATTATCACTATTGAATATAGGTAAGGATATATAAACTAGTAATAGGCAAGTGGCAGGTTGAATAATCTTGGAATATTTCCATATTATCCAACCTGCCACTTATTTTTTATCACTACTTACACAAATTTAGGTGACAGGCTCTTTTTAATTCCTAAACCTACATATCATCCCACCAACGGCTTCAAACTATAATATTCCAAAGCCTGATTAACATCATACACATCATATATCTTTCTCTCCAAACAAAACTGAATCACCAAATCAAACAAATCATTACTAGACAAAGAAAACCCTGCAGCATTCAATAGCTTATCAGTATCCTTCCTATTCAATTCAAGAGCCAAAGCAAGAGCAATTGCAGTGTTTTTCCCGAGATGATAATCAGGATTAGAACGTATTTTAGAAAAATGTCTTCTATCAATTCTAGCCTTTTTATATATATCTATATCACAAACACCCTTTTTATCGATAAAGCTGAAGAGAATCTGGCTAAAGGTTGGCTTTTGATTCTTCTTAACAAAATCCTCTAAATCAACAGGAATTGCTTCATTACAAAGTATTGTCTCAGAATGCGCTGGAGACTCACAAATATAAAAGTCCTCTTCCTTTAAGTGACTATTAACATATTCCTTCAATTTAATTAAAAGCTTTTTATCAAGCATATTTATCACCCTCCAAAATGTCGCCTGTCAGGCGACCAAATGATGGATAAATTCAGTTATTATTATATCATAAAGAAAATTGAAAGGGTGGTAAATATGAACAGCAATTTAACAGAGATTATTTTTCTCCTTGATAGAAGTGGTTCCATGGGAGGCCTTGAAGCTGATACCATCGGTGGATTTAACGCTTTTATTGATAAGCAGAGACAGCTAGAAGGAAAAACAATCGTTACAGCAGTCCTATTTGATAATAATTATGAAATACTATGGAATGGAATTGATGCCAGTAAAGTAAGGCTAACAGGAAACGAGTATTTTGTTAGAGGAAGCACAGCCCTTCTAGATGCAGTAGGAAAGACAATCCTTGATGTAGGTTACAGGATATCAAAAGCACCCGAATACGAAAGACCAGGCAAGGTTATATTTGTCATCACAACAGACGGCATGGAAAACGCCAGCTCTGAATTTACCTACAAAAAGGTGAAGCAGCTTATAAAACACCAACAGGAGAAATACAACTGGGAATTCATCTTCCTAGGTGCTAATATCGATGTTGCAAAGGAAGCAGATAGCATAGGAATCGACAGTAAGGATGCATATAGCTACAAAGCTTCACAGGATGGAGTTGGGTGCATGTACCAAATGGTATGCGAGGAGGTGGCTAGGAGAAGACAAGGTTAAAAGAGAGGTTTCTAAAAATCAACTATTTAACAAGGCGGTGAAATAATGAAAGCAGCAAATTATGAAGATCTGATTATGAAACGAGCAATGGATCTATTTGCAGAAGAAGGTTTGAAATTCTTTGGCATAGAGAAAAAAGCCAAGGAAACAGGCCCTACAGAGCTAGTGGTTTTAGAAACAAAAAACATGTTCATGGACTACACTTTCCTAATGGAGGACGATACCTTTATACACTTTGAGTTTCAAACGACCAATAAGGGAATCAATGATTTAAGAAGGTTCAGAGCCTATGAAGCACTGCTCAGCTATCAAACAAGCAAGGATGCAGTGACTTATGTGATTTATTCCGGTGATATAAAGAGCATCTATAGCAGCTTAAAAACAGGAATAAATGAATTCAAGGTCAATGTAATATCCATGGGTGATAAAGATGGGGATATAATATATAATAATATCATAGAGAAAATTAAATCTGGTGGGAATATATCCAAACAAGATATAATTTCTCTAAGCTTTACTCCCATAATGGGGGGAACCATGTCTAAAGCAGACAAAATACTTAATGCAATAAAAGTTATTAAAGACATAGATAAAGAATATAGACATGACATAGAATCAATACTGTATGCCTTTGCTAATAAATTTTTAGACGGAAAAGATTTGGAAAAGGTAAAGGAGGAGATAAAAATGACGGAACTTGGCAAGAGTCTTATAGAGGAAGGAAAAGAAGCAGGAAAAAAAGAAAAGGCAAAAGAGATAGCAAGAGAGCTTCTAGACATACTTTCAATTGAAATGATTGCTAAAAAAACAGGACTAACAATTGAAGAAGTTAAAAAATTAAAAGAGGATAAAGAAAAGTAATCAACACTAAACCCATAAAATACTGCATATGGAGAATATGCAGTATTTTTCTATCAACAGATGCTAAAGTACTAAAAACACAAAAGGTATTTTTATGATAACAGGGAAAATGCTCTAGCTTAAAATATAATGAAAAATTCATTTTAAATAAGCTTTTTTACAAGTGTATGGTAAAATTAATATCAAAAAAGGGGGGATTTAATTGAAAAAATATGCTACACCCATATTAATAGCAGCTTTAATAATCACAACAACCTTTGGAATAGTTAAACAGATACAGGTTAACAATTTAAATAGGACTATAAAGGACACTGAAGGTATCCTGATTAACAGCTTTTATAACAAAACAAGTTTAATCTATAACATAGACCAAGTACAAAACAATTTTTCGAAGGATAATGCAGATGCCCTAGCTAGAGAGCTTTCTTTCATACAGATATATTTTTATTCTATATTCACATTAAATGAGGCAAAAATCAATTTTGATACGAATTTGGAATTGAATAAAAATATACCATCAAACAAATGCGTAAACTACATTCATAAATTAGCAAGCCAACCTTCCCTCAACCAAAATGATATCGAAAACTTGGATAAGCTTAAAGATGGCTACAATGAATTTTGTAGAAATGTTACTAATGATACTGGAGTAGTAACTGGAGTAAGTAATATAAATAGCCTTGCGAAATCTTATATGGATTTTATAGTGCAGATTGAGAGTGTATTAGAGTAGTAATGTCTATATTAAAAATATGATAATCTAAAAAGTACAAATGGGTTAAAATTATTTGTATTGAGAAATTATGGTATAATATTATTGATTTAATTATTGTCTTATGATATTTAATAAGAAAGAATATATGAATTATTTGTATAACAAAAATTTGCAGTGATGCAAACATTAGTTCGAGGTGCTTTAAAACATTGAAATATCTAAGTTAAGAAGCATAATGTAATAATTTAGAAAAACACTACTGGAGGTTCACTGCAAAAATGCTAAGTTTAGCATTTCTAATATGTTGCATTAAGCTAGCAGCATCAATGTGTTTAGAGGTTTTGTATTTCGGGATTTTCTATTAACTATGTGGGATGTAAAGAGCAATGCTTTGTAGTCTTTAATTTATAATTTAAGAAATTTTCTATTAACTATGTGGGATGTAAAGTTACAATCTGTACCGAATCCTAACAATGGTTATCATTATTTTCTATTAACTATGTGGGATGTAAAGATCAAAGAGGGCATACAGGTATTTGACAATCAAAAGCATTTTCTATTAACTATGTGGGATGTAAAGGAGAGAAATTATAAAATAGTTAGAAGGTGCATTTGATTTTCTATTAACTATGTGGGATGTAAAGGCAGGAAAGAAGTAAAAAAGAGTATGACGGAATAAATTTTCTATTAACTATGTGGGATGTAAAGACACGAAAGGTTGAAGCAATTCATCAACTTAGCTTGTATTTTCTATTAACTATGTGGGATGTAAAGAAAAACTGTACTTCTTTCACTTCTGCTCTTGGTTCATTTTCTATTAACTATGTGGGATGTAAAGAAGAATATCTCCAACTAGATAAGGTGGTTCATATGGATTTTCTATTAACTATGTGGGATGTAAAGCTGCTGATACAGCGACAGCATTTTCTGTTGGAGATGCATTTTCTATTAACTATGTGGGATGTAAAGACCAATTGTGACTTCAAAGCATCCAAACGTACCTTGATTTTCTATTAACTATGTGGGATGTAAAGAACTAAAGTTAATGCATTATTTTATGTGGAAACTATATTTTCTATTAGCTATGTGGGATGTAAAGTACTAAATGAGTTTAAGATCAGCCTATACACAAACCATTTTCTATTAACTATGTGGGATGTAAAGATTATTACAGCTATTATTGCTGCTAAGGCTATTAATATTTTCTATTAACTATGTGGGATGTAAAGTCCGGATAACTTGTCCTTTGTGGATATTCTCCATCCATTTTCTATTAACTATGTGGGATGTAAAGGAAATACAAGCAGCAGTTATACCTGTAATAGACAAATTTTCTATTAACTATGTGGGATGTAAAGAATATCTGCATAGCCAGGGCATCTCGTTCAGTTTCATTTTCTATTAACTATGCGGGATGTAAAGATAAAAATAAATAGATACAAAGGAATATCTGAAGATGAGATATAAGATTTAAATATAAAGTTTTGCCTTGGAAGAAATACATATAAAATACTTGAATACTTGAGTAAAGGAAAGATTGTTAATCAAGAACAGATTGCTGAACAAATAGGGATAAGCTGGAGGACTGTTGCCAGGTATAAAAAGAAAGTTATTGAGATGGGTTATAATATAAAAACAGTAAATGGAAGAAATGGTGGTTATTATTTAGATGACAAGAGGAATTGCTGAATCTATATAGAATATATAGGAAAAGAGGTGAGTGATATAAGCAAAGTTGGGAATTCAATTAAAATGGCCATGCTCTTGCAAAGCAGAGGAAAGATGAAAATAAGAGATATAGCTGGTGAACTTGGTGTTAAAGAAAAACAAGTAAGAAACTATAGAAATGATTTAGAAATAGCAGGTATATTTATTAATTCAGAGCAAGGGCCATATGGTGGATACACATTAATGAATAATGGAAACCTACTTGGTCTAAATCTTTCTTTAGAAGAATTAAGTGTAGTAGATTTAGCACTAGAACAGCTTAAGTATAATAATTATGTGTATAGCGATGAATTTGAACTAATTGTTGATAAAATTAAAGCTGTTACACATATGAAGAAAGACTTAGAAGGGAATATGAATTATTTTAATATTGAATCTAAAGCTAATTGCGATTTTAATGAAGAAAAGCGAAAGTGGCAGGATATAAATATTGCATTTATAACTAGAAGAAAAATAAAAATCAAATATTTTTCACTGAATTCAGGCATATCATGGAGGATAGTCCATCCTTATGGCTTATATCAGTATAAATCAGATATGTATTTAGCAGCTTATTGTGAGAATAGGAAGAATGTCATTGATTTTAAAATATGCAGGATAATTGAATATGAAGTTCTAGAAGAAAAATTTAAGATTGTAGATAATTTTAGATGGGACAATTATGCAAAAAATTGCATTGGTATTTATAAGGATAAAGAGATTAGCTTGAAACTTAAGATAAAGTACCCTATTTCTGTGATTATTAGTGAAAAGATTTGGGTTGATAATCAAAGAATAACTAAAAATGAAGAAGATAATTCAATAATTTTTGAAGCTAATATGAAAGGGTTTAAAGAAATTAAGAGTTGGGTATTAAGCATGGGAAGCAATGCAGAAGTTTTAGAACCTAAGGAATTAAGAGATGAAATTATAAATGAGATTGAAATGTTAAAAAATACATATTAAGTGATTATAAACAGCCAGTATATTACCACAATACTTATTAGAATATAAATTAGAAGGAGGTGAAATGTATGCGATTAAAGGTTGATTATAATTCTGAACGTATTCCAAGAGCGTATAATACTTTATTTATGAGTTTGATTAAGGAAGCATTTAAAAAGTCAGATGATGAATATTTTAAAAAATTGTACTTTTATAAGGATAATATGGCTAATAAAAAAAGCAAAAATCTGACCTTTTCTATATATGTAAAAGACTATGAAATAAAGGATAAAGATATAATTGTAAATGACAGAGTTTCTGTGATATTTAGTACGCCGGATTTAGAATTAGGCTTGATTTTGTACAATGGTCTTTTAAAGTTAGGCACATTTGAATATAAGAAAGAATATCACTTAAATAGATTAAGAATGGATCTGATAAAAGAAAAAGTAATAAACGACAAGGAAGTGACTTTAAAAACACTTTCACCTATATGCATTAAAAATAAAGAGGGATACTTTATAAACATTGATAGTCCAAGCTATGAAGAAGAGCTTAATTATATTACAAATATAGTATTAGAAAGCTATAGGGGATATGGTCTAAAGGAGAGACTTCGTTTCACAGACATTGACATGAAAAAAGTTGTTGTTAAGGAGGAACTTAGAGAATTTAAAAATAAGACAGGTAGGGAATATGAGTTTGTCAATTCCTATAAAGGATTATTTAAACTAAGTGGGGACAAAGAAGATCTAAAGGATATTTATATGCTGGGAATTGGAAATAAGCGTTCACAGGGATTTGGCAATATAGAGATTGTTTGATAGGAGGTGAGATAATGGCTAAGATTAAGTTAGAACTTTCAGATTGGCTTTATAATGCAGGTATAGTTGGTATTGCTAATATTTTTGATAATAGCGATGTGAAGTATGAGAAATATAATAGTTATATAGAATTTGATGAATCAGCTTTAGAAAATTTTGAAGAAAAGTATTTTAAATACTTCATTCATAGATATGAAAAATTTACTTCATGGTATAAAATAATAAGTTTGAAGGATTATATAAAAAATTTTGATATAAAAAGTGCAGATGAAAAGAATTTAACATATATAAATGGAGAAATAGAAAATTTAAAGAAAAAGCTTACAAGTAATAGTTATAAAAGCGGATATTTAGTTATAACAAATAAAGAATTGGATTTGATTAAAGAGGAGAAGAAATTAAAAAAGATTAAATTATCAAAAGATCAAAGTGTTGGAGATGTGGCAGATTTAATTATAGAGCAGTTTGGGATTATGGAAAGAATAATTGATTACCTAGAAAGAGATGAAGTAAAAAAAATAATCCTTGCTAAAAATGTTATTTATGATATCATTCAAAAATTTTGGAGTGATGTTAGTTTTTTAAATAAAAATAATAGTAATAATGATATGTATAAAGAATATGAGAAGTATTTTATTGAGTATGTTAAAGAGTACATTAATGAAGATAAGAAGAAAAGCAAATATTCATGTTTTACATGTGGAAATAAAATATCAAAGTTATCAAAACCGGAAGCATATGATTTAACTTGGATTAATAAAATGGGCGTAGATATGTCAAGAAAGTCCTCGCATTATTGGAATTTTAATGGAGATACTTATATTTGCCCAATTTGTAACCTAGTATATTCTTGCATTCCAGCGGGATTTACAATGGCTAAAGACAAAGGAATTTTTATAAATCAAAATTCAAGTGCGTCAACATTAATTAAAATAAATAAATTTACATTAGAGCATAATACAACTCTTGAAGAATTAGAGCAGGAAAGTTATTTCAATATAGTAGGTAACATAAATCAGAGTCAAATTGAACAATTTGATAAAGAAATCGAGAACATACAAATTGTAAAATTAGATTCTAATAACCAAAGAAGACCTTATACTTTTAATGTATTATCAAAGGATAAATTGCAAGTAATATATGATAATAAAAACATGTTGAATTCCCTAATTAAAATTCATGCAAAGATAAATAGTAAAGAATATTTAAATTTATACAGGGAAGTTATTTATAGATTGTATAATGGCAGAAATCAATTTGATCTTATAAATCAATTGTTTCATCTCAAATTGCAGGATAAATTTAATAGATTGTTGTTTATAGAGATGATAATTAAAATCAATAACAATTTTATAGAAGGGAGAGTGAAAAACAAGATGGTATATAATAAGGACATTAATGATTGTAAAAATTATGGTCTGACACTTAGAAAGGCTTATGCCGATAAGAAAGCAGAAAATAAGTTAAGCGGAATAACTTATAGGCTTTTGAATGCTCTAAAGACAAAAAATACATCAAGATTTATGGATACAATTTTAAATGCATATATGTATCTAAATAAACAAATACCTACAACTTTCATTGAAGGCTTAAAGGATGTAGATAAGTTTCAAACTATTGGATATGCATTTTTGCTTGGATTGCAGGGTGAAGAAAAGGTTAATGGTAAGGAGGAGAATTTAAGTGAATAAAAAAGGATTAACTGCAAGTTTTATATTTGAAGCTGAAAGTGGGAATTACGGAGAGGGTGTTGGTAACGTTACATCATTAAAAAAAGTATCCAGAGGTAATGGGGAAAGTTATACTTATATATCAAGACAAGCTTTGAGATATAATATGATTGAGCAAATGGGCGAAAATAATACTCCATTAGATTTAGATGGTTCAGTAATTCAGTTTGCACCGGATGCAACAATAAAGGATTATGCGGAAATAGATTTGTTTGGGTATATGAAAACAAAAAAACCTACAAAAACACGTTCAGCAGTTGCAAGATTATCAAATGCTGTTTCTTTAGAGTCATTCAATGCAGATCTAGATTTTTTAACTAATAAAGGATTATTAGACAGATATAATAAAGACCGAGATGAAGTTAAAGACGGAGGAAATATAGCTCAAAGTGAAATTCATAAGTCTTATTATGCTTATACTATAACTGTTGATTTAGATAAGGTTGGAATCGATGAAAATGATGAAATAGAAATTACTAATGATGAAAAAGCTAATAGAGTAAACAAGTTGCTTGATGTTATTAAGTTCTTATATAGAGATATAAAAGGTAGAAGAGAAAATTTATCACCAATATTTGCAATTGGCGGTGTATATGATATTAAAAATCCTTTTTTTGAAAATAAGTTAAAGGTTAAAAATAACAACCTTGTAATTAATACTATTACTGATGTATTCAAGCTAGATAACAGCATTAAAAATGCTACCAAAATAGGGTTAATCAGAGGAATTTTTGAGAATGACAATAAGATAATTGAAGAATTAAGTGTGGTTGGAATGGGAGAATTTTTTGATTTAATAAAATCTGAAGTCAAAAGGTATTATGATGAGAATAAGTAGGTGAGCCAATGAAAGCAGTAAGAGTAATGTTATATCAGAATTTGGTTAACTATAAAAAGCCTACAAGCTTCCAGTTGAAAGAAACTTATCCATTGCCACCATATTCTACAGTAAGTGGTATGGTTCACTACGCTTGTGGATTTAAAGAATATAAAGAGATGGATATAAGTATTCAGGGCAAATATTATTCTAAGGTTAATGATTTGTTTACAAGATATGAATTTGCATGTGCTGCTTATGAAGAAGAAAGACATAATATTAGAATAAGATCAAAAGAAGTAAATAAAAAAACTGGGGAGGAAGAGGAAAAATTTTATGGAATAATTAGAGGGGTTGCTACTACAGAACTTCTTGTGGATGTAGAACTATTAATTCATATTAGACCAAAGGATGAAAGCCTGATTGATGTTATATATCAAAATTTTAAAAGTCCTGGTGATTATCTATCTTTAGGAAGAAGAGAAGACATAGTAAGAATTGATGAGGTTAAAATTGTTGATGTTGAAAATGAAGAAATAGAGGAGTCACAGGTTTTAAAATATGATGCTTATATACCTACAAAGATTTTTAGTAAAGATAATTTTACTTCAAATGCTACCATTTATAATTTAAATAAAAAATATGATTTAGTTGAAATAAAGAAAGGTGCTGCTATTAGGCAATGGGAAAAAGTTAAAGTTATACATGGAGTAATGAATAAAAATGAAATTAACGAAGAAACAGAAATATTTAGAGATGAAGATAATTATTTAGTGTTTTTTGCATAAGATAGGGATTTCCCCTATCTTTAATTTTTAAATAAGTTGGAGTGATTTAAATGATAAATCCGTTTCTTGCAAAAACAAAACCAGTACAAACAATAGTACAACACACCGAAGATTTATACCAAGAATTTATGAGATTAAGAAGTATATATCCTAATATAGAACATTTGGATTGGACAATATTAGAAACAGCATGTTTATATCATGATTTAGGTAAAATGAATGTAAAGATGCAGAACAAGTTATTAAATAGATTAAAAGAGCAAAAAAAATCATGTGATGATTTACCTGAACAATTATCAGACAAGCTACCTGAAATCGAAGAAATCCCTCATGGATATTTAAGTCCAGCATTTTTACCTAAAGAAGATTTGAAGAAAATATATAATGAAGATGAACTAAGAATTTTATATCAGAGTATATATTTTCATCATTCAAGGAAAAAGTTAGATAATCATGAAGATGTAAAGAGAGTAGTAAAAGAAGAACTAACTCAATATATTGGTGAGTTTAAATATAGCAGAATTAATAATCTAGAGAAATTATATCCTTCATATACAAAGTATATAAACAGAAGAATTCCAGATGAAGATGATACAGAAGAAATTTTTTATCAATATGTAATGACAAAGGGACTTCTTAATAAAATCGATTATGCAGCAAGTGGTGGAATTAAAATTGAAGAAAAAAATGAAGATTTGTTTGAAAAAACTTTAGATTATTTAAGAAGTGGTGGGTTTAAACCAAATGAGCTTCAAGAATATATGATAAATAATCAAGACAAGAATAACGTAATAATAGCATCTACAGGAATAGGGAAAACAGAAGCAGCATTATTTTGGATAGGTAATAGTAAAGGATTTTTTACATTGCCATTAAGAGTATCTATAAATGCTATATATGATAGAGTGATAAGCAAAATAAAATTTAGTAAAGAAAAGACAGGATTGCTTCATTCAGAAACCTCATCTGAATATTTAAAAAGGAATAATTATGAACTTGATATAGAGTACTTTGATAAAACAAAGCAACTATCATTGCCGTTGACGGTTTGTACCTTAGACCAATTAGTAGATTTTATATTTAAATATGAAGGATTTGAATTGAAATTAGCTACACTTGGCTATTCAAAACTAATTATAGATGAAATTCAAATGTATTCACCAGAGTTGGTAGCGTTTTTAATAGTGGCATTAAAATATATTACAAAAGCTGGTGGTAAATTCAGCATTGTTACAGCGACATTACCGCCAATATTCATTGATTTTATGAGCAGATTAAATATTGAATTTGTTAAACCAAAGCCATTTTTAAAAAAGGTAAATGGAAAAGTTCAACTAAGACATAAAATAAAAGTCTTAGAGGAAGATATTAATATTAGCCATATAATTAAAAATTATAAAGGCAAGAAGGTATTAGTTATTGTAAATACAGTAAAGCAGGCTCAGCAGCTTTATGATGATTTGAAAAATGAATTTAAAAATAACAATGAAAACGTAAAAATCAATTTGTTCCATAGTAGATTTATAAAAAAAGATAGAACAAAAAAAGAAGCAGAAATTTTGAATATGGGTGAATTGAATAATAAAGATAGTGGTATTTGGATAACAACACAGGTGGTTGAAGCAAGTTTAGATATTGATTTTGATGTTCTTTATACAGAGCTTTCAGATATATCTGGATTACTTCAAAGAATGGGAAGAGTATATAGAAACAGGGACTTGAAAATGGATGATATAAATAAAAAAGAAGATTACACGAATATTTATGTATATCTAGGAAAAGAGAATCTACCTTCAGGTGTTGGCTATGGAGATAATTCCATAATCGATAAGGATATTTTTGATTATTCAAAGGCAGCAATAATTAATTACGATGGTGAAAAACTGGATGAGGAGAAAAAAATGGAGTTGGTGGAAAATGTTTATTCAATAAAAAACCTTGAAGGTAAAGATTACTATAATAAAATATGGGAAACTATTAAATATGTAATTGATATAAAAGAATATGAATTTGAGAAAAAAGAAATTAATTTGAGACAAATAGATAATGAGACAATTATACCTGAAGGAGTTTATGATGAAAATGAAGGTTTAATTACAAAGAACATTACAATAATAAATGAATCAGAAAATTATAATCAAAAATTAATTGCCAATAATGAAATAAAAGAATTGACAATGAGTATACCCGGATATCAATTTAAAGAAGCTTATAAAAATGGTTATGTAGAAAATATGATTAAAGTGGATAAATATAATCAAATACCAATTGTTAATTATGACTATAGTGCTGAGAAAGGCTTGATAAAGCCTAAAATGGTAAAGGGATTTGATACAGAACAACAATTTTTATAATGAATCAGGTGATAATATGGAATTTGATTTAGAACAATTCAAAACTCAGGGAGTAAAAGTAAATTACTATTATGTATGTAAAAGAAAGCTTTGGCTATTCTCAAAGGGAATTGCCATGGAAGACACAAGTGATAGAGTGCTTAGCGGGAAAATAGTACATGAAGATTCATATCAGAGAAAGAAAAAAGAAGTGCTTATAGATGATGTTTTAAAGTTAGATATACTTGAAAAGGATTATGTTAGAGAGGTTAAAATAAGCAGCAGACTTAAGGAACCAGATAGAATGCAGCTTTATTACTATTTATTTTATTTAAAGCAGTTAGGGATAGATAAAAAAGGTTCTATCAATTATGTAAAGGAAAAGAAAGTTGAAGAAATAGAACTTACTGCAGAAATTGAAGAAAAGGTTATAAATACATTAAAAGATATTAAGAGAATAACCGGTAATACTAAGCCACCTAAAATAGAAAAATTACCTTATTGCACAAAATGTGCTTATTATGAATTTTGTTTTGTGAAGGAAGAGGATGAGTAATGGATAAAGATTATTATATTTTTAGCAATGGAAGAATACAAAGAAAAGATAATACTATTTATTTTGCAAATGAAAAGGAGGAAAAAAGACCACTGCCTATTGAACAAACCAGTAAAATTCATGTTTTTGGTGAAGTCGATTTAAATACAAAGCTTCTTAACTATTTATCTCAATATGGTATAATGCTTAATTTTTACAATTACTATGGATTCTATTCAGGAACATTCTATCCAAGAAAGAAAAACGTATCAGGATTTTTAATTGTTAATCAGGCCATGCACTATAATTGTGGTGACAAAAGATTATATCTAGCTAAATCTTTTATTGATAGTGCGGTATTTCATATAATCAGAAATCTAAGAAAATATAAGGATACAGAAGGTTTTATGAAGAGAATTGAAAAAGAGAAAGAAAATATATTAAATGCTAATTCTGTTGATGAGCTAATGGGTGCAGAAGGAAGAATGAGAAAGATATATTATGAAGCTTATAATGCATTTTTAAAAGAAGATTTTAAATTTATCAAGAGGGAAAAAAGGCCTCCAACAGATCCTATCAATGCTTTAATTTCTTTTGGTAATAGTTTAATGTATACAACAGTACTTGGTGAGATATATAAGACACAGCTTGATCCAACCATAAGTTTCTTACATGAACCTTCTACAAAAAGATTTTCATTAAGTCTTGATATAGCTGAAATATTCAAGCCGCTAATAGTAGATCCAATTATTTTTAGCCTGATTAATAATAGAAAGATTACCATTAAAGATTTTGATTTTGAAGAAGAACTATGCTTTTTAAATGAAGAAGGAAGAAAGAAATTTATTTCTGAATATGAGAAAAAGTTAGAAGTCACTATTAAGCATAGAACTTTGAATAGGAAGACGTCATATAGAATGTTTATAAGACTTGAATGTTACAAGCTTATTAAACATTTTATTGGAGATGAGACATATAAACCTTTAAAAGCTTGGTGGTAATTAGATAATATAAATATTTAAAATTTGTGCATATGAATTTTGCATTAGCGATAACAAAATATGGTATAATGGTGGTGATTTAATGTTTGTCATTTTAACTTATGACATTGAAGAAAAAAGAATAAATAAGGTTAGAAAAACACTGAAGAAATATCTAACATGGACTCAAAATTCTGTATTTGAAGGAGAAATAACAGAAGGGAAACTTCACAAATGTTTAGCTGATATTAATAAGCTTATAGATAAAAAAACAGATTCAATTTACATTTATAGAGTGGGTATAGTAAAGAATATAAAAAAGGATGTAGTAGGTGTTAAAAAGAGCTTTGAAGAATTATTTGTATAATAAAAATTTGCAGTGATGCAAACATTAGTTCGAGGGGCTTCAAAGCATTGAAATATCTAAGTTAAAGAGTACAATGTAAAAAATTGAGAAAACACTACTGGAGGTTCACTGCAAAAATACTAAGTTTAGCATTTCTAATATGTTGCATAAAGCTAGAAGCATCAATGTGTTTAGGGGTTTTGTATTTTGGGATTTTCTATTAACTATGTGGGATGTAAAGTTGCTATTTGTAGTAATAAACGCACTTTTAAATCTTATTTTCTATTAACTATGTGGGATGTAAAGAGAACTACATTTAACGGATAAGCTATTCTTCCATCCCATTTTCTATTAACTATGTGGGATGTAAAGTCTATAGCATGTGATGTATATACTAAATCTTTTTTATTTTCTATTAACTATGTGGGATGTAAAGCCGACAACTCTTTCCCTTGCTTTATTACTTCCTGCAAATTTTCTATTAACTATGTGGGATGTAAAGTTTTTTATATGTGAATGGTCATGGTTCCCTAAAATAAATTTTCTATTAACTATGTGGGATGTAAAGTATGGAGGGATAACTGCAAATGTAGGCAATGCTTATATTTTCTATTAACTATGTGGGATGTAAAGGAAGTTACAAGTAATTTGAGCGAAAGTTACGTCGATTATTTTCTATTAACTATGTGGGATGTAAAGCCTAGACTAGAGTGTTCTTACTGTGTTAGAAATCGATTTTCTATTAACTATGTGGGATGTAAAGATGATTAATTTATGTGGTGTGCTTAAAGAACGTTATATTTTCTATTAACTATGTGAGATGTAAAGGAGGAACTTGAATTATTGAGAGATGCTTGTGAAAATGATTTTCTATTAACTATGTGGGATGTAAAGGGTATGTTAGATTTGGCAGCTAGTAGTGGGGCAGATTATTTTCTATTAACTATGTGGGATGTAAAGAATATTACAAGCTTTAATGTTAATAATGGTCACTAATTTTCTATTAACTATGTGGGATGTAAAGCTTATTAGCAAGTTTAGTGAGGGCAAAAGAGCTTCCATTTTCTATTAACTATGTGGGATGTAAAGATGAATGCAAGAGAAATGATGGAAAGACTTGCAGAGGATTTTCTATTAACTATGTGGGATGTAAAGCTTGATATGTTTAAACTGATGAGGTACTAGATATTGCATTTTCTATTAGCTATTTGATCTGTAAAGGTATCTCATTCCAGTAGATAAGGTACTTCCCAAAATGGAATAGCAGCAGCCTTATGAGTGAAAATAAGATTATTAGGAGAAGAATTATGAAAAATGCCAAAAAGAAATTAGTTGTTTTATTCCCAGGTTGGAATTATAGTGTTGATTGTCCATTATTGTATTATTCTGATTTCTATTTTGAGACAGAAGGATATGATAAACTTTTGATTGATTATGGGGATGTTTTGAAAAATGATCAGTTAACTGTAGAACAGAGAATAGAAGCCATTAATGAAAATACACTAAATAAAATACAGGATAATTGCTCTGCTAATTATGAAGATATTATTTTTGTTTCCAAAAGCATTGGTACTGTTATTGCTGGATGGGTGCAGAAACAAATGCTGAATGCTTAGATTCCAATGACTCGCATGCACAGCTGAAATAATGAAAAAGAGCCTGTCACCTAAAGATACAGTAGTATCAGCTGGTAATAGGCCAAGTAGGACTACTTCCCCGAAATTTCTTTCCTCAACTCCACAGGTAGCAGCCTATTCTTCTTCTCCTTCTCCTCCGAAGCCTCATACAGCCTAATAAACTGTCCACGAATAACCCCGAGGTTTTCGCATAGGCATATCTCCTGCCAGCCTAGTTGCCTGACAATCCTAGCGGTTTTTCTACTCATGCTTGAAATAGCTTCCTCTGGCCTATATATGCCATAGTTTCTCACTGATCTCATAACCTCTCCCCAGGCGGCGCCTGCATCTTCTTCATTGCTGTATGGGTTTAAAAGATCACCAACAGCTGCTCTTATATCCGAAATTGTAGGGGGAAAATTTCTTTCACATATAAGTTTTTTAACAGTAACCTGCGCCAACTCATATGGGATATCCTGAAGCATTTCAAACCAGAGCTGGAGTTTTACATCGTTTACATCAAACCTTGGGTATGCAACAGCAAATATAGCTAAAAGCTTTGAAACCTCAGCTTTTACCATAGGGACACCTCCCCAATTTCGCCGTTTTCAACCCTTTGGCAAAGCTCTAATGCATTGGAAACATTTTTGGGGATATCAACGGTTCTTTTAATTTCAGGCATTCCGTGTATAAATTCCTCAAAGGGTTTGTCTGGACCTAGGAAAGTTCCAGGATGCTTTATGTACTGTGGGTCAACACCTTTATCTCTGCAGTAGCGAGAATAATTGATTGCAGCAGATATCATATCATCAGATGAAACCTTCTCCTTTAGCCTGGCTTTCCAGACTCTATAGGCTCTTTTCTTTTCAAGCCTTCTTGGGTAAACAGACCAGAAGCTTTCAAATTCATCGGAATAGTCCTTTAGATTAGAGGAGGCACTACTCTTGTTTTTATGGACAACAGGTGCACATATCTTTTCTTCTTTTTGTTCTTTATCATTCTTATAGTTATTATCATTATTGTTTATATCCATTGGCTGTTTTTCAATAGAAGCTTTGCTGTTACTTTCAGCTTCTATATCGAAATTACAGTTATCCTCTATGCCTTGGTAAGACAACCAGTTTACTATGGTTATAAGGGAGTATTGTTTGCTAAATCTTCCGTGCTCAATTGTTATCATGCTTTGGCTTTCAAGCCACTCTAGAACATCCTGTATCGTCTTAGGGTTTGGTTCTTTCCATATTCCCCTGTCGTACCAGCCAACAGCTGTTGCAATGGTTCTTATTGAGGTTAAAAACTGTCCAGGCATAAGGAAAATAGAGCTGCCATCTCTCATGGGAATCTTCTTTTGCTCAAAGCAAACGGAGTATTTTAAAAACTGCCAAACCTTGTAGTATAGGGGTGGCATAACCCAAATGTCACTATCTTGTTCTTTTCTATAATCTTTAATCCATCCTTCTTTCATATAAACCCCTCCAATTTAATTAGGCTTGTTTACTAAATAAATTGGAGTAGGGGTAGAAAATTTATATATTAAAGGAGTAAAATCTGTTTTTAGCGTGTTACTTTGAAAGGATTTAAAGAGATTGCAATTGGGAAAAAGGATACGCAGTGTGCAGGTGTTTATTTAAAATAGGCATAGCATAAATACATATTATTACTATAGAAAAGCCCTATCCATCTATCAAATACTATTACCATTATAAATTGGACTAACAATTGGATGTTTGATAACGTAAATAATGGATGTAAAAAATATATCTAATTATGTTGTCTTTTGTCAAAGATAATAAATACTATAAAGGGGTTAGGAAAATGGCTAAAAGAAAAAGTTTGGTTTATTTATTGATTTTAACATTGGCTTTTAATCTAGTGTTTACTGGATGCCAATCTAAAAAGCCAGTAGAGCAAAAGAAGCAAGAACCTGTTACAGTTGAGTTTTCATATCCACCATATGGGTATGACTCTAGCAAAGAGGATGCTTTCTGGAAAAAGCATATTGCTGAATTTGAAAAGGAAAACCCAAATATCAAGATCAATTTAACTATTGAAAGTTGGGACAACGTTTATACAAAATGGGAGCAGATGCTTGAATCTGGAAATACTGCAGATATAGGTTATGATTGTCCACTTGTAGTTGGTGAATATGCACTACAGGGAAAACTTTTACCTTTAACAGATGTAGTTAAAAACTTAGGCGGTGAAGAAGCTTTTACTCCAAGTATGAAATACTTTAAAACAGATGGCGAGTGGTATGGAGTTCCTCATGGAGATGCTTCTATGGTGCTTTTATATCGTAAGGATATATTAAAGGCAGCAGGATTCAATGAACCACCAAAGACTTGGGATGAACTAATTAAAATTGCAAAGGCAACTACAAAAAATGGTACATATGGTTTAGGAATATTTACTGGCGATGACTATCAATCATGTCAGATAATCACAGGCTTTATGAAAGCTGCTGGCGGAAAAATGCTTGATAAAGACAAGAAGTTAGTACTTGATAGTCCTGAAAACTTAAAGGCATTAGAATACATGAATAATTTAGCAAATGTATATAAGGTTGTTCCACCAAGTGCTGTTAACTGGGGACATGATGACCCAGCAAATGCTGTAGGACTTGGAAAAGTAGCTATGGCTATAACCTGGGGTGGATTTGGAACATTATTAGAAGGTATGTTCCCAAAGGATTATCAGAATATTGGATTTGTAAAGCAGCCTGATGGACCAGGAGGAAATTCAGGAAGTTGGTCAGGAACTGGTGGATTCTTCATGTTTAAAAATGCAAAGCATCCAGAAGAAGCTAAGAAATTTATAGAATTTATGAGTAAAGCAGAATTAAGTAAGGAATGGGCAACTATTTCAGGTAACGTTTCACCTTTTGTTAGTGTAGTAAATGATCCTGAATTAGCAAAATTTGAATGGTATAGAGCTATGCAGGAACAGTCAGAAACTCAAATTCATATGGGATGGGATTATGGCATAGTACCTGGAGCATATAACAGTGATCCTCATTTTACAAAGGCTGTTGTAGATATGACTGTTCATCATAAAGCACCTGCACAAGTTCTTAAACAGCTGCAGATTGATGTACAGAAAACATTAGATGAATCTAATAAGAAATAGTTTTTTAGGTAGGCCAGGTATTGCACTTGGCCTATTGTTTTATAAAAGTGAATAAGATGCCTAAATAGGGATTCTTGTTCATTTTCTTTATTTACTATAAATAAGGAGAAACAATATGAAATGCAAACAAAAAAGGAAATTTAGTAAAACAGCATTTTTCTATATGGCGCCTGCATTACTGGCTATACTTACTATTATGGTCTTTCCATTGGTTAAAGGAATTTCTATTGGCTTTACTGATAGACTATTTACTTGTGATGAATATTCTTTTATAGGACTAAAAAATTATGTAGACATGATAAAGGACCCACTCTTTTGGTATTCTTTATATAATTCTATAAAATTGACGGCTCTTACTGTAGCAGGAACCATGGTTGTTGGATTAGGCCTGGCACTTTTACTTAACAGCAAAAAGAAGATTATAACTTTTTTTAGAGGAATATTATTTATACCATGGGTACTGCCCTCTATGGTAATTGCGCTGACCTTTAGATGGCTTTACAATGATTTCTACGGATATTTAAACTATATTCTTGTTAGATACCATATTATATCTCAGCCAACTAATATACTTGCTGATACTAAATTGGCATGGATAGGTATCTTAATACCGATGATTTGGTGCAGTTATTCCTTTGTTATGATGGTGTTTTTAGCAAGCCTGCAATCAATTGATAAAAATCTGTATGAAGCTGCTAAAATAGATGGAGCTAATGGTTTTCAACTATTTAGATATATCACTATTCCTGCTTTAAAACCAACTTTTTTTATAGTGACTATTTTGCAGATAATATGGGAATTCTCTTCCTTTGACCTTATCTATCTATTGACTAAGGGAGGACCTGGGGATTCCACTTTAACCTTGAGCCTTTATATTTATAGAAAGGCCTTTGGATTTAAGACTGTAGGATATGCTTCTGCATTGGCTACGGTGATGTTTATTATCCTATTTGTTTTCACTATGATTTATTTTTGGGTCATAAGGAGAAATGATAGCTATGAAAAATAGAAAAAATTTAGCCCTTAGCAGCATCAAAATAATAATACTTATTGTAATTACCTTCATATTATTTTTCCCAATGCTTGTTACCATACTTACTTCCTTTAAGCCTCCAGAGGAGGTTATAACAACCACACCTAAGCTTTTGCCTCAAAACTTTACATTGATGAATTATATCAATCTATTCAGTGCAAGGGAATTCACTGTTTATCTAAAGAACAGTGCTATTGTAGCAAGCTTTACAGCCATCTGCAGCATGATAGTTTCAGCTTTAGCAGCTTGTGCAATAGTATGGATGAAGTTTCCGGGAAGAAGGATAGTTGTAAGATCAATATTATTTACTTATATGTTTCCATCAATCCTATTGGTAATACCATTGTTTATACTATGTTACCAATTGGGATTAATTGATCATAAGTTTGGCTTAGTGCTGACTTACCTGTCTTTTTCGGTACCCTTTGGAATATGGATGTTAAAGTCCTATTTTGAATCCATTCCAAAGGAACTGATAGAGGCGGCATTAATTGATGGCTGCAGCTATTTTAAATGCCTGGTTAAGGTTATATTACCAGTATCTTTGCCTGCAATCACTACAGTTGGTATATATTCCTTTATACTTGGATGGAGTGAATACCTTTTTGCAACTACCCTTATAACTAGCAATAGTAATAGGACTATTGCAATAGGATTACAGACCCTAATTGGATATCATAAGACTGATTTTGGACTATTAACAGCTGCAAGTGTAATAATGGTGGCCCCTGTCTTACTACTTTTTATATCAGTTCAAAAGTACTTTATTGAAGGTCTTACAGTTGGCAGTGTTAAAGAATAGGAGTTGGTTTAAATGGCTAGTGTAATATTGAAGAATGTAGATAAGAAATATGAAAACAAGTTTCATGCAGTAAAGAATACAAGCCTTGATATAGAGGATGAAGAATTTGTTGTAATTGTAGGTCCTTCTGGCTGTGGAAAATCAACACTATTAAGGATGATAGCAGGCCTTGAGGAGATTACAAATGGTGAAATATATATAGGGGACAAGTGTATAAACGATGTAGAACCTAAGAACAGGGATATTGCAATGGTATTTCAAAACTATGCCCTCTATCCCCATATGACAGTTTATGAAAATATGGCATTTGGTCTAAAGCTTAGGAAGATTAAGAAGGAAGATATCGAGAAAAGAGTTTTAGAGGCTGCAAAGGTATTGGGTATAAATGATCTTCTTGATAGAAAGCCTAAGCAGCTTTCAGGTGGACAAAGGCAGAGAGTAGCCTTGGGAAGGGCTATTGTTAGGTCCCCTCAAGTATTTTTGATGGATGAGCCTCTTTCCAACCTGGATGCTAAACTTAGGGTTCAAATGCGTTCAGAGATAGCAAGGCTTCACAATAAGTTGAAAACAACTATTATATACGTTACACATGACCAAATAGAAGCCATGACTTTAGGAACAAAGGTTGTTGTAATGAAGGATGGAAAGATACAGCAGGTAGGTACCCCTAAGGAGATATATAACAGGCCTAATAATGTATTTGTTGCTTCCTTTATTGGTACTCCTCAAATCAATTTGATAGATTGTAATGTCGTTGAAAGGGATGGAAGGATCTATGTTGAGTTTGAAGGAGGCTGTCTAGAGCTGCCAAAGGATAAGGAAGATATTATAAGGGCAAAGGGGTATGTAGGAAAATCAGCAATATTAGGAGTTCGACCAGAGGATGTAGAATTAAAGGTTATACAAGATACTTATAAGCTTAAAGGAACTATAGATGTTGTAGAACACCTAGGTTCAGAGCTATATATTTACATTAGTACAAGCTTTGGAGATATAATTGCTAAGAAAAATGTTGGGGAAGATGAATTGAAAATTGGGGATGGAATAGAGTTTAGTTTTAATATTAAAAAGCTACTTATATTTGATGCTGAAAGCAAGAATAGTATTTTTTAATTGAATTCTAATAGGTCTCCTTCTGTAAGGTGGAGCTTCAATATTTAATATCAGATGAGCGGCATCCCAATTTGAAGCTTTGATGTCCAGCCATAGCTGGAGGAGTGCAATTTAATTAATATAAAAAAGGAGATGGAAAAATGATAGGATTACCAGAAAAATTTGATGAATACGAAGAAGCAAAAAGAGAAGGTTTTATTGAGATTAAGAATTTAAAGGAAAGTGGGAAAAACATAGTAGGAGTGTTTTGTACATATTCTCCTTTAGAACTTATTTATGCAGCCGGTGCAGTTCCTATAAGCTTATGTGGTGGGGATAATGAAATTATCGAAGCTTCTGAAGCTCATCTGCCTAAAAATCTATGTCCAATAATTAAATCAAGCTATGGAAATGCATTAACTGAGTCATGTCCATATTTTTATTTTTCTGACCTTATAATAGGGGAGACCACCTGTGATGGAAAGAAAAAGATGTATGAATTGTTAGGCAAGCTTAAGGATGTTCATGTTATGCACCTGCCTCAAGGACAGATGAAAAAGCATGACTTTGAATATTGGAAGGAAGAGATGATAGAACTTAAAGGGGTTCTTGAAAAGAAATTTAATGTAGAGATTACAGATGAAAAACTAAGACAAGCTATAAAGGCAAGAAACAAGGAGAGAAAGATACTTCTTGATTTTTATGAGTTAGGTAAATTAGACCCTGTACCAATAAGCGGCTATGATATTAATACCACCATGGAAGCCATAGAATTCAGGTTTGATAGGGATGAAGCCTGTGATGAGATAATGAAAAGAACAGCAGAAATAAAAGAAAGATACGAAAAGGAATTGAAGGGCAAAAAATCAAATAGACCAAGAATACTTATAACAGGCTGTCCTACAGGTGGAGTCAGAGATAAGGTTGTAAAGCAAATAGAGGACTTAGGTGCAGATGTAGTTGCCTTTGAAAACTGCAGTGGCCCAAAGGAAAAAATAGAGTTAGTAGATGAGACTATAGATCCTATAGAGGCTATAGCAAGAAAATACTTAAATATTAACTGTTCTGTTATGACCCCTAATCCTAATCGTTTTAAAGCATTAGGTGAAATGATAGATGAGTATAAGGTTGATGGAGTAGTTGAAGTTATACTTCAAGCCTGTCATACCTTTAATGTAGAATCCTTTAATGTGAAAAATTATGTTAATAATGAAAAAAATAAACCTTACATCTGTGTAGAAACCGATTATTCAGAGTACGATACAGGTCAATTAAATACAAGATTTAATGCATTTATTGAGATGCTTTAGAACTTGGTGCCAGGGGGCTGTTGCACAAAGGAAGGTTATACCTCATATTCCCAGGCAACAGGCACTTGAGTTATGAGTTATTTATGATAGATGAGTATTAGAAGATATTTTTCTTAAATAACTCATAACTCAAGAGCTTGTCACCAAGGGATAGATATTGTGCCATAGCCCCATTTAAATTGTTAATTTAGAGCAGTTGGGAGTGGGTTTTGTGCGGTTAATCGATTACATCAGTAAAAAGGAAAATAGATTGGTTTTTCCATGGATGAATACTATAGCTTTAAGGCTTACTGGGTATGAATTATATGAGGTATATGAATCAGCTGAAAAACAGCTTAAGGCAGCTAAGGTTATGGATGAGGTATTTGATGCTGATTTTGTTTATCCCTTAGATGATGGAGTTGTACTTCAAGATACCATTGAATTTTTATCAAATGAATCTAATTATGACTTTAAGTATAGTCCAGATAACAAGGTTAAAAATATTGATGATTTATTAACGTTAAAGGTACCAGACCCTTATAAGGATGGCAGAATGCCTATAAGCTTGAGGAGCTTAAAGCTTATTGCAGATAATTTTGAAAAGCCTTTGGCAATATCAATAGTGGGCCCCTTTACATTAGCCGCTGAACTTGTGGATATAGCAGATGTAGCAAGAGGTGTAATAAGAAATCCTGAGTTTATAAACAGGCTTTTGGAATATACTACAGAAGTGGTATTAAACTATACCGTAGCGGCAGCCAAGCAAGGTGCTAGATTGATTTGTATTTCAGAGCCTACTGCTATTATCATTTCACCTAAGAAGTTTGAGGAACTTGTTGCCCCAAGGCTTAGAAGGATATTTTCAGAATTAGATGATGATGTATGGAAAACAATACATATATGTGGGAATACTAATCGTTTTCTAGAACCAATGTTAAACTGCGGGGCTGAGGGGTTGAGTCTTGATCAGGTGATGAATTTGCCTGAAGTAGCAAGAAAAGTACCAGAAGATGTGGTTCTTTTTGGAAATCTTGATCCTATTTATACATTAGCAAAGCTGAGGCCAGAAGAGATTGAAGAAAAAACCTTAGAGCTTCTAAAAGATATGAATAGCTTCCCTAACTTTATTTTTTCCTATGGATGTGATTGTCTGCCAGATACACCTATAGAAAATCTAAAGGCTTCAATTAGGGCAGGTCACACAAAGCTATCGGAGTTATAAATAGGAGTATAAAATATATATTAAAAAAATAGAATTTGTTTTAATCCGTTACTTTAGAGGTAGTCAAGGGGCTACTTCTTTTTTATATGATAAATTACAATATAAAGAGTAGGCTATATTAATCGCACTAAAGATTTTATATTGGTGTTTTGAAATTAATAATCAAGAAATATGATTTTGCATAAATGCTTAGGAAAACATATTGCTATAAAAATATAAGCTTTTAAAACTATTTTCAAAGCTATTACGAATACCAATATGTACCGGTACTAAATAAATGATATACAGTAGATTTATAAAGGAGGTTTAAGATGATAGACCATGAATTAAAGCTTATAAAAAACATTCAGAGAAAAGGTCATAGGGAATCTGCTAATATCCTTATCAAAGGTTATTACAGTGAAATTTATGGCTATGTCTATAAGCAAACCTCCTCTAGAGAATTAGCAGCAGATATAACCCAAGAGATTTTTATTAGTATGATTAGGTCTATTGATAATTATGATGTAGGAAGATGTTCCTTTAGGACTTGGCTATATAAGATTGCTAGTAATAAAATAATTGATTACTATAGGTCAAAAAGCTATAAACAATGGACAAGTTCAAAGACCATAGAGGATATGGAAATTAAGGCTGAAGGGGATATAGAGGATGAGTTTATAAAGGGTGAAAGAGTAAAGGAAGCTTTAAATATAGTTAATAGTTTTGAAGCCAATCTTCAGCAGATTTTTAGAATGAAGCTTTTTTCTGATATGACCTTTAAGGATATAGGAAATGCCTTGGATTTAAATGAATCTACTGTAAAAACAAAGTATTATAACATGCTGAAAAAGATTAGAGTAATGGCAAAGGAGGGTATTGTTAATGAGTGATAATAAGCTGAACTGTTCTAATAAAAACAGCTTAAAAGAGCCCTATGATGACAAGATAAATGAAGGCTCCATTCCTGAAATGGATATGGATGAAATATTAGACAAAGGTTTAAAGGGGAAAGAGGGTTTCTTTTCATATTTAAAAGCTGTTAAAAGGGAACTAGGTTTTAAATATATATTCCGCGATAAAAGTGAGCTGATATTTATTATCATACTTTTAGTGGTAGCCTTTAGCTTCTTTGGGTTGAAGTTTAATTCAGATAATAGTAGTGGAATAAATTTTGCTTATAGGCTCAAGAGTTACACCTTTGTCACTGCACCTGTTATATACTTTTTCATTTGTTCCTATAGCTTTATAAGCAGTAAAATTAATGGAGTTTACGAGCTTCAAGCTACTTGTAAATATAATTTTTACAATCTAACAGCCATAAGAATGTTCATTTTTAGCATAGTAGCTATGGTTATAAATACCTTAATTATAGTTATGATGTTTTTAATTAAAAGAAATTTCAACATGATGGAAATTATAATAGTGTCCATATCGGCTTTATTTATATTTTCTACGCTATATATATTAGTTTTAATAAAGCTTAAAGACAGGTCCAATAAGTATTTAATAATGCTATTATGGTTACTTTTACCTGTAGCAATGGAACTTGATGATACTAATAAAGCCATAAAATTATTAGATGAAATACCTTTATATATTCATCTAATAATCACCTTTATAACAGCACTAATGTATATGAAGAACTTGAGAAAGCTTATAAAGGTTAAGAGAGGAGAGATTTAAAAATGTTGATAGTTAACAATTTAACTAAAAGCTTTGATGATTATGTTGTTTTAGAAGATATAAATTTAGAATTTGAGAATGGAGTTTATGGATTATTGGCCCCTAATGGAGCAGGCAAAACTACATTGATAAAGCTTCTTACTACACTTATTTTCCCCACCAAGGGGGAGATCCTTTACGATGGAACTGATATTGTAGCTTTAGATGAAAGCTATAGGGACATATTAGGCTATTTACCACAAAACTTTGGCTATTATAAAAACTATTCACCAAAGCAATTTCTACTCTATTTAGCAGCATTAAAGGGAGTAGATAAGAGAAAAGCTGTAGCTACCATAGAAAGATTGTTAACCCTAGTAGCCCTAGAGGATGTAGCTGATAAAAAGATGAAAAAATTCTCAGGGGGTATGATACAAAGAGTAGGAATAGCACAGGCTTTGTTAAATGATCCTAAAATAATAATATTAGATGAGCCTACCGCAGGCTTAGATCCGAAGGAAAGAGTGAGGTTTAGAAATATATTAACAGATTTAAGCAGAGATAGAATAGTAATTATATCTACCCACATAGTCAGCGACATTGAATTTATTGCTAACGAAGTTATTATGATTAAGGACAAGAAGATATTATATAAGGATACTGTAGAGGACATTTGCAAAACACTTGAAGGTAAGGTATATGAAACAGAAATAGATTTTTCAGAAGTTAGAGAGTTTAGAAAACACCATATTTCACTATCAGAAAAACAAGAAAATGGCAGGATGAAGCTTAGATTTATTGAAGAATCAGATAAAAATGAAGCCTGGAAGCCTGTTAGCCCTAACTTGGAAGATGTATTTTTATATCAGTACAATGAGGGAATATAGATGTTAGGTTGTAGTGAAATATTTAAATATGAAATAAAGAAAATATTTAAAGCTCCTATATTAATAGCGCTTTTTGTGGTGTTTTTAGCCTTTGACTTGTTTACAGTTTTTAATGGCTATAAATATAGAGAAGATATAGGCGTTTTAAACAACATTGTAGATGAAGTGGGATATAAAATTGATGATGAAATGATGGCTAAATTTAAAGTGTATTATGGGAAGCATCTAGATGAAGCCATGACAATAATAAATAAAAAGGAAGGCAAAAGCTATAATTCTATTGCAGATTATTTAAATGAAAATAGAGGTGCCTTTTATGAGGAGAAATATAGTAAGGATGAAGAAAAAATAATAAAGGATACTGCTGTAATAGAGGGTTATTATATGTCCATACCAGCCCTTATTAAAAAGTATGATGATATTGATATCATGGAAAGGTCAGAAATATCCATAGAATCTCTTAATTTATCCGGTGATACTGCAAAGATGGTTAGGCAAGGGTATAAAAAATTTAACGAGAGATTTACAGAGCTTAAGAAAAATGGTGAACAAAAATACTTGTTTTTTATGGGTCTCAATTATGAAATGCATAGCTTTTTGTATAAGGATATACTTAGAAATATTATTATTCAGATGATGATATTAATTGTGTTAATAGCTACTTTTGTTATGAATTATGAATTTGAAAATGGGACTAGCTTAGTGGCTTACAGCTCAAAACGAGGAAGAAAATTGATTTATGATAAATTAAAAGCAATAACAGCAGCTGTTTTAATTTTAGGTACAGCACTTTTAGCTATTGTTTTGACAACGTTCTTTTCAATCTATGATTATAGCGGTATTTGGAATACATCTGTTAGTAGTTTTTTCAATTGGGAGAGAAGCATGCTTTATATGAGTTGGTTTAAATTAACCGTTAAAGTGCATTTAATACTGATGATATTATTAACCTACACTTGTTTTCTAATTTTTACCAGTATAGCCTTTGTAATCGGCAGATTTGTAAAAAATAGCTTCATTGGGTTTGTAAGTTTCTTTATTATAGGTGGGGTTGCATTGCTGGTACCTTCTTTTATAGGTGGCAGCAGCAGGTTAATTATTTACTCTGCATTTACACCCTTTACCTTGGTTCTAAATCCAGCGATGAGATTTATGGAAAGTGGTGGATTAACTATTTTTAAATATTATGAATTGATAACTGTAGTCGTTTGGAGCATTATAATGGCAATAGCCATGATTTATGCGATAAAAAGTTTTAAAAAACAAAGTATAAGTTAGGAGGAGCCATGAGAATTATTCTTAATGAACTTAAAAAAATTTTTAACATAAAAAGTGTCTTTATGCTATTTATAATAAGTTTTGTTATATATTACATGTTTATAGATTTTAATATAAAGGTATTTCCTAATGGCAGACCAGAGGGGGATATTTATAGAATAGCTAAAAGAATAATAGAGCAAAAGGGTAATCGTTTAGGGGATGGGGATATAGATTATCTTAGAAATCTAGAAGTGGATATGAAAAAAGAGGCAGATAATTATCTTAAGGGGAATAAAGCTGCTAAGGAATTAGGAATTACCAGCTATGACAAGCTTGACGAAATTTTATCCAGTGACAAAGATGAAAATAAAAAGGTGGAAGAATTACATAACAATATTCTTCTTAAAGAGGGAGTAGATTCCTTTTGGGAACTGCAATCTATAGATTATTTTATAAATATGTTTGAAAATAAAAACAATACTTCATATGTTAAAAATGAATCACAGAAGAACAGAATAGAAGAAATAAATAAAACCAAAGCAAACAATGATATTCTACCTTATTTTGTTTTTTCAAATTATAACAGTTTTATAGCAAGTAGCACTTTGCTTATAATAATTTCTATAGGGTTCATTTTAGGGACTTTATTTACAAAGGATGAAGTAATAAATATGGAGATGCTCCAATACACTACAAGGAGAGGAAGGGGCTTATATAGGGATAAAATAGCTGCAGCGTTGATAGCTACTGTTATAATAGTTACTTTAGAGCTAGGTGCATTATTTACTATGTTTTTAACGAGAAAAAGTACTGTGGAGCTTTTTTATAATTCGAGTATAAATTCCTGTTTCAACGATGGAGAGTATTGGTTCGATTTAACCTTCCTTCAATATAGTATTTTATCAATAATTATTGTTTATGTATTAGCCTTAGCCCTGGCATTTATAGTTTGTTATGTGTCAAGAAAATCCCATAGATATATAACTTATATAGGAATATCACTTTTAATAGCAATAGTTTTATGTATATTAGTAGCTAGTGAAACTATAACAAGTCTTGGAATTTTTAATATATGTAAACCTAAATTTTTAGTGTCTGGATTTATAGCAGTTATGTTCTTTATAGGAATAGCTTCTTTAGTAATAAGATATAAGAAGGAAAAGGTATTGGATATTATTTAACAGAAAAAGTTAGAATTAAGCTCCTGATTTAAGATATCAGGGGCTTTCACGTTATATCTGCTTCATCATATCTAAATTTGGGGTTTCAACAATTGGATGGTTCATTACTCCAAGACAGTCTCTTCTAAGTTGATTCGTAGTAATTAAAACTATGTTTGGCTTCAAATTAGCTCTTCCCCCTAATATGTAATATATATAAGTTTATTTTGATTACTTGCATTAAACATATCAAGAAGTATCCTTAAAAAAGGATATTGATGGTAATAAAAATACGAAATAAGCAATTTTACGAAATATTTTTACTATTTGTTTATTTTTGGGTATAATTTTTCGATTTTTGAAGAAATTATAATTAAACAGCCATATTAATTTTTAAAGTAAGCAATTTCTAAGGAGGGATAATTTTGAAAGCAACTGGTATAGTTAGAAGAATTGACGATTTAGGAAGAGTTGTTATACCGAAGGAAATTAGACGTACATTAAGAATTAGAGAAGGAGACCCTCTTGAAATATTCACAGACAGAGAGGGTGGCGTAATACTAAAGAAATATTCCCCAATTGGAGAGCTCAGTGATTTTGCAAAGGAGTATGCAGAAGCTCTTCAGCAATCAATTGGAAAATCTGTTCTTATTTGCGATAAAGACACAATGATTGCTGTTGCAGGTGTCTCCAAGAAGGAATACATGGACAAAAGAGTAAGTGATGATATTGAAAAGCTCCTTCCAGACAGAAAGACATTTATGCACAATGCAAAGGAAGGCGGAAAGGGTTATGCACTAGTTAATGATGAAGAAGATGGTGCAGAATATTCATCTCAGGTTATAGCACCTATAGTAGCCGAAGGTGAGCCTATTGGCGCAGTGATTATAATGTCAAAGGAAGCAAATGTATCCATGGGAGAGCTTGAGAAAAAGCTTGCTGAAACAGCAGCTGCATTCCTTGGAAAACAGATGGAACAGTGATTATACAATAAGAATGAATAAATATACAATTGATTTTTACATAATACGAAATACTCCATAAAATTTCTGCCCCGATTTCATATGTTATCGGGGCAGTGTCAGGCACGTGGCAAGTGGCAAGTTGAATAACATTGGGATATCCCAATGTTATTCAACTTGCCACTTGCCACGTGCTTGACACTTACTAAAGAATCTAAGAATTTTATTGCTTCCTCCATAATATCAATAATATGAATAGGAAAATGGAGGGACATTTGATGAAAAAAAAGAGTTTTGTATGGGGGACGCTGATACTTGCTGCAGCCAGCATGATTGCAAAGTTTTTGGGTTTCTTTTTTAGAATTCCATTGATATATCTTATAGGAGAAGAAGGAATTGGGCTGTATCAAATTACATATCCTTTGTACACCTTTTTACTATCTTTTGCATTTGGAGTTCCTACTGCAATATCAAAGATGATTTCAGAGAGGCTTGCTATTAACAGAAGGGCTGAGGCAAATAAAATCTTTAGAGTTGCTCTTGTTGTAATGATAATATTTGGAGGTGCATCAAGCCTTATTATACTGGTGTTTTCAAGGGGTATAATAGAGTTATTTAAGTGGAATGCTGAGGTTTATTACTCCCTGTTGGGAATAGGGCTAGCTCCATTTTTTACATGTCTGCTGTCTGCCTACAGGGGGTATTTCCAGGGATTTCAGTATATGACTCCACCGGCTTCATCACAGATAGTAGAGCAGCTTACAAGGGTTATATTAGGGGTAGGACTTGCATATTTTCTATTGCCAAAGGGACTTGAGTATGCAGCAGGGGGTGCTTCCTTTGGTGCAACTGCAGGTGCCATAGTTGGGCTTTTGTTTTTGATGCTTATTTATTCAAAAAACAAGCTTCCCTATAACAAGTATGAAATAAGCAAGCCTTCTACAAAAATTTTTTCGGAGATATTGAGGATAGCAATACCTGTATCCATTGCACATGCTATAGGATCAATTATGGCGCTTATTGATTCTATGATAGTTCCAGGGTTGCTAAGGGGTGTAGGATACAGCTACCAAACAGCAACTGTTCTTTATGGGCAGCTTACTGGCAAGGCCTTTGTGCTTGTGAATATACCTCTTGTTCTTTCTGCATCTCTTGCCCAGGGAATAGTTCCTGCCATATCAGAGCAGAATGCTTCAAGGAATAGGGAGGGAATGGCGAAGAATATTAAAATAGCATATAAGCTTGCATTTGTACTTGCCCTTCCATGCTGTGGGGGCTTGTATATACTTGCAAAGCCTATATTGGGATTTGTTTTTCAGGGTATGACAGGAGGATGGGAGCTCCTTCAGATACTTTCCATAGCTGCTCTGTTTATTATAATTGCACAGACCTCAACAGGCATACTAAATGGTGAGGGAAAAACTGTGCTTCCTATAATGGCTATGGTAGTGGGGTGTGTGGTTAAGGTAATTTCAAGTATAATGCTTGTATCCGTCCCTACACTGAACATAAGAGGTGCAGCCTATAGTACCCTCATATCATATATAATTATTGCTGTAATAGATGTTATAATGGTTTTAAAGTGTACTAAAGTGAGGATAAGTATCTATGATATACTTGTTCTTCCTTTGCTGTGTGCCTCTGCAATGATATTGGCTGTTGTACTTATTTATGGAAATATGTATAATTTAACTGAAAAAATAAGTTTAAGCGTTATGGTTTCAATTGTATCTGGAGCATTGGTATATTTTCTAATGCTTTTAATTACAGGTACAATGAGTTTTAAGGATATAAAAAGAGTTATGAAGGCAAGATAAGATAAAAGGAGGATTACATATGATTAGAGTAGTTGGTCTAGGACCAGGAGCTCCAGAAGATTTAACTGTTAAAAGTATAAATTTGATGAAATCTGCCAATAATTTATACCTAAGGACAGCAAAACATCCAAACGTCTCATATATAAGGGATTTGGGTATAAATTTTGAAACTTTTGATGAGCTTTATGATTCAAAGGAAAAATTTGACGATGTATATGAAAGTATTGCAAAGAAGATAGTGGAAATGGGGGATGTTGTATATGCAGTTCCCGGACATCCACTTGTTGCAGAAAAATCTGTTCAGCTTATTATGAAGTTTGCTAAGGAAAAAGGTGTTGAATTTGAGATAGTTCCTGCACTTAGCTTTGTTGATGCAGTATTAAATACCCTAAGGGTAGATCCTGTAAATGGATTAAAAATAATAGATGGACTTCAGCTTCAGGAACAGCGACCCGATATAAATATAGGAAACATGATAACCCAGGTTTACAGCAGGCTGGTTGCCTCTGATATAAAGATAGCATTGATGGAATACTATGATGACGAAGAAGAGGTAATCCTGATAAGGGCTGCAGGGGTTCCTGGGGAGGAAAGAGTAGAGAGGATGCCTCTATATGAGATCGATAGAGTAGATTGGGTTGATTATCTTACAACTCTCTATATTCCACCAGTTAAGTCAAAATCCAGGTACAATATGGATGATCTTTTAGGGGTAATGGAAAGACTTAGAGCAGAGGATGGATGTCCCTGGGATAGGGAGCAGACCCATGAAAGCCTTAAGAAATATCTTGTAGAGGAAAGCTATGAGGTAATCGATGCCATAGATAAAAATGACATTGATGCCCTTTGTGAGGAGCTTGGAGATGTCCTGCTTCAGGTAGTATTCCACAGTCAGATTGCAAGGGAATTTGGTGAATTTGACATAAGAGATGTTATAAATGCAGTAACATCAAAGATGATATCAAGGCACAGTCATGTGTTTGGAGATGACAAATGCAGCACTGCAGCTGAGGTTTTAGTTAATTGGGAAGAAAAAAAGAAGGCTGAAAAGAATATGGAATCCTATACAGAAACCCTAAAAGCAGTACCAAAAGGACTTCCTGCACTTATGAGAAGCTATAAGGTTCAAAAGAGGGCAGCAAAATCTGGATTTGATTGGGAAGACATAGAAGGTCCAATGGAAAAGATAAATGAAGAATTAAATGAATTCATTGAAGTATACAAAACACAAAAATATGGTAGAATAACAGAAGAAATAGGAGATTTGTTATTTAGTGTAGTAAATGCATGCAGATTTTTAGATATTGACCCGGAATTTGCACTAACAGGAACAATTGAGAAATTTATAAGCCGTTTCGAGTATATTGAAGAAAGCGGGAAAAAAACCGGGAAAAATCTAAAAGATATGACGTTGACAGAAATGGATGAGTTGTGGAATAATGCTAAATGTCATCAATTTTAATTAACTTTATAAAAAACTTTTTCCAAAAAGAAGGATTTTCAAAGTTTATGAAGAATAAACTACTGTAATCCACTATTAGATTAACAAAGGAGGTAAGTACTGTGAATAAGGCAGAACTTATAACATTAATGGCAGAAAAGAGTGGGCTTACTAAGAAAGATGCTGAAAAAGCCCTAAAATCATTTGTTGAGAGCGTAGATGAAACATTAGCAAAGAATGAAAAGGTTCAGCTAGTTGGATTTGGAACTTTTGAAGTAAAGCAAAGAGGAGAAAGAAAGGGTAGAAACCCAAAGACTCTTGAAGAAATAACTATACCAGCTTCAAAGGTACCAACATTTAAAGCAGGTAAGGAATTAAAAGAAAAAGTAAACAAATAAAAATCAGGTTTAAAACCTGATTTTTTTTTAAGGAGAAGTGGGAGCATGCGATTAGATAAGTTTTTAAAGGTATCTAGAATAATCAAAAGAAGAACTGTTGCAAAGGAAGTATGTGAAACAGGAAAGGTGCTTTTAAACGGAAGAGCTGCAAAGCCAGGAAGCGAAGTTAAGATTTCCGATATAATTGAGATACAGTATGCAACAGGAAGTATAAAGGCTGAGATATTAGACGTTACAGAGCATGTTACAAAGGATGGGGCTAAGGATTTATACAAGATAATCAGTGGAAGCGAGATTGAGTAAAAGTGCCAGGAACGTGGCAAGTGGCAAGCTGAATAGCATTGGGATATCCCAATGTTGTTCAACTTGCCACTTGCCACGTTCCTGGCGCTCCTAGGGGTATTTTGGTGACAGGCTCTTGAGTTTTGAGTTATTTAAATATGAGCATCATGTAATGATGATATTTAAATAACTCAAAACTCAAGTGCCTATTACCATTCCAGCATCAAAGTGCCTGTAAAAGTTATAACTTATATGGCTGCCACTTAAAAAATGAATTTCTATTCCAATAATTATGCACAGCCTGTGGATAACTTTGTGGATAAGTTGTGATAATTCTGTGAGTTAGTGTTAATAAAATTTAGTAATAAAGGTATAGCGTCTTGCATATTATCTTATAGGATTGGAGGGATAGTATGGAAAACGTTAAAACAATAAAGCCACAAGGCAGTCATATTGTCCACATAGATAACAGGCAGAGGATTGATATAAGTGGAGTCACGAGGGTTATAACCTTTAATGAGGATAATGTTGTTTTGAATACTATTATGGGTACAATCGAGATGAAGGGAAAGGGTATGAAGGTAAACAAGCTGAATGTGGATACTGGGGATATGTTGATAGAGGGAGAAATAACATCCCTGGTTTATTCTTCAAAGGAGAAGGGGAAAAAGGGAAGCACCCTTAAGAAGTTATTCAAATAATCAGCAATTCCTGGAGGCTTACAATGATTTTACCTGTTGATTTACAGCTTTATTATTTTTTGACAGCTGTTGTTGCCGGACTTGCAATAGGAATAATGTTTGATATCTACAGGATAATAAGAGGCTTTGATTGTCCAGGGAAAGCTGTTACAATGGTTTCGGATTTGCTTTTCTGGATAATTTCTGCTATTGTAATTTTTCTATTTTTCCTATATTCAAATAATGGGTATTTGAGATATAATACATTTATAGGATTAATTTTAGGAGCATTACTATATTTTAGGATTATAAGCGGAGTAATATTAAAATCCCTTAGATTTATAACCTTTTATATTATTAAGTTTTTTAGGGTACTAATTATATTTGTTTTATATCCGATAAGACTAATAAGGTATTTTTTACACTTCATTTTCTTTAAGCTAAAAGAGATCATTAGGAAAAGACCTAAAAAGCCAGTAAAGGCAAAAAGGGAAAAGAAGGCTAAGAAAGGGAAGAAGGCAGAAAAGGTCTAGAAAAAACTGCGAAGGAGAATGATATATGAAGAGGAAAAAATCCCTGTTCCTCCTGGGGATAGCGGTTGTGTTTGCTATAATTCTAATAAAGCAGCAGGTAACTATTGCAAGACTTAATAAACAGTACAGGCAGTATAATGAGCAGATGTCCAAATTGAAGTATGTAAATACTCAATTAGATGAGGAATTAAAGCAGACAAAGAGGAATGATTATATTGAGAAGATGGCAAGGGAAAAGCTTGGGCTTGTTAAGCCTGGAGAAATTCTTTTCAAAGATAGAAATAAAACAAAATAACTCTTGGAAAATATAACAAAAAATTGACTGTATTTATAAATTCATATATAATATAATCACTAAAACCAATTAAGGAGGAATTTTTTTAATATGACCCTTCAGGTAGGAAACGTTTTAGATGGCATTGTAGTTAATATCACAAATTTCGGAGCTTTTGTGGAGGTATCTGGTAAAACCGGACTTGTTCACATCTCAGAAATTTCAGACACTTATGTAAAGGATATCAGAAAGCATCTTAAGGAGCAGGATAAGGTTAAGGTGAAGGTTATAGGAATCGACGAAAATGGCAAGATAAGCCTTTCCATTAGACAAGCAAACCCACCTAAGAGAACAACAAGGCCTGCTGAAATTGACTGGAATTATGAAAAAAGGAAGGCATCAGGCTTATCCTTCGAAGACAGACTTTCAAAGTTCTTAAAGGATAGTGAAGAAAGATTCCAGGATTTAAAGAAGAACCAGGAATCAAAAAGGAGCGGAGGATACTCTAGAAAATAGATTTAATGAGCAAGTACGGGTATTTTACCTGATGGTAAGATACCTTGTTTTATTAATAAATCTAAGACTAATGTATATAGGGAATACCCCTGCTGTTGTACTCAACAGATATTATTTTTAAGGAATTAAATAATTCCATAAAAAGGATTTAAAAAAAGTATTGACGTAATGCTTAAAACCATATATAATAAATAATGTCGAAAGACGATAACAACAAAACAGCGCCGGAGTGGCGGAACAGGAAGACGCACAGGACTTAAAATCCTGCGATCCTAAAAGATCGTACCGGTTCGATCCCGGTCTCCGGCACCAATTAACATCGCGGGGTGGAGCAGCCCGGTAGCTCGTCGGGCTCATAACCCGAAGGTCGTAGGTTCAAATCCTGCCCCCGCAACCATGGCGGCATAGCTCAGTTGGCCAGAGCATTCGGTTCATACCCGAAGTGTCAGCGGTTCGAATCCGTTTGCCGCCACCATAGTAAAAACACCGTATGTTGGATAACATACGGTGTTTTTGTTTTGACTAGGAGATGTGATACGGTAACAGGCACTTGAGTTTTGAGTTATTTAGGCACATTAAAAAAATATCTTTTAGTGATACTGATATTTAAATAACTCAAAACTCAAGAACCTGTCACCGTTACCTAAAAACTTTTCTCTCATTTTAGCTATAATAATGTACATTTCATTCAATTAAAACTACCCTTTTAGTCGAAGTTTAATTTCTCATAAATAATCCTACTTGATGTTGTCACAAAATTTTTATATTCGCAGTGGTAATACTGACAAATATTTTTGCATATAATTGATATAATAACCTCACACAAAAAGCGTGAGGTGATTTTTTTATGATCTATAAAGATGAACTAATTCCATACAGGAAAACCTCAAATGAAAAAAAGCCTGATATAGGTAAAGCTGCAAAATTCCTTTCATATCAGCATATTCTTCTTTATGCCTCAGCGTTTTTTGCATCGAGGGTATTCATACTTGGTTCTATAATGCCATTTGGAATATCTTTTTTTGTTGCATGTTTTGGGGTGCTTGAAAGAGGAACTGCGATGATAACAGGGATTGCAGCAGCGTTGGGATACTTAAGTGCACTAAAGGGATACATATCATTAAATCATTTAGTTACAATAGCTATACTAATGGGGTATGCATATATAATGCACCCAGGGGATAAGAAAAGGATTTATAAATTATCAATTGCTGCATTTATTATTAGTATTCCGATTAATCTTATGTTTCACGTACGGTTTATATCCGGAGGTATTGTAAAGCAGGATATAATACTTGCAGTTGTTGAGTCTTTAGTTATTGCTGCAGCAAGCTATATATTCAGCTATGGAATGCCTGTATATTTTGAAAATAACAAAAGAAAGGTTCTCTCAAGTGAGGAAACTGTTTTTATTGGCATTATGCTTGCCATTGTTATCTCTGGAATGTGGGACATAAAGTACATGGGTTTTTCTCTAAAAAATATGATGGCCTTTTTTATTGTACTTTCAACAGGGTACATTGAGGGACCTGCAATGGGAGCAGCAGTTGGTTCGGTGCTTGGGCTTGTATCTTCAATGGCTGATGCTTCAATGCCAATTATGCTTGGAATATTTGCATTTTCTGGACTTATAGCAGGTGTATTCAAAGAGCTTGGAAAGGTTGTAACGAGTATTGCCTGTGTTGCTACTGCTGCTTTAATGGGATTTTATACATCAGGGGTAGGGGCATTGGATGGTGTTTTTCTAGACTCGATAATCCCAGCCTTTATTTTTCTTTTTATACCTGTAAAAAGCTTTGAAAAGATGTCGCTATTAATAAACGGGGATAAGAAAATATTAGAACTTCATAAATCCTATGTTCAAAGAGTTAAGGATATGATGGAAATGAGGCTTGAATCCATATCCACAATGCTGTATTCATTATGTGGGATACTTGAGGAAAATGTGGATAACGAGCTTTCATACAAGGGAGAGATAAATGGAATAGTAGAAAAGCTTACAGATAGGGTTTGCTCTAACTGTGATAGCAAGAGTGTGTGCTGGAAAAAGGAACTTTACTATACATATGATTCCTTCCTTGAACTTTTAAGATTAATCGAAAAATCAGGAAGGCTTGAGGTTGCATCAATTCCTCAGGAGTTAAGGAGAAAGTGTATAAGACCAAATGAGTTGGTAAAACAAGCGAACTATATATATGAGATATTCAGGGTTAATAACAAGTGGAGAAGAAAGCTTATTAAATCAAGGATGATTGTTTCTGATCAAATAAAGGGAGTATCTGGACTTGTAAAATCCATGGTTGAGGAAGTATCAACCTCTATGGAGTTTAAGAACGATGTAGAGGAGGAGGTTGCAATTGCACTGGACAAGAAGGGGTTGGACTTTGATGATATTGTTGCAGTTAAAAACAAAAGTGACAGGTATGAGGTAACTATATACAAAAGGCCATGTGCAGGAAAACAGGTCTGTGGCAAGGAATATACCTCTGTAATATCAAGAGTGATTGGGAAAAGGATGATGAGGGATGGAAGTCAGTGCAGACTGAGCCGGGATTCATCTATGTGCCATTTTAGGCTTATTGAAGGGGAGAACTTCAATATGAACACTGCGGTATCCAGAATGAGCAAAGAGGAGGTTTCGGGAGATAATTACTCCTTTGGAGAAATGGGACAGGGCAGATATATGATGGCCATAAGCGATGGAATGGGAAGCGGTGTTCCTGCAAGGATGGAAAGCAATACAACTATTTCACTCCTTGAAAAGTTTATTGAAGCAGGTTATGAGAAGGATATTGCTATAAAGGCAATAAACTCTGTTCTTGTTTTTAAATCTTCAAGTGAAAGCTTCTCTACAATAGATTTGGCGCTGGTTGATCTTTATAGCGGCATGGGCGAATTCGTAAAGGTTGGTGCTGCACCTACTTTTATTAAATCTCGAGGAGATGTAGTAACAATAAGAAGTACAAGCCTCCCTGCAGGCATACTGGATGATGTAAACCTGGAGAGTGAGTTTGTTCAGCTTAAAAATGGAGATATGGTTGTTATGATAAGTGATGGAGTAGCTGATGCAGGGGGACAGATTAAGGAAAAGTGGGTTGCTAATTTCCTAAGGGATTTTGAAAGTGTTAATCCATCAGATGTTGCAGAAGCTATTATAAATAGGGCGAAGGAAATGTACGGTGGAAAGGTAATGGATGATATGACTGTTTTGGTGTCTAAGATTTGGAAGCTGATGTAAGAGATAAATAGGGGGCTGTTGCACAATATCTATCTTTTGGTGACAGGCTCTTGAGTTATGAGTTATTTAAGAAAAACTATCTTTTAAGGCATATTAAAGAAAATAACTCATAACTTAAGTGCCTGTTACCTGGGGATATAAGGTATAACCTTTCTTTGTGCGACAGCTCCCTTTGCCACTTTGTTACCTTTGTAAGTTTCGAGAATATTTGCTATATTGTATATATATTATTAAGAAGGGTAGAATTTCAATGAACGAAACCAATAAAACAAGCATTTTAGTAAGGGAAAAGATATTAAATACTATAAAAAGATATAACATGATTTCTCCTGGTGATGGAGTTGTAGTGGGCTTCTCAGGAGGACCTGATTCAGTATGCCTTCTTCATGCTTTAAACAGCCTTAAGGATGAGCTAAATATAAGTATATTTGCTGTTCATCTTAATCACATGATAAGAGATGATGAGGCATTAAGGGACGAGAGCTTTGCGAGGGACTTTGCCGGCTTACTTGGTATACCCTTTTACTCAAAGAGAATTCCTGTTGAAGAATATGCAAAAGAGAAGAGGATGTCAACTGAGGAGGCAGGAAGGCTTTTAAGGTATGAGCTTTTTGAGGAGGTTGCCAAGAAAAATAACGCATCAAGGATTGCCCTTGCACATAATATGAACGATCAGGCTGAAACGATGCTTATGAGATTTATCAGGGGAACTGGTATAAGCGGACTTGGCGGAATAAAGCCTGTAAGGGATTTAAAGTATATAAGACCGATAATTTCTTGCAGTAGAGCTGAGATTGAAGGCTATTGCAGTGAAAATGGGCTAAATCCTGTTATAGACAGCACAAATGAGAAAAGTATATATACGAGAAACAGGGTAAGGCTTGAACTTATTCCATATATAAAGGAGCACTTTAACCCAAATGTTATTGAAAGTCTTTATAAAGCTTCGGAAATAATGAGGGATGAGGATGAATTTTTAAATTCATTTTCTAAAAGAGAAATGGAGAGAATAAAGTCTGGCGAGGGAATAGATATAAAATCATTTAACTCCCTTGATATTGCAGTAAGAAGGAGAATTATAAGGCTTGCTATAGAAGAAAAGAGAGGAAGCCTTACAGGTATTGAAAGCAGCCATGTGGAGGAATGCATCGAATTAATATCCAGAGGAGCTACAGGTAAAAGAACAGACCTTCCTGGTGATATTCAGTGCATAATACAATATGATATTTTTAAAATTCAAAGTGAAATAACAAGTAATAATTTTGAATATACTATACCTGTGCCAGGTGTTCTTTACATAAATGAAATAGATTGCCAGCTCGATACAAACATTATTGAAAAAAATGATACAAATTTCCGTGATAATAATTTTGTAAAATATTTTGATTATGATAGAATAAAGGAAGAACTCAAAATTAGAAATAGAAGGGATGGGGACTATATCTATCCTAAGGGTATGAATGGCAGAAAGAAGCTTAAGGACATATTCATCGATAAGAAAATACCCCGGGAAAAAAGAAATGAAATTCCACTTATAGCCATGGATGATGAGATACTATGGGCTATTGGTTTAAGGGATACAAAAAACTACAAATTACAGAATGGTACAAAGAATGTACTGGAAATTAAACTTACAAGAGGTGTTAAGAATGAATGATGCAGTTGAAAGAGTATTAATTAGTGAGGAAGAAATTAAAGAGAAGGTTAAGGAGCTAGCAGGACAAATAGGTAAGGATTATCCTAATGGGGATGTTCTTTTCATAGGAGTTTTAAAGGGTTCAGTTTTCTTTATAACAGATCTTATGAGAGCAATGGATGTAAATGTATCCGTTGACTTTATGGCAGTATCAAGCTATGGATGTTCATCAGTGTCTTCTGGTGTAGTAAGGATATTAAAGGATCTTGACGCTGATATTGAGGGAAGAGATGTAGTAATAATTGAGGATATAATAGATACAGGTACTACACTTAAATATCTTTGTGAAAATCTTAGATCAAGAGGGCCAAAGAGTCTTAAAATTTGTGCCCTTCTCGATAAGCCAGAGAGAAGAAAGGTTGATTTAAAGGCAGACTACATAGGATTTTCAATTCCTGACGCCTTTGTTATTGGTTATGGACTTGATTATGCAGAAATGTATAGACAATTACCATATGTAGGAATACTAAAAGAGAAAGTTTACAAAAAGGACAAAAGTATTTAATTGTTAATATTCTAATGGTATGATACAATCAATAAATAGTTACTCATAATACCGAGAGGGGGGCTAAGATGAAAAAATCATTCCTTAGAAGTGCCAGCGTATGGTTACTTATAATAGTTTCAATTTTTGCTGCTGTAGCATTTTTCCAAACAGGCTCAACAAAAAATAAAATAGATTATACTGAACTCCAAAATCAGATAGATAAGGGTACTGTTAAATCTATTAAAGTTGATTCTGAAAGTTCTGAATCTACAGGGGTATATAAGGACGATAAGATATTTACTGTTACAATAGGAAAAGATAATATTAGTGGCTTTCAGTCAGAGGTAAATGCTTTTAACAGAAATAGACCTGAAAAAGAAAGAATTCAGGTTGAATATATTCCACCAGTAAGATTCCCATTATGGGTTTCCGCATTACCTAATATATTGATGTTCGTTATGCTTGTTGTTTTCTGGTTTATATTTATACAGCAGTCCCAAGGTGGAGGCGGCGGCAAAGGTGTAATGAACTTTGGAAAGAGCCGTGCTAGATTAGCAACAAATGACAAGAATAAGGTAACATTTAAGGATGTTGCAGGAGCAGATGAAGAGAAAGCTGAACTTCAGGAGGTTGTTGACTTCCTAAAGCAGCCAAGAAGATATATAGAGCTTGGCGCAAGAATTCCAAAGGGAATGCTTCTTGTTGGACCTCCAGGTACAGGTAAGACACTTCTTGCCAAGGCGGTTGCAGGAGAAGCAGGTGTACCATTCTTCAGCATAAGTGGTTCCGACTTCGTGGAAATGTTTGTCGGTGTTGGTGCATCAAGAGTTAGAGACCTTTTTGAAAATGCAAAGAAAAATGCTCCATGTATAGTTTTCGTTGATGAAATAGATGCAGTAGGAAGACAAAGAGGAGCAGGTCTTGGCGGTGGCCATGATGAAAGAGAACAGACTTTAAACCAGCTCTTAGTTGAGATGGATGGATTTGGTACAAACGAAGGTATAATAATACTTGCAGCAACAAACAGACCTGACATACTTGACCATGCACTTTTAAGACCAGGTAGATTTGACAGACAGATTGTTGTTAACTACCCAGATGTAAAGGGCAGGGAAGAGATACTAAAGGTTCATGCAAGAAACAAACCACTTGACTCAAGTGTAGACCTTTCAGTTGTAGCTAAGAGAACACCAGGCTTTACTGGTGCTGATCTTGAAAATCTATTAAATGAAGCTGCACTTCTTACAGTAAGAAGGGACAAGAAATATATAGGCAAGGAAGAGCTTGAAGAAGCAGCAAATAGAGTTATGGCAGGACCTGAAAAGAAGAGTAAAGTAGTAAGTGAAAAGGAAAAAAAGCTTACAGCATACCATGAAGCAGGTCATGCACTTGTTACAAAGCTCATTCCAGATGCAGACCCTGTTCACCAGGTAAGCATAATACCAAGGGGAAGGGCTGGAGGATATACTCTTTCACTTCCACAGGAGGATAGAAGCTATGCTTCAAAGACTTATCTTGAAGATGAAATAGCAATATTCCTTGGAGGAAGAGTTGCAGAGAAGCTTATTCTTAACGATATAAGCACAGGTGCAAGCAACGATATAGAAAGAGCAACTAATATTGCCCGCAAGATGGTTACAGCCTATGGTATGAGTGATGTTTTAGGACCTATCGAATTTGGAACAGGAAATGAAGAGGTATTCATGGGCAGAGACTTTGGAAAAACAAGAAACTATAGTGAAGAAGTAGCTGCTGTGATAGACAAGGAAATAAAGAATATAATCGAAACAGGATACAAGAGAGCTGAAATTCTCTTAAGAGACAATATAAACAAGCTTCATAAGGTTGCAGAGGCACTCCTTGAAAAGGAAAAGCTTGATGCAGAAGAGTTTGAAGAGGTTTTCAACCAGGCATAAATAAAAAGTTGATATGTCATCATGTGTAAAGTTCTTGCGCCATGTTGAACAAACATTGTTCAACATGGTGTTATAGAACTTTTGTATTTTGTTTATATGACAGGAAGTGTTAAAATGATGGATAAAATTAAGGTAGGATTGAATTCTATAATCGAAACAACAGCCATGCAAAAGGATTCTGCCATAAATTATGGAAGTGGGGCTGTGGATGTATATTCTACCCCTGCTATGATAGCCCTTCTTGAATCTTCTGCCAGAAACGCAGTTGACCTTCATCTTCCAAAGGGCTACACAACAGTTGGAATAAAAGTCGATGTCAAACACCTTGCAGCCACACCAATTGGATCGAGGATAAAAGCATCTGCTGAGCTAATCGAAGTTGATGGAAAAAGACTTGTATTTAAAGTTGAAGCCTTTGATGAAGTTGAAAAGATAGGTGAAGGCATTCACGAGAGATTTGTAATTGAAGTGGATAAGTTTATGAGTAGATTGGATAAAAAAATAAAGAAATATTAACAAAAACCCCGGATTAATATCCTGGGGTTTTTGTTAATATAAATCTATTTATCATTTATTTTGATAAATGATTTGAAATGATATAATAAATTTAATAATGATTAATTGGGAAAATATTTATAATGAATATGACATACAGATGTCATGTTATACAGGTTATAATAAAGGAAAAAGCCAAGGGAGGCGGGACCGGTTTATGATGCAATGGGAAATTTGATAAGTGAAAATGGTTATACTCCAACAGGCGTGGTTTATGAGTTTTATTATAATTCTCCTGCAGATGTACCAGATACTGAGCTTCTAACTAAGATTGTATTTTTGCTTAAGTGAGAAAAATTTTTAAAGGAGATGGTTGTGTGGTTGAAAAGGATTTGATTATGAATGCAGGCCATGAACCTACATATAACGAAATAGTAAATTATATAGATGGGCCTGGGAAGGAAATGTGGCAGGATATAAATATTTTCATTCAGGATAATTTCAAGTCTTCTCCAAGGATAGCATTCAGCAAATGTTCGGGTAAACCAGGATGGAATGTTAAGTATCAAAAGTCAGGAAAGTCAGTTTGCACACTATATCCTGAAAAAGGTGGATTTGTTATATTAATTGTTGTTACAAAGGAACTGGCAACTGTAATTGAATCAATGAACAGTGAATTTGATTTGAAAATTATGCAGTTAATTAAATCAACAAAGCTATTTAATAATACACTATGGCTAATGATTCAAGTAGACAGTGAAGCAATTGCAAAAGATGTGAAAAAACTTTTGTTATTAAAACATAAGATAGGACAATCGGTCTAAAATGGAACACCTTACATGGTAGTTTAATTCTACTATGTAGGGTGTTTTTATTTTTGTATAGCTTTGGAGTTATTTTTAATGAAAATCGATTGAGAACTGGCTTCACATTTTTTGTCCATTAAAAAGAGTAATATTTTGAAAAATGGCTAGTAAAATATTAAGGAAAGATGGACAAAGTAGGAGGGATTGAATGTACGGAGATATTGCTGGTATAAAGAGAAAAAAGGAGGAGTGGGAGGAAAAAAGGCTGAATCCGCTCCTTAAAAAGTTTCCAGAGAAAAAAAGATTTAAGACAGCATCGGGAATTGATGTTAAGACTGTATATTGTCCAGAGGACAGCAGGAGTAACAGCTTTGATGAAATAGGATTTCCTGGGCAATATCCATATACGAGGGGCATACAGCCTAATATGTATAGGGGAAAGCAGTGGACGATGAGACAGTATGCAGGGTATTCAACTGCAGAGGAATCCAATGAAAGATACAGATATCTTTTGGATCAGGGGACAACAGGATTATCCATTGCCTTTGATCTTCCAACACAGGTTGGGTATGATTCTGATTATCCACTTTCCCTAGGAGAGGTTGGGAAGGTAGGAGTGGCAATTGACAGCTTAAAAGACATGGAGGTTTTGTTTAAGGATATTCCACTTGATATGGTAAGCACCTCAATGACAATAAATGCCCCTGCTGTGGTTTTACTTGCAATGTATCTTGGACTTGCTAAAAAGAGAGGCATACCCTTTGAAAATCTAAGGGGAACGATACAAAATGACATTTTAAAGGAGTATGCAGCAAGGGGAACATACATATTTCCTGTTGAGCCTTCCATGAAGTTGATAACAGACATATTCGAGTACTGTGGGAAAAACGTTCCAAAGTGGAACACCATATCAATCTCTGGATACCACATAAGGGAGGCAGGTGCAACTGCTGTTCAGGAGCTTGCATTTACATTTGCAAATGCAATGGAGTATGTAAAAGCTGCAATGAAAAGAGGGCTTAAGGTTGATGATTTTGCACCACAGCTTTCATTTTTCTTTAATGCTCATAACAACCTTTTTGAAGAGGTAGCTAAGTTCAGGGCAGCAAGAAGGATATGGGCAAGGATAATGAAGGATGGCTTTGGGGCAAAGGATGAAAAGTCCATGACACTTCGTTTTCATACCCAGACAGCAGGTTCAACACTTACTGCTCAGCAGATAGACAACAACATTATAAGGGTTACTATGCAGACACTTGCTGCGGTTTTAGGTGGAACTCAGTCCCTTCATACTAATTCAAGGGATGAGGCACTTGCTCTTCCAACAGAGGATTCTGTAAGAATAGCCCTTAGAACTCAGCAGATAGTAGCCTATGAAAGCGGGGTATGTGACACTGTAGATCCTCTGGGAGGAAGCTTTTATATTGAAAGCTTAACCGATGAGATAGAGAAGAAGGTATTTGAGTATATAGAAAAAATTGAAGGTATGGGCGGCGCTGCAAGGGCAATTGAAAAGGGGTATATACAAAGGGAGATTTCTGATTCTTCCTATAAGTATCAAATGGAAATTGAATCAAGGGAAAGAGTTGTGGTTGGAGTCAACAGGTTTATAGAAGATGATAATGTAAAGAAAAATATACTAAAGGTAAGCAGAGAGGTTGAAGAAAGACAGATAGAAGGGCTTAAAAAGTTAAAGTTAGAAAGAGATAATGAAGCAGTTGAGAAATCCCTTGAAAATTTAAAAAGGGCAGCAGCAGGAACTGACAATCTCTTCCCATATGTACTTGATGCTGTTTTAAGCTATGGGACCCTAGGAGAGATATGTGGGGTCTTAAGGGAAGAGTTTGGAGAATACAAGCCAACTGTGGTTATATAGGGGGGAGTTTCATGAAGGAAAAGATCAGGATTCTTGTTGCAAAGCCTGGACTTGATGGACATGATAGAGGGGCTAAGGTTATTGCCAGGGCATTTATGGATGCAGGCTTTGAGGTTATATATACAGGTCTAAGGCAGACACCAGAGAATATAGTAACTGCTGCCTTAGAGGAGGATGTTGATTGTGTAGCTCTAAGCATACTTTCAGGAGCCCATAATCACCTTTTTCCAAGGATTATGGAGCTTTTAAAGGAAGAAGGCATGAATGATGTACTAGTTGTTGCAGGAGGAGTAATTCCTGAGGAAGATATACCCTATCTTAAATCCATAGGGATTTCTGAAATATTTACACCAGGCACTCCAACGGTTAAGGCAGTTGAGTTTGTAAGAAGTAGAATAGGAAAATAGGCTATGGATATTTATGATGGAGTTTTATCAGGAAACAAAAGAGCAGTTGCAAGGCTAATAACCCTTGTGGAGGAGGGGGACAGTGATGGGCTTAAGATATATGAGAGGCTCTATAGTAAAACAGGAAGTGCAAAGATAATAGGTGTAACCGGTCCTCCTGGAGCAGGCAAAAGTACTCTTTTAGGGCTCCTTGCAGAGAAATACATCGATGATGGTTTTAGGGTAGGCATTATTGCTGTAGACCCTACAAGTCCATTTAGTGGAGGTGCTGTGCTGGGGGATAGGATAAGGATGAAGGAAATCTCGGGAAGGGAAGGCTGCTTTGTGAGAAGTATGGCATCCAGGGGACAGCTTGGGGGACTTTCAAGGGGAGCCCTGGATGCTGTAACCATACTTGATGCAGCAGGTTATGACTACATATTTATTGAGACTGTAGGAACAGGGCAGTCGGAAATAGATATAGCAAGGTATTCTGATATGGTTGTCCTTGTCCTTGTCCCAGGCCTTGGGGATGATATACAGGCCTTTAAAGCTGGGATAATGGAGATTGGAGATATAATCGTTATAAATAAATCTGATTATGATGAAGCAGAAAATACCTATGCCAACATAAACAGCATGCTTTCATTAAAAAATGGCAGTAAACCAGAACTTCTTTTTACAAACTGCATAGATGGCATTGGAATTGATGAGCTTAAGGATAATATACAAAAGCTTCTTAGTTACAGAATGAGACAGGGTGAGATAGAGGAAAGAAGAAAAAATTTTTATTCTGAGGAACTTAAAAGAAGCCTTTGTAGTGTTGTGGTTAAAAGTGTTATTGATACTTATGAGTTTAATAGAATACTTAATGAAATAGGGAAAAGGAATATAACACCACATACTGCGGCAAAGATGCTTTTTAAAAGTCTGTGTAGTGGAGAGTGGGAAAATGATTTGTAAGATAGATCATATTGGAATTGCTGTAAAGAGCATAGATAAGGCACTGGAGTTTTATAACAAACAGATGGGGTTAAATTGTGAAGGTACCGAATATATTAAAACCCAGGAGGTAAGAGTTGCCTTTCTACCAATAGGAGATAGTGAGATAGAGCTTTTAGAGCCAACAGGGGAAAAAAGCGCAGTAACAAGGTTCATAGAAAAAAGGGGAGAGGGAATTCACCATATAGCCTTTAGGGTATCAAATGTTGAGGAAGAAATAGAGAGGCTTAAGGGTCTTGGAATACAGTTTATAGATGAAACACCATCCTATGGTGCAGGTGGGGCAAGTATCGCTTTTATTCATCCTAAATCAACTGGTGGAGTTCTTGTTGAACTCTGCGAGAGGCAGGTGTAATCTATGGGTATTGAAGAGTTGACCTTGAAAAAAAGAATAATAGAAGAGGCAGGGGGAAGCGAAAAAATAGATAAACAGCATGCATTAGGCAAGATGACAGCAAGGGAAAGGATAGATTATTTTCTTGATGAAGGAAGCTTTGTTGAGCTTGATAAGTTTGTAAAACACAGATGTACAAACTTTGAAATGGATAAGCAGGAGCTCTTTGATGAAGGAGTTATAACAGGCTATGGCACTGTAGATGGAAGGCAGATATTCATATTTGCTCAGGACTTTACTGTTATGGGAGGCTCTCTTGGTGAAATGCACGCTAAAAAAATATGCAAGGTTATGGACCTTGCAGTGAAAAATGGCTGTCCTATAATTGGGTTAAACGATTCTGGTGGTGCAAGAATACAGGAGGGCATTGATGCCCTGTCGGGATATGGTAATATATTTTATAGAAACACAAAGGCATCTGGAGTAATACCCCAAATTGCAGCTATTATGGGGCCATGCGCAGGGGGAGCGGTGTACTCACCTGCACTTATGGATTTTATATTTATGGTTGATGAAAAAAGCCAGATGTTTATAACTGGTCCTCAGGTTATAAAGGCTGTTACAGGTGAGGATGTTTCACCTGATGAGCTTGGAGGTGCAGCTACCCATAACAAAAAATCAGGCGTTGCTCATTTTATCTGTAGAGATGATAGAGAATGCCTTGATATGATTAAAAAGCTTTTAGAATATCTTCCGTCAAATAATCTTGACAAACCATACAGGATTGGAAATGAGGATGACTTAAACAGGCTTTGTCCTGAGTTGGATAGTATAATACCTGAAAATCCAAATAAGCCATATAGTATGAAGAATATTATAAAATCCATAGCTGATAAGGAAGAATTTCTTGAGGTTCAGAAGCATTATGCAAAAAATATAATTACAGCCTTTGCAAAGATAGGGGGATATTCTGTTGGTATTATTGCCAATGAACCCAGCTATTTAGCAGGCTGCCTGGACATTGATGCATCGGATAAGGCTGCAAGATTTATAAGAACATGTGATGCATTTAACATACCTATCCTTAATCTAGTAGATGTACCCGGATTTTTACCTGGAACAGCCCAGGAGTATGGAGGTATAATAAGACATGGGGCAAAAATGCTCTATGCATATTCTGAGGCAACAGTTCCCAAAATAACAGTAATAGTTAGAAAGGCATATGGAGGAGCATATCTTGCCATGTGCAGCAGAGATCTTGGAGCTGATGTGGTTTATGCATGGCCAAGTGCAGAAATTGCAGTTATGGGCCCAGAGGGTGCTGCAGGTATAATATTTAGGAAAGAGATTGCAAATTCAGAAAATCCAGAAGATACAAAAAACAATATGATTGAAAGATATAGGAGGGAATTTGCAAATCCATACCAGGGTGCTGAAAGAGGTTACGTTGATGATGTAATAATCCCAGGCGAAACAAGGAAATATATTATTACGTCCCTTATGATGCTGGAGGGGAAAAGAGAAAAAAATTTACCAAAGAAGCACGGAAATATACCCGTGTAATTGAGGAGGGATACTATGAGTGTTACAACAGTTGGTGATAAGCTTTTACTTGGAGTCAATACCACAATTATAGCAATGGGAATTGTATTTATAGTTCTCATCCTTCTTGCTGTATTAATTGTAATACAGTCAAGAACGCTTAAGGTTCTTTCAAGTATTGCAGAAAGAAAAGAGACAAAACTAAGTAAAGTTCATGAAGAAGCACCAAAAGCATCAGTACAAGAACCAAGAAAGCCTGTTCAAAAGGGAAGCACAAAGGGAGAGATGGATCTTTTAGGAGTAGAGGAGGAAGAGCATGTAGCAGCGATAATGGCTGCAGTAAGTGCTGCATCAAATATTCCTGTTTCAGCTTTAAAAATTAAATCAATTAAGAGAATTGATAATGCTTGGCAAAATACCGCAAAAGTAGAGCAAGTAAACCAAAGATTATAAATTAAGAAGGAGGGTTCAATAATGAAAAAATACATAGTAACTGTAAATGGAAAGAAGTATGAGGTTGAGGTAGAGGAAGTTGGAGTATCAGAGGCTCCAGTAGCGAAAACAGAGGAAGTAAGTAAAGTACAAGAAGAAGTTAAAAAGGAAACTCCTGCACCAAAGACTCAGGGTGGAGGTACTGCAATAAAGTCCCCAATGCCTGGCACCATCCTCGATATAAGAATATCCCAGGGACAAAAGGTTAAAAAGGGTGAGGTTTTATTCATTCTTGAAGCTATGAAAATGGAAAATGAAATAATGGCAGGGGAAGATGGAGTTATTGCAAATATTGTAGTTTCAAAGGGTTCTTCAGTGAACACCGATGATACCCTTGCAGTTCTTGAATAAGCAATTCGAGAGGGGATTTATATTATGCTGTGGGAAAAAATGTTGGAGGCCATAAGAGACATATGGGCAACATCGGGCTTCACCAGTATAACTATAGGACATATTGGAATGATTATTGTCTCAATGGTGCTTATATACCTTGCCATTAAAAAAGGATTTGAACCGCTGTTGCTTCTTCCTATAGCCTTTGGTATGTTACTTGCCAATCTGCCCCTTTCAGGAATTTTGGATGCACCTACACCAGGGCATGTAGGTGGACTCCTTTATTATCTTAAGTTGGGAGTAGATTTAGATATTTATCCACCACTTATATTTCTTGGGGTAGGAGCAATGACAGACTTTGGCCCGCTTATTGCAAATCCATCAAGCTTGCTTTTAGGTGCTGCTGCTCAGTTTGGTGTGTTTTTTGCTTTTATATGCGCTCTGCTTTTGGGCTTTGACCCAAAGGAGGCAGCATCTATTGGAATAATAGGGGGGGCGGATGGACCAACCGCAATATACTTAGCAACAAAGCTTGCAAAGCATTTGATAGGGCCTATTGCAGTTGCAGCCTATTCATATATGGCTCTTGTACCACTGATACAGCCGCCTATCATGAAGCTTCTTACAACTAAAAAGGAAAGAATGACTAAAATGGATCAGCTAAGAAAGGTTTCAAAGGCGGAGAGGGTTATATTCCCTATAATCGTTACAATAGTTATAGCACTAATACTTCCATCAGTACTGCCGTTGGTTGGAATGCTTATGCTTGGGAATCTTTTTAGGGAAAGTGGAGTTGTACAGAGGCTTTCAGACACAGCACAAAATGCAATGATAAATATAATTACAATATTCTTAGGAGTATCCGTAGGTTCAACTACGAATGCCGAAACATTTTTAACAAAGGATACCCTTCTTATAACAGGGCTTGGCTTAATAGCCTTTGCATTCAGCACAGTTGGAGGAGTACTACTTGGAAAGCTGATGTACTTGGTAACTAAAGGAAAGGTAAACCCACTTATAGGTTCTGCAGGGGTTTCTGCAGTACCAATGGCAGCAAGGGTATCCCAGGTTGTAGGTCAAAAGGAAAACCCATCAAACTTCCTATTGATGCATGCTATGGGCCCCAACGTTGCCGGAGTAATAGGAACAGCGGTGGCAGCAGGTGTTCTGCTGACGCTATTCGGTAGATAATAGATATATAAAAAGGAGAAAAGAAAGAGGTTTCATTCTTTCTTTTCTCCTTTTTACATGCTTATATTTTTTACAATGTGTGGGATACTATTTTTGAAAAATTGATTGGAGGTATTGTTATGGATGGAAACAATTATTCAAGCCACACAGAAAAGGAAGTTCTTCTTTTAAAGGATCAGCTCGAAGCAGAGGCCCTTACAATTAGAAAGCTGATGGATTATCAGGCAGAGCTAAATGATCCTTCAATATCAAAGATGGTAGACGGCATGATTCAAAAGCACAGAGATCACTACAGCAGAATATTAAGCCATATAAAATAATAGGGGTGATAAAATGTCAGATTATAAATATACAACAAGCAGTGTAGAAAAGGACAGAGTGATGGATATACTTATGACACATAAGCATCTAACAGATATGTATAATAATGCTGCAAATGAGGTTGACTGCAGTGCTATGCATAATGAAATACTAAATATACTTAAGGAAGAACACGAACTTGAGCATGAACTATACAATGAAATGAAAAAAAGAGGCTGGTATACCAATAAAAAGGCCCAGACAAGTGATGTAACTCAGGTACACAGTGAATTTGAAAATATGAAAAAGGATTTAGGAATTTAAGATATCATAGGTGCCATGTACTAAAGAAAGCTTTTCACATTTCTTTGTACATGGTACTTTTTTTAGCAATTATAAAAACAAATTTCATCTATAAGTTTTGTGTAGATGATTCTATATTGCTCGCCCTAAACATTTATTCGAAATCATATTCCTTGATTCATTAACTGTACGACACCCAATGCAAAATTTTTAGTGGGATTAATATATAAAAGTTACCTGGTACCTTGAAAGAAGCGGTATGTGCACTTTATTATTATGTGCTATAATATGATTAATTTTTATATAAAAAGTGATTTTTAAAAGGCACCTTGGGAGGGTTAATTATATGGATAAACTTGATTATGAGAGCGTTAAGGATTTACTCCATACGAAATACATAGGAAGAAACATTGTATATCTTGAGAAGACTACATCCACAAATGATATCGCAAAGAAGCTTGGTGATGAGTGTGTAGTTGAGGGGACTGTTGTAATTGCTGAGGAGCAGAGTGCTGGCAGGGGAAGAATGGGAAGAAAATGGGCGACCCACAGGGGGGATGCCATAGCCATGACTCTTCTTTTAAGACCTGAAATTCCTGTGAAGGATGCACCATCAATAACACCAATACTTGCACTATCGGCGGTTCAGGGAATAATGGATTCATGTCAAATTGAATGTGGAATAAAGTGGCCAAATGATGTTGTACTTGACAGGAAAAAGGTTAGTGGAATACTTACTGAAATGAAGGCAGCAGGCAGCATGGTGGGCTATATAGTGGTTGGAATAGGTCTAAATATAAATCAGGAAGAGTTTGAGGAAGATATTAAGGATATTGCTGTATCTCTGAAGAAATTTACAGGTATAAATTATGATAGAAGAAAAATAATCTCGGCTGTATTAAACAGGTTTGAGGACAATTATGATATGTTTAAGGAACATGGAATATCATACTTTAAAGAGGAACTAAAGAAATATTCTGTTTTAATTGGGAAACGGATTAATATATCTCTTATTGAGGATGGTTTCGAGGGAGAAGCAATTGACATGGCTGATGATGGAAGCCTCATTGTAAGAAAGGATGACGGGAAATTAAAAAGAGTAATAAGCGGAGAAGTAACGTTAAACGGATACTATGTGTGCAGAGATTAAGTAAAAGGTGACAGGCTCTTGAGTTTTGAGTTATTTAATCAAAAGCATCGCCAGATGCTTTTGTTATATAACTCAAAACTCAAGTGTCTGTTACCCATAAACTCCACTTTTTAATTTCCATAACTTACTTTCACAAAATTATAAATCTAGGGTTTGTTTAGCTTCATTATGAAACACAAAACACTTCATACTTTTAATAAACGATTACTTTTTCGGAGGTTACCCTGGCTAACCCCGTTATAGAAGTTTTTGTTAATATACCTTGAAAGCCAATTATAAAGTTGCTACAATAGTTTTGGCATGAATGTGCAAAACATCCATACTGAATTTAATTCCTATAAAGGAGTGTAAAATATGATACTTGTATTTGATGTTGGAAATACTAATGTTGTACTTGGAGTATATGAGGGAAAAAAGCTTCTTACTGACTGGAGAATGTCTACAGCCTATCAGAGAACTGCTGATGAATTTGGGATAGTTCTTGTAAATCTTTTTGAAAAATCAGGTATAGATTATAAAAAAATTGAGGCCGTTATTGTTTCATCAGTTGTGCCAAACATTATGTACTCACTCGAACACAGTATAAGAAAATATTTTAAAATGGAACCAATAGTTGTTGGACCTGGAATAAAGACAGGAATAAATGTTAAATATGATAATCCAAAAGAGGTTGGTGCAGACAGAATAGTTAATGCTGTTGCAGGTCACGAGATATATAAGAAACCTCTTATAATAATAGACTTTGGTACTGCAACAACCTTCTGTGCAGTAGGTGCCAATGGGGAATACTATGGAGGAGCCATAACTCCAGGAATCAGAATAGCTAGTGATTCTCTTTTTGAAAGGGCTGCAAAGCTTCCAAGAGTTGAGCTTGTTAAGCCTCAGACAGTTATATCAAAGAATACCGTTCAGAGTATGCAGGCAGGTATAATATATGGATATGTAGGTCAGGTTGATTATATTGTAAATAGAATGAAAAATGAAATGAAAGAGCTTGGAGAAAGCGAACCATATGTTATTGCAACTGGAGGTCTTGCAAAGCTCATAGCTTCTGAAAGTACAACAATAGATGAGGTGAATTCATTCTTAACCCTTGAGGGATTAAGAATAATATATGAAAAGAACAAATAGGTGATTATATGAAGATAGGAGACTTTAAGCCTGATAACGGGGTTTTTCTTGCACCAATGGCAGGAGTTACTGATAAAGCTTTCAGGGTGATATGCAAGGAGTTTGGAAGCGGTCTTGTTTATACTGAAATGGTAAGCTCAAAAGGGCTTTATTATGGAAGTAAGAGAACAGAGGTTATGCTTGATATAGATGACAGAGAAGCCCCTGCAGTTGTCCAGATATTTGGTTCGGACCCTGAAATAATGGGATATATGGCAGAAGTAATAGGCCAGAACCCAAAGGTAGCTATAGTGGACATAAACATGGGATGTCCTGCTCCGAAGATAGTTAAGAACTGCGAGGGCTCGGCCCTTATGAAAAACCCAGAGCTTGCAGAAAAGGTTATAAAAAATGTTGTATTAAAATCAAAAGTGCCAGTTACCGTTAAATTCAGAAAGGGATGGGATGAGACATCCATAAATGCTGTTGAATTTGGGAAAATGGCAGAAAGCGCAGGTGCATCTGCTATAGCTGTACATGGCAGGACAAGGGCTCAGATGTATGAAGGAAAAGCAGATTGGGATATAATAAGGCAGGTTAAAGAAGCTGTAAGCATACCTGTTATAGGGAATGGTGATGTTGTATGTCCTGAGACTGCTAAAAAGCTATTTGATGAAACAGGCTGTGATGCCATAATGATAGGAAGAGGTGCCCTGGGGAATCCATGGATTTTTAAAAGGGTGGTACACTATTTGAATACAGGTGAAATACTTTCAGAGCCAGAGTTTTATGAGCGAATTGATATGGCTATAAGACATATGGACATGGCCTATGAATATAAGGGTCAAAGAGGCATAATTGAAATGAGAAAGCAGCTTGCCTGGTACATGAAGGGCATAAAGGATGCTGCAGCAATAAGAAATAAAATAAATACAATGGATGATAGGGAGGAGATAATAAACCTTCTTATTGATTATAGAAATGAGCTTATGAATGAATAATTCATAGGCTTTTGCTTTACAATATTTTGACGTTGCGGTATTATATGGTAAAGCAAATATCTGTATATGGGGAGGAATTATAACTGTGGGTATAACATATTCTTTTTTGATTGTGTTTGAAATTTTTGCTAGAATATTTATGTATGGAGCAATTGTCATTTTGGCTTCTAAAGCCCTTAAAGCACTGGATATTTACATTAAAAAGAATTCATAATCATAGATCTTTGTATTTTATAAAGTTTGTAAGCAGGGATTTCGTCAAAATAATTTATATATGTGTAGGAGCTTAAAAAGGAGAATTTATATGAAACCACAAGTGAAGAAAATTTATTCAGAGAATAGTGATTTTCAAAAAATTGAAGTGCTTAAGAGAAATCGAGAAAAAAGAACTAAGTATAAAGAGTTTTTTGTTGAAGGGGTAAAGTCCATTAACTATGCAATAGAAAACAACTGGCATATCAAAGCTTTTATATACTCAAATGAAAAACCGCTGTCAGATTGGGCAAATAATATACTTGCTAATTCAAAGGCAGAAGTTCATTTTGAATTAACAGCAAAATTAATGGATAAGCTAAGCGACAAGGATGAAGATTATTCCGAAATAGTTGCTGTTATATCAATGCCCCAAAATGATTTGTCACGTATTAAAATAAAAAAGGATATGGTTGTTGTTGTTTTTGACAGACCTTCAAGCCATGGCAATTTAGGAACGTTGATACGCTCCTGTGAAGCACTGAAGGTAGATGGATTGATAATAACTGGTCATGCGGTTGACTTATATGATCCTAAAACAATTAGGTCAAGTATGGGCACGTTCTTTTCTGTTCCAACTGTCAGGCTGCAATCCCATAATGAATTATTACAATGGATTTCTGAAATAAGAAGTAGATTTGATAATTTTCAAATAGTAGGATCTACTTCAAAGGCAGATACTTTTATTGAAGAAGCAGATTTAACAAACCCCACGATGTTGCTTATTGGTAATGAAACTTATGGATTAAGCAATAATTATAAGGAGCTTTGTGATAAGCTTGTTAAAATACCTATGTATGGGAAAATAACATCCTTCAATGTTGCATGTGCTGGTTCCGTAATGCTATATGAAATAGACAGACAGCGAAGGGCAAAAATAAATAAAGCATAAATATTTAGATTGAAATAAAAGGATTTACTTTAATAGAGTAGATCCTTTTTATTTTTAAATTTGTTACTAAAAATTACCAAAGTGGGAACAATGTAATACTGAATAAAGAATTTAAGATTTAAATTTTTTGGGAGGTTTAAAGATGAAAAGGGTTGTTTCTGTAAGTCTTGGTTCATCAAAAAGAAATCATAGTGTAATCACAGAAATCCTTGGAGAAACCTTTTTGATTGAGAGGATAGGTACCGATGGGAATGTTAATAAGCTTATAGATATAATAGAAAAGCTTGATGGGAAAATCGATGCCTTCGGGATGGGTGGAATAGATATGTATCTTCAGGGTTCGAACAGAAAATATATTATAAAGGATTCTGTAGCTATAGCCAGAGCGGCTAAAATAACTCCCATACTGGATGGTTCTATCCTAAAGAATACTCTTGAAAAAAGGGTAATAAAATATATTGATGAAAAGGTGTTATGCCTTAAGGATAAAAGGGTGCTAATGACAAGTGCAGTGGACAGGTATGGAATGGCACTGGCGTTAAATGATGCAGGGGCAAAAATAACCTTTGGAGATGTTATGTTTGGACTAAATATACCCGTGCCCATAAGATCCTTTAAGTCCTTTAACAGAATTATAAGAGTACTTCTTCCTATAGTTGTAAACATGCCCTTTGAAATGCTTTATCCAACAGGGAAAAGCCAGGATATAACAAAAACAAAGTATGAAAAATACTATGATGAAGCCCAGATAATAGCAGGAGACTACCTATTTATAAAAAAGCATATGCCAGGCAGCCTTAAGGGAAAAATAATAATAACTAACACTATAACCAGCGATGATATCGAGGATTTAAGAAAAAGAGAGGTATATATGCTTATTACCACAACACCAGAATTCAATGGCAGATCCTTTGGAACAAATGTAATAGAGGCATTGATTACAGCTATAATAGGAAAGAACAAAGAAACCATATTACCTGAAGAGTATGAGAGGGTACTTGATATGCTTAATTTTACTCCAAGAATTCTATACCTAAACAAATCAATCTATAAAGAGGAGAATAGATGGAGGGGTTTGCAGTATTAAATAGAGCTAAGACAGAAGGACTTGCAGCGAGATATCCTATTAGAGGAAGGATTATGGGTGTAAGAAATCTAATTGGTCCCTATGAGGAAGAGACCCATAATTTCAATGGTATAACAGGATGCAGGATAAGAATACCCGAGGGGTTTGAGAAGGTTAAGAGAAGGAGGGGGGAGAGGATAGGTATAAAAAGATATGGATATGTATTATCAACGGATTATTCCATAAACTTCAACCAACTTTTCCATGCTTCATGCCTTGTTAGAGCTCTTGATTTTTATACCATTAGCCTTGGGTGTGACTTAAGGTTAAATGAGGTAGTTATTGCTGATGCTGCTACTCCTGAAGGGAAAAATGCATTCAAGCTGCTTTTACCCATTGCAAGAAGGATAATACTTATAACTGACAGGCGCGATGAGGTAAAGGATATGGTTGACTATGGAATTATGAAATATGGAACATCTGCTGCGGTTCTAGAGGATCCAGTAAAGGCATCTGAAAGGGCTGATGCGGTTGTAATTGCTTCTGATAATCCAAAACACAGCTGCCTTATAGAAAGAGAACGACCGATTTTATACCTGAAGTTTATAAATTATCCTACAGGGAAGCTTTGGTTTGATGATATAACTGTTTCCTTTAATGGACAAGGTCATCTTGAACCATTATTTGCTCAAGGCTATGTTGATGTGTTAGGCAAAAAACCACTCTGGCGTTATGCAGAAAAAGAAGGATTTAAGATAAGGGAATTAATGAATAAAGAAAGCTGCATAATGGAAAAGTAAGTCATATACTTATTTGGCAGATGAATGGAATAAAACTGGGATAAAATTGTTGACAATGAAATACAGGTGGTTTATAATAACATCTAATGAAAAAAGGTAGCAAGCACTATAAGCATATTTATGGTGCTTGTTATTAATTATGCCATGGTAAAATGAGTGTTATATAATAACAACAACAGCATATAATATTCTATAATATAAACAATAAACTCCAATATTAAATGATTAACAGGAAACTTGCCATTCTGCCTGAAGCATATGCTTGGGGTATTATCAATACACTGAATAATAAACTTGATATATTGGGGGAAACTATTTCAGTGATTTTATGTTGCACTACTTTTATAATGCAATATAAAATCAAATTTTATAACCTTTTATCATAAAATTTGGTGTATATGATAAAAAATATATGAAGGAGAGAAAGAGATGAGCGAAAATAACAAGCAGGTAATCCTAACCTATGAGGGAGTAAAAAAAGTAGAGGAAGAATTAGAGTACCTCAAAACTGTAAAAAGGAAAGAGGTTACTCAAAAAATAAAAGTAGCTTTGTCATTTGGAGATTTGAGTGAAAATTCAGAATATGATGAGGCTAAGAATGAACAAGCATTTGTTGAAGGAAGAATTGCAACCCTTGAGAACATGCTTAAGAACGCGAAAATAATAGATGATGACGATATAAAGACAGATGTAGTATCAGTAGGTTGTGTTGTAAAGGTTAAGGATTTGGAGTTTGATGACGAAATGGAATTTACTATCGTTGGTTCGGCAGAAGCTGACCCAATGCTAATGAAGATATCCAATGAGGCACCTATAGGAATGGGTCTTTTAGGCAAAAAAATTGGAGAGAAAGCAGAAATACCAGTTCCAGATGGAGTAACAGTTTACGAAGTTCTTGAGATAAGAAGAAACGCATAAAATTTATGGAGGTATTAACATGGCAAACGATGAGTTAAACCAGGTGGATTTACAAAAGCTTGAAGAAGAGTATAACGAATTAATGAAGCAGAGAATTCAAAAGTTAGAGGAATTAAAGGAAAAGGGAGAAGATCCTTTTGAAATTGTTAAATATGAGAGAACTCATACATCAAAGGATGTAAAGGGAAACTATGAAGCTCTTGAGGGAACAGATGTTAAAGTTGCTGGAAGGCTTATGTCAAAAAGAGTTCATGGTAAGGCTGGCTTTTCTGATATCCATGATAGATATGGAAAGCTTCAGCTTTATGTGAGGATAGATGATGTTGGAGAAGAAAAGTTAAAGTTCTTTAAGACACTTGATTTAGGTGACATAATAGGTGTTGAAGGAACAGTATTCAAGACAAAAACAGGAGAGGTTTCCGTACATGTAAAGGATTTCGTTCTCCTTACAAAGTCATTAAGACCACTACCAGAAAAGTGGCATGGATTGAAGGATCCAGATTTAAGATACAGACAGAGATATGTTGATCTTATAGTTAATCCTGAAGTTAAGGATACATTTATAAAGAGAACACAGATTATAAAGCTCATAAGAAAGTTCCTTGATGAAAAGGATTTTATAGAGGTAGAAACTCCTATACTTTCAACAATAGCAAGTGGAGCGGCAGCAAGACCATTTATTACTCACAGCAATGCACTAGATATTGATCTATATCTAAGAATTGCTACGGAATTATATTTAAAGAGACTTATCGTAGGAGGCCTTGAAAGGGTTTACGAACTTGGTAAGGACTTTAGAAATGAAGGAATAGATATTAGGCATAATCCTGAATTTGATATGATAGAAATATATCAGGCATATGCAGACTATAACGACATGATGGAACTTACTGAGAACATGGTTGCCTATGTTTGTAAAGAAATCCATGGTACAACAAAGATTACATACCAGGGAACTGAAATAGACTTTACTCCACCATGGAATAGATTGACCATGAAGGATGCAGTTAAGCAGTATGCTGGGGTTGATTTTAATGAAATCAAGACAGATGAAGAGGCAAGAGAAATAGCTAAGAAGTTAAAGCTTGAGGGTGAACTTAAAAAGAAGTTATCTGACTGTACAAAGGGTGACCTTTTAAATGTAGCATTTGAAGCATATGCTGAAGAGCACCTTATGCAGCCAACATTTATAATGGATTATCCTGTTGAAGTATCCCCATTGACAAAGAAGAAGAAGGATGATCCTACATTAACTGAAAGATTTGAAGTCTTTGTATATGCAAGAGAGCTTGGAAATGCATATTCAGAGCTTAACGATCCTATTGATCAGAAGGACAGATTTGTTCAGCAGATGAGAGAAAAGGAACTTGGTGATGATGAAGCCTACATGATGGATGACGACTTTATAAATTCACTTGAAATAGGAATGCCTCCAACAGGAGGACTTGGTATAGGAATAGATAGATTGATTATGTTCTTAACAGATTCATATTCAATAAGAGATGTATTATTATTCCCAACAATGAAGCCAACTAAGTAAGAAAGAGAGAAGGTTCTCACCTTATTTTGATAAAGTGAGAACCTTTTTTTGTTTTAGAAACTTAGCTGCAATGTTAATTCTATATTCCATCATATGGATTTCAGGATGAATATAGTATTTTGAGAGTATCATCATAATATTACCTGGTTTCTAAAATCATAACATTAAGTAATATTATGATTTTTCATACTATATGCATAGTATGGTGGTATCACAGGATTCAACCACTTGGGTTAATACTTTCGTATTAAAATCTTGTATACCATTTAAGGTAAGACTTTATAAATATAACATTACAAAGTACTGCAAGATTAAAGCTGTTAGCTTTCCCTCAATATAAAGTGTTTTAACGTATATCCGACTTTCGCTGCGTGTCTTAGCAATATACAGCACTTTATATTAATATTGTTTCCTGGAATTTGGTTTATATACACCTGTTTACCACAAAAACCAGTCAACCCTCCTTTCATTTTGTATATAGATGTGTTAATTTGTTATTTTTTTATCCTAGCTGTTGTTACCTCCAATAGTGGCTAATAGGGGGAGTTCCCTGGCAATAGATGAATAAATATGACTAAGTGTTATAATTATTGCCCTCAAATTATATTTATATGCATTAATGTGTATTCTCCCGGGAACAATATAATATATGAAGGCAAGTTTATAATGTTACAGATTAAGGTGATTTATTTTTCGACAAGGTGGCATGCACGTTTACGCCTAGTCACTGAATTGAAATTGCCATTTGAAAGAAAGTTAAAAAAGGGTGTTGCAAAAGTAGAAAAAGGTGATATAATAAATCATGTAAGTGTTCCGTGGTAGCTCAATGGTGGAGCATCCGGCTGTTAACCGGAGGGTTGGAGGTTCGAATCCTCTCCACGGAGCCAAACTATTTTTTGCAGATTCAACATTCTCACAAACCAACCAACTAACGGTGGGGGTTCGAGATTTGAGTCATCTCCAAAGAGCTAATTGATCTTTTGGAGATGCAGCACTTTATCAAAGGATTTTCAAAGGAAAAAAGAAATTTGAAAAAAGTTTTGAAATAGTGTTGACATGTATGAGTAGAAATGATATTATAATTTATGTCGCTACGGCGATGAAGCAAACAAATAAAACGGTCCTTGAAAATTGAACAGTGAATAAGCGACGTACTGAAAAGTACACAGTAA